>DATELK010000245.1:0-42734 GCA_035276685.1 Pyrinomonadaceae bacterium | reverse complement strand
GCCCGCGTGTTGAAATGGCGATTTGCAAAGCCCGCGAGGACGAAAGCGCAGCTTTTCGGGCACGAAAGGGCTGGCTCGGCTTTTGCCTTTCACTTCATCGGAGGCTATGCTTCTCGTTTAGGAGCAGGATACTTTTCATCCTTATGCAATCGGTCGCACGAAACATACGCACGACGCTCGAGATGATTAAGATAGAGCACACGCTCTTTGCGCTGCCGTTCGCGCTTCTGGGAGCGCTTCTGGCTGCGCGAGGGATTCCGGGCGTGTGGCAGCTTGTCTGGATAACGGTCGCGATGGTCGGCGCTCGCTCCTGCGCCATGGCCTTCAATCGCATAGCCGACCGTGAGATTGACGCGCGCAACCCTCGCACGAGCGGGCGCGCGATTCCGGCGGGCTCACTTTCGGTAGGCTTCGTCTGGGCTTTCACTGTGGCGTCGGCGGCGCTCTTCCTGCTGGCATCGGCCATGCTCAACCGCCTGACGCTTCTGCTCTCGCCCGTAGCACTGGCCAACGTCATTCTCTACTCGTACACGAAGCGCTGGACTTCGCTCTCGCATCTGGTGCTGGGCTGGTGCCTCTCGATTGCGCCCACGGGCGCGTGGATAGCCGTGCGCGGCAGCCTTGACGAGCCAGCGCCGCTGCTTCTGTCATCCGTGGTGCTGCTGTGGACTGCGGGCTTCGACGTGCTGTACGCGTGCCAGGACTACGACTTCGACCGCCGCGAGGGGCTGCATTCGATTCCGCGACGCTTCGGCATCAGTCGCGCGCTATGGATTTCGCGGCTCCTTCACGCGGGAGCCTTCGCGGCCCTTCTCACGCTTTATCTGACGACGCATCTGGGAGCGCTCGCGCTCGCGGGAGTCATAGCGACGGGCGCGCTCCTCGTCTACCAGCACACGCTTGTGCGGGCGGACGACCTGAGCCGCCTCAACGCTGCCTTCTTTACCACCAACGCTTTCGTCAGCGTGATTCTGCTTGCGACCTTCGGGAGCGCCGTCTGGATTCGACTCTGATAATTTGAGTCTGGAAGGAGAGTCTTCTTTATGAGCACTATGCTTTCAATTATCGGCAGCGAGCCGGGCGAGATTGAATTCCCGTACCTGAACGCGATGAGCGACGAGGAGTTCTTTGACTTCTGCCAGCGCAACCGCGACTGGCGCATAGAGCGCACCAGAGAAGGAGACATCATCATTATGCCCCCCGCAGGCTCGAAGACCGGTGGAAGAAATTTCAACTTAACAGTAAAGTTCGGTATCTGGGCTGAACAGGACGGGACGGGCATAGGCTTTGATTCATCCACGGGTTTCAGGCTACCTAATGGAGCTATACGCTCGCCTGACCTTGCATGGGTACGCAAAGAGCGATGGGAAGCGCTGAGCGAGCGCGAGCAAACGAAATTCGCGCCGCTCTGCCCTGATTTCGTCGTTGAGCTGCGCTCGGCCACGGACTCCGTTCAAAGATTGCAGGAGAAGATGCAGGAGTACGTGGAAAACGGAGCCGGGCTTGGCTGGCTGATTGATCCGACGGAGCGTAAAGTTTACATTTATAGAAAGTCTTCGCCTTTGGAGATTCTGGACGACCCGCAGGAGATTTCGGGTGAGCCTACTTTGCCGGGCTTCAGCCTAGACATGAGAAACCTTTGGGATTAAGACTGACCGAATTAAAGAGTATGAACTTTTCACACGACCCTAAATTAACGGCCATCGCCGACAAAGTCATGAGCGGCGAGCGCCTCTCTTTTGATGACGGGCTGGCGCTTTACCAGACGGACGACCTTCCGGCGTTGGGACGGCTGGCCGATTATGTGCGGAGGCGGCTTCACGGGCGGACGACTTATTTCAACGTCAACCGCCATTTCAATCCTACGAACGTCTGCTACGTGGACTGCAAGTTCTGCGGCTTCTATCGCAAGCCCACGGCCGTGGACGCTTATACGCACAACATAGCGGAGTCTCTACGCATAGCGGGCGAGGCTGTCAAAGAGGGCGCGTCGGAGCTTCACATCGTAGGCGGGCTCAATACGAAGCTGCCGTGGAGCTACTACACGGACTTGCTCTCTGCCCTGAAGCGAGAGTTCCCGCAGCTTCACCTGAAAGCCTTCACGATGGTTGAGCTTGACCACTTCGCGCGCTTCTACAAGATGACGGACGATGACGTGATTGGCCAGCTGAAGGAGGCGGGGATGGATTCCTGTCCGGGCGGCGGCGCGGAAATCTTCCGCGAGCCCACGCGCTCCATGCTCTGCGCGCACAAGTGCGATGCCGAGCGCTGGCTGGAGCTTTCCGGCAAAGTCCACGCGGCGGGCCTCAAGACAAACGCCACCATGCTCTACGGCCACATAGAGAGCACGGAAGACCGCGTAGACCACTTTATAAGGTTAAGGGAGCAGCAGGACAAGTCCGGCGGCTTCCAGTGCTTCATCCCCCTGGCCTTTTATCCTGAGAACACTAAGCTCGCGCACCTGCCGGGGCCGTCAGGCGTTGACAGCCTCAAGACCATAGCCGTCTCGCGCCTGATGCTGGACAACTTCCCGCACGTCAAAGCCTACTGGGTGATGCTGGGCAAGCGGCTCTCGCAGGTCGCGCTTCACTTCGGAGCGAACGACCTGGACGGCACCATCACAGACGGCGGCGAGCTTTCGGCAAGCTACTCTGTCGAAGCCAATCAGGAAGTCAGGATGAGCAAACAGGAGATTGTAGCGCTCATAGAAGACGCAGGATTCGAGGCCGTCGAGCGCGACACTGTCTACAACAGAATAGAGAGGGAGACCGCCACAGTCTGAGCATTAATTTTTATGTCTACTGCAACTGAAACACGAACCATCTCGGTCGCGCACTCGCCGGACTCGGACGACGCCTTTATGTTCTACGGGCTGGCAAACGAGCTTCTGGACACAGGCGACCTGCGCTTCACGCACGTCCTCAAAGACATTCAGACCCTGAATGAAGAGGCCATGCGCGGCACCTACGATGTCACGGCCATAAGCTTTCACGCCTACGCCTACATCTCGGACAAGTACGCGCTGCTGCCGCACGGGGCGTCCATAGGCGACAACTACGGCCCCATTGTCGTGGCGCGAGAGCCCCTCAGTGCCGAAGACCTGTCCAAGATTAAGGTGGCGGTTCCCGGCACACTGACGAGCGCTTTTCTCGCGCTCAGGATTTTCAATCCTTCCTTTGAGTACGAGGTCGTGCCCTTTGACCAGATTATAGACGCCGTGCAGGAGGGTCGAGCCGACGCCGGACTACTGATACACGAAGGCCAGCTCTTTTATCAGAAGCTTGGGCTTCACAAGGTGATTGACCTGGGCGAGTGGTGGCACAAGCGCACGAATGGGCTGCCTCTGCCCATGGGCGGCAACGCCATACGGCGCGAGCTTGGGCCGGACTTAATGCGAAAGGTCTCTGGCTGTTTGCGCGAGAGCATACGCTACTCGCTTGAGCATCGGCGGGAGGCGCTCGCCTATGCCATGCAGTTCGCGCGCGACATGGACACGGAGCTGGCTGACCGCTTCGTGGGCATGTGGGTCAACGAGCTGACGCTGGATTACACGGAGCGCGGGCGCGAGGCCGTCAGGCGATTGCTCAGCGAAGGCTACGAGCGCGGCATCATCCCGAACCGCGTGGAAGTCGAGTTCGTAGGCTAAGGGCCGTAGCTTAAAAACAAAATGGGTGACGCGCCAAGGGCCTTTGATAGAGGGCGGCCCCCGGCGCGTCACCTTTTTTCTATGCCTTTCAGCTAACTGGCTGCTGCAAAGGTGCTGGGGTGTTTGTTAAAAGCCTCTTCCGTGGCCAGGGCGCGAATGACGGTTTCGGCGCGCAGGCTTATGTTGCCCAGTGCGTCCGCCACCTCCCACTCTACCTCGAAGCCCCGCGCCATCATCGAAAGCGGGTGGCGCGTGGCGACTATCAATCGGCAGTTGACGGGACGCGGGAAGGGGTCGCCCACGGGCGTATAGCGTCCCGTCTCCACCATTCGACAGAGCACGTGGCGCGCACGCTCGGGCATCTTCTCTATGTTGGTGACAAAGAGGGTTCCCGTGCCTGCGGCTGCTATGAGCCCCGTCTTAAAGGGAAGCGCGACGCCGCCCGTAGTCCCGCCCAGTAGGACTGACGTGCGGTCGCCGCGCGTGTCATCGGCTAGCTCTTGGCCGTCGAACTCCTCCCACGAGCCCGTCTCGCCATCAATCCCGTGTAGCAACAGTGCTGCTCTACGCTGCGATTGCGCTCGCGCGCTATAGAGGTTCACGGGAAGGCGGGAGGCCGCCAGCCGCCGATATGAGGAACGTAACCGTACCGTATCGGTTCTCCAATCAGCCAGTGTTTCCACTCTGTCTCTCATCGGTTCTCCAGTTTTTAACTACGCGAACATCAGAAGCGAGGGAACTGACTTTCGGCAAATCTCTATCTTTTGCTAATAGAGCTTAGACAACTGCGCCCAGGTATATGAAGACCGTCGTCATGAAGCCCGGTGACTCGGCCGTGCCGAAATAGCCCGGCGACTCTGCGGTTCCTTCGGCCGAGACCGTCAGCGACGATTCAGCCGGTGTGGACACCACTCCCGGCGATTCAGCCGTTCCCTGAGCAAGGGCCGCTGGCGCGAGCGCCACGGCCAATACTGCGATTGCTAAAAACCTCTTGATGCTAGGCATTCTTTTTTCTTCCCCTCTCAATTTCCTTTTTATCTTTATGTCATCTGGCGAGCCGGAGCGCGGTGAAGGAATCGTCTGTCCCGCCGCTATCTACTATTACAAGGCTTGTGCCAGACGGCGCGCGTAGCTCTTTAAAGGGGCGAATGCCAGTAAAAGCGGGCCTTCGGACTGTTTCGGGCAGAAGGGTGAAAAGCACAGGGGCGACAGCTTTTTTGCTGCGCGGCTCCGGGCAAACGTGTGCACTGAAGGAGCTTAAATTGATTGCTTATGAAGTGTTAGAGGCAGTGAAAGAGATTTTACCTGAAGGTGCAAAAAATTTTGCGCTTCCCTGGGGGCAGCCGAGCGCCGCCCGGCGGCTCAGTCGTCGTCGCCTTCCATGCCCGGATGCTCTATATCAAAGCGGCGCAGCTTGTAAGTGAAGGTCTGGCGACGCAGGCCCAGCATCTCCGCGGCCCGCGTAGAGTTGCCGCTCTGGCGAGCCAGCGCTTCTGTCAGCAACTGGCGCTCCACGTCCATCATTATCTCTTTGAAGTTGATGGGCTTTGAAAAATCTAGCTGGAAGCGCACGGGCGAAGTGGTCGAAGTGGCGCGTAGAATCTCCGGCGAGAGCAGCTCCGCGCCCACGGCCTGACCGTCCTCTGCGAAGACGACTATGCGCTCTATTTCGCTGCGTAGCTGGCGCACGTTGCCCGGCCACTGGTAATGCGCCAGATAAAGCATGGCTTCCGGCGTGATGCCTACAAGCTGGCGGTTGTGTCGGCGGCAGGCGTCCTCGAAATAGTAGGAGGCGAGGAGCGGAATGTCCTCCGGGCGCTCTCTGAGCGGCGGCACCTTTATGACGAAGGTGTTCAGGCGGTAGAAGAGGTCTTCGCGGAAGCGGCCCGCGCGCACGTCCTCTTCCAAATCCCGGTTCGTGGCGGCAATCACGCGCACGTTAACTTTTCTGGGAGCCTCGCCCAGGGGCATTATCTCGCCGCCCTGCAAAAACCTTAAGAGCTTGGGCTGGGCGTCGAGCGCCAAATCGCCTATCTCGTCCAGAAAGAGCGTGCCGCCTTCGGCCGCGCGTATGATGCCGCGCTGGTCGTTGACGGCTCCCGTGAAGGTGCCGCGCTTGTGGCCGAAGAGCTGGCTTTCGACAAGCTCTCTGGGCGCAGCCGAGCAGTTAAAGGGCAGGAAGATTTTGTCGCGGCGCGTGCTCTCTTCGTGCAGGGAGCGCGCAATCAGCTCCTTGCCCGTGCCGGATTCTCCCAGCACCAGCACGGTCGCGTCCGAATCCTTCAGCCTCTCCATGCGCGCCAGCACGTCCCGCATGGCAAAGCTAGTGGCGATGATATTCGGGAAGAGGCCCGAAGCCAGAGGCAGCACCGTCGCGGCATTGAGCGGGCGCACGCGCCTTATGTCAGTCCTGAGGTCAAGCATCTGTAGGGCAAGTCGCGCGACGCCTACGAGCGCATCGAGGGTCTCTGCCCTGCGCTCTGTCAAAGGCGCGGGCTGCTTTAGATAAAGGACGAAAGCGCCGCCGTTGCGCCTTGGGGCGAGCGTGCGGCAGAGGTCGTCCGTGATGACGGAAGATGCAGCAGCCTCGCGCTGGTTGACGGCTTCGGCGCGAGCGCCCGTCTGAGCCGCCTTGTCCTTCGTTTCAAGGTGTCGCGCGGCCGAAAGGGCCGCCTGCTCTCTGGCCTTCTCGTCGAGGTCAATAGTGGCCTGCGCGTAGAGGTGTCCGTCGTCGTCCGCCGCGAAAACGGCCGCTCCGCGCGCGGCCAGCGCGTTCTTGGTGGCGAACATCAATTCTCGCAGGAGCCGCTCTCGGCCCGACGCGGCATCAAGAATCTGCATGATGAGCGGGGCGACTTCCGGCGGAATCAGGTTGATGGAGGGAGCAGGGGCTATCTGCCATGCGTCCATGCGCTCGGCAGCGCGGCGAGCCTCTTCCTCCGCGCGCTCCGCGTCCAGGCTTGCGCCAAGCTCCTGAAACTGTCTCGCGGCTTCCGCGAAGCGCTCTCTAGCGGCAGGATGCTCGCCGCGCCGCGCAAGGCTCTCGCCGTGCTCGAAGATTGTGAGAGCCGCCTGATAGGCCGCGTTCATGGAGCGGAAGGCCTCTTCGGTCTGGCGGTAAAGCCGCTCGCCGCGCGAAGGGTCTCGTCGGCGCGAGATGAAGCTGGCCATGTTGCGCTGTAGGATTGCGTCCAGATAAGGATACGGCAGGTTCTCAAGCTCTTCCTGCGCTATACGCAGCCAGTCCTCGGCGGGCATCCACTTGTCGCTGCGGCGGTAGCCTTCCACCATCAGGAGCGCAGCCTCGGAAGCAAACCTTTCATCGTTTATCTCGCGCGCAAGGTCTCTGGCCTTTCTGGCGTAGGTGAGCGCAAGGTGCGTGTTGCGCGCCATGAGCCAGAGCCTCGCCAGAGAAAGCAGCGCCGTCGTCTCGTCCTTCTTGCTCGCGACCTCTTTGGAAAGGTCAAGCGAGACGCGCAATAGCTCGTTCGCTTCGTGAACACGGCCCTGATGGCCGCGCAAGGTGCCGAGCGTCTCCGTGTAGCGACCCTCGCTCAGGCGGTCTTCCGAAGCACGCGCAATCCCGAGCGCACGCTGCACGAAGCTCTCGGCCTTGGCCCACTCGCCCGTGTGAAGAGCCGAGAGGGCCATGTTGTTGTGAATCATGCCGAGCAGCAGGTCGTTGTGATGCCCGGAGAGATGCTCAAGCGCGCGGTGCGCGGCGTTGGCCGCTTCGTAGAAGTTCCCCTGGTAATGGTGCATCACGCAGAGGTTGTTCTGTAGACGCGCGCGTGTCACGTCGTCCGTGGTGTTCCTCAGGAGCCTGAGCGCGCGGCGATAACACATCCCCGCTTCGTCCAAATCGCCTTCGTGACGCGCGACAATCCCGAGGTTCATGTAGGTGATGGCGAGCGCGCGGTCAACGCGTGCGCGGCGGCCCCACTCTATGCTCAGCTCGTAGTGCTCTCGTGCTAAATGAATCTCGTCCAGAGCCCAGTAGGTGCGACCCAGACAGTGATGCGCCCGCGCCAGGTTCGCCACGTCTCCCGTCGGCTCAAGGCATTCTCGCGCACGATTAAGGAGCGTGACGGAGCGGGAAAAGTCGTTGTGCCAGTAGGCCTGCGAGCCGAAGGCCAGAAGGATTATGCCGCGCAGGTGTGAAGGATAAAGCTCAAGCGCGTGTACGTTGTAGACGGAGAGCACCTCGCCCGCTTCTCCGTATTGGCCCAGCCCTTCGTAAACTTCCGTTAGAAGCGTGCGCGCCAGAACCTGCCGCTCGCTCGCTGCCCCTTCCGTGCTCTCCTTGATTAAATCCAGCAGCAGCTTCTGAGCGCCCAGCAAATCGCCGCGCTCCACCGACCGCGCCGCAAGGACGAGCGTGTCTGTCGAGGCCACTTCATTAGTGAACGTCCGTGTCATACAGTTAGCGAGGCCAGGAAACTCTTGCTTTATGCGCGAAAGGTATCGGGTGAATCCAAAAGCTGTCGGCGAGTATAGCACAACTCGCCTTACGGATTATCGGAAAAGCATCCCGGATGGTGGACGCCGGGCCGTCTCATCTGGCAAGATGTAGCCGGAATCAACACTCGGCTCGCGCCTCAGCCGTTCTGGCTGCAACTTCAAAACGAGAGATTTCAGGCTCTTATGAAACGACTATTCTTCTTCACACTCGCAGCAGTTGCGCTCTGCCTTCTCCCGCATGCGCGCTTCACAGAGACTTCGGCCCGCACGCGGAGCCAGCAGTCGGCAGATGTCGAGCGAATCCTCTCCTCTTTTCGCGCCAGGGAGACAGAGTTTCGCCGCCTTCTCTCTCGCTACGGCTTCAAGCGCGACGCCATCATTCAGAGCATAGGCATGGGCGGGCAGGTGACGGGCGAATATCACCGCACCTCTTACCTGACCTTCGACCCATCGGGCAAACAGCGCGAGAAGGTCATAACCTTTCCCATACCGACCTTGCCCATCTCGCCAGCAGACCTCGAAGACCTGAACACGATAGAGATTTTCGCCGTCGAGGCGGAAAAGATTGACCGTTACCAGTTCACCTACATAGGCAAAGAGCGCGTGGACGAGTTGGACACCTACGTCTTCGACGTTAAGCCGAAGGTGATGCCGGACGCTAAGAAATCATTAGAGCGATTCTTTCAGGGACGCATCTGGATTGACGATAAAGACATGCAGCTTGTCAAAGCCAAAGGCAAGGGAGTCCCCGAAGGCAAGCAGCGCTTTCCCACCTTTGAGACCTACAGAGAGCAGTTCGACAACGGCTTCTGGTTCCCTAGCCTGACTTACGCCGACGACACGTTAGTCCTGCCGAGCGGAGCTTCCGTGCGCCTTCGCATGCGCGTGCGCTTCACGGATTTCGAGAACCCTCCCGGCGCAGAGATGATTCCCGACACCATCAAGCAATGAAGCGGGTCAGTCCTGACGGTAAAGCTCTTCGGCTATGCGCGAGTGGGCCTCTTTTATCAGCCTCTCCACGTCCTCGTCCGTGGAGAGCCCTTCGGTCGGAATCGGCTCAAGTATGACCATCTCTATCGTGCCGGGACGAGCAACGCCCGTTCCCTTTCCCATCAAAGTGTCCGTGTTCTTCATGGCTACGGGCACGACCGGAACGCCCGCGTCCTTTGCCATGAAGAAGGCTCCCTTCTTGAAGGGCAGGAACTGGCCGGGGCGTGCGCGCGTGCCTTCCGCGAAGACTGCGAACGAGACGCCGGAGCGTAAGCGCTCGGTAGCCGCCTGAACAGTCTGTATGGCGCGCTCGCGGTTGCTGCGGTCAATCGCCATGATGTTCACGTAGCCCATGCCGTACCCTAGAATCGGCACCTTCAGCAGCTCCTTCTTGGCCAGCAGTCCTATGCGCCGCCCCAGATAGCAGAAGGCCGTGGCCGTATCCAGATAAGAGCGATGATTAATCACGAAGACGTAAGATTGCTTCGGGTCTAGATGCTCGCGCCCGCGCACGACTATCCGCGCGCCGCTCAGGCGCAGCCACTGCCTGCCTCCCCACCTGGCCCACGGGTAGACCCATTCCTTGTGCCGGGCCAGCCACGAGACCAGCAGCACGGGCGGGCCTAAGATGAGCAGCAGCATGGAGGCTACAAAGAGCGACCACCAGTATAGAAGCCGCCCGGCAAGACGACTGCCCTCACCTGTGCTAGACTCTGCCTCGCGCAGGCCCTCTCGGCCTGCCTCGCCTGATTCCACTAAATCGCTCGAAGGATTTTCAGAATGCGTCGTCATTCTTACGCTCTACTTGTCTCTCTCGTCTTAAGCGCGCTCGTATTCTCTCATGAAAGCGCTCGTGCGCAATCTCAAAGCTCTCGCGCCGGAGCAACAGCCGCCGCCGCTTCCGCAAACAATCCGGCGATTCCTTCGCCCGAAAGCTCGCTCGGCTTTGTGCCGGGCACAGACCGCACCATAGCCGACTGGAAAGAGATAACAGCCTACTTCGCGCGGCTCGATGCTGCCAGCGACCGCCTGCTTATAAGAACTCTTGGCCAAAGCACAGGGGGCCGTCCCCTCTTCGCCGCATTTATCAGCGCGCCAGAGAATATACGCGATTTAGAGAAATATAAAGAGATTCAGGGAAGACTGGCAGACCCGCGCACGATTAAGACTGAGGCGGAGCGCGACTCGCTCCTTCAAAAAGGCAGGACTGTGGTAGCCGTCTCGTGCTCAATTCACTCGGACGAGATAGTGGCTTCGCAGATGTCCATGCAGCTTGCTTACGAGCTTGCATCGGCCGAAGACGAAGAGACGCGCGAGATTCTACAGAACACGATTCTGATTCTGATTCCCTCGCCAAACCCCGACGGCGTGCAGATAGTCGCCGACTGGTATCGCCGCACCTTAGGCACTCCCTACGAAGGCAGACAGCCGCCGCAGCTTTATCACACGTATGCGGGCCACGATAACAACCGCGACTGGTTCATGCTTAATCTGAAGGAGACGCGCCTCGTCACGCAGCTTTTCTGGAAGGAGTGGTTCCCGCAGATTGTCTACGACGTTCACCAGCAGGGCATGAATGCCTCTCGCTTCTTCGTCCCGCCCTTTTACGACCCTGCGAATCCTGCCATAGCGCCCGTGCTGCTTCGTCAGGTAGGACTCCTCGGCCACAAGATAGCCGCAGACTTACAGGCGCGCGGCACGCAGGGAGTGATTACCAATGCCGTCTACGATACATGGTGGCACGGAGGCTTTCGCACTGCGCCCTACTATCACAACTCCATAGGCATCTTGACGGAGGCGGCCAGCGCGCGACTGATGTCGCCCGTCACCGTGACGCGCGAGCAGTTGCAGCGCTCCACTTCGCGCGGCATGCCTTCGGCGCTTCAGCCCGCGACGAACTTCCCCGCCCCTTGGCCCGGAGGGCTGTGGCGTCCGCGAGACATCATGCAGATGGAGCTTGTGGCGAGCCGCGCGATTCTCTCCATGGCCGCGAAGTTCCGCGCGGACTATCTCAGAAACTTCTACAACTTGAATCTTGAGAGCGCGAGCGCGCCTATCAGGGAGCAGGAGCCTCTGGCCTACCTGATTCCGGCCGGTCAGGGGCGTGATGAGAACGTCGCAAAGCTTGTGTCAACGCTCGTGGCTCAGGGCGTGGAGGTTCATCAGCTTGACAGGGAGTTGCACGCAGCCTTGGCCACGCAGGCTCTCAGGCGCTCTTCGGACAAGTTGGACGCGGCCTTAGAGGTCGCAATCATGGAGAAGCAGCGGGCGCAGGAAGTCCCTGCCGGAAGCTACCTCGTCTACCTGCAACAACCGCAGCGAGCCAACGTCCGCGCGCTCTTTGAGCCGCAGGCCTACCCGGACAGGCGCATGGGCAGGGGCGAAGTCGAGCGCCCCTATGACGTGGCGGGCTGGACGCTTCCCCTTCAGATGGGCGTGGAGACTTACGCCGTCACGGAGATAAAAGAAGCGCCCCGTGCCAGAAGGCTCTCGCCTGTGAGAGACGAGCGAGAGGTGCGACGCGCGCTCGGCTTACCCGTTGCGACCGACGCGCGCTCTCCCATAGCCAATCCTGTTACGCGGCCCGTTCGCCTCGCGCTCTATCGCGGCTGGATGGCCAGCATGGACGAGGGCTGGACGCGGTACGTCTTCGACCAGTTCAACATTCCTTACGAAACGCTTCGCGACGCTGACGTGCGACGCGGGAGCCTGCGCGCACGCTACGACGTGATTGTGCTGCCGTCACAGAAGGCCAAAGACATAATAGAAGGACACGCGCCCGGCACTTACCCGCCAGAGTTCACCGAAGGCATCACGCGCGCGGGCGTGGAGAGCCTGCGAAGCTTCGTCAACGAGGGAGGCACGCTCGTCTGCTTTGACGCCGCGAGCGAGCTTGCCATAGAAGAGTTCAACCTGCCCTTACGCAACGTGCTTAAGGGAGTGCCGCAGACGGACTTCTACTGTCCCGGCTCCATCCTGCAACTAGACGTTGACGCCTCTCACACTATCGCGCGCGGGATGCAGAGCAGAACCCCCGCCTACTTCATCAACAGCTCCGCCTTCGAGCTAAACAGCTCTGAGCAGTCAGAACGAGTCCGTGTCATCGCGCGTTACGCGGAGGCAGACCGACTGTTGCGCTCGGGCTGGCTGCTCGGCGCAAGCCGCATAGCCGGTCGCATAGCGCTCGCAGAAGTACAGATGGGACAGGGCCGCGTCGTCCTCTTCGCCTTCCGCCCGCAGCACCGCGCACAGACCTGGGCCACCTTCCCCTTCATCTTCAACGCCATCATGACAGGCAAAGCATAAAAACCAACTCTCTCTCCAAAATTTTTTCTCGTCACATCCGAACCTATCTGAGCGCTTCGGGGTCATAATGTACGGATGGGCGAGATGGCGGCGAAGGACAGAGAGAGCTGGTGGGTGCTGCGCGCACAGACGGGCGACCGCGAGGCGTTCGACTCGCTGCTTAAAAACGTGCAGGGGCCGCTCTATCGCTACGTGCTCAGCCTTGTCAGGGAGCCGTCGCTCGCGGAAGACATCCTTCAGGAAGTCTTTCTGCGAATCTACCGGAAGCTGCGGTGGCTCAGAGAGCCCTCCGCGTTTCGCTCTTGGGCCTACAGGATTGCGAGCCGCGAGGCCTTCCGTCATCTCAGGCGAGAGCGGGCGCACGCCTCGCATCAAGAGGACGAAGATGCTCTCAAGGGTATTGCAGCCGAGCCGCCCGCGCTTACGGAGTTCGCGCCTGAATTAATAGCCGTGCTTCCGCAGATGATTGAAAAGCTCTCGCCCGCGAGCCGCGCCGTGATAGTGCTCTATTACCTTGAAGAGATGTCGCTGGAAGAGACGGCAGCGGTGCTGGACATCCCGCTCGGCACCGTCAAGTCTCGACTGTCTTACGGGCTTGAGAGGCTTCGCAGGGAGTTTCAGAGATGAGGAAAGGACTACGAAGATGCCGGAGAAGAAGGTTGACTCGGCCCCGAGCACGGAGGCCGCACAGTTTAAGAGGCGATTCAGGCAGGCAATCATCTGCTTCGCCATAGTCGAGTTCATAGTCATGGCGTTTGCCATCTATCACAAGCTCGCGCGCTGAACCCATTCGAGCGCGAGAGAAAAAAGGAGCGGAGGTCTAATCATGTCTGAGAGAGCAAATCTTGATAACGTGCGCGGCAAAGTGCTGGCGGACATAGAGCGGAGCGAGAGAAATTTTAAGCTCGTCTTCATGATAGCAGCCGTCTGGGAGGCGCTCTTTCTGGTCGCCTTCGTCCTTCTGGCAGACTTTTCCAACCGGCTGCACCTGCTGCTGCTCATAGCCACCATCGGGAGCTACTCGATTGTCATCATAGGGCTCATAGCGCTCGGCGCGCACGTCAATCGCGGCGTGCTGCGCGTGCTGAAAGCCATAGAGCTTTTGAGGTCTGTATAGACTGTTTCTATAAATTCGGGATAGCCGCGTTACATTTTGGGCGCAGACCTTAGAGCAAGGAGGGGAGACGAGTGCGATGAGCGCCACCAAACAGAACAGGGAGCCGCGAGGGAGCGGGTCGTTATCCACATCACGCGAAGCCGCGCTACGTTGCCGTCGCAAGTTCCTGCGCTTCTTTCCCGGCGGGTTCCATGACGAGACCTATCTTGACTGGGAGCGCGGCTACAAGTGGGAGGCGCACGAGCGTTGGGAAGAGTCACTGGGCCAGCCGGAGTTCCGAAGGCTCCTGCGAGCGGGCCTGTTCTCCGAAGCCGCATCGCGCGCCGTGCGCGTAGAGCAGAGCACGCGCTACAGCATGCTCTTCTCCTTTGAGAAGATGGCGCTCAGGGATGCTGTTAAGTCTGAAGAGGGCGCGCGCACCTTCTCCGAAGGGCTATACAATTACTTGCACGGCGGCGGAAGTCTGGACAAACGCTTCACGCGCTGGATAGAAGCTGTGGCTGCTCTGCCGCGCAGGCAGACGCGTGTGCTGACGTGGCCTATGGTGACGGTCTGGGGCTTTCTGGCCCAGCCGGAGACTCACATCTTCCTCAAGCCTATGGTCACGCGCGCGGCCGCACGCGAGTACGGCTTCGACTTTCGTTACCAGTCTCGCCCCTCGTGGGAAACCTACCAGAACCTTCTACAGTTTGCTGAGACCGTCCGCCGCGACCTCAAAGACCTCAAGCCCCGCGACATGATAGACATTCAATCCTTCCTCTGGGTGCAGGGCTCCGACGAGTACGCAGAATAAGCAGGTCAGAAAAGAAGAACCCGCCCGCTACCGCAGGCGGTACCGACCTGTGCTTCGCATGTAAACTGGCGCAGACGGGCAGAAACTTTTATGATGGTCAGGAAAAGGAACGCTCACTCTCCTGAAAAGGCTTCGACCTCTTGAACCGTCATGGAATATAAATTTCAGGTCAACCTCGGCGGCATCATTGACCTGCTCTCAAATCACATCTACAGCAGCCCGCAGGTCTTCATACGTGAGCTTTTACAGAACGCCGTTGACGCCATCACCGCGCGCACGCACATGGATGCTGCTCACGAGGGAAGAGTCTGGATAGAGCTGCCCGCGCCCGAAGGCAGCGAGCCGCCCACGCTCGTCTTCCGGGACAACGGCATAGGTCTCACTGAAGATGAGATTCACGGCTTTCTGGCGACCATAGGCCAGACCTCAAAGCGCGACGAGCTGGTGGGCGGACGCAGCGACTACATAGGCCAGTTCGGCATAGGTTTGCTCTCGTGCTTCGTCGTCAGCGACGAGATTGTAGTGCTGACGCGCTCTGCCGCAGAGGGCGCGGGTGGAACTACAGAGTGGCGCGGCTACTCGGACGGAACCTATTCTATAAGAAGCGTGGACGACGAGATGGAGGCAGGGACGGAAGTGCGCCTGCGCTCTAAGGCCGGGAGCGAATCCTACTTCGACGCGAAGGAGGTGGCGCGGCTCGCGCATCACTACGGGAGCCTGCTTCCCTACCCCATCAGCCTGACCACGCCTCGGGGCACCTCTCTCGTCAACGAGGAAGAGCCGCCCTGGAAGCAGGAGTTCGCAGCAGCAGAATTCGAGCGCGACGCTTATCTTGATTACGGTCGCAAGAGCTTCGGCATGGACTTTCTGGACTACGTTCCGCTGCGCTCCAGTGTGGGTGACGTGCGCGGCGTGGCCTTCGTGCTGCCGCAGGCCATGAGCCTCGCTTCCAGAAAGACTCACCGGGTCTATTTGAAAAACATGCTTCTGTCGGAAGACGCGGAAGGACTGCTGCCCGAATGGGCCTTCTTCGTCAAGTGCGTCGTCAACGCCGACGACCTCAGGCCCACGGCCTCGCGCGAGTCCTTCTACGAAGACGAGGCGCTACAGGTGACGCGACAGGCCTTGGGGCGCTGCCTGAGGAACTACCTCGTCGAGATGGCCGAGCGCTCGCCGCAGAGGCTGAAGAACCTGATTGCGCTGCACTACATCTCTATTAAGGCGCTGGCCGCAGAGGACGACGAGTTCTTTCGCATCTTCGTCAACTGGCTCCCCTTCGAGACGAACATGGGGACTATGACCCTGACGGAATATCGAAAGGAGCACGAGACGGTTCACTTTGCGCTCGACATGGACGAGTTCCGGCAGATTTCACGCGTCGCGGCCTCGCAATCTCTCTGCGTCATCAACGCCGCCTACGCCTACGACCCGCAGCTTCTACTGAAATTTCAGGACATCTTCCCCGAGACCGTGTTCCGAAAGATTGACGCGGGCAACCTGTCGCACAACTTCGAGTTTCTGACGCTCTATGAGCAGGAGGAGATAGCCGCGTTCGTGGAAGCGGCCGAAGAGGTGCTCAGCCCCTACAGGTGCTCGGTTGAAGTGCGAAAGTTCTCGCCCGTGGATTTGCCCGCGCTCTACACCGCAGGCAACGAGGCCAGCTTTCGCCGCTCCGTGGAGATAAGCAAGGAGGTGACGGACTCTTTCTGGTCTTCCGTGCTGGACAGGCTGGACGACACGTCAAGGGAGCAGTCGGACGGCCATCTCTGCTTCAACTACCGCAACCCGCTCTTCTATAAAGTCTCGCGCATGCAGGACGAGCGCCTTCAGCGTCTCTCCATACAGGTGCTCTACGTCCAGTCGCTGCTCTTAGGACACAGGCCGCTGACCTCTAAAGAGATGAAGCTGATGAACGAGGGGCTGCTAGGTCTGGTCGAATGGGGCGCGGACATCATAGAAGGGGGCGTTCAATGAGCGCGGGCTACGCGGAGATAGAGAGCAAGGTAAAAGAGATGATTGACCGCGCCTACTACATGGACGAAGGCGACGAGCGAATCGGCGTGCTGGAAGAGGCCGTCCGGCTCGCCGACACGACGAATGACGTTAAGCTTCAGTATGAAGCCAGAGACTCTTTCATAGAAGCCTCTTATTTCGGCGGCGTGCCGGAGAAGGCTCTGGTCGCCTACGTCTGGTGCTTGGCCCAGTACGACCGCGCACCCGAGCAGTTCTGGGAGTGGAAAATACTCTGGCGCTACAAGTGGATGATCAACGTCATCTGCGACTTTCCGCAAATCTCGAAAGAGCAGATATACGAGATGCTGGACGACATGGAGCGCCGCTTCCGCGAAACGGGCCGTGGGCTGCGCGCCGTCTACAAGTACCGCTACCGCACGGAAAGATTCTTCGGCAACCGCGAAGAGGCGCTAAAGTTTTACGAGCTTGCGGAACAGGCTCGACGTGATGATTTGACGGACTGCGCCGCGTGCGAGACGGACGACAAGGTAAGCTATCGCCTCTATCTGGGGCAGGACGAGCTTGCGTTGAGGATAGCGGAGCCGCTGCTGGACGGCAGGGACAAGTGTAGGTCTGTGCCGCAGAGAACCTACACGAGGCTCCTTGTGCCGCTCCTTCGCATGGGAGAGCGCGAGCGCGCGTGGCAGTACTACATGCGCGCCTACCAGATGATTTCCAGCGACCGCAGCATGCTCGAATACCTGAGCGGCCAGCTCATCTTCCTCTCGCTCTACGGTGATTTGAAGGGCGCGGCGCGACTGCTTGAGAATCATTTCCGGTGGACGCAGGAGAACACAAATCCTTATGACCGCTTCCTCTTTTATCGCGCCGCGTGGCTCTTTCTGGAGACGGCCGAAGAGGCGGGCCGTGATGCGCTGCCGCTTCAAATGGCGCGCACCTTCCCGCTCTATGATGCAGGCGGCTCTTACAGGACTGCGGAGCTGCGGGGCTGGTTCGAGACGCGTGCGCGCGAGCAGGCCGCGAAGTTCGACGCGCGAAACGGCACGGATTATTTCACGGATAAACTTCTGGACATGGCGGCGATTAAAGAGCTTGAGACGTGGTAGAGGAAATTAACAGGGATGGACAGGATAGACAGGATAAAAAGCAAGACAATCACTTCTTCTTTATCCTGACAATCTCTGTCCATCCCTGTTTGAAGCCGCCTCTAATTGAGTAGCAACTGGAAGGGAAGAAGGCTTGAAGGTAGAGTCTGGGTTTGCTGAAATCGGGGGCGCGCGTCTTTTTTATGAACAGGCGGGCGAAGGCGATGCGCTCGTGCTGGTTCACGCAGGCATCGCGGACGCGCGCATGTGGGACGAGCAGTTCCAGGTCTTTGCGCGTAGCTTCCGCGTCGTGCGCTACGACAGGCGAGGGTTTGGACGGACGCGTGCCTCGGACGGCTCGGCGCGCTTTTCTCATCACGAAGACCTCTACAACCTGCTCAGGTTTCTTGAAATCGAGCGCGCCATTTTCGTAGGCTGCTCGCAGGGCGGGAAGACCGTCATGGATTTGACGCTTGAGCACGCGGAAGTGACGCGGGCGCTCGTGCTGGTAGCGTCCGCGCTCGGAGGCTTCGAGTTCAAGGGCGATGGGCCGCGACAGCTCGCGGAGCTTGAGCGCGCGGACGAGGCAGGCGATGTGGAGCGCGTCAACGAGCTTGAGCTTCAAATCTGGGTGGACGGCCCGCACAGAGAGCCGCATGAGGTCGACGCGCGTGTGCGAGAGCGCGTGCGAGAGATGAATCGCATAGCTCTTTCAGCATCTCAATCGGTGGGCACTGAACAACCGCTTGAGCCTCCGGCAATCGACAGGCTCGGGGAGATACGTGTTCCGACGCTCGTAGTCACGGGCGACCTTGATACGCCAAAGACACTGGCGGCGGCGCGCGTCTTAAGCAACAAGATTTCCGGCGCGCAATCGGTCGTCATACACGGCACGGCTCATCTTCCCAACATGGAACGGCCCGAAGAGTTCAACCGTCACGTCCTGTCGTTTCTAAGCGCGCAGTGATGCTAAAATCCCGGGTGGAATCAAATCCTAAAGAGGTGAGAGCGAAGTGGTGACAACGCTGGACGCAGAGATTCTAAAGAACATGACGAGGGAGGCTGCGCGCGAGCTTGGCCTGCCATGCGAGGCAGAGCAGGCTTCGCAGTTGATGGGCTCGACCACCTGGTACATACGCTTCACGGACGGCCACGCCCCCTTCTTCAACGACTTCCGAGAGTATGTCGGAGGCCCCTACGAAGAGAGCCTGATTAAAGAGAGAATCAAAAACTATCTGGCCGGCCAGCACGCGCAAGGGGAAGAAAGGCCCGTAGGATAATGGACGCAGAGACAATCAAGCGCGAGGCGCTGGACGCCATACTGGACTTGCAACTTGACTCGACCGTGAGCCACGTCACGCACAGCGGCAAGACCTGGTGCGTGCAGTTTGAAGGTGACTACGGGCAGTTCTGCGATTCATTCCAGAACCAGTTCGAGCGCGACAACAGCCCGCGCGTCATACGCGAGAAGATTAAGAAGCACCTGCTGGGCCAGATTACCCAGCTACGCAACAAGGGCGGGAGGCGCACGACCAAAAAGAGCTTTGACGACGACGGGCGGCCGAACGTGCAAGAGCTTTTTCAGGAGGCGGTATCAACCACGGCCCGCACGATAGGCGAAGCCATAGACCGCACGCTCGGCTTCACAGGCGCAGGCCTTGAGGCGGTCGGAGAAGTGGCGGAAACAGTAACGTCCGGCGCGGCAGAACTGATTCGGCCCGAACGTTTAATGAGACAGCCCACCGAGCGGCCCACTCGACGGCGCACGGCTCAGGCGAAAGAGAGCGCACCTAAAAAGGCTGCTGGAAAGACCAAGCGCGGCGGGACAGCTAAGAAGGCGGCGGGAAAAACAAAGCGCGCGGCCTCTACCAAAAAGGCTGGCGGCAAGAAGACTGGCCGGAAAAAGTAGGATAGAAATTAACAGGGATAGACAGGATGTACAGGATAAAAGAGAAGAGATTATTTCTTCTTTATCCTGCTTATCCTGTCTATCCCTATTACTTCTTCTTCTCTTACCCGCTTGATTTCTTACATGCTGCCGACTGTGTTCGGCGTCTGTATTTCGTAGGTGAACTCGCTCCTGTCCTTGATATTGCGCGTGCGCTGGCGCAGCAGCTTGTCCACGTCACCCATCAGCTTCATCTTCATCTGCGGCTCGCTGCCGGGGGCGAAGGCGGCAACGCTTGCGCGTGACGCGGCGGCGGCAAACTTCTCCACGTCGCGCGCGTGCAGCTGTGCGGCCTTGAGCGCCTCCTGCTCTTTCTCTGAGAAGGCTACGGGACGCACCTCATAGACGCTCGCCACTTCTTCGGAAGCAATATCGACCGCTTCAGACGGCTCCGGCTTCTCTTCGGCAGGCATGCGCCTCGCCTCTGCCTTTGCGCGTGCGCGAGTTTCAACCGGCTGAGAGCTGCGCGGGGCAACCGATTGTCTGACGACGACACGCTCGGTCGGACAAATTTCCATCTCTTCGCGGCCGCGCGCGGCCATTAGCTCAGACTTGCCGGAGCTTTTAGCCTCGCCCGCTTCCGGCGACGTGTAGCTCAGAAAGATGCTCCAGAACTCACTTTCGGCACGCTCCTGCGCGGCGTTTACCAGGCGGTGCGCGTCGTGCATGGCCTGCGGCGCGGCTGCCAGAGCTATGATTGCTATGAACAATACGTTAAGACGCCTGTTTTTCATCTCGGTTCACCCGCCGCCTTTTGGGCGGCATAAATTGTCTTCTTTGTCTTCGGCGTGGATGGGGCTTTCTCTTTCGTACTGCTCTCTTCCCCAAAATCCCCTGCTATCGGCTCAATCGTCAGGGCTTGAAAAACCTTCTGTTTCCCTGCTCTATCTCTATAAACACCGCTTGCTGCCGATTTGTGGCAGAAAATTTTTCTGCCAGTAATTACTTATAAGACGGTTGAAAGTTCCAAATCATTAACGACGAGCGGCCCCTGAAAGTTTGAATTTTACAGCAGGGCGGGCCCTCGCGTTGTAAAATGGTTGTAAAAGCTACTATGTTAGTGGCACTCGGAGCCATTTGGTCGCTATTTTTTTTTCGGGCGCAGGCGACGGGCCGTTCTGGCCCAGAATGAGACACTCGACGAGGCCGGAGCGCGGTCGCTGACTCATCATACAAGGGGGCAATCCTCCATGGACTGGATTACACAGGCGCAGATAGTGGGAGAGGTGGCGCTGGCCATGCTGCGAAGGCTTAAAGCACGAGTTAAATCTTGATAGGGGACTGGTGAAGTGAAAAAGGTTATGAAAAGCGAAGGTGACAGAGCCCGCTTGAATCGCAGGCGGTTTCTCAAATCGGGGGCTGCGGCTTGCGCGGCCGGGCTGTCGTACACGCTCCTGCACGGCGCGTCCGTATTCTCCCAAAACAGGACTCGCGCCTTCGAGCTTGACGAAGCAACCATCGCAGACCTTCAGGCGGGCATGGAGTCCGGGCGATGGAACGCTCGCTCGCTCGCGGCAAAGTACCTGTCGCGCATAGAAGATATTGACCGTAAAGGCCCCGCTCTCAATTCCGTCATAGAGGTTAATCCGGACGCCGAGAGGATTGCCGAAGGTCTGGACAGAGAGCGCAAGGCTGGCCGCGTGCGCGGGCCGCTGCACGGCATACCTGTGCTTATCAAAGACAACATAGACACGGCAGACCGCATGATGACCACGGCCGGCTCTCTAGCTCTTGTCGGAGCAAAGCCCGCGCGCGATGCTTTTATAGTCGAGCGGCTGCGCTCGCGCGGCGCGGTCATCCTGGGCAAGACTAACCTGAGCGAGTGGGCCAACTTTCGCTCCACTCATTCCACCAGCGGCTGGAGCGGGCGAGGCGGGCAGACAAGGCTGCCTTACGCGCTCGATAGAAACCCCTGCGGCTCAAGCTCGGGCTCGGGCGTGGCGGTCGCGGCCAACCTCTGCTCCGTCGCCGTAGGGACTGAGACGGACGGCTCCATAGTCTGCCCTTCATCCGCCAACTCAATCGTAGGCATCAAGCCCACGCTCGGCCTCGTCAGCCGCTCGGGCATCATCCCCATAGCGCACAGCCAGGACACGGCAGGCCCCATGGCGCGCACCGTTAGAGACGCCTGCATACTGCTCGCGGCGCTGGCAGAGACAGACCCGCGCGACGCGGCTACGGGTGCGGCGAGCAGAAAACTTTTATCCGATTACACTGTCTTCTTAGACCCTGCGGGCCTGCGAGGTGCGCGCATAGGTGTGGCGCGAAAGTTCTTCGGCTTCAGCGACCACGTGGACAAATTGATGAGCGAGGCGCTGGACGTGATGAAGCGCGTGGGCGCGATTCTAGTTGACCCGGCGGACGTAGAGACTATGGGCAAGTTCGACGACACGGAGCTTGAGGTGCTGCTTTATGAATTTAAAGCAGACCTCAACAAGTACCTTGCGGGGCTCGGGGCGGGCGCTCCCGTCCGCTCGCTGAAAGAGATAATTGCTTTTAACGAGCGCAACCGCGAGCGCGAGATGCCCTACTTCGGTCAGGAGCTTTTCCTGAGGGCCGAAGCTAAGGGGCCTCTGACGACTCCCGCCTATCGTCAGGCGCTGGCGAAGAATCACCTGCTGTCCAGAGCGCAGGGGATAGACGCGACCATGCGAAAGCACAGGCTGGATGCGATTGTAGCGCCGACGGGCGGGCCGCCGTGGACTACGGATTTAATCAACGGCGACCACTTCTCCGGCGCAAGCTCGACGCCCGCTGCGGTCGCGGGCTACCCGAACATAAGCGTCCCTGCGGGCTACGTCTACGGCCTGCCCGTCGGCATCTCTTTCTTCGGTCGCGCGTGGAGCGAGCCCACGCTCATCAAGCTCGCCTACTCGTTCGAGCAGGCTACTAAGCACCGCGCCGCCCCGAAGTTCGACGAGCGCGTGAGCTTAAAGTAAACCTGCGCCTTTGTAGAAGCGCGGGGCGAATCGCTTCGTACCACGCGGGCTGCGTGTCCATGAAGAGCTTCGACTGCGGAACGTTTATGAAGCCGCGCGTGTAAGATTGCCGCTCGACCGCCATGAAATCTTCCGTCAGCGTCACGGCCTCCCCGTCTATCGGAACCTTCTTCGTAGAGAGCTTTTCGTAGTCGTGCGAGCGCCCGCGCACCTTGGTCAGGTAATCCCTGAAATGCACAGGCTGAATGCGAAGGGCTTCGACCCAGTAATAGACCCGGCCGTTGTAGGCTGCGTGCAGCCATCGCTCGAAGGGCCTTGGGTTGTAAAGCTCTGCCTTCAGGCTCTCCCTGTAGATGGGAAGCCAGAGGACGTATATGCCTCGACGCGCGTACTCCTCTGTGCGGCGGGCTATGGTCTCAAGAGAGAGACTGCTGGCCTGAACCTCTATCGCCACGGGCCTGTCGTTGATGTAAGCGCTCACGTCCGGGCGGACAGCGCCTAGGTCTCTCTCCATCTCGCACTTGCGAACACGCGGGTCTGCGATGAGCGCTTCAAAGATGCTTATCTTGCAGCGACGATGCTCTTCAGACTCGCCCGTGCCGTACTCGCAGGTGACGGGCGGCTTGTGAGCGAAGTGAGGCGCTATGATTCCGCCGCGCCTCAGGGTCACTACTTCAGAGCAGCACGGACACAGGAAAGGGCGCTCTTCTCTTTCAGCTTCCCACGCGCCCACCTTTCGCCCGTCCGCCTGCCTGATTGCCGTCATCATCGCTCTTCTTCACTCCCCATGCCCGCCAGCTCGTTCAGCATCAGCTCGACCGCCACAGGGTCAAGGCTTCTTTTGAAGACGATGATGTGGGGCGGAACTGTCGTTAAAGGGTCTCGGCTTCCGCGCAGCTCGTCCCAGGCGGCGAGGATGAAGTTTGAAAAACGCGCGTGCGCGAACTCCTTCAGGCGGCGCGCGAGATGCGTGGGCGTCCAGAAGCCAAGGACTTCAAGATAAAAGGTCTGCCCCTGCGGGTGCTTCAGAACGAAGTCTGGAATGAAGGCGCTCTCGCCAAGCGCGATGACTTCGCGGCTCGCAGAGAGCGTCCACTCGGTCTCGTACTTCTCCCACTTCGCTGCAAATCTCTCCTTCACGGGATTCTCGTCCGCCAAGCCTTCCAGATAATCCGACTGAAGCCGCTTCTGGCTGCTGGACAGCTCAAAGAAAGCGTTCTCACGGCCCGGCTTGCCGGAAGCAATCTCCGCGCGCATCTCCCATCCCTTGCACATGAGAAGCGCAGGGAGAAAGACCGCCATCTGCACTCCGTACTTCTGCGAGCGGTGAAACATGGAGACTGGCCCGTCCAGGCGCAGTTGATAACCCGTGCGCGCATCTCCCTTAATGGTGTGAATCAGACGGTAAGCTTTGATGGCGCTGAACAGCTCGCGGTAGTCATCGCGCCCTAGAGGCTCTACGTCGAGCCGCATCTCCACACAGTGATAAAGGAGCGCCTGCGCCTGCGCCAGGTTGTATACGTCGAGCAGCTTTTCCGGCGTCAGGGACTCGAACTCCGTGAGCTTCTGATTCTCAGGCAGGTCTGCGTAGAGGCTGTTCACAATCGCGTCGGGCGAAGCGCCAAGCTCAAGCGCGACTTCATGGAGGATTGTCTCTCGCGACTCCGAATCGCTCAGGACAGGATGAGCCGCAGTCGCTCGCGTAAACAGAGCGCGACGGATTTCCGCAGGCTCCACGGCCGAATGTGTCTCGAACTCGCACCTGTCCATCAGCAGCTTTATGAGCCCGCGCAGGATTTTATAATCGGTGCCCGTGCCTACGTACTCTTCGAGCGCGTGGGCCAGCTCTCGCCGTGGCCGCCCCTCGTGCTCGGAGAAGATGCGTATCAGCGCGTCCGCGTCGCGCAGGTAATCCTCGTCGCGTCTATCAATGTACCTTGGCCCGCAACGCCCCCCGCGCTGCCAGCTCTGTGCAAGGTCAGCCGTCAACATAAGAAATTAAGAAATTAACAGGGATGGACAGGATGTACAGGATAAAGAAAGAGAAAGTATTTCTGCTTTTATCCTGTCTATCCTGTCCATCCCTGTTAATTCTCTTCTCACTACAGAATCTTCCCCCAAAGCTCCGGGACTGCGCCGCTCATGGCTGCGCGGAATTGCCCGGCGTCGGTGCGGCGGCGGCTGATGTTCTCTTCCGTAGTCTCGCTCGTCACAACTTCGTAGAGAATGGCCTCCTTGCCAGGCTGCTTGCGAAGGATGCGCCCGAGACGCTGTATGTGCTCGCGCGAAGAGCCTGAGCCTGAGAGGACTACCGCGACAGACGCTTCCGGGATGTTTACGCCTTCGTTCAAGACCTTGGAGGTCGCAAGCGCCAGCACCCGGCCCTGATTGAAGGCTTCGAGCCATTCACGGCGTTCCTTGATGCCGGTCTGGTGCGTGATGGCCGGAATCCAGAACTTTTCGGAAATCTGGTAGACCATCTCGTTCTCTGCGGTGAAGACGAGCGTGCGGTCTTTGCTGTGACGACGCAGTAAATCTCCAAGCACCCTGAGCTTCGATTCCGTCCCTAAAGCGATACGCTTCTGCTCGCGGTAAGCCATCATGGCGCGGCGTCCCTCTTCGCTTCTGGCGCTCTGCGCTATGAAGAGCTGCCAGCCGTGAAGGCTGCTCAGAGAGATGTTCCTGTCGCTTAAAAACTTTCTGAAGACGGCGCGCTCCTCTTCGTAACGCGCACGCTCTTCCACGGAGAGCTTCACCTCCACGCGCACGAGCTGGTAGTCGGCCAGATACTCTCCCGCGAGCTCGTGCGCCTCGCGCCTGTAAACGGTCGGGCCAATCAGTTGCAGCAAGTCCTCTTCGCTCCCGTCGCCGCGCTCGGGCGTAGCCGTCAGCCCCAGACGGAAAGGCGCAATCGACATCTCCGACGCGTAGCGATGCACGCTCGCGGGCAGGTGGTGACACTCGTCAAAGATGATGAAGCCGAACTGGTTGCCCAAGCGCTCCATGAAACGGAAGGCCGAAGCGTAAGTCGTCACCGTCAACGCGCCAATCTCGTAATAGCCCCCGCCGATTAAGCCGACTTCGGCCTGAAAGCACGAGAGCAGGATGTCGTACCACTGATTCATCAAATCAATCGTGGGCACGACTACGAGTGTGGAGCGCTGAATCTGCGCTATTGCCATCTGCGCCACGAGGCTCTTGCCCGCGCCCGTAGGCAGCACTATCACGCCGGAGCGCCCCGCCCTACGCCACTCCGCAATGGCCTCCTCCTGATACGGCCTCGGCTCAAACAACAATCGAGTAGGGAAATCAAACTCGTGATAGCCGCGCGCCTTATCTTCAAACTCCACGCCGCCACGCATAAGCTCGCGCACGACCTGCCTGTAGGCCCAAGCGGGAGCCCGCCACCTCAACACCCTCTCGTCCCAACGAAACGCCCCCGGCACAGCAAAATCACGCTCCGCCCCATCCAGCAGCAGAGTCCCTGCCTCAAACCTCAATGTCAGATGCGCGGGGTTCATACCTGTCCAGAGCACAATTAAAAGCGAAAGAGCGCTACGCGGCGCGCTGCTTGGCTATGCGGCCGTTGAGGAAAGAGAGCACTTCTCGCTTCTGGCTCTGCGAGAGGCTGTCAATCTTTCCAGCCCCGAACTTCTTCTGTAGCCAGTCCTCAAGCTGCTCTTCCGTCTTCCCCAATGCGCGACAGGCCGCTAAGATGGCTGGCCGCAGGTCAGGCTCTTCCTCCACGGCGACGGGCCGGGCGGAAGAGAAATTCCTTTCATCTACGGCTTGAACCGCGCTCCTGCTGAATGAGCTTTCTCTAGCGTCAGCGGGCGCGGCCGACGTAGGTATAGTCATAAGGTCTTCAATATCCTGCGTGAAGAACTCTGAGGCGTTGACGGCCAAGAGCGTCGCCGCGACGAGCGCGCGTTTTTGACTCATCTTCTGTATGGTGTTGACCTGGTCGGCTATGTCAGGGTTGAAAATGCGCCCGACCGTCTGGCCCTCAATCGCGGCGTCGCCGGTACTGAACTTAGCGCCGCAGCCTCCCTTCTTCTTGAAACATATCCAGCCTCCGCCATATTCCTCTTTGCCCTTGATGATTGCCGCCTGCTTACAGTCGGGGCACGTCCTTTGCGCCTCGCGGTAGCGGTACTTCGTCTCACGGGAGTTGCAGGAGGCGTCCGCTTCGGCCACGAGCAGGTCGCCGCGATAAAGCTGGCAGCGGTAGAGGTAGTAGAAGAAGGGCTCGCCGTCATGCATGGCTCCCGTCCAGTCCTCTATGCGCTCTATGACCTGAAAGCGCGTCGAGAGGCCGAAGAAGGTCGTGAGCTTTTCGGCTCCGGGCTTGAGAAGCGTCAGCTTGTCCGTGCCCGGAATCGTGCCGTAGTCAACGTCTCGCCTCAAGACACGGCTCACGAACTCCG
Source organism: Pyrinomonadaceae bacterium (assembly GCA_035276685.1). Classification (GTDB taxonomy): domain Bacteria; phylum Acidobacteriota; class Blastocatellia; order Pyrinomonadales; family Pyrinomonadaceae; genus JACVRN01. The sequence continues at coordinate 16,048 of DATELK010000245.1, read as the reverse complement.
TGATGGTGTTGTAGCGCTCCACGGCCAGCTCTATAGACATGGCTGGCATGAACTGCGATTGGTCAAGGGTCGCAAGCGCGCCCGTCACGTCCGGCGTCTCGGAAGCTTTATCGGTCATGGCTTTCTTAGTCTCTCTCTTTAGAGAAGATTATTGTTGATGAAGGCCAAGGCGCTCTGGCCCTCTAACTCTACATCAAGCCTGTTAAAAAGGAATCTCGTCCTCGTCTATCTCGGCCGAAGCCTGAGGGGCACGACTTCCGGCCGTGATGCGGCCGCCGCCCACAGGCGCTTGTCCTCCGGCTGCGGCAGCGCGAACCGGAATGCCTTCGCTCTGTGCGCCGCTCCCTGCGTCTATGAAGTGAACGTCCGTCGCGTTGACCTCCAGCGTGTAGCGCTGCTTGCCGTCTCTGTCCTGCCATTCTTCAATGTGCAGGCGTCCCTCTACGTAGCAGCTTCGCCCCTTTGAAAGATACTTGGAGACGGTCTCCGCCTGCTTGCCCCAGACCGTGATGCGGAACCAGGTGGTAAAGTCCTGCTGCATCCCGTTCTTGTCCTTCCGCTTCTCGTTCGAAGCCATGGTGAAGGAGCAGACGGCCGTGCCCTGCGGCGTGTAGCGCAGCTCGGGGTCTCGGCCAAGGTTCCCCACGATAGTAATCTTGTTAAATGACATCTTCTTTCCCTCGCTTTAGGTTTTTCTTTAAGAGAGCACACAAACGCCCTCTTGTTGCAAGCGTGAAACATCGTACCACAAGCAAGGTAGAAGGCAAAAGAAGAAAAAACGGCTTCTTTGCGCTTTGCCTGTTCTTCGAGTAAGTTTGTTGACAGGTATGGAGGTCACTTTTCTGGGGACAAGCGCGGGCGTGCCCACCCGGCAGCGTAACGTTTCGGCGGTCGCCTTGAGGCTGCCGGAGAGGGGCGAGGCGTGGCTCTTTGACTGCGGCGAGGGCACGCAGCAGCAGATTCTTCGCAGCGATTTGAAGTTCAGCCAACTGGCGCGCATCTTCATCACGCACATGCACGGCGACCACTTCTTCGGACTGCCGGGACTGCTTGCGACGGGCGGGATGGCCGGGCACGTAGAGCGCATGGAGATTTACGGCCCGCCCGAAGTGGAGACCTTCGTGCGCGAGAGCTTTCGGCTGTCGGAAGGGCGCTTCGGTTATGACTTGAGAATTCACGCCGTCAGGGAAGGTGTGGTCTACGAGGACAAGGATTTCACAGTCACCTGTAGACAGCTCAAGCATCGCATTCCGGCCTTCGGCTACCGCGTGACGGAGCACGACCGTCCCGGCGCATTCGACGTGGACAAGGCGCGCGCTCTGGGCATTCCTTCGGGCCCACTCTATGGCAGGCTGAAGAACGGCGAGACGGTCACTCTGCCGGACGGGCGCACGTTCGACGGGCGCGAGTTCAGCGGGCCTCCGAAACCGGGACGCTCCTTCGTCTACTGCACGGACACCATCTACTGCAAGAGCGCTGTGGAGTTGGCGCGCGGCGCGGACGTTTTGGTTCACGAAGCGACCTATGCAATCTGCGACGAAGAGCTTGCGCGTCGCAGTCTTCATTCGACGACGGAGATGGCCGCGCGCGTCGCGCTTGAAGCGGGAGTCGGGCAACTGCTGATAACGCACTTCAGCCCGCGCTATGCGCCGGGAGCGGCGGTTGAGCCCGAAGAGCTTCTGAGAGAGGCACGCGCCACTTTCCCCAACACGCTTATGGCCCGCGACTTTTTCACCTATGAGATAGAGAGAAGAGCGGCGGCAAGAAGTGACGGTTAACGAGACAAGAGCCTCTATCGATTCATCCTACGACGCCTTCTCATGGTTCTACGAGCGCCACTGGTGCGAGGAGGTGCCGCCAGCGATTTTCACGGTCATAGAGCGGCTGCTGTTGCCTTCTCTTCCATCGGCAAGCCGCATTCTGGACCTGTGCTGCGGGACAGGCTACACGACCGCTAGGCTTGAGCGCATGGGTTACAACGTGACGGGCCTTGACGCGTCGGAGAAGATGCTTCGTTACGCAAGGCAGCACGCTCCGCGCTCCGGCTTTGTGCAGGCGGATGCGCGCTCCTTTGACTTGCCGCAATCGTTCGACGCCGTCATCTCCACCTTCGACAGCCTCAATCACCTGATGACACTGGAAGAACTGCGGGCGGCTATGGCCTGCACGCACAGGTCGCTTCGGCCCGGCGGACTCTTCCTCTTCGACATGAACATGGAGAGCGGGTTTCTCAATCACTGGGCGGACTACTTCTCTATAGTGGAGGGGGACGAGGCCTGCATCCTGCGCGGGCACTATGACCGTGGAGAGAAGCTCGGCCGCTACGACATCACCATGTTCCGCCGTCGCGGAGAAGTATGGGAGCGCTCTGACACCGTGATTACGGAGAGGTGTTATTCGATGAAGGAGATAAAGGGAGCGCTCCGTCAATCAGGCTTTGCTGAGGCGGCCGTCTTCGACGCGGAGCGCGACATGGGACTCGCAGACCACACGGGCAGAAAATTCTTCCTCGCGCGGAAAGAAGAGAATTAACAGGGATGGAAAGACAAGTCAGAAGGCAGAGTGCAGAATGATGAATGAAAAGAAAGACTCAAGTTGAATGCTTTCTCTTTAATTCATCATTCTGCACTCTGCCTTCTGCATTTCTTCTCTATCCCTGTTAATTTCTTAAGACAGCTCTTCCAGCAGCGCGGAGGCTTCCTTGAGGTCTATGGTGTCGAAGCCTTCCGTGAACCAGTTGTAGATTTGTGAGAGCATCTCGCGCGCTTCTTCGCGTCTGCCCCTGTGCTGCCAGAGGCGGCAGAGGTTTGTGGCGGCTCTCAATTCCCAGCCCTTGGCCTTCTGCTCTCGCGCCACGCGTATCGCTTCCAGAAAGCTCTCTTCGGCCTCCGCGATGAGCTGCTCTTTGTTGATTAAATCGGCGGTCGCTTTTATCCGCGAAGACTCGTTAAAGAGCCCCGCCTTCTTCAAGAGTAGCTGGCCCTTCACGAGACGTATCATAGCTTCCTTGGCGCGCTCGCCGCTCTTCTCAACCACCTCAAGCGCTTCCTTTATCGTCGCCAGCGCTTCGTCAACGCGCCCGTACATCCCAAGCACTTCGGCCAGCATGGAGAGGAAGTTCGGGCGGGCAAGCTCTGCCCCCATGGCGCGCTGCCGGTCTATGCTCTCGCGCGCCTGTCGTATGCCCTTGTCTCCCTGATTCAGGTAGGCGAGCGACAGCCCGTGATGCGCGCTGCTCCACGCGAGCGTCTGCGGCAGGTCGTGCTCAAGCGAGACGGCCATGGAGGCTTCGGACTGCCTGAGGCTCACTTCAAACTCGCGCCGCATGTAGTGGACAAACGAGGTCATAAAGAGCGAGAGCGCCAGGGTCTGCGGGTGATTGAGGCGGCGCGCAAGCGCAAGCGACTCTTCGGCCTTTTCAAGCGCACGCTCCGGATACCCTAAGCTCCACAAGACCCAGCCCTCGAAGCTCAGACAGGTCATGGCCGGGTCGTGGCCCGTGAAAGAGAGGCGCGGCTGCTCCTGCTCCTCGTAGAGCGCGACTCCCTTCTCCAGATGCTCAAGCGCCTCTTCAAACTGGCCCAGGTGAGTGAGAGACGCGCCGAGCATGGCGTGGGCTTCGACTTTAAGCGCAGGGTCTTCGCAGGAATAAGCAAGCTCCACGACCTGCTCCGCGAACTCGCGCGCTCTCCCAATATCCTCGCGCACCATGTAGAAGAGCCACAGTCCCGACAGCACCGGAAGCAGCTCAGAGTTGACCTCAAGCTGCTTGCACAGGTCGTGCGCGCGTGTGTAGTTCTCCTCGACCTCTGCCGTGGCGTAGCCGCGCGTGGCCATCAGAGGCACGCCCAGAGACACGTGAAAGAGAAGCTCCTGACGTGCGCGCTCGGGCGTGTCGGGCAGAAGCTTTATCAAGTCTAGCCCGCGACGCGCAAGGGTCACGACTTCGTGATTGGCGAAGACCTGCGCGGCGTGCTGAGCGGCTACAAGGAAGTACCGGGCGGCGCGCTCGAAGTCTCGTCCCGCCTCGTAAAGCACAGCGAGGCGCGCGGCGATGGCAGACTCCTGCTCGCGGTAATGCGCGCGCAGCGCTTCTGCCACGCTCGCGCTCAAGGAAGCGCGGCGCGTAGGCATCAGCGTCGCGTAAAGCGCGTTCTGGTAAAGGACGTGCACGAAGCGGTAGCGCAAGGTCAGCGTTCTATCGGGAAACTCTTTCTCTCCGAGCGGGCGCACGAAGTAATGTATGCGGTTGAGAGCTTCCAGACGCTCTTCGGCCTCTTCAGGGTCAATCTTGAGCGCCTCGGCCACGACCGTAGAATCAAACTCGTAGCCCTGCACACTTGCCGCGACCAGCAGTCGAACGTCTTCCGTGTCGAGCTGGTCAATCTTTCGCTGAATCATGCTGCGCACGGACTGCGGCAGTTCCCTGTCCATGTCGGGCAAGCTCTGCGCGAGTTGCCAGACGCCCTCCTTTTCGGCTATCACCTGCCGGTCGCGCAAGTACCTGACCATGTCCACCATGAAGAGCGGGCTGCCTTCGGTCTTCGAGTGAATCAGGTCTGGCAGCTTTCTCGGGAAATGGTTTTCGGGAAACTCAAGGTTCAAATAACTCTCAACGTCATGGTTCGTCAAAAACTGTAGCATTATCTGGTGGCAGAGCCCTCGCGCCTGTAGGTCTCGCTTGAGCTGAAGGAACGGGTGCTTTGCCAGCAGCAGGTCTGACGAGCGATACGTGGTCAGTATGAGAAGACGCAGCCCAGTGAACTTGCTGGCGAGATAGGCGAGCATGTCAACGGTGGACACGTCCGCCCAGTGCAGGTCGTCTATGAAAAGCACTAGCGGCTTTATCTGCGAAATCTCCTGAAGAAAAGCGGACAGCTCCCTTTTCATCCTCTCCTGCGAGGCGGTCTTGATGTCCGTCTTGACTTCGTCCGGCGAGCCGTCCTGCGAAAGCGGCGCAACGTGCGCGTACCAGGTGGGCGCGACCAGCTTCATGATGCGCGCGGCGTGCTCGCCCTCGCTTGAGCGCAGCAGGTAATCCAGCGCCTCAAGGAAAGGCATGTAGGCTTCCGCGCCCGCGAGCCGCTCGGAGCATCGGCCGCGAGCCACCGTACATACTTCACCGCTTAAGCTCAGGTCAACCAGAAAATCTTCCACGAGAGTTGTCTTGCCTATGCCCGGCTCTCCCGTCACGCAGACCAGCAGGCCCTGTCCCTGAACCGTCCTGTCAAAGCAGGCGCGAAGCTCCCCGCGCTCCTCTTCGCGGCCGACGGTCATGCGGCGCAGGGAGAGAGACGGCGTGCGCGTCTCTAAAGAGACGGGACGCTTTCCGGTGAGGCTTCCCAGCACTTCGTCAACCGCCGAGGCCGTGGGCCGCAAGCGAGCATCCTTCTCAAGCATCCCCAGGATGAGCGCGTCGAAGGAAGCGCTGATTTCCGGATTGATGCGCGAAGGCGGCAAGGCCTGCTGCGTGAGTATGGCGTTCATGGCGCTTATCTGCGATTCGGCCATGAAGGGATGATGCCCCGTCGCCAGCTCGTAAAAGACTATGCCTAAGGAAAAGATGTCCGTGGGCGTGCCCGTTATCTCTCCGCGTGCCTGCTCGGGCGACATGTAGCGCATCGTGCCGATTATCATGCCGGGGCTCGTGATGGCCTCGAACTTACGGCTGGTGATGTTGGCGGAGGTGTCGTAGAGCAGCGTTTCGTCCGAGTACTGCGCCGCGCCGCCGGGCATCAGTCTGGCAAGGCCGAAGTCCAGCACCTTAACTATGCCGTCCGGGCGCACCATTATGTTCTCGGGCTTGATGTCGCGGTGAACAACACCGGCCTCGTGCGCGATGCAGAGGGCACGCGCCATCTGGCTCGCAAGCTGCAAGACTGTCTCGTGCGGCGGCTTGCCCTTCGTGGTGAGTGAGCGAAGCGTCTGCCCTTCTATGTACTCTATGGCGATGAAGCGGCCCAGGTCTGAGCTGCCAATCTCGAAGATGGTGACGATGTTCGGATGATTAAGCGCGGAGATGGCTCGCGCCTCCTGCTCAAAGCGACGGAGCCTGTCCTGGTCTTCCGTCAATTCAGAAGGCAGAAGCTTGAGCGCCACCTTTCGGTTGAGCCGCATGTCCTGGCCCAGGTAAACTTCGCCCATGCCGCCGGAGCCTATGGTGCCTATAACCTTGTAGTGGCCGAACTCCGCGCCCAGCAGCGACGCGTGCTGAGGCTTAGCCTCTTCCGTCTGCTTCTTTATCCTGAACGGAGGCTCTTCTATAAACCCGCTCGCCTTCTCATAAGATGCCAGCAGGCGCTCTACCTCTCCGCGCAGCGAAGCATCCTCTGCACAGGCACGCGCCAGATAATCCACTCGCTCCGGGCCAACAAGCTCCAGAGCGGAATTAAAAATCTCCTCTACCTGTCTCCAACGTTCGGGGGTCATAAAAACAGTAATCAGTTTTCAGTTTTGAGTTTTCAGTTTTCAGTAAGAAGCAACCGGCTCTTTTCTGAAAACTGAAAACTGATTACTGAAAACTGTCTTTCTCGCCTGTCACTTCGTTATAGAGCCAGGCCTTGGCCATGCGCCACTGGCGTATGACGGTGGCCGTGCCTATGCCGAGGGCCGAGGCGGTCTCTTCTATGGAGAGGCCGCCGAAGAACCTCAGCTCGACGATGCGGCTCTTCTGCGGGTCAAGCTGCTCAAGCGCCTTGAGGGCTTCGTCCAGCACGAGCATGCTCTCCATCTGCTCGTCCGAAATCTCAAGCACGTCGTCCAGGGAGACTTTGATGCCGCCGCTTCCGCGCTTGGCCGTCTGGTGCGCGCGGGCGTGGTCAACGAGTATGCGGCGCATCATCTGCGCGGCGACGCCGAAAAAGTGCGCCCGGTTCTGCCACTCCACGTTCCTCTGGTCAACCAGCCGCAGGTAGGCTTCGTGCACGAGAGCGGTCGCTTGCAGCGTGTGGTCTTCGCGCTCGCGGCGCAGGTAGCGGTCGGCTATGTGGCGCAGCTCGTTGTAGACGAGCGGTAGAAGCTGATCCAGCGCAGCACGGTCGCCGCGCGCCGATTCCTTCAGTAGCTCTGTCACCTCCGGCTTTTGGGGCTTCATATTGAGACCGGCCAGACACATGCGGCCGTCAAGGAGGGTTTCCCTTAGTTTCAAAGCCGAGCATAGTTTTTGTCCGCCTCGAAAGTCAAATGGCGACCAACTTTTTCGCGTCTCCTGTGATTCGGTTTCCGTTTCGTTTACGCGTTACAGGTTGAGAGGCAAAATCGTAGGAGACAGAAAAATCATGATGACGAGCAGGCTTAATACCTTGAGACACGTATCGAAGGCGCTGGCGCTTCTGCTTTTACTCATAGGGATGGCTTTCACGCAGGGCGCGGTGCTGGGGCAGAAACGACAGGGCTATAGTTCTCCGGCGAAAAGCAGGGCGGGGACTTTCGTCGGAGCAACCAGGCCGCTCGGGAGCGGCTCTGTGCGCTCATGGGTAACTCTGGACGAAGCGGGCAGACCTTCGGCGGTGGGTCTGACCTTCAGCGAGTCGGCCTTGAAAACAGCGCCGGCGGAGTTACCCAAGGGCCAGGAAAGCCTTGAGATGAACCTCGCGCTCCCGAAGGAAGCAAAGGGGACTGCCTTTGACCACATAGGCTTTGACTGGAACCCAATGGGGCATCCTCCGGCCAACATCTACACCGTCCCGCACTTCGACATACACTTTTACACCATCTCCGTGGAAGAGAAGGAGCGGATTACGGCGCAGGGCGAAGACTTGGCGCGCTGCTACAGGAAGCCCGGCGACGAGTACGTCCCCCAGGGCTACATACTGCCGCCCGACACGGCCGTCCCGCGCATGGGCGCGCACTGGATTGACCCGACATCAAACGAGCTGAAGGGCCAGCCCTTTACCAGAACTTTCCTCTACGGCAACTACGACGGCAAGCTCATCTTCTTCGAGCCCATGATTGCCAAGAGCTTCTTCGAGACGAAGACGAGCGTCACCGAGTACATAAAGCTGCCGCAGAAGTACGCCGAGCCCGGCTACTATCCGACCAAGTACAGCGTCCGATACGACGCCGCCAAAAAAGAGTACACCGTGGCGCTGGAAGGCATGGTCTTAAGATAAGAAAGGAAATTAACAGGGATAGACAGGATGAACAGGATAAAGAAGAAGCTATTGTTTTATTCTTATCCTGTGTATCCTGTACATCCCTGTTAATTTTTCCGCTCATTCATAGAAAGGGATTGAATCGGCAATGGCACAGTCAGAGATGCAGGTTAAGGGGGGCGAGCAGGCGGGGCAGGAGCCTATGGAGATGGCCATGAAGATGGTCGGGATGATTTCCGGCTTTTGGGTCTCGCGCGTAGTCTACATAGCGGCCAAGCTCGGGCTCGCAGACCAGTTGAAGGACAACGCTAAGACGGCTGAAGAGCTGGCCGAAGTGACAAACACGCACGCGCCCTCGCTCTACAGGGTGCTGCGCGCTCTGGGCGCGGCGGGCGTCGTCTCGGAAGATGCAGAGAAGCGCTTCGCTTTGACTCCGCTCGGCGCAACCTTGCGCTCGGACGTTCCCTTCTCGCTCAAAGCGTTGGCCACATCTGAGCTTGGCGAGGTGCATTATCCTTCGTGGGGAGCGCTGCTTCATACTGTTAAGACAGGCGAGCGCGCCTTTGACCACGTCTTCGGCACGGACTGCTGGGACTATTTCGGGAAGCATCCTGAGTACGCGGAGACTTTTAACCAGTCCATGACGGAATTGACGCGGGTCGTGGAGCCCGCAGTGACGCGCGCTTACGACTTCTCAGGCTTCGAGAAAATCGTGGACTTAGGCGGCGGTCACGGCAGCCTTCTGACTTCGATTCTCAAAAAGAGTCCAAACTCAAAGGGCGTCGTACTCGATGCGCCGCAGGTGGTCGCGGGCGCTAAGGAACGTATCGAAGCCGAAGGCCTGGCGGAGCGCTGCGAGGCCGTGGGCGGAAACTTCTTCGAAGCTGTGCCGGAGGGCGGCGATGCCTACATCATGAAGCACATCATCCATGACTGGGATGACAAAGAGGCTATAGCCATCCTGAAGAACTGCCGCAGTGCCATCAAAGAGGGCGGCAAAGTCATATTGATAGAGTCGGTCGTGCCAGCAGGCAACGAGCCCAGCCTGGCGAAGTTCGGAGACCTCGTGATGATGCTCATTCCGGGCGGGCGCGAGCGCACGGCCGAAGGGTTCCGCGCGCTCTTTGAGGCGGCAGGCTTCCGGCTTGAGCGCATCACGCCTACTGAGTCTCCCATGTGCGTGATTGAAGCTGTGACGGCTTAAAAGCCTCTAAGGCTCTGAGAGGAGCTTTTTTCTCTCTCCCCCAAAGGGCAGTCCGGCCCTGCATTTGAAGCCTGAAAAGGTCTCCCCTGAGAAACAGGCTTTAAATCGCGCGGCCGGACTGCCCTTTTTTCCGCCTTTCCCGAAAAACAAATTTTCCTCCCTCTGATTGAAATCCGCACATATTCTCGCGTTTAATAACAGAGGGGCCTGATTCAGGCCATTTCAAGGGGGAAACGCGCCCGCCACGAGCGACCGAAATTTATGGCATCAATTAATATGGAATCGAACCAAGCAGCCGCAGGACTACACGCAAGCGCCACAGCAGAGCCGGAAGACTACATGGCTCCGCTCAGGGCAGCGCCGCGCACGGCCATGACCCGCATGATTTACGGCTTCATGCTCTCGCAGGCCGTGTACGTCGCGGCACAGCTTGGCCTGCCGGACATCCTCAAAGACGGCCCGCGCTCAAGCGAGCAACTGGCCTGTGCCACAGGCACGGACGCCGCTTCGCTCTACAGGGTCTTGCGCGCTCTGGCTGCCGTAGGAGTCTTTGAAGAGACGGAGCCGAATCAGTTCTCCCTGACGCCTATGGGCGAAACGCTGCGGAGCGACGCGCAAGGCAGTTTACGCCCCTTGGCGGTCTGCATGGGCGGCCAGTGCAACTGGCAGGCGTGGGGCGACATCCTGCACAGCGTCAAGACGGGCGAGAGCGCCTTCGAGCACGTCTTCGGCACGGGCTTCTTCCAGCATCTTGAGCGGCATCCTGACAACGCGAAGATGTTCCTTGAGTCAATGAACTGCTGCGCCTCGCTCTATAACGAGGCGATTGTCTCGGGCTACGACTTCTCGCGCTTTGGAAAGATTGTTGGCATAGGCGGCGGACAGGGCAAGCTCATCACGGCGATTCTCAAGGCCAATCCTGAGACGCGCGGCATCTTCTTCGACACGCCGAATCAGACGCCCGTCGCCGAGCGGCTCTTTGAGCAGCAGGGCGTGGCAGACCGCTGCGAGACCATCACGGGCGATTTTCTGGAAGCCGTTCCCGAAGGCGGCGACGCATACCTCTTAAAGCACATCATTCACGACTGGGACGACCCCAGGGCAGTTGAGATTCTGAAGAACTGCCGCCGCTCCATGAAGCCGGAAGCAAGGCTCCTGCTGATAGAAGAGATAATCGCGGAGGACTCTGAGTTCGCACCGGCAAAGGTGCTGGACATTCAACAACTGCTCATGCCCGGCGGACGCGAGCGCACGGCGGAAGAGTACAAGAAGCTGCTGGAAGCGGCAGGCTTCGAGCTGACCAACATCATACAGACGCCGTCCAGCCTCAGCATCATAGAGAGCAAGCCCGTCTAAAAAGTACTGGGTACTTTTTACAGCTCTAAAGAGTAAGTCTGGTCTGAGCGCCGTGACCTGTGTGTCACCTCAAAAGGCTTGAAGCCGAAGCTGGTGTAGAGGCGTATGGCCTTCTTAAGCACGCTCGCCGTCTCAAGCCTCATGCTCTTAAAGCCCAGACGGCGCGCCCGCTCAAGCATTCGCTCAAGCATACGGCGTCCCATGCCTCGCCCCCTGAGTGAAGGCGCGAAATACATCTTCCTCAGCTCGCAGGTCTCTCGGTCTAAAGCATAAAGGCCTATGGTGCCGAGCAGGTTCCCTTCCGCGTCTTCTATGACCTCGAACAGGCCGCCCCTCTTCAAATAGTTCTCTTCTATGTCTTCGATGTCTGCGTCCGTCACTTCCGGGTCTGGCTCCAAGCCGTGCTCGCGCAGGGTTGTGAAGACGAGATGCTTGATGCGCTCAACGTCTTTGTTGCTCGCCGCGCGAACGGTCACATTTGACAGGCCCTGCTCCATAACGCCGCCTCACTTTGCTTCGCCGCCCTCAGGCCCGTAGAAGATGACCCACGTCACAAGGTCTTCGGTGAAAGCCTCGAAACGATGCTCGCGCCCTGCGGGCACAAAGAGCAGGTCGCCGCGCGAGAACCAGTGGCGCACCGCGCCGTTTAAGAAGACGCCGCTCCCGCCCACTATTATGTAGACCTCGTCGCGCGTGTGTGGCTGCTGCGGGTCTTCGCCGCGCGGCGCGTAAATCTCCACCTGAAGCGTCCCGTGCTCAAGCACGGAAGCGAACCTTTCACCCGCCGCGCCGGGCAGCCTGGCGAGCGCGTCCTCGACCGTCACCCTGCATTCTTCGGCGGGAATCCCGCCCTTTTCCTTTTCGCTCATCGTCAAATCAGGAGGCCAGCGCCCTAGTCGCTTCCCTTTCTCCCGCCTCTGCTTCCGCAAGAACTTTTAGATAAGCACGCACAGCGTTCGCCAGTCCCATCTCAAGCGCGTCGCTCGTCAGAGCGTGTCCTATGGAGACCTCCATGATGTCCGGGATGGAGCAGAAGAGACCTAGGTTTTGAAGGTTAAGGTCGTGGCCCGCGTTGACGCCGAGCCAGATGCTTTGCGCCTTCTCCGCCGCGTTGCGAAAGGCTTCGAGCGTCTCTTCCACTCTCTCGCCCCGCGCGAAGCTCGCGGCAAAGGGCTCCGTGTAAAGCTCCACGCGGTCTGCGCCGACCGTGCGCGCAAGCCCTATCTGCTCAAGGTCTGTCTCCATGAAAAGGCTCGTGCGAATGCCTTCATCCTTGAGCCTCTTGATGATTGGCCGCAAGCGCTCGGCCTCGGCTCCCTTCAAGTCCCAGCCGTGGTCTGAAGTAAAGGCGTCTGGACTGTCAGGCACAAGCGTGCATTGCGTAGGCTTAACCTTCAGCACAAGCTCCATGAACTCCGGGAAAGGATTGCCCTCTATGTTGAACTCGACGTGAGGCGCAGACTTTAAAGCTTCCGCAAGCTCCATCACGTCCTGTCGCCTGATGTGCCGCTCGTCCGGCCTGGGATGCACCGTGATGCCGTGCGCGCCCGCTTCTATACAAATCTCCGCCGCGCGCAGCACACTCGGTATGCCAATGGTTCGCGCGTTCCTCAGAAGCGCCACCTTGTTCAGATTAACGCTCAGCCTTGTTCCCATCATGCCGCCTCCAAAGCCTGCTCGAAGTCCCTGATTAAATCCCGCTCGTCTTCCAATCCAACAGAGACGCGGAAGAGATTCTCGCTGATTCCCGTCGAGCGACGCTGCTCCGGCGTCAACTGGTGGCTCCACATGGCCGCAGGTCTCACTATCACAGTCTCCACACCGCCGAGGCTTCCCGTATAAGCTGCGAGCTTAAGCCCTGCGATGAAGCGGTCGGCCGACTCCTTGTCGCCCGCAAGCTCAAAGCTCAACATGCCTGTGAAGCCGTTCATCTGCTGTCGCGCAAGCTGGTGCTGCGGGTGCGACTCCAAACCCGGATAGTTCACTCGCTCGACCTTCGTGTGCTGCTCAAGAAACTGCGCGAGCCTCAGAGCGTTCTGGTTGTGTCGCTCAACTCTTATCCCCAGAGTTCTAAGCCCGCGCATTAGCAGCCACGCGTCAAAAGGCGAAAGCACGGAGCCGAAGACCACGCCCAGTTTCCAGGCATCCTTGATGAAAGACTCGGAAGAGATAAGCGCGCCCGCAGTCAAATCGTGATGCCCGCCGAGGTATTTCGTGGCGCTGTGAATCACCACGTCCACGCCAAGCTCAAGGGGCCGCTGGTTGACGGGCGTGGAGAAGGTGTTGTCTATGACCGTAGTGATGCCGCGCGCTTTGGCAAGAGATGTCACGGCCCTCAAGTCCGTCAGCCGCAGGAGCGGGTTGCTGGGCGACTCTAAGTATATGAGCCGCGTGTTGGGACGAATCGCCGCCTCGAACTCTTCCGCCCGTGTCTGGTCAACGAAGGTCGTCTCCACGCCCCAGCGCGGCGCGAAGTCGCGCATCAGGGCACGCGCTCCCGCGTATAGGTCGCTCTGCGAGACAATGTGGTCGCCAGCCTTTACCTGGCTCATCACGGCCAGCGTGATTGCTCCCATGCCTGAGCCTGTAAGGAGCGCGGCCTCGCCGCCTTCAAGTGAGGCAAGCGTGTGCTCCACGCGCTCGTGCGTGGGGTTGCCGTAGCGCGTGTAGAACTCCGGCGGATGCACTGATGCAGCCGTTTCCGCATACTCTTCCGGCGAATCTGAGACGAAAGTCGTGGTCTGCCAGATGGGAGCGCTGATGGCGCGCGTCCTGTTCAGGTGCGTCGCCGCGTGCAGCGCTCTCGTCTGCAAGCCTTCATACTCATCCTTTTTCATCGAACATCTCCTCGTGCTTTTAAGGGCGATTGTAGCGGTACAATTTGACAAATCCTCAGGAATTGTGTCGAATATACGCCGGTACAATTATCCAGTCAACGAGAATCTTTTATGTGGAATCCAGACATCACTAAACAGAACGGCGCGCGTTACATGGCTATAGCAGACCGCATAGCCGAGGACATAGAGCACGGCGAGCTTCGCCCGGGCGAGCAGATGCCCACGCACAGGGAGCTTGCCTTAAGGCTTGGCGTCACGGTCGGGACAATCACGCGCGCTTACGCGGAAGCGCAGCGGCGCGGACTGCTCGTAGGCGAGACGGGACGCGGCACCTACGTTCGTGAAGACCTCTTCGCGGACGCCTTCCCTCCGAACATAGCCGCGCAGGATGACTCGCTGATAGACCTGAGCCTGAACCTGCCGCCAGTGGCTGCGGGCGACCCGCTGGGCCAGGCCCTCTCGTCAACGCTCATGAATCTTTCCAGCCGCCCGAACCTCTCGAACCTCCTCGGCTATCACACGCCGATTGGGGCCGAGCGGCACAGGGCTGCGGGCGCGGCGTGGATTTCTTCTCGCTCAGGGATGGAGGCAGAGGCGGGACGCGTCCTGATTACGAGCGGAGCGCTTCACGCCATGACGGTCGTCTTCTCGACTTTGACCAAGCCGGGCGACACAGTCTTCACGGAGCGCCTGACCTATCCGGGCATGAAGAACCTGGCGCACCTGCTTCACCTTCGCTTGCAGGGGCTGGACACGGACGAGCATGGGATAATACCTGAAGCCTTCGAGCGTGCCTGTCGCAGCGGCGCAGTGCGTGTGCTCTACACGATTCCGACCATACACAACCCCTTGGGCATGGTGATGCCGGAAGAGCGCAGGCGAGAGATTGCGCGCATAGCCGAAGAGCACGACATCTCCATAGTTGAAGACGACGTGCACAGCTTCATGCTTGAGCGGCCGCCGCTTCCCCTCTCTCACTTTGCGCCCGAGCGCAGCTACTACATACTGACCACGTCGAAATCAATCGCGGGCGGGATGCGCATAGGCTATCTGCTCGCGCCGGAGCGTATGGTCGAGCGTCTTGCTACGAGTCTGCGCTCTACTGTCTGGATGGCCGCGCCTCTGATGGCGGAGATAGCCGCCGAGTGGATAAAGGACGGCACGGCCGAGCGTCTCATAGAGCAGAAGCGGCGCGAGGCGGAAGCGCGTCAGGAGATGGCCCGCCGCATCTTTCACGGGCTTCGCTTTCATGCTCATCCACTGAGCTTTCACCTGTGGCTTGAGCTGCCAGAGCCCTGGCGCAGCGACGAGTTCATAGCGCAGGCGCGTCGTCGAGGCGTGCTGGTCACGCCGCCCGAAGCCTTTGTCCCGGCGCGAGAGGAAGCGCCGCACGCCGTGCGCGTCTGCCTCGGCGGAGTCCGCACGCGCCAGCAGCTTGAGCAGGGCCTGAAGATTGTGCGCGAGCTTTCGAGAAGCGCGCCCAAACCTACGCTCTCCATTATCTGAATCATGGAAATCCGAACCATAGAACCCTTCATTGATTACTTCGAGCGCATACGCGGGCGCACCCTTCGCGTCGTGCGAGAGATTCCGCCGGACAAGATTGACTGGACATACAGGGAAGGCAAGTTCACCTTCGCGGACATCCTTCGTCATCTGGCGGCGATAGAGCGCTACATGTACGCCGAGAACGTGCAGCTTCGGCCGAGCCTTTATCCGGGCCACGGGCCGGAATTGGCGGACGGCTATGACGCGGTGCTTGAGTTCATGAATCGCATGCACGCGGAGGCTATGGAAATTTTCCGCTCCTTAAGCGATGATGACTTGAAGCGAAAGTGCCAGACGCCGGGCGGGGCCGAGATAGCCACATGGAAGTGGCTGCGCGCCATGATTGAGCACGAGATTCATCATCGCGGCCAGCTATATCTTTACCTGGGGCTGCTGGACGTAAAGACGCCGCCGATTTACGGGCTGACATCCGAAGAGGTCAGGGCCAGAAGCGGCGGTAAGCCTGAGTAATCATGAAAGCATTCGAGCCTAAGACAGAGCGCTTTGAAGAGCGCGTCAGAGAGAGCTTCGCGCGGCAGACGTTGATGAAGACCATCAACGCTCATCTGGCAGAGGTCTCGCCCGGCCTAGTAAGTATAGAGCTTCCCTTTCGTGATGATTTAACGCAGCAGCACGGCTATCTTCACGCAGGCATAGTCACGAGCATAGCCGACACGGCCTGCGGCTACGCGGCCCTGACGCTCATGCCGGAAGATGCGGACGTGCTTTCGGTGGAGTACAAGATTAACCTTCTCTCGCCCGCGCGCGGCGAAAGTTTCATAGCACGAGCCGAGGTCAAAAGAGCCGGGCGAACCCTCACGGTCTGCGAGGCTGAAGTCTTCGCCCTGAGCGGCACGCAGGAGAAGCTCGTCGCAGCCATGCTCGCAACCATGATGGCTATACGATGAAGAACTTAACAGGGATGGACAGGATGAACAGGATAAAAGAAGCAGTAACTCTCTTTTCTTTATCCTATTCATCCTGTCCATCCTGTTTGAATCTTCCTCGGA
>DATELK010000244.1:0-1296 GCA_035276685.1 Pyrinomonadaceae bacterium | reverse complement strand
AGTAGAGTCATGCTTAAGGCTAAAGAGACCCGCCCGCTACCGCAGGCGGTACCGACCTGTGTGATTTACCTGACGGCTCTTCGCTCGTCGCCGGAAGTTTTAGGCGTAGAGGCGACGACCGGTTGCGTGCGATAGCCGCAGCCCTCCTTGGAGCAGTAGAGGAAGGTGCCCTCTTTCTTCGTAGTCTTCTCAAGCAGGAACGGCGTCTTGCACTGCGGGCAGGCTTCCGCGACAGGCTTGTCCCAGAAGACCACGTCGCACTTCGGATACTCCGAGCAGCCGTAAAAGGCTTTGCCGCGCTTGGACTTTTTAACCACTATCTCGCCGCGACAGCCCGCGCGCGAGCAGGGCACGCCCGTCGTCTCGCGCTTGATGTAAGTGCATTTCGGATAGTTGGAGCAGGAGATGAACTCTCCGAAGCGGCCGTGACGCCGCACCAGATTCGCTCCGTCCACGGGACACTTTTCGTCCAGCGGAACCGGCGCGGGCGCGACCGCCCCGCTCTTCGCAATCTTTCTGATGTTGCGGCATTCGGGATAGCCAGTGCAGCCGAGGAACTGCCCGAACCGACCACGCTTCAAAGCCATAGGCTTGCCGCACAACTCGCACGACTCTTCTTCGCCTTCCGTGCCAGCTTCCTGCCTCTCGCCCGCAGAATCACCTTGACCCGCAGCCGTGCTTTCCGTCTCTCCGTTTGAAGCGCGAGCTATCTCGCGCGTCGTGCGGCACTCAGGATAATTCGAGCAGGCCATGAACTGGCCGAAGCGGCCGAACTTGATGACCATGCCTGAGCCGCAGTTCTCGCAGGTCTCGTCCGTAGGAATCGCCTGCTGCTTGGCTGCCCTCATCTGCTTCTCCGCGTTCTTCAAGTCCTTGGCGAACTTTTCGTAGAACTCGTGAAGCGCCGCAGTCCAGGCGAGCTTCCCTTCCTCTATCTCGTCCAGCTCCTCTTCCATCCTCGCCGTGTAGGTCTCGTTGAATAGGTCGTCAAAGCTCGCCACCAAAAGGTCGTTGACCGTCGTGCCGAGAGCCGTCGGATGAAAGCGGCCCTCGACTTTTTCCACGTACTCGCGGTCTTGAATCGTCGTCATAATCGCCGCGTAGGTCGAAGGCCGCCCGATGCCCTTCTCTTCGAGAGCCTTGACGAGCGTGGCCTCGGTGTAGCGCGGCGGAGGCTCCGTGAAATGCTGCTCGGGCTTAACAGCGTTGAGGCGCAAGGCCTCGCCCTTTTCAACTACGGGCAGCGTACGCTCTGCCTCTTCATCATCCTCGGTCTTCTCGTCTCGCCCCTCCTGA
>DATELK010000243.1:0-9321 GCA_035276685.1 Pyrinomonadaceae bacterium | reverse complement strand
CGTAAATCGCCCGCTCGAAATCGTTGTGCAGCACCTCATGTAGCGAATCACGTATTCGCGCCTCTTCGCGAGAAATAGAAAGAATAATGTCGGCCACTTCCTTTGTCAAGGCGGGGCGCTTCAAGGCTTTATAGGCTTCCGGCGTGGAGACTCTGGCCTCCGGCTTGATAATCAGAAGAGGCACTGCGGGCGCGTCCTCAAGCGGCGCTATCTCCGTCCCGAGCCCCGTCCCGCGCGCCGTTCCGCCCGTGAAAAAGAAAGGGACATCGGCACCGAGACGCGCGCCAATCCGGCTCAACTCTTCCCTGTTCGTCTTTATGCGCCAGAGAGCGGCCAGGCCCAGAAGCGCCACGGCAGCGTCGCTTGAGCCGCCGCCCAGGCCCGCTTCCACAGGGATGCGCTTCTCAAGATGAAGCTGCGCGCCTTCTCTCACCTGAAATTTTTCTCTCAGGGCAAGAGCGGCGCGCACCACAAGGTTTCTCTCGTCAGACGGCACCGTCTCGTCGTCGCAGGTCAGAAAGAGTCTTTCATCATCGCTTGCAGCGAAGGTCAAACGGTCGTGCAGCGTGACGGTCTGAAAGATTGTGCGTATCTCGTGATAGCCGTCTGCGCGGCGGCCCAGCACGTTGAGCCGCCAGTTTATTTTGGCGTAAGCGGGGAGCGTAAAGGAGCGTAGAGACACTTTAGGGGCGGCCAGCCTTTCCTCTTTGATAAAAAGCGCCGACCGCCCCTTTATGATTTTTTTAGTTTGCGGGAAGCGGTCTATTTCAGTTCACGAAGACTTGCGTGAAATAGATGCTACCATCAGCGGCGCGAGCAACACCAATGCCCGTGCGCGTGAACTGCCGGTTGAGAATGTTCGCGCGGTGCTTGGAAGAGCCCATCCAGCGCTCGACCGCGAAGGCGCTCGGGTCATTGAAGCCCTGATTGAAGGCGACGTTTTCGCCAAGCACCTGCCAGCCGCGAATGCCTGCGGCGCGTGCGCGCTCCGCCATGCCTCGACCGTCCGGCCCCGTGTGGCCGAGCGCGCCGGAGCGAGCCATGTTGAGCGAGTGCTGTCGTGCAAGCTGTGAAAGCTCCGCGTCCCACTGCAACGGCGATTCGCCGCGCTGACGACGCTCCGAGTTGATAAGCTCGAAGGCTCGTCTCTCAAGGCTGGACGCGCCCGCGAATGTCGCGCCGCTCGAATAGCTCGTGCCCGTCGAAGCGGCGCGCGTGTTGGCGTCCCTGTTCATGTCCGGAATCTGCGACACTGGAATGGAAGCTATCAGGCGCGGCCTTGGAGCTTGCGGCACGACCTGCCTCGACGAGCTTACGAGTCGCGGCACAGGCTTCGGCTGCTTTGCGGTCTGAGCTTGGACGGCGACGGCTGAAACGAGAATTGCTAAGGTGAGAATGAATGCTTTAAGTGTTGCGGTATGAAAGGATGATTGTGTGCTGCCCGTTACGGCAAACTGCTTGTTCCTCATTGCTTGAACCTCACTTCGGTAGCCGGACTATCTCCTGGGGGGAGAGACTCCTGGCTTTGCGAACCTGCATCGCTGCGGGAGTGCCTTTAGTCGGTGACGGCGCGGCCTGCTACGCTCTTCGAGAACGAGAGCGCGCAAGCTTACCCATTGCCGTAAGAGCGAGCGTGCCTGTGCTCTTCGCGGCCTTGAGAAACTGATAAAGGTTGTAAAGCTTGTGGCTTGTTTGAATGCGTCGGGAAGAAAGGTCTAACGTTTATGGTAAAGCTTTCGAGAGCTTTCTTCTGCCTTCGGCAACCAGACAATCTCTCGAAAGAGAATCGCTTCCCCTTCCAGAGACTCACGGCTTTGCGTCCCTGCCTCGCGGCAGGTTTGCCTTTATCGAGCTTAAATTGACAAAAGAACTAAAGCCCACTCGCGCGTTCTGCCAGCAGAACAGGGTGAGCAGTTAAATTAGACACAATCACGCACGGGATTGTCAACGAAATTTATCGCCGGGGATTCTTGCGATTTTCTTGCGCGCGAGAAACGTACAATTTACTTGCTCTTGCCGCCGAGCTTGGCTTTTATCCTCGCCGTCTCGTCCGCGTCCGTGGAGAGGCCAAGGGCTTTTTGCCACGCGACTCGCGCTTCCGCCACTTTCCCCTGCTTCTGTAAGACATCGCCCAGATGCTCCTGAATGGTCGAGGACGACGGGTCTCTTTTGGCAGCCTCCCTCAGGTTGCGCTCAGCCTCCTCCAACTTTCCCATCTTGAAGTAGGCCCAGCCGAGGCTGTCCAGAAAAGATGAGTTCGTAGGCTCTGCGCGCACGGCGCGTTGAATCATCTCAAGCGCTTCGGGCAAGCGCTCGTTGCGCTCCACCAGAAAGTAGCCGAGGTTATTAAGAGCGGTCGCGTTGTCCGGCTCCTTTTCCAGCACGCGGCGAATGGAAGCCTCGGAGCCTTTGGGGTCGCCCGCGCGCTCCTGCGCCGAGGCCAGCGTCAGAAGAGCCGCGCTCACTAGCTGCTGCTGCGCGGGCGGAGCCATCTCAAGCGCCTTACGCGCGGCGTCTATGGCCTCTCGCCCCTTGCCCGCCTGCGTGTAGAGGTTAGAGATAAGCAGGTAAGTGTTGAAGTCAAGCTCGGAGCCTTTAATCTGAGAGCGCAGCATCGTGACGGCTTCGTCCACGCGCCCCATATCTGTCAGGGCCTGCGCTTCAAGGCCCAGGAACTGCGAATCGCTCGGGAAGCTTTTTCGGGCGGCCTGTATGGCCTGCAAAGCTTCGCGCCGTTTGCCTTCGCCGCGCAGCAGGTCTATGTAAATCAAATCCGCCGTCGGGTCATCCTTGCCTAAGACTCGCCGCATGCGGTTAATCGTGGCCGTGGCATCCTGCGAGAGGCCCGCGCTTCTTTGCAGCTCAACTATGCGACGAAAGATTGCCGAGGCTACCTCACGTTCCTCTTCATCCGTGAGAGGCTCTTCCGCGAGGCCGCGCTCCTTCAGCATCTCTTCGTAGACGGTGACGGCATCTGTGAAGCGCTCCGCGTCCGAGAGCATCCCGGCAAGCTCCACGCGAATCTGCACGCGCTCTTCTTCGCTGACGCCCTTTCTGACAAGCGCCGAGCGCAAAGTCGCAACAGCTTCGTTTATGCGACCGGCCCTCGCCTGCGCCCGCGCCAGCGCTCTGAGCGCCGTCAGGTTCGACGGGCTGGCGTCGGCCATGCGTTGCAGCTCGCTGATGGCGGCAGCGTCGCCCGCGCCGCCCGCCGCAAGCGACTGGCTCAGAATATCCAGATACTCTTTGTTCTCAGGGTCTAGGTAGAGGGCGCGGCGTATAGCGGCCGTCGCCTCGTTGAAGCGGCCCGCGCGTATGTATGCCTGGCTCAGTCGCGCAGCCGCGGATTCGGGCGACAGCTCACGACCATTTGTGACTGCCTGATAAAAGCGCGGCTCAAGCGAGCCCGGCGCGGCAGACCATTTCGTCAGGGCTTCTATGGCTTCGTTCAAGCGGTCTGTGGCGAAGTAGTACTCGCCAAGCAGCGCCCAGCCTTCAGCGTCGTTCGGATTAAGGCGCACGACTTCGCGCAGGGAAGCTATGGTTTGCGTGACCACCGCCGGGATGAGCTTTCCTTCGCGCAGGCCGCTCTTCAGCACGAGCGCGCGAGAGAGTATGCGGTGCGCGCCGAAGTTGTTGCGGTCTATGTTTACGGCAAGCTGGGCTTCGCGCCCGGCCTCTTCAAAATCGTATGGCGGATAATAGAAGGAGGCCCAGGCGAGCGCCGTGTGCGCCTCGGCCAGATTCGGCTCAAGCTGCGCTGCCTCCTGAAAGGCGAGCTTTGCGCGGCGCAGGTTCGTCTCCATGTTCGCCCGCGTGATGGTGGTCAAAAATCGCTGCCCTTCCATCAGCTTCGCATAGGCCGCCGCGCGCCTTTCCCTCTCGGTTAAGCTCTTTCCATTGCCCGGCTGCGCGGGCTGCTGCGAGGTTCCGGCCAGGGCATTGCCCTGCGGCTTCGCGGGCGTAGGCATGGGCCTAGGTGGCGGCGCAGATGTAGAGTCGCTTTGCGCGCTGACCAGATGAGAAGAGCCAGCCGCTAAGAGAGCCAGAAGCGCGGCTGCCAGAGCTTTGGAAAAACTTTTCAAGCGACCCTGCCTTTCGCGGGCGTGTCGTTGGCATCGCCCGACTGCTGTATTCCGTGTAAGACCCTTTGCCACGCCGCACGCCTGGGATATGCGTAGATTAAGACCGCCAGCGCAGCAATCCCTATGAAGACCATGTTCGACGGGTCAACCGTCAGCATCATCAGAAAAAATCCCAGGATGGAAATGAATCCTCCGAGCGCTGCTACCTGAACGGTCGTGTTCTGCAAAGTTGCGAGCATCCCTGATATGCCGCGCACCGCAGCCACGTCCTGCAAGCGCATGGCCGCGAACCTCGTGCGACGAAGCGTGACCGCGCCTATGCCCATGACCACTATGCCTATGCGTATGAAGGCTACGAGCACGGGGTCAGGATTTCCGCTGCCGACTGTAGGCGCGCGGCCCGTGAAGGCCACGGCTATGAGCGCCACGGTTAAGACTAAAAAAGCGCGCGTCACCGTCGCCGCCAGCCTGTGACGACGCACCAACTCCTGTTGCGTGCTCGTTTGTGTTTGTGTTCGGCTCTCCATAATAAAAATGCTATGCGGAAATTCTAACATCCGGCAGGCAGACAAGGCCAACCGGGGCCAGAGCGGAGGATAAAAGCAAAGCCCCGCGCTCTTCCGTTATTACCTGAAGCGCGGGGCTTTCAATTGACGGCATTCTACGGCTTACGGCCTTGTCCCTGTGGTCGTGCCCGTATTAGAAGTGCTCGTCGGCGTAGTCGTCGAAGCCGGAGAGCTTGAGCCCTGCGGCACCAGTGTGGCCCCGCCCGTAGTAGGCGCGGGTCTGGGCTGTGCCGGGGGACGACGATTGAGCGGAGCGGTCACGGGCGTAGCGTTGTCAGGCAGCACTCCCTGATTGGCTATGACCTGATCAAGCAGGTCTCCCTTGTCCTTGTCCTTGCTGATGAGCACGCCATTCTTATCCACGGTCACGTTGGCGTAGCCCGTGACTTCCGTCAAAAGCTTTGCCACCATGCCGGGCCTCTCGGGCTCGGGAATCTTGGACTTGATGGGGTCAGGGTCGGGAATAGGAGCGCCTATAATCTGCAACTGCTCCTTAGCCTTCTCCACGTACTCGCTGTTGGGGAAGTCGCGCACGATGCGCTGGTAGTACTTGGCAGCCTCGTCCGTCTCTTCCTCCTGCTGGTAGGTGTAGGCGTAGCGGAAAAGCACCTCCGACATCCACGTAAAGTTGGGATACTTCTCCACAATCTCGCGCAGGCGCGACTGAGCGCCCTTCAAGCCGCCCTTGCCGCCCTTGTAGCGCGCGTCCAGATAGAAGCGCGCAATCTGAAGATTGTGCATCGCAAGGTTGTCCTGAACTTCACGAAGGCGAAGCTCAACGTCCGTGCGCAGGTTCGTGTTCGGGAACTGCTGCAAGAGGGCTTTGAGCCGCTGCTCCGCCTTGCGCGCGTGCGACACGTCGCGGTCGGAGAGGCCCATCTGCCTCATCTCGCTCTCCGCCACCTTGAGCATGGCGTCGTCCGAGAGCGGGTGCGTCGGGAAGAAGGTCAGCCAGTCCTGATAAGTGGCCGCGGCCTGTATCAGCGCGGAAGTTGTGCCTTCAAGGTAGAAGGAGTCCGCTATGGCGAGCTTGGCCATGGGCAGGTACTGCGAGTCGGGGTAGGCAGTGATGATGGTGCTGAAGAGATAGCGGCCCGTCTCGTAGCGACCCTTGCGGACTTCGTGCGCGGCCTCTTCAAAGAGCACGCGGTCGCGGCCCGGAGCCACCGTCGCGGTCAGCTCTTCAAACTTGTCATCGTCGCCGCCGCCGAAGATAAGAAATTTCTTCTTCTTCTTACCTCTCTTGATGCCCGTCTCTGTACCGGCATTGCTGCGAAGGCTGGCCGTCTCGCGCAGGGCCGTCTGCACGCGCGCGTCCAAGTCGTTCGTAGCAGTCTCAAGCTTATCAACCTGGTCAGGCTCGATTTTTTCGGAGCGTTGCAGCTTGTTGATTGTGTTGTTGACGTCGCTGAGGACGGAGCCGGCCTCTTTCTCCATGCCTCGCAGCCGCTCGCGCGGGTCGTCGGACGTCTTTTCGTTCTTGTCCTGAGCATTAAAGCCCGCGAGCGCGCCGTTCAAAGAGCGACGCATCGCGTCGAGGCGCGAGCGCAATACCTCTAAGCGCTGCATGGGCGTGGCGTCGCTGCCAGCCTGCTGCGTGCCGCTGCCCTGCTGCT
Source organism: Pyrinomonadaceae bacterium (assembly GCA_035276685.1). GTDB lineage: Bacteria > Acidobacteriota > Blastocatellia > Pyrinomonadales > Pyrinomonadaceae > JACVRN01. Next base: position 3,054 of record DATELK010000243.1, on the reverse strand, counting down.
GCCCTAAGGCTGTGACGGGAGCGGAAACCGACATGAAAGCAATCGCGCAGATAGCGAGCGTTGCGACAAGGCGTCTATACATTAAATAAAACCTCCCAAAAGCAATGCAGAAGTCAGAGTGCAGAATGATGAATTAATTTTGCATTCCGCATTCTGCCTTCATCATTTTCTTCAGACCCACTCGACTGTGGCTTCGCGCAAGTCGCGCACGGCCTGTGCAGGGTCTGGTGTGTTAAAGACGGCTGAACCGGCGACGATGATTTCGGCCCCGGCGGCAACCACTTCCGTTATGTTCGAGCGGTCGATGCCGCCGTCGATTTCGATTCTCGTCTTAAGGCGTCGCTCGTCAATCATGGCGCGCAGCCGCCTGAGCTTATCCAGAGAAGTCTCTATAAACTTTTGCCCGCCGAAGCCGGGATTGACGGACATCAGCAGCACGTAATCCGCAAAGGGCAGAGCCTCTTCTAAAGAGACAAGCGGAGTCGCAGGATTGATGGCCACTCCGGCCTGCGCCCCCCTGGATTTTATTGCCGCGAGCGTGCGATGGAGGTGCGGGTCAATCTCCACGTGTACGGAGACCATCTGCGCTCCCGCCTCGACGAACTGCTCGGCATAGCGGCCCGGCTCTTCAATCATCAGATGCGCGTCTACGGTCAATCGCGTTGCTTTCGACACGGCTTTTACCACGGGCAGCCCGACCGTGATGTTCGGCACGAAGTGGCCGTCCATCACGTCCACATGCACCACCTTAGCGCCGCCACGCTCCACGGCGCTTATCTCTTCGCCCAGCCGGGCAAAGTCTGCGGAAAGGATAGACGGGGCAATCTCAACCATTCTTTAGACTCTATAGACTCGCTTCAGGGTCGCGTGTTGCTGCCCGGGTTAAAGGGCGGCGTAGTAAGAGTGGGCCGCCTGTTACCGTTCGCGTTATTGCCCGTCCGATTGCTGTTATTCGTGGTAACGGGCGCGTTGCGGTTGTTGGCGTTGTTGGCCGTGCGGTTCGCGTTCGCGCCTGCGTTACGGTTATTAGCGTTATTCGAGTTATTGGCGTTTCGATTATTGCTGTTATTAGCGTTGTTCGCGTTCTTGTTCTTATTACGGTTCCGGTTGTTCTGGTTCTGGTTCGCGTTCTGATTATTGGCAGTATTCGTCTGAGCCTCGTTCCGGTTGCCGTCCTCTTTGTTCTCTTCGGAATCCTGCTTCTTCTCTTCGTTCTGGTTGGCGACGCTGGTGGAAACCTCGCCCTCTTTGGCCTGCGCGCGGCTGATGTCGACGGCCACGGTCTGGCCCGTCTTGACTACTTCGCCGGGATGCGGCAGCTGAAGCAGAATCGAGTCCGGCTTCACGTCGGCGCTGTAGCGGGTGGCGCGCACGCGCATGTTGAGACCCGCGCGGCTCAGCTCGTCTTCCGCGCCCTGCCTGTCCTTGCCGAGGATGTTGGGCACTTTGACTTCAGGGCTTCTGAGGCTCAGGTAGACTGTGCCCGTCATGCCGAAGATGAAAGCCAGAGCAATGGCAATAATGGTTCCAAGCCTGCCGAAGGCCGACCAGGCTCGCCTGAGTACACTCACAACCTATCTCGTTTTGCCTTTCGGGATTTTCCCGCTCGGTCGCTCGGCCGGGGAGCTTAAGACGAGCGCGTCGGGTCAACGAATCAAGACCGTGAAGTCTAACACCCGCACGTTTCACACAGCAAGCCGCAAAAGACTGAGCGCCGGAAGCGAGCGCTTTCGTCATACTCGCTCAAGCGCCGCTATGAAGAAGCCGTCCGTCCCCTGCCTGTGCGGCCAGGTGCGCGCCGTGCCATCTTCAAGACTCAAAGAGCCCGGCACCTGTAGGCTCAAACGCCTCCACCCGCTCTCCGCTTCAAGGAACTGTGACACGACCTGCTCGTTCTCTTCCGGCTCCACGGAGCAGGTCGAATAGACTAAGCGACCACCGTGCCTTACCATCCTCGCGGTGTTCCGTAAAATACGCAGCTGCACCGCTTTGAGCCCACTGATGTCCTCTGCTCTGATGCGCCACCTGATTTCCGGGTTGCGCCTGAGCGTGCCCGTTCCCGTGCAGGGCGCGTCCACCAGAGCCCTGTCAAAAGTCCCCGGCGCGAAGGGCAGGCCGCGCTCTGCATCATGCACGACGGCTCGCACGCTCTTAAGATTAAGGCGCTCGCAAGCCTCCAAGAGCGGCGTCAGGCGGTGGCGGTGAAGCTCTCCGGCCACAACCATCGCGCCGTCATTGGCAAGCCCGGCAATGTGTGTGGTCTTGCTGCCCGGCGCGGCGCAGGCGTCCAGTATTCGCTCCCCGCTCTGAGCGCCTAAGACGTGAGCCACCAGCTGCGAAGCCTCGTCCTGAAGATAGATGCGCCCCGCTTGCACCATCCTGCGAACCGTGCCCGAAGCCCCGCTTATTCGCCACGCTCCGGGCGCGACCTTTGAAGCTTCCAGACGCGCGCCTGCCGCTCGAAGCTCTTCCAGCACGGCTTCGTCTACACGAGCTATGCGAAAGGCCACGGGCGGCGCGAGGTTGTTACTTTCGGCAAACTTTTCCGCTTCTTCCATCCCGAAAAATTCCGCCCAGCGACGTATGAGCCAGAGGGGGTGAGAGTGCCTGACAGCAGCCCTTTCAAAAGGGTCTTCTATCTCCGCCGAAGGGTCGTAGTCAGGCTCGCGCACGGCACGCCTGAGCGCGGCGTTTATCAGCGGCGCGGCCGAGCGAACGCGCTTTCTGTGCGCCAGGTTGACGGCTTCGTTGACTACGGCCGAAGGAGGGACGCGGGAGAGGAAGCGTAGCTGGTAAAGCCCCATGCGGAGCGTGAGCAGCACCGGAAGGTCAAGCTTGCCTGCACGCCTGCCCGTGTAATGCTCTATCAGATAGTCTAGCCAGAGCCGCCAGCGCAACACGCCCAGCACAATCTCGTAGGAGAGGGCGCGGTCTTCCGCACTGAGGCGCGCTTCGTCGGAAGCCAGAAGCACAGACGCGTAAGCATCCTCTTCCTCTACGCGCCGCAGGATTTCAAAGGCGCTCAGGCGAGCAGGCGAAACTCGCCTCGCGCCG
>DATELK010000242.1:0-7285 GCA_035276685.1 Pyrinomonadaceae bacterium | reverse complement strand
GCTCTCTGTCACGAGCTACTTCACCTACAAGCTTCTGGTGGAGAGGCTCGGCGAGCGCGGGTTCAAGGTAATCGCTCTGGAAACCTTCCTGCCGATTATCACGGGCGGGCTGGTTTTTCTAGCGGCGGCAAGACTCCTGCGCGTGCGCGAGCTGGATCAGGCAATCGAAGCAATCCTGGGCCGCTTCCGCCGCCGCACAGCATAAAAGCAATTAACAGGGATAGACAGGATGAACAGGATAAAGAAGAAGCAAGCTCTTCTCTTTTATCCTGTCCATCCTGTCTATCCCTGTTTGAATTTGTCTTAAAAGAGAGAGCGCTCGATTGTGGTGCTGGCCTTTTTGGTTGAGCGCTTTTTGGCTGCGGCCTCTTTGTTGGAGGGATGGTGCGCGAGGTGCTCCGCGTTTATGCCACGCTCGCGCAGGTGCGCGGCGAACTTCGCGGGGCCGTGCATGGTGATGACTCTTTCCGCGCCGCTCTCTCTGGCCAGGTGAACAAGCTCGTCAAAGTCCGCGTGGTCTGAAAGCGGCAGCAAGAGGTCAACGCCCCTGTACATGTAAGGCGCGCTCTTACTGACGGCCCAGCCCGTGAGCATAATCAGGTAGCGCCGCTCTATGTTGGTAATCATTGGCTGCTTGCGGCAGCCGGGCGGCGCAATCAACACGCGGCCCCGCAAGTGCTCCCGGTCGTACTTCTCATAAGGGCCGGAGAACTCTACGCCAAGCTCCCTGTAAATCTCCGAGACGTTCCAGACCGCGCCGTGCAGCGTGACGCGATAGCCGCGACTGAGAAGCGCCTCAAGCGCCTCCTGCCCCTTGCCCAGAGCGTAGGCCAGAACTACCGGCACCGTGTCGTCGGAAAGGGCGCGGTCAACCGCCGCGTAGAGCCGCTCGAAGGTGGCCACCTCGGGCGGGAATTTATAGACGGGGTCTCCGAAGGTGGACTCCATGACGAGCGTGTCGCACGGCACTATAACGGCGTCTTCAGCCGCCACGTTATGCCTGAGCTTGATGTCTCCCGTATAGACGAGCCTTTCCCCTTGGGCCTCTACGAGCACCTGCGCGGAGCCGAGGCAGTGGCCCGCGGGATAGAAGGTCAGGGCGTAAGAGCCGTAGTCGCGCCGCTCGCCGTAATTGAGCGTCTCAACCTGCGCCTCGCCGCAGCGATGGCGAAAGATGCGCGCCGTCTCGGGCGTGGCGACGATGGAGCGGTGCTGGGCTATGTGGTCGGAATGGCCGTGCGAGATGACGCAGTGCTCTCTGGGGCCGTCCGCGTCCAGCCACAAATCAATGTCGGGCAGATATAATCCGTCTCTGTATTCGACTCTTAACAATTCCAGTCCATCCAATCATGAAGGCAGAAAAGCTTAAGCTTCGCGGCCTCCGGCTAAACCTGTTCGTCTGTATTCGGGAGTTAGTCTGCTACTATTATATTGTAGAAGGAGTAGAAAGCCTATTCACGCATGACCGAGAAAATTGACGAGCAGAGCGCCGAGCATGAGCAGATTGTGCGAGACCCGTTGAGGCGTCGCGCAGTCCGAAGACTGCTGCGCGCGGAGGTTCTGTATATAACGGGAGTGACGCTCTTCGCGTTGCTGGCTCTTCTGGCTTACCTCAACGCCTACTTCGCCTGGGACTTGGTCATCTCAAACAATATACAGAGCGTGAGCCTGCCGGGGACGTTCACCTTCATGCGCTTCGTCTCGCTCTTCGGTGACAAGTGGATTCCTTGGATGATTGCGGGCGTGACGATGATTCTCTTCCTCGTCTTCGGTCACAGGAGCGAGGCAGCGGGGCTACTCTTAAGCACGGGCGGAGGCCAGCTTCTCAACAGCCTGCTCAAGCGGCTGATTGCGCGCCCTCGCCCTTCGAGCGAGCTTGTAGATGTCTTTCGCCCGCTCACGACGCAGAGCTTTCCCTCGGGCCACGTTACCTTCTACGTCTGCTACTTCGGCTTCCTCTTCTTCACGGCCTACGCGCTGCTGCCGCGAGGCTCGCTCACGCGGCGAGTGGCGCTGACAGTGACGGCCCTTCCCGTCCTACTGGTAGGTCTCTCGCGCGTCTATCTTGGCGAGCACTGGCCAAGCGACACGCTCGGCGCTTATCTCTCCAGCAGCATGTGGCTAGGCTTCGCCCTGCACATGTACAGAAAGTGGAAGCAGAGCGCGACCTTTCACAGCACAGAGAATTAACAGGGATGGACAGGATAGACAGGATAAAGAAGAAGCAAGCTCTTCTCTTTTATCCTGTCTATCCTGTCCATCCCTGCTAATTTCTTAGTTCGCTGGAAGCAAGCGCCAGTTGCGCGTGGGCTCTGCCGGGATGACCTTGTTGCGCTCGACCCAGTCCACAATCAGCTCGCGTATCTCTTCGCTTGACCTGTAGACCACTGGAGAGCCCTTGTACATCTCGTAGCCGCCGCCGCCGTTGACGCGGTAGTTGTTCGTCACGAGCTTCAATTTCTGCGTAGGCAGTAGAGGCTGTCCCTTGAACCTGAGGTTCTGTATGCGAGAGCCGACGGGCTTTGTCACGTCAAGGTCGTAAGTGACGCCCTCGGCTATGTCGAAGTTGTAGGAAGGAATCCTTTCGTTGACAAGCTCCTGCGGGCGCTTGCCCTGAACGTACGGGAGAAAGTACTTGGCCGAGTGCTCAAGCGCGTCCTTCACCTGCTGGCCCGTGACTTCCAGTGTAACGAGCGTGTTCTCGTATATGTAGAGCCCCGCTATGTCGCGCACGGTGACGGGGCCTTTAGGTATGCGCGCCTGCGCGTTAAAGAGCGCCGTCATGGAAACGTCCGCGCCGCCCGCGTCCAACTGCACTCGCTGTATCAAGTCCATGATGGCCGTATCCTGAAAGCGCCCGCCCTCTGCCGTCAGCTCCGCCTGCGACTGTCCTATGACGCGCCCGAGCCACGCCTGCGTCTCTTCGTCATAAGGCTTTGCGAGCGCCATAATCTCTTCGTCGGGCTTGACCTTGTCATCCATTGGAATCGTGCGCCCGGACTTTGCCACGACTCGCCACCTGTCGCCCGTCTTCTCAAGGTACGCGTCCACTCGCGCCAGATGCCTGCCCCAGTAGTTAGCCTGAGCCAGCAGCACGCCGTTGACATAGAGCGAAGGCACGTCGCGGTGCGTGTGTCCCATCAGGATGACATCAATGCCGGGGACTTCGCGCGCTATACGCACGGCCGCGTTCTCGTTCGGCACGTTGCTCGGGTTAGGCTCGCCCGTGCGAAGGTCTTCTTCGATTCCCATGTGCATGGTGATGACGACCAAATCTGCGCGCTCTTTCTCGCGCAGTATGGGCACCCACTTTTTGGCCTCGCTGACGCTCTCGCGAAACTCAAGCCCCCTGTAGTTCTGTATGTTCTCCCAGTTGGGTATGCCGGGCGTGGTGAGGCCCAGAATGCCTACGCGCACGCCGTTCACTTCCTTGACGATGTAAGGGTCGTAGTAGGTATCCTGCGTGCCAGCCTTGTAGGTGTTGGCTGAGAGCCAAGGGAAGTTTGCCTCGCGCCGCGCCTTCTCTATGTTTTTGAGGCCGAAGTTGTACTCGTGATTGCCCACGGCCATTGAGTCGTACTTGAGCGCGCTCATGGCCAGCATCATGGGGTCTGGCGGCGTGTTGTTCCGCTTGTTGTGATAATAGGCTAGAGGCGTGCCCTGAATCGTGTCGCCGGAATCCAGCAGGAGCAGGTTCGGAAAATCTTTGCGAGTCTGCTTGATGACGGTCGCCACCTTCGCAAGACCCCGCGAGTCCGGCTTGTTCGTGTAGTAATCAATCGGATAGATGTTGCCGTGCAGGTCTGTCGTGGAAAGAATCACCACCTGCACGCGCTCCGGCGCTGTAGCAGCCCCGGCCATCGAATAGACCAGCAGCGCCGCCATCACAAACAGGCCCGCCGTCAATGCAACCCTAAAAGATGCTCTCTTACTCATTCCGCAAAAGCTCTCCTATACCCGTATTTCCGCAAAACGCGACATAATCATTGAAATCCAAGGGTTTAAGCCATTTCCCCTGCTTTCAGTGACTGAATCATTCCCGGGAATGATTCAGTTATTCCCGGGAATCATTGAGTTATTCCCGGGAATGATTCAATTACTGAAGGGAATGACTCAATGATTCCCGGGAATGATTCAGTCACTGGCCCCAATGGAGTAGTCATTCCCGGGAATAGCTCAATGATTCCCGGGAATGATTGAGCTATTCCCGGGAATGACTCAGCCGCTGGCTCCAATAATTCGATTACTCTATCTTGTAAACTTCCGCCGCGCTCTCGCCCCTGACCCTGATGTCGAAGACCTTAGGGTAGCGCTCGCGCACCTCTTTCATCTTCTCACGGTTCTCAAAGTAGGTGCGCCCCTTCTGAATAATGATGTAGGCAGGCCTGCCCGCTGTTGCCAGCTCAAATTTAGGGTCTGAGAGAACGCGCGATTGAAGGTCTGTGCGACCGAACACCTCAAGGTAGTAGCGAAAGACGGCAGGCGTCTCGCCTACAATCACTGCTCCACGGGGCGCATCCTTGCAGACAAACTCTATGGCCTCTCTCAGCCCGTCGTCGTAGAACTCGTCGTGCGGGAAGTAATATCCGGCGCGGCCTCCGCCGAGCGCGTTCGTGTAAGCGGCGTAGTGCGGGTTGGAAGCGACGGCCGTCCACGCGGGCCACGCCACGAAGAAAGCTATCAGGGCCACACAGACAATCTGTGCGAGCCGCTCCTGCTTCATGCTCTTTAAGCGCGAGGCGAACAAGTTCATCAGCGCCACTATGCCCACGGCCGAGAGCATGTAGACGAAGGGAAGAAGCGAGAGCGTGTATCGCAGCCACTTCGCTCCCATCAAAGAGTAAGGCACTATCCAGAGCAGGAACATCAGTAGCAGAAAGGCGTGGCCCGGATGGCGCGGGCGGCGAAAAGCCGCCGCGAGCCCGACGATGAGCGAGACGATGACCGGCAGCGGCACCTTTATCAGCAGGTAGAGCACGTAGAAATAGAGCGGCGTGCCGCGAAAAGGGGTCGCCGACATGTTGTTCTTATAAAGCACGTCTCCCATCAGGTAGCCCGTGTGCGTCAGGAGCGAGCCGCTCGTGTAAGCGTTCAGGTACGAGAGCGTCTGCGGCAGCAGCACCGCCGGGTTCGCCACCAGAAATGCCACGAGCAGCATCAGGTAAAAGAGGCCGGGCGTCTTTCCCTTCGGCTCACCCGGCTCTCGCTCTCTGACACGCACCAGATGATGGTAGAGCATGTTGAGGCCGAAGTAGTGCGGGAAATACTTCGACGCCATCATGAGGCCGAAGCTCGCGCCGCTCAGCACGTAGTTCCTCTTCTTCCCCTTCGGGTCAAATCCTGAAGTCTGCTTCGCGCGCAGGTAGAAGTAGAAGGCGAACAGCATGAAGAAGACCAGCAGAGTGTCTTCCTTGGCGATGCGGTTGTAGGTGATGGCGTTGGTGCCGAAGGCCCAGAGCGCAGCGGAGAGAAGCGCCGTGCGCCTGTCGAAAAGAGCCGCCGCGAGCAGAAAGAGCGGGACGACCGTTAAGGCTCCGAACAATACGTTGGGAAACCTGGCCGCCGATTCGTCACTGATTTTCAGAGCGCTCGTGTTGTTCCACGCACGCGACGCCTGCATGGAGACGAAGATGAGCGACTTCATCAGCATGGGGTGCTCTGCGTTCGGCGTGATGTCGCCGCGCTCGTAGGCGCGCACGGCCTCAAGCTTGTTTATCTCGTCTTCGGCGAACCCTACTCTGCTTAAGTTGACGAGGCGCAGGCCGAAGCCGCAGAGGATGAAGGCGGTCAGGATAAGGACTAGCCATTTGTCGCGCGCAACATAGGATAGAGCCGTGCCACGCTCTGCTGCGCGCGTTGCAGCAGCGTCCGTCTCTCTGGTTTCTACGGAATCTAACGGAGCCGTGCGTGACAAAAGACCCTCTTCCGACTATGAGCCTTCAGGCGAACGGTGCTGATTATCATCCATCGCCAGCCCTTTTGAAAACCTCAAAGGCGTCACTCGCTCGCGTGAGAGGCGGCAGCACGCCTGGGCTCAGCTTCGCCTTCCGTCGCCCCGGAGCCTTCTGTCACTTCGCGCCAAGAGAGGCCGCGCATCGCTATCAGGAGCACGCCCACGGCAGTCCAGACCAGTATGCGCGCCTTGCGTACTATGGCGAGCGAGACTCCGGTCGCGGTCGTCAGCCCGAGAATCTTTGCCAGCATGCCTGTGCCCGCCTCGTCCACGCCTACGCGCATCGGCACGAACTTGAAGACGACGTTGATGAAGCGGTTCACCGATTCCAGCACGAAGACGGTCAGCAGCGCCGGGTGCGCCTCGCTTATGAACCAGAGCGTGACGAAGACCTCAAGCACTCCCGCCAGGTGAAAGCAGGCTTCGAGCAGTATGATTGAGATAAAGCGCGAGCTGCTCTCCGCATAAAAGCCGTAGATGCGCGCTTCAACGTCCTGGACGCCAGCGCGCTTGCGCTCGAAGAAGCCCCGCGCTATCCCGCGCCTGTGCAGGAAATCGACCGCCCCGCTCAGAAACCGCCACTGCTTGCGAAGCACCATCGCGGCCAGCGGGATGATTAAGAGAATGACGACGAGTGCGGAGATGCTGGCTATGCGAAGCGGCTTCGGCAGGTTGAAGCTGAAGAGCAGCGCGGCCGTGCCTGCGAAGATAAAGAGCGAGACCGAGAGGCTGTAAAAGATGTTCTCAATGGCGAGGGCCGAAAGGCTCGCCACGAGCGGCACGCGCTTTCTGACGAGAGCCGCTTTCGTAGGCTCGCTGACGAAGATTCCCAGGGGGACGAGCGTGCCCACGGCGTCGCCTATGATGTACGCGCCGAGCGCGTCTCGGAAGCGCAAAGAGTGCTCGCCCGTGAAGGCGCGCGTCCAGGCAAGCGAGCGCACGACGGGCCTCACGGCAGAGACCAGCAGCACCAGCAGAAACCCCGCGCCAAGCTGCCTGATGTCCGTAGAAATCTCCGAGAGCCCGGCCTTCTTCACGAAATAGGCGAAGAGAGCTATGCCCAAGATTGTGAAGACGATGCCGAAGGGAGTGAATCGACTAGACCCGCTCTTTTTCCGGTTGCTCTGATTCATAAGCTCAGGACTCAGAATTCAGAACTCAGGAGTCAGAATAAATGCATGGGGTGCAGTTTTATTCTGACTCCTGAGTTCTGAATTCTGACTACTGCCTTTCATGATAACTTGTTGGATGTAGAAAAGCGAAAACATACAGGTCAGAACCGCCTGCGGTAGCGGGCGGGTCTCAAGTATTAATCTTGACTCTAGCTTAGAT
>DATELK010000241.1:0-23414 GCA_035276685.1 Pyrinomonadaceae bacterium | reverse complement strand
AGGTAGAGGGCGCGCTCTCGCTCCCCGAACGGAGGCGCGGGGATTGAGCAGATGCGCGCGTGCTCGTCCGTTATCTCCGCCACTCGCTGGTCAAAGAACTGAAAGGCCCCGCGCACGCTCTGCGAGCGAAGCAGCTCTCCGATAATCTGTTCCGGCGCGAGCGTGATGGAAGAAACCATAAAAAAGAAATGATGAAGGCAGAGTGCAGAATGATGAATGATAAGAATTATTCAACTTGAATTATTTCTTTAATTCATCATTCTGCACTCTGCCTTCTGCATTAGATTAGTTGCATTATCTCGTCTTCTTCTAAGACTCCGGTCGACTGTTTGGCGCGCTCGTAGATGCGTGAGACGCGCTCTTCGTCTGCGTCCAGTCCATGCGTTTCGAGCCAGAAGATGACGTTTGATTTTCCGGACATGGGGCCTATCTCTATCTTCTGCCTGAGGCCGAAAAGGTGCGCGGGCACGCCCGAGTAAACCATGTCCGCAAGCTCTGAGTCGCCCTTTCGATAGCTCTTGATGACGGCGGCAGCGTGAACGCCCGTCGCCGTGCGGAAAGCGTCACGACCGAAGACGGGATAGTTGTAGGGAATCGTCCAGCCGCAGCTCTCCGCAGCAACGTTGCAGTATTCGCCGAGGCGCGAGAGGTCGTTGTCAATCCAGCCCATCAGCTTGAGATTGACCAGAAGCTGATCCATAGGCGTGTTGCCTACGCGCTCGCCCACGCCGAGGGCGGAGCCGTGAACCTGGTCTGCTCCGCCTTCAATCGCGGCGATGGAGTTGATGACGCCTAAGCCTCTGTCCTGATGGCCGTGCCAGTCGAGACGAACGCCGCCGCCCTCGTTCTCTATAATCTTTTTGACGAACTGCACGACAGAGCGCGCCCCGTCGGGCGTGGCGTGTCCAACTGTGTCGCAGACGCAGACGGCGCGAGCCCCGGCGCGTATCGCCGTCGTGTAGAGCGCTTTGATAGTCTCTGGGTCTGCGCGTGTGGTGTCTTCCGTGACGTACATCACGGGCAGGCCCTCTTTGACCGCGAAGGTGACGGCGTCTTCCGTGAGCTTCAAGAGCTTGTCGAGCGTCCAGTCCTCCGCGTAGAAGCGTATGGGCGAAGAGCCTATGAAGGTGCAGGCTTCAATGGCTATGCCCGCGCGCTGAGAGATTTCTACAATGGGCTTGATGTCGTTGGCGTGCGTGCGCGCGGCGCAGTTCGGTCGTATGCGAAGCTTCTTGTCTACAATCTCTTTGGCTAGACGCTCTACGCCAGCGGCGTGCGTGCCGCCCGCGCCGGGCAGGCCTATGTCGGCCGTGTCTATGCCGAGCGCGTCCATCAGGTGCAGCAGCTCTATCTTCTTCTCCACGGGCGGCTCGCAAACCGAAGGCGATTGCAGGCCGTCGCGCAGGGTTTCGTCGTCGAACGTGATGCGGCGGTTGGGGGCGACCGTTCGCGGCTCTATTCCGTTCCAGTCATAAATCAATTTATCAGCAGACACTTTTTTAACACCTCGTCTAAAACTTGAAAGCTCATCTCTCGGACACTTTTAATGTTAGACGGAATTACAACAAGCGATAAGGGGAAAGTCAAGGAAGGGGAAAAGAGAGATGCTTTCTCTCTTTGACGCGTGGGGCTGCTCTGTTATAGCCTTCGGGCGCAGGCTAGCGACAGCGCGGGCGGCACAGTCCAGAAGAGTACACCTCAGTAGTTTGAATCCCGTTGCGGAAGACCGGACAAGAATCAGCTTGAGTTCGAACATAGTGGTTGCTTTGGGCTCTGACCGCGCGGCCAAAGTGGAGGCTGTGCGAAGATGTGTCGAGCGCATCTCTCGTGTGGACGAGCGCTGGCGCGGCGCTGAAGTTATCTCGCGCGCGGTCGAGACGGGCGTCGCAGCGATGCCTTTGTCCGACTCGGAGCTTGCGCGCGGCGCGCGTCAGAGGGCGCGTGCGGTGCGAGAGGCTTTGCTCGGTGAAGGCGTAGACGCGCAGCTTTTCGTGGGGCTTGAGGGAGGCTTTCATTCCTTCGAGCTTGAGGGCAGATGGCACACGCACCTTCGCGGCTGGGCCTGCGTGACGGATGGGCTACGCGAAGGACTGGGCGTGTCGCCTTCGATAAGCGTTCCGGCTTCCATCGCCCGGCGCGTGACCGAAAGCGGTGTTGAGCTGAGCCAGGTGATTGACGAGGTGGCGGGCGAGCGCGACGTGCGCAGTCGTCAGGGAGCGTGGGGCGTGCTCTCGCGTGACTTGCTGACGCGCGCGGAGAGCTTTGAAGCCGCTCTCATAGCGGCCTTCGCGCCCTTCTACAACGAGAAGCTCTATTCATGACGGGAAGGCTGCGGACACGAGAGGAACTTCTTAAACTTCATTATTAAAGGATGCTGATAGAGGCATGGATGAATTGACGGCACAGGGCAACGACGAGCACATCTTTCACTTGAGGCCGCAGAACGGCTGGATAGAGGTGATCGCGGGCTCTATGTTTTCGGGCAAATCCGAAGAGCTGATACGAAGGCTGAAGCGCGCCAAGATTGCGCGCCAGAAGGTGCAGGTATTCAAGCCGAAAATTGACAACCGCTACTCGCACGACCACATTGTCTCGCACTCGGAGATGCGGCACGAGTCCTCCACCGTCGAGACCGCCGCAGAGCTTCTCTCAAAGGTGGAGCGCGGCACGGAAGTCGTAGGGATTGACGAAGGGCAGTTCTTCGACAACGAGCTGGTCGAGGTTGCGAACGAGCTGGCCCAGAGGGGCTTGCGCGTCATCATAGCCGGTCTTGACCAGGACTACACGGGCAAGCCCTTCGAGCCTATGCCGCAGCTTCTGGCAATCGCGGAGTACATCACCAAGACGCACGCCATCTGCGTGCGCTGCGGCCAGCCCGCCAACTACTCGCAGCGCACCGTCGAAGTCGAAGACCGCGTAGTCGTGGGCGCATCGGACGCATACGAGGCTCGCTGCCGCCGCTGCTTCGTCCCGCACGCAGACGCCCCGACCTCCCACATCACGGAAGCCGCAGACTGAAGAAGGCAATGCAGAAGGCAGAGTGCAGAATGATGAATGAAAAGAAAGAGCTTCTTTAATTCATCATTCTGCACTCTGCCTTCTGCACTAGCTTTACTGGACTATCTTGGTCGAGTAGAGAACGCCGTAGAGCGCGTCCTGTACTTTGGGGAAGGTCTGGCCGTTTGAAGAGAGAATGATGTTGACGAGCTGGCTTTGTCCCGCGTACTTGCGATAGCCCATCCATTGCAGGCGGCGCAGGTCGTCAGGCTTGTCCGGGTTGGACTCCCTGAACTGAATCCCACGGATGCCGTCCAGCTCAAGCCACTTCAATTCATCCACCTCTCCGTTCTTCATCCGGTCTTGAGCGCCCTTGTAGAAGGCGTTGATGCTGTCGTTAACCGGGAAATCCTCGGCCATAGGAGAGATGCTGACGCCTAAGAAGGTCGGCGGCGTGCCGTAGTTAAAGCTCAGCTTCTCTACGCCCACCTTGCGCCAGTTTGAGGGCATCGTAAAGGTGATTCCCTGCTGGTCCCATTTAACTTCCTGCCCGCCTTCGAGCGCAGCCTTCTGCGCCGCGGTCGGGTTGGGCTTTTCGGCGGGCTCAGCGCTTGAGCTGCCCGACTTTGAAGAGCCGGAAGAGGTGGCGGAATTTCCGTTCTCGGTCTTCTTGCCCGTGAGCCTTTCGGTCAGATTACAGAGCGAGAGCGAGAACGCCAGAACGAGAAGAAGGGGGATTTGTTTCATAGTTGGGCTTTTCGTTTTCCTATCGAAGTCTGGTAGAGCTGTATAGCCTCTTATGTCAAATCCTCCGCCTCTAGTCAATAGCCTGCATAAAAAGAGTTTTCCACATGCGCTGTCAGGCGTGCTATTCTTAAAGCCTAACCCCCTGACAAAAAGTTCTACGAGGAGATTAATCTGATGCACACTTTCGTCTCAAAAAGAGATTCTGTTCTGCTGCTTTTAGTCATCTTCTCCCTCGCCTTAAGTCAGGCATGCCAGACGCCGACCAACACCAACACGACCACAACGACCACGAACACCAACACGGCCGGGAACACGAACACCACGGCCACCACGACTACGACCAGCACGGGCCCGACCGTGGACACGCGCGAGCCTGAGAGGTATCGCGCGACCATCAATCTCAAAATCGAAGCGACCGGCAATCAGACCGCGAGCCTTCCGACTCTAACGTCGGAGTTTGCGCGCGACGGCTCGAATCGTCGCCTCTCTTTCGTCTTGCCGGGCGGCGACGAGGTGGTCTACTTAGACCAACAGAACAAGCGCACCATCATCCTGCCCAAGCGAAAGCAGTACGCCGAGCTGACGCCTGAGGCGACGGGCTTTGACGTGCCGAGCATCATGACGCCCACGCAGATAGTCAACCAGCTGAAGTCATCGACGAGCTACCAGCTTGTAGGCGACGAGCCGTGGAACGGGCGGCCCGCCACCAAGTACCGCTTCAACAGCACCGCGCAGACCAACACGCAGGCGGGCGAGGTCAAGACGGAAGCATACCTTTATGTTGACAAGGAGACGGGCCTGCCGATTCGCTCGGAGACCTTTACGCAATCGACGGGCGGGAACGTGCAGGGCTACAGCGGCGCGAAGATAATTCAGGAGATAAACAACATACAGACGGACGTTGACCCGAAGCTCTTTGAGGTGCCGCAGGGCTACAGCCGCATAGAGCCGGAGCAGATAAAGCAGCAGGTGAACGCCGTCGCGCAGGCCGCGCTCTTCTTCGCGCAGCAGATGATGCAGAACGCGCAGCAGAGACAGGGCACGGCCAACACGAACACAGCGCCTCCCGCGACCGGGGCTTCGCCTGCCGCGACGCCCGCGCGATAAGAGCGCCCCACGGGAGGGAGGACAAAATAGATGAAATACATTCTGACGCTTCTCGCGGGACTGCTCATAGGCGGCGCGCTGGTCTTCTTTTTTCTGGTAGGCGCGCCGACGGCCAATCGCCTGCCGGGCCAGCCCATCAAGCCGCCCGACCCCGGAGGCCCTCCGCCGGGAACGGCCATGATAATTCTGGACAAGCCGTTCTTCGACACGGTGCTCGCGGCAATCTTTCGAGACATGAACGCGCCGTCGTTCCAGCTAACGAAGAACGCGGAAGGCAATGCTTCGGCTGAAGGGGCTTCGCTTGTCGAGGCGGCTTTTCAGAACGGATGCCCGAGCGCCGTCACGCTCCTGCCGGAGGGGAGCAACGTCAAGACGGAGGTGAGAATAGAGAACGGGAAAATCCTCGCGCCGCTCGCCTTCAAGGGAAGCTACAACGCGCCGTTTGTAGGCTGCGTGCAGTTCACAGGCTGGGCGCAGGCCAACATGGCGCTCAGGTTCGACGAGCAGCAGCAGGCCGTCTTCGGTGAATTGAGAGTAGAAGGCGTCAACGTTGACGGAGCGCCTCCCGTGGTGGGCTCTGTCGTCACGGGGCTCGTGCAGGGAGCTATCAACCAGCGGGTCAATCCGCTTCAGATACTGCAAGCGCATCAGCTGCGCCTGAGCGTGCCGGTCAAGGCCAGCGACGGCACGCTCACCGCGCAGGTCAAGGACGTGCGCGCCCAAATCAACAACGGCTCTCTACAGCTAAACATCACCTACCAGTTCCAGGGACAGAAGGGAAATTAAAGAGCAGAACTCAGAACACAGAATTCAGGAGTCAGAATAAAGAAAGAGCATTGCTTTTATTCTGACTCCTGAATTCTGTGTTCTGAGTTCTGCTTTTCTGCTTCCTCAGTGCAGGACGATTCCCGTGGAGAAGCGCAGGTTCTGCTCAGTCCTGCCGTCTATCTGTAGCACAGTGCCGTTGCTCGTGGTAATCGTGCGGTCGCGCCGGAAGATTGGGTTGTAATCGCCCTGTAGGATTCTGTAGCTGACGCGGTCGCTGATGCGGTAATCGAGGCCTCCGCCAAGGCCCAGCGCGAAATCAATCGTGCTGTCATCGAAAGTCTGGCCGAGCGGCGCAGCCGCAGAGCGAGCCCCGAAGCGATTGCGCGAGTAGGCCACGCCCGCCATGCCTCTGACAAAAGGCGTCCACTTCGTATCGTTGACAAAGCGCCACTGCGGCCCCGCGAGGAAGTTGTAGATTTCCATCTGCGCGCGGTACGGCTGCGTCAGGTAGGTCTGGTTCTCTCTGCGCCAGGTGCCGGACACGTCGCCCGTCAGGCCGAAGCGGTCTGTGAAGTAGAAGGTCATGGAGGAGTTCCAGCCGACCGAATCCGTGCGACCCTGGTTCGGCGTCACCAGTGTTCCTCCGGGAGTCAGTCCGCCCGTGACGGGGATGCCGTTAACAGAGACTACGTCGGTGGCCTTCAGGCGCGAGTCCGCGTTCTCGTAAGACAAGCCTATGAAGTACTCCGCCTTTTTCGGCTCGTTCGGAGGCGGTGTTGTCGTCTGTTGCTGCTGGTCTTGTGCCTTGGCAAGAGACGCGCTCAACATCACCAGGAGCGCCAGAAGAATAGTTCTACGCACGATACACTTTCCTCCCTGCTGAAACTGAAAACTGTGTTACTGATTTTGATGGGCGTACTATGGCCGAATCCCCTGCGGCTGTCAATTCAATTTGAAGAAGAAATTAACAGGGATGGACAGCGATTGTCAGGATAAAAGAGAAAGCATTTATTCTTTATCCTGACAATCGCTGTCCATCCCTGTTAATTCTCTTCCTGCCCGAGCTTCTCTCTCCTGACGCCGTGAGGGTTCGAAGAGCGCTCGCCGCGCTTGCGCGTTCTGACTTTACGAGCGCGCACTTCTCCCGCGTGGTCAACCGAGCGAATCGGCTGAAGGTCTTCCGCCTCGCCTTCGGGGTCGTCCAATCGCGTCTCTACGTCCAGAGGCTCCTGCTCACCGACTGCTGCGGCTCCGCCTTCCGCCAATGCTCTCTGGCGCGTGAAGTGCTCGACTATCTCTTCCGCTGTTCTTTGGCCGACGAAGGGTGAAAGCTCCGCAACTGTCGCCTGCGCGACTCTCTGTATAGAGCCGAAGTTTCTCAAGAGCCTAGTGCGGCGCTTCTCGCCCACGCCCGGAATCGCCGTCAGCTCCGAGGTAAAGTCCCTCAGCTCTCTTCGCTTGCGATGGTAGGAGACGGCCGTGCGGTGCGTCTCGTCTCTTATCATCTGTATGTATCGCAGTACGGCCGAGTGCGAGTCTAGAAAGACGGGCTCGTGCTCTCTGCCCTTCACCAAAAGGTGCGAGACCTCGTTGTGACGGCGAGGCGGCTTGACCACTCCAATCATGGGAATAGCTTCCAGCTCAAGCTCGCGCATGGCTGCCGCAGCGGCGTTGAGCTGTCCCTTGCCGCCGTCAATCATCACCAAATCCGGCAGCGGCTTCTGCTCTTCCAGCTGGCGGCGATAGCGACGAAAGACTGCCTCGTGCATAGAGGCCGTGTCGTTTGCGCCCTCAACCGTCTTGATGCGGAAGCGGCGGTATTCGGCGCGGTTCATCTTGCCGTTCTCGAAGACGACCATCCCGGCCACGTTCTCCGCGCCCGAGATGTGAGAGATGTCGAAGGACTCTATGCGCGCAGGAAAGCGCGGAAGCTCAAGCACCTCCTGCATCTCTTCCAGCACGCGCTCCATGTCCGGCTTCAGCACGCGGAAGCGTTGCTCAAACGCCAGCTTCGCGTTCTTTTCCACCAGGTCAATCAGGTCTCGCTTCTCGCCCCGCTTCGGGTCTAGTATTCGCACGCGGCGGCCTCGCCGCTCGGTCAAAGCCTGCTCCAACACCTCGCGGTCTGTGAAATCCACGGGCACGTGAATCTCTCGCGGCACGTAATCGGTGGAGTAATACTGGGCCAGCACCTCGCTCAGAAAAGAGGACGGGTCGAAATCATCTTCCGGCAGGTCTTCCCAGAAGAACTCTCGGCGGCCCACCACCTTCCCCTCGCGCATGGTGAAGAGCTGAAGCGCTAGACGCGCGCCTTCGCGATAGAAGCCGAAGATGTCCACGTCTCTTTCGGGGCTCGTCGCCATCTTCTGCTGCTCGGCAAGGGCCAGCACCGTCTTCCTCAAGTCCCTGTACTTTGCCGCCATCTCGTAGCGCATCTCGTCGGACGCGCGCGTCATGCGCTCTTCCAGCGTGTCGGCCAGCTCGCGGTTCTTTCCTTCGAGCAGCAACCGCACGTCTCGCACGGCCTCGGAATACTCTTCGGGTGTGCAGAGTCCCTTGACGCAGGGGCCAAGACAGCGCTTGATGTGATACTCAAGACAGGGGCGAGGGAGTTTCCCGTCAATCTCTATGTCGCAGGTGCGAAGCTGAAAGGTGCGGTTGATTAAGTCAATCGTGCGGCGCGCGAGCGATGCCGGGAGAAAGGGGCCGAAGTAGAGCGCGCCGTCGCGTTGAATCTTGCGCGTTATCATCACGCGCGGGAATGGCTCGTTGATGGTCAGCTTCAGGTGCGGGTACTGCTTGTCGTCCTTCAGGAGCACGTTGTAGCGCGGCTTGTGCTGCTTGATGAGGTTCGATTCTAAAACTAATGCTTCAACCTCGTTGTCCGTGATGATGAACTCAAGGTCGCGTATGCGGCGGACAAGCTCGCGCGTCTTGCGGTCGTGGCCCCGGCCCGACTGAAAGTATGAGCGCACGCGGTTGCGGAGGTTCTTGGCCTTGCCGACGTAGATAATCTTGCCCGCCTCGTCCTTGTGCAGGTAGACGCCGGGCTCGGTCGGCAGGTTTTGAAGTTTTTCTTCCAGAGTCACGAGCGTTGAAAACTTTTCCGTTGCCAAGTTTCGGGGGATTTGTTTCTATTCTAGCCGAATGATGCGGGCGGAGGAAAACCGGCGGTGCATTTTCCCTTCAATTTTTCGGGCGAAAGAGATTTCGACGCCGTTGGCTTCGGGCTCAATGCGGTCGACCATCTGGTAGTCGTGCCCGCTTATCCGGCCTTCAATTCCAAGATTCACCTCATGGAGCACACGCAGGCGGCCGGAGGTCAGACGGCGACCGCTATGGTCACGTTGCAGCGGCTTGGGCTTGACGCGGCTTACGCCGGGCGCTTCGGCTCGGACGCGGAAGGCCGCTTCGGCCTCGCCTCTTTGAAGGACGAGGGCGTTGATACTGAGCTCGCGGAGGTAATCGAAGGAGCGCGCAACCAGATTGCCTTCATCATCATAGATTCCAGAAACGGCGAGCGCACGATTATCTGGGACAGGGACGAGCGGCTCTCTTACAGGCGCGAAGAGGCTCCCGTGGCGCTTGCCTCGCGCGGCCGAGTGCTTCATCTGGACGCGCACGACCCGCCCGCCTGTGTGGAGATGGCACGCGCCGCTCGCGCCGCAGGCACAATCGTCTCAGCAGACATAGACAACATCTACGAAGGCTTGCCCGAGCTGCTTCCCTTCATAGACATTCTCATCTCTTCAACAGAGTTTCCCGAGCGCCTGACGGGCATCGGGGACGAGCGCGCGTCGCTTCTGGAAATAAGGAAGCGCTACGGCACAGGGATAGTCGGCATGACTCTGGGGACGCGCGGCGCGCTTCTGCTCTGCGAGGGGCAGTTCTTTGAATCCAAGGCTTACGGCGTGCCCGATGCTTGCCGCGACACGACGGGCGCGGGCGACGCCTTCCACGGCGGCTTTCTCTATGGCCTGCTGCGCGGGCTCGACGTGGAAACGACGCTCAAGATAGCCAACGCCACGGCCGCCCTCAAGTGCAGAAGCCTCGGCGCACGCACGAGCCTCCCAACGCGCAGCGAGTTGAGCGAGTTTTTGAGTCACGCGGTCGAGATAAGTTAAGAAAGGAAATTAACAGGGATGGACAGGATAGACAGGATGAAAGAGAAAGTATTTTCTTATCCTGTCCATCCCTGTTTGAATCCGCCTTTACGCTCGCAGGCGGTTGTCGAAGAGGTCTAGCACGCGCCGCCATGCGTCCTGCGCTGCCTGCGCGTTGTAGACTTCGGGGCGCGTGTCGTTGAAGAAGGCGTGGTCTGCGTCGTAAGAGACTACTTCCACGGGCAGGTTGTACTTGCGCGCGGCCTCTTTGAGTCCTTCAACCTTCTCCGGCGTAATCCACTGGTCGCGCTCGCCCGCTATGAAAAGAGTCGGCACCCGTAGGCGCGAGAGCGTCTCTTCGTCAGGGATGTCGCCGTAGAAGGGGGCCGAGGCGTTAAGCTCTTCTATGTCGCAGGCGGCCCTGAGCGCGAAGGTTCCGCCCATGCAGTAGCCTGTGATGCCCACGCGGCTCACGTTATACTTCCTCTTCGTCTCCTCCACGGCGCTTCTGATTGTCGCCATGCCGTCCTCAACGTCAAGCTCGTGCATCAACCTTGAAGCCTCTTCGGAATCCGTCGCCACCTTTCCGCGATAAAGGTCTGGCGTAACACAAATGTAGCCTTCGGCGGCGTAGCGCCCGGCTATGTCGTGTATGTGCTGGTTGACGCCCCACCACTCCTGAATCAGCAGCACCGCCGCCGACGGTTGCGGGTCAGGAAGAGTAACAAAAGCCTTGGCGCGGCCCGCCTGCGGGTTCAGTTCAAGCGTATCTGTTTGCATTGCAGCCTCTCCGTGATGAAAAGTTTTCGATTATTGATAAGTTTAGACGCGCCGGATTATATGGCAATCGGGCGCGCCAGATAAAGAGAATGAAACACGAGCTATCTTAACCGGGCCGTTCGGTGATATAAGATTGGGCCTGCCGCTGCTCTAGCAAACAAGCCTTTCTTGAACCGGGAAGAAGATTATGAGAATCATCCTTGCACTCGTTTTATCCCTGCTCGCGCTTGGGCTCTTTGCGCCCGGCTCTAACCAGCAGAGCGCAGACCTCGTCTTAAAAAACGGCAACATCTACACGGTCAACGACCGAGAGCCCCGCGCCGAAGCCGTAGCCATACGCGGCGACCGCATAGTCTTCACCGGCTCGAACGCGGACGTGAAAAGGTACGAGGGAAAGGGCACCCGCGTCATAGACCTCGCGGGCAAGACGGTCGTGCCCGGCATGACGGACGCGCATTATCACCTGCTGGGCGTGGGCCAGCGAGAGGTGACGCTCAATCTCGAAGGCACCACGAGCATTGAGGATTTTCTGGCGCGCGTCAGAGAGCGCGTGCAGAAGGCAAAGCCCGGCGCTTGGGTCACCGGGCGCGGCTGGATAGAGACCTTCTGGAAGCCGCAGAGGTTTCCCACTCGACAGGAGTTGGACACCATTGCGCCGAACAATCCCGTCTATCTTGTGCGAGCCGACGGCCACGCCGCGGTCGCAAACTCCGCCGCGCTCAAGCTCTCCAATGTCACGGCGCAGACGCCTAATCCATTCGGCGGAGAGGTGCTGAAAGACAAGTCAACGAACGAGCCCACGGGGATGCTGATTGACGCGGCCAAAGAGCTTGTCTCGAAAAACATCCCCGGCCCCACGGAAGCGGACAACGAGCAGGCGACGGTGCTAGGAGTGGAGCGAAGCATAAGGCTCGGCTGGACGCAGATTCAGGACGCGGGCGGAAGCTATGATGACGTGGCGCGGCTCAGGAAGCTTTACAGTGAAGGCAGGAT
This sequence comes from Pyrinomonadaceae bacterium, assembly GCA_035276685.1. Classification (GTDB taxonomy): domain Bacteria; phylum Acidobacteriota; class Blastocatellia; order Pyrinomonadales; family Pyrinomonadaceae; genus JACVRN01. The sequence goes on along the minus strand of DATELK010000241.1, from coordinate 11,919 downwards.
TAAGCTTCGCATCTACAAGGCAGTGTCGGGGCCGGGGCCGGAGGCTGACAGGCTTCTTAAAGAAGGAGCGAGCGTCGGGGCCTTTAATAATCGCTTCACGGTTCGCACCATCAAGATTCACTTCGACGGCGCGCTTGGCTCACGCGGCGCGGCGCTGCTCGCGCCCTACTCGGACGCGCCCGAAACCAGCGGCTTCCTCACAGAGAAAGAGGACGAAGTCGCGGCCATGCTCGAAGCCGCATTGAGACGAGGCATACAGGTGGAGACGCATGCCATAGGCGACCTGACCAATCGCCGCATACTTGACCTGTACGAGCAGGCAATGGCTAAAGTCCCTGTCACGCAGAGAGGCGTGCGCGAGCCTCGCTGGCGCGTTGAGCACGCTCAGATAGTTACGGCTTCGGACATCCCGCGCTTCGCTCGTCTGGGCATCATCCCGTCCATGCAGCCTTCGCACGCGATAGGCGACCTCTTCTTCGCGCCGAAACGTTTGGGGATGAAACGGCTGGAAGGAGCCTACGCGTGGCAGAGCTTTATCAAGGCTGGCTCAATCATCGCGGGCGGCTCGGACGCTCCTGTCGAGCGAGGCGAGCCCATGATAGAGTTCTACGCGGCGGTCGCGCGCAAGAGCCTCAAGGGAGAATCGGGCGAGGGCTGGCACCCGGAGCAGGCTGTCTCGCGCGAGCAGGCGCTTAAGATGTTCACCATCTGGCCCGCCTTCGCGGCCTTTGAAGAGACCATGAAGGGCTCAATCGAGCCGGGCAAGCTGGCAGACCTGACCATCCTCTCCGCAGACATCATGAAAATCCCAGAGGCCGAGATTCTTCAGACGCGCTGCATGATGACCGTCATAGGCGGCGAGGTTGTTTATGACGCGGCGAAATAGAGCGGGCCGCAAAGCAGCACTGTGAAGCTTTCTATCTCTTTCTTAGTGCGGGCGCGCAGTGTTGACACTTGCAGCCCTTAGGCTTAATCAGGTCGTTGAAATACTCTGTGCCGTAGTTGTAGGTAATCTCTTCGCCTGCTCGTATCCTACGCTTAGACCATATCCAGACGCGGCGGCCCGTGATGTAAGCATCTGCGTTGGGCCTGCAAGAGTGGTTAATGTAGCGCGCCAAGTTCGAGCGCGGGCTGCCGTCTATAGACCAACGGCTGTTGACGCCGAAGAAGTACCTGCCGCGACTGCGCTCGACCTCTTCGTTCGAGACGAGCGGCCCCGTGTACTCTATTATCCGCTTGCCCGAGGGAATGTCCTCTAAGGCGAAGAGCCCAAGCCCCGTCGCCGTGCGCTTCACTACAAGCTTCCCCTCTGTCTTCTTCATAATCCCTTTCCTGAAGGACTCAAAATCGCTTGATGGCAAAGTCCCTGAGAGTGATGGTAAAGCTCTCGCGCGTGCCGTCCGCGACATACCTGACTATGGCTTCGCACGCGACTGATGCCGTGAGCGTCGCAAGGTTGCGCGCCAGAGGATAATCGCAGATGTCGTCCTGCGCCGCCGAAGGCACCCTGTAGCGGTCGTTCCATATGACCTCCGCGTAAGAGCTTGCGAGGCCGACGTGCAGGCACTCAAGCTTCATCTCTTCGCACGCGGTCTTCACGGCCTCCCTGCCCACGCTGTTGTCGAAGGCGTCTATGACCAGACCATCCAGCAGCTTTCGCGCGTTACGTTTTGTCAGCTCTTCGCAGCGTGCCTCTACATTAACCGACAGCGCGCGGTAGAGCGAGTTTGCCAGAATCTTAGCCTTCTGCGCACCTACGTCCGTGCGATAGAAGGGCTGCGTTGAGAGGTTACGCTCCTCGACACGGTCACGGTCAACGACGCGCAGGCGGTTGAAGCCCGAGCGCGCAAGGCTCTCAAGGATGTTCGCGCCCAGAGCGCCAGCGCCGCACACGGTCACAAACTGCTCCCGTGCGCGCCGCATCACCTCCGCAGAGCGATAAAGCTGTTCATGATAGAAAATGCTCATTAGTATTCAGCGAATTTAACAGGGATGGACAGGATATACAGGATAAAGAAGAAGCAATACTTTCTCTTTTCATCCTGTCTATCCTGTCCATCCCTGTTAATTTATCTTTCGTCTTCGACTACGCCGACCAGCGATTGCAGGTCGAACTTTGCGTCTTCGCCGTCTAAACAGATGCCCGCGCTCATGACCGTGAGGTCGTGTTTGGCTATGGCTGAGGTGTGAAGCATTCGGTCGCGCGTGAGCCATTCCACCAGCCAGAAATCTCCACGGTCATGGAAGCTTCGCAGCTCGCCTCCGCCGAAGCGAAGCGCCTCGCGCAGCCTTGACTCGTCAGAGCCCCGGACATCGGCCTTCATCCTGCCGCGCCTTCTCTCCCGCGACAGCTCTTCGCGTCCACGGGCCAGACGATAGCAGGCGCGCATCTCAGGCGTGAGGCCCTTCCATCTAAGCTCGTCGGGCGCAGCGCTGTTTCTGAGAGCCTCTCGAAGACTCTCAGCTTCCAGCGGCGACGCGCGGCGGTCAACCTCTTCAAACCACCAGACGCCGCCGACGCTTCGCGCCAGCACCTGCTCGAACTCGTGGCCGTCCCTCACCAGATGCAGCACGAAGTGCGCGGCATCCTTCGCCTGTGATTCATTGACAGGCAAGGCCAGCCACGCGCCGCCGCGCAACCTGTAGCAGAGACGAAAGCGTGCGCTCCTGAACGGTCTGAGATATTCCGAGACGCGCTCAAGACCCGCTTCTTCCACAAGCTCCGCCTCACGCTCGCTCTGAGGGCGAAAGATGCCCCAGCCCTCGAACTCGCGCGGGATGACCGCGAAGCTGTAGACGAGTCCCGAGACGCGCGTGCGAACCCTGCCGCCGCGCACGCAGGGAGCGAGGAAAAGACGCGACCTCAAAGCTTCCTCTTCAGCCGCAACACGCTTCAGAAGATTACGTACATCAGTCATCGTATCAACCTCGCTTCGAAAGGAAGGCGTGAGGAATGAGGAGTAAAGGAATCAGTTCTCTCCGCCCCTCACCGGAAGCGGCGTCTCAAGAATCTCAAGCAGCAGCTCAAGCCTTGACGGGCGGCTCAGAAGCGGCACGAGATTCGGCAGAGAGTAGTAGTCACCCGCGAAGGTGAAGGTCTCGAAGGCGCGGTGTGCCGCCGTCAGCCTGCGCTCCAATAGGTCGCAGTGCTGGCCCAGCTTGACAATCAACACGCTCGGCTCCGTCTTCAGCTCCGTGACGTAGCGCTCAAGCGCCGCGTCAAAGTAAGGCGCGGTGTTCTCGCCTTCGTCCGTGACGATGATGACCTGCTCCGCCACCTGACGCTTCAAGCGCATCACTTCGAGCGGAGCGCCTATGCTTGTGCTGCCATCTGAGCGTACATGGCGAAAGGCACGCTCCCAGTCAGCAAGCTCACGCTTTTCCGCGTCCTCTGTCGCCACGGGGTAAGCCATGGAATCAAAGGCGTAGACGAACAGCTCCGCGCTTGTCACGCCTGAGATAAGCGCCGCAATCTGCTTACCGACCTCTATGGCTTCGGTCATGCTGCTGCTCTTATCCACGAAAAGCGCCGTCGGTCTGGTGATACGGCCAAGGCTTTTGACCTGCTCACCGGCCACGCGGCCCAGCCGCTCGGAGACGGCTGCGCCCGCGCGAGCCACTTCAGCCGCCTTCATGGCCTTGAAGGCCGAGACTCTTTCAGAGCCCGCCGCCTCGACAAGCTTCTCGTCCACCAGCGCCTTCACCTCTTCGTGCTCCAGCGCGCCGCGCTTCTTCAGCGACGCGAGGTTATTAATCACCTCCTGCGGAGACATCTGGCTGATGAGAGCGACCAGCACCACGGGCGTCAGGTTTCTGAGAGCGCCTACGGCGACCGTGTACGGAATCCTGTGCTCGACTATGAGCGCGGCCTGCTCGGCTGCGCTCTCGGCACGCGCCAGCCTCTTCAACATGAAGGCGAGGCTGCCCTCCGGCGGCTCGTTCTTAAAGAGCACCGCGTCGGCACGCGCTCCCGGCTTGATGTGCAAGCTCGCGTAGAGGTGCTTCATGCTCTTACGCGCACGAAGCGCCGCGCGGTCAAAGCGGTCTGCGCTCTCTTCGCGCTCACGCAGGTAGCGCACGACGGCCGTGCGAGTTGAGCGCGGAACGAGGCCGCGTGACTCTTTCAGGAAGTCAACCACGCGCGCCACCTGATAGGGCGGAAGCTTCTGCAAGAGCATGAAGCCCGCGCTGCGATGCTCCGCAAGCGCGCCCGCCAGCAGGTTGCCTACGAAGACCTCTTTGTGGTCGCGCACCTCGCCCTCTGCGAAGTACCAGACGGCAAGGTGGCCGTAGAAGATGGGGTCGCGCTCAATCATCTGGCGGTGCAGCTCTGCCACGCGACGAAGCTCGCGGTGCGGAGTCGTCAGCAAGCTATTCAAAATATCCAGGCGCAGGTCGCGCTCCATCTGTTCCATCTCACACCTCCTGAAAACTGTTCTTAATTGCCCCGCGCGAGTCGGGTGAGCCGTTCGTGCATACGCGAGAGTTGAACTCGCGCCTCTAGCGTCTCAAGCTAGCGCTCTTACCAGGTGAGCTAGTATGTAAGCTCTCCCTGTCAGGGCGCGGGGCGTAAAGCTTCTCTTCTATGTTCAAAATCAACCGAATGAAAATCTTCTCTCGGAAGTTTTCGGTCCCGAGGCGTGTGCCCGTTCAGTTGAAGGCCGGGCGCGCGTGCAAGTTCGGAAAGCTTTCTTTTATACGCCCCCTCAGGATTTGAAGGGGCCGGAGAGGATTCGAACCTCCGACGGTTTTCAAAACCGCGACCGTATGTAAGCTTTTCAGGTCAGGGCACGCGCTCAGTACTTTCATTTGAACGGGCACGCGTCTCAAGACCGAAAACTTCCGAGAGAATTTTTTAAGTCCCCGCGCGAGTCGAAAAAGCGTTCTCACGCTGGGTGCTCTATCCACTGAGCTACGGGAGCCGAAACTCGATTTGCTCCCGGTAGGATTCGAACCTACGACCACCTCCTTGGAAGGGAATAGTGTGTAAGCTTCTATCAGTCGGGGCGCGGGGACTCATGTTTTCAAAAATCAGCCGTAGACCGCTTCGGGTCTGACAATCATGTCGCCGTGCGGCGTGCGGTCAATTACGTAAAACTCAAGCTGCTTCGGGCCCAGGTCGAAGTGGCGGGCCACGTGCTCTTTAATCTCCGCGTCGCTCATGGCCAGATGCACGCGAAGCTCTGCCTCGCTCACGTCAACCGAGCGGCCATCGTAACGAATGTGAACCATCTCTCTTCTCCTTCCTTAACGTTCGGATAACCTCAGCACCTTGTAAGCAGATTTTCCATCAGGCTATGCGCGCCTCTTCGTCCAGAAAGAGGAAGGGACGCCACTCCGGGCGGCTGAGCGCGTAGTGGTTCAGCACCGCGCGGTCAAGCCCGTACCTCAGAGCGCTAGGCGTCGCCAGCAGCGGCATGCGAGCCTCGTCCGGCGTGCGGTCGCCCTTGCGTTGGTTGCAGGCGATGCATGCCGCGCAAAGGTTCTCAGGACTTGAAGAGCCGCCGCGAGAGCGCGGCATGATGTGGTCAAGCGTCAGCTCAAAAGCATTGCCGCGTGCGCCGCAGTATTGGCAGCGCATCCTGTCTCTCATAAGAATGCGCAGGCGTTGCTTGCCGGAGTTGTTGCGGCGCTTACGCACGTCTATGTACTCTATGAGTCGAACCACGCTCGGCACTTCAAAGGTGAAGTGCTGTGAGCGCAGCACTCGCTCTCCATCCTGAACCACGACTTCAGCCGTTTGCTTCCAGACGAGCCGAACCGCGCGGGCCACGTCAACCGTGCCGAGCGCTTCGTAAGAAGCGTTCAACAGCAGCACTTTGCGAGAGAGAATCATGGGATAGGGCCACCTCCTTTCCTTCTGAATTTTGATTAAGAGCACATGACGAGATTCGAACTCGCAACCTCCGGGTTTGCAATCCGGTGCCTCAGCCGCTCGGCCTCATGTGCCAAAAGAGTTGAATGGGCCTGAGAGGAGTCGAACCTCCGACCTGCCGTTTAGAAGACGGCCGCTCTCAAATCCATCTGAGCTACAGACCCGTGAGAGAGAGTTAATCTGGCTGCGGCGATGGGAGTCGAACCCACATCTTCCCGTTTACAAGACGGACGCTCTTGGGCTCATTGAGCTACGCCGCAAAAAAGAGATGCAGTCGGGGCAGCAGGACTCGAACCTGCATCACGCGCTAATCTGGCGCTTGCCGGGTATAAGCCGGCCGCTCTGCCAATTGAGCTATGCCCCGTGTGAGAGTGTTGGCTGCGAGAGAAGGAGTCGAACCTCCATGAACAGATTCAGAGTCTGTCAGCTTGCCGATTAGCTGATCTCGCATCGTGAATGGACGGTGGTGGACTCGCACCACCCTCTTCGGCTCTTCAGGCCGACGCTTGAGCTGTCTCAGCTACCCGTCCGAAGTGAGTTAAAGAGTCGATGGCTGGAGCCGGACTCGCACCGGCGACCTCGCGTTTATGAGACGCGCGCTCTAACTTAACTGAGCTATCCAGCCAAACTACAAAAAAGCATGGCTGTGGCGCTCGGAGTCGAACCGAGATAGACCTGATTAACAATCAGGCGCTTTACCGAATTAAGCTACGCCACAAAAAATTTCGTCCGATGGTCGAGGAAGGATTTGAACCTTCGACTTCCTGTTTGTAAGACAGGCACTCTCAACCGGGCTGAGTTACTCGACCGTTATGCGTCGTGCCGGATTCGAACCGGCGTCTCTGCGATGGCAACGCAGTGTCTTTGACCGGGCTGGACCAACAACGCTCAAAAAGGGAGTCTTCCCTGATGGACTGATGGAGACTCGAACTCCAACCTCCTGCTTGCAAGGCAGGCGTGCTGCCCTTAAACACTTTCAGCCCGCTATGAAATTCTCTGACTCGATGGGCCAGGTGAGACTTGAACTCACGCTCCCCTGCTTAAAAGGCAGGTGCCTTAATCCAACTTGGCTACTGGCCCAATTTGTCCCTGAAAGATTTCCCCTCCGAGCGGGAGAGGGCCGCTTGACGTGCGTCGTGGGAGTCACACGAGGCTCAAGCGCGCCCTCTCCCGGCAACCCCGAGCGGGTTGCTACGGCGCTCTCCTTCCGCGAGGGGAAGGGAGACCGGGAAGAGACTTGGCGGAACGGACGGGACTTGAACCCGCAACTTCCGGATAGACAATCCGGCACTCTTGCCGTTTGAGTTACCGTTCCTTATGACAGGTCTTAAGAGGTTGGCCGGCGAGAATCGAACTCTGCACCTACGCGTTCACGGCGCGCCGTTCTGCCACTAAACTACGGCCAACATAAGAAGCAGGGATGACGAGACTCGCGCCTCGCAATTCTCTTGATTGAAAATCAAGCGGCATAACCAATTTGCCTACATCCCCGGAATCTGCCTGATGCGCGCGGAGAGATTTGAACTCACACTATGCTGGTTTTAAGCCAGCCGCCTCTGCCGGTTGGGCTACGCGCGCGAGCTATCATGAAATGCCGATGGAGGGATTCGAACCCACACTGTCTAGTTTCTAAGACTAGCGCCTCCTTCCCATTGGGCTACATCGGCTCGGGAAAAGTGAACCCGGCAAGATTTGAACTTGCGGCCTTCGGTTTCGTAGACCGACGCTCTATCCGGGCTGAGCTACGGGTTCATGAAAGAGAGAGCGGAGGCGGTGAGAGTCGAACTCACATGGGCTTTCAATTTCCCGCTGCCTTAGCAGAGCAGTGCCATACCATTAGGCGACGCCTCCCCGGTTTGTCTTTGGCGGAGGATGAGGGACTCGAACTCTCAAGCGAATGTCTCGCGGCAGTTTTCAGGACTGCGCCCTTACCAGTTAGGGTTAATCCTCCGCTAAATCTTTCCATGCACGGAGAAGGACTTGAACCTCCGAAGTCTTCACAAGAGACGCCTGATTTACAGTCAGGTGCAATAGCCACTCTGCCACCCGTGCAAAAATTTGGTATAGTAAAGCGCAAGAGGGCACACGTGTAGTGCATCACCGAGAGGCGTGTGTAGACACACCTACGGCGCACACTTCTACCGAAGGGTTCACTGGCTGAAGGTCTCGCCAAAGTCCATGACAGCCTGTAACCCCTTAAAGAAGACAACCCGTGTTGCCCTCTTACGCTTTAACTTCATACCTTTAACTTACAAGGTACTTCAGTTATCAAACAACAAAAAAGCGGGCTTCCGAGATTTCCCTTTTTCGGGGAAGCCTGGAAGCCCGCTCCGCTTCAATCTAGAACTGAAACTCTCTAAGATTTCGGGAGCGGGAACTCGTCCACGGCTCCCGCTAAGCTACATCTGCAATTGACGATTATCGAGAATCCCCTTGGATTCCTGCTCTGTATGTCTAAAATTGAGCGCACCGTCAAAAGTCGATTCTGATGGTATGGAACTCAGACAATAAACAGACAGAGCCGCGCCGGGCAATTGGGCGGCGACCGACCAATGGGTCGTCGCGCGCATGCCGCGCTCTATTCGCTCTTCTGTTGTCCGTTTCCTTAACATTGAAATCTTTCCGCCTCAGTTTTCTCACTCACCAACCGTGAGCGAACTTGTGTATATAAACCTCTGCGTCGAATCTGTCAACACTTTTTTTGATTGAGTGAGATAAAGCCACCTGAAGAAGCAACTCACTACCACCTTGGAATCAGATACGCCGACTGAGGGTTGTCCGTTGCATCTTTATTCGTGAGGGCCGGAAAATTCTCAAGCGAGCCCTTAAGCCTCGCCTGTGCTGCCAAAGCCACCTCGCCCTCGCTCCGTCTCGCTCAAGTCGTCGCTCCACACGGGCTCCGGCGTCGCTATCGCTTCGATTATCAACTGCGCCACGCGCATCCCCGCATCTATCTCTATAGCTTCATCTCCATGATTGATGAGAGCGCAGATGATTTCGCCACGGTAGTCGCTGTCAATCACGCCTGCCAGCACGTCCAGGCCATGCCTGACGGCAAGCCCAGAGCGCGGCGCTACTCGCCCGTAGAAGCCTTGCGGGATGCTCACCGCGAGGCCCGTCCTGACAGCCGCACGCGCACGGGCGGGAATGGTTAAGCCTTCGGCAGCGTACAGGTCAAGCCCTGCGGAATGCATGCTCCCGCGCGTGGGCAGCCGCGCTGCCTCGTGTAATCTCATGAACTCCAATCGCTCGAACACAGGCCGTCTCCTTCGCTTCAGACCTAGCGGTCGCTATTTAATCCGCTGCGCTTTCCTGTAGTCAACCCGGCTCAAAAAAAAGATGACTTCAAAAGTAATAATTACTATTGACTTTCAGATTCAAGAGTTTTATTATGCGGCTGTCTTGGAGGGCAGTGGTTTAGTTATGAAGATGAACTCTAAGAATCATGGCGAAAAAGGGGCGGTCTTAAAATCGAAGCTTGAGGCCAGGGGCGCGCATCTGACGCAGCAGCGCGCAGCCGTCTTTGAATACCTTGGGCAGGCTGAGCATCACCCGACGGCGGAAGAGGTCTATCTGGCGGTCAAGCAGAAGCTGCCGAAAATAAGCCTCGCCACGGTCTATAAAAATCTTGAGGCGCTGGTCAACTGCGGCGCGATATCGAAGCTGACTTACGGAGACTCGGCCGCGCGCTACGACATACGTACAGACCATCACTATCACACGCGCTGTTTGAGCTGCGGAAAAATGTGGGACCTGGACGCCAAGGCTGGCTCCGATTGGTTAAAGCAGATTAAGCCTCAGGCTGGCTTCGCGGTGGAGGACTACCGGCTGGAGCTGCTCGGCTACTGCCGTGATTGCAGGCGGTAAAAATTTTTACCCACAGAGCGATAATAATTATTGTTCTTAGTTTTAACACAAGGGGCGGCGAGAGACACTAATGAGCGATGAAGCGGACGAGAGGGGCAAGGCGGGCGAGAAGCCGGTTCTGACCAACAGGCAGGGGCATCCCATATACGACAACACGAACAACCGCACAGTCGGGGAGCGCGGGCCGACCGTGCTTGAGAACTACCAGTTTCTTGAGAAGATAACGCACTTCGACCGCGAGCGCGTGCCGGAGCGAGTAGTGCATGCGCGTGGCGCTGGCGCGCACGGCTACTTTGAAGCCTACGGCACAATCGGGACGGAGCCTTCCGCGAAGTACACTCGCGCGAAGCTCTTTCAGGATAAGGGCAAGCGCACGCCCGTCTTCGTGCGCTTCTCGACTGTGATTCACGGCGGGCACTCGCCGGAAAACTTACGCGACCCGCGCGGCTTCGCCATAAAGTTCTACACGGAGGACGGCAACTGGGATTTGGTAGGCAACAACCTGCAAATCTTCTTCATACGCGACGCCATAAAATTTCCAGACCTCGTACACGCTTTCAAGCCTGACCCCGTGACGAATCGTCAAGACGCTCGCCGCATCTTCGACTTCATCAGCCTGATGCCGGAAGCCATGCACATGATTACGTGGCTCTTCAGCCCCTGGGGCATCCCTGCCAGCTACCGCGAGATGCGCGGCTCGGGCGTGAACACCTACAGGATGGTGAACAAGGACGGCGAGGCCGTGCTGGTCAAGTATCACTTTCGTCCGAAGGAGGGCGAGCGAAATTTGACGCAGGCCGAGGCGGACAAGCTTGGAAACTTTAACCACGCCACGCAGGATTTGTACGAAGCCATAGAGCAGGGACGTTTTCCTGAGTGGGAGATGTTCGTGCAGGTGATGTCGGACGACGAGCACGCGGAGCTTGATTTCGACCCGCTCGACGCGACGAAGGTATGGCCGGAAGAGCAGTTCCCTCTTCTTCCCGTGGGGCGGCTGGTGCTGGACAAGAATCCTGTGAACTACTTTGCGGAAGTCGAGCAGGTGGCTTTCGGGACGGGCGTGCTTGTTGACGGGCTGGATTTTTCGGACGACAAGCTGCTACAGGGCCGCACCTTCTCTTACTCCGACACGCAGCGTCATCGCGTAGGCACGAACTACTTGCAACTGCCCATCAACAGGCCGAAGAAGCAGGTGGCGACGAACCAGCGCGACGGGCAGATGGCCTATCACGTGGACGGCGCGGAGGCTGGCGAAGACCCGCACGTCAACTACGAGCCTTCGAGCAGCAAGGCTTCGCTTGAAGTCGCGCCGCAGACGGGCAAGGACTACACGCCCTTCGTTCAGGGGAACGTGGTGCGTCAGACCATCAGCCGCACGAACAACTACAAGCAGGCGGGAGAGCGTTACCGCTCGTTTGAAGAGTGGGAGCGCGACGAGCTTATAGGCAACCTAGTGGGCGCGCTCAAGCAGTGCGAGCGCGGCATACAGGAGCGCATGTTTAATCATCTCTCGCAGTGCGACACGGAGTACGGGCGGCGCGTAGCCGAAGGCTTAGGGCTCAACGTGGACGAGCTTAAAAGCGACACGGCCGCCGCTCGCTAAAGCTAAAGAGTAATTTCAGAAGGGAGGAGAAGATGACAGCAAAAGTTTACGCCGACGACATTATCAGGCAGGCCGAAGAGAACGAGAATTTCCGGCAGGTGCTCTTCACCACGGAGCGCTCGCAGCTTGTCCTCATGGCCATCCCTTCGGGCGAAGAGATTGGCGAAGAGGTACACGAAGGCATAGACCAGGTGCTGGCCTTTGTCGCGGGCGAAGGCAAGGCCGTGATAGAGGGCAGGGAGCTAACTGTTCGCGGGGGCAGCGTCGTCGTAGTCCCTTCAGGGACTCGTCATAACTTCATTGCGACGGGCGACCAGCCTCTGAAGCTCTACACGGTCTACACGCCGCCGGAGCACCCGGACGGAACCATACACCGCACCAAAGAGGAAGCGGACGAGTACGAGCGAGAGCATCATCATTGAGCTTGAGGTTTCTCACCTGCCGCCTTAGGGCTCGCGCGTGAGAACGGAGGCGGGAGAGTCGGCGCTAGTGGCGAGCACCGGCTCTCCCGCTTTTAACAGTCAGAACCGCCTGCGGTAGCGGGCGGGTAATAGCTAAGCCAGAGTCTAGCCCG
>DATELK010000240.1:0-17838 GCA_035276685.1 Pyrinomonadaceae bacterium | reverse complement strand
CCTAGTTGTTTTTGAATCTTGCTTCTATTGCTGCGCCGTTTCTCTGGCCGTGTTGAGCGGTCAGTTGCGGGTAAGTGGCTGGCTCTGCCTCTACGCGCTCAAGCCCCAGGAGTTTTTCCGCGTCTTCAATAGCATCCTCTTCGCCCTCAATCTCTGCGAACAGGCCGAAGGGAAGCTCGTCTATGACTACTATGGGGCCGGAAGAGACGCGCCACGTCTCGCGCCGCTTCTCGTAGACGAGAGCGGGCGTGAGGCCGAGTGCGTCCAGAATGGCCGAGAGAGCTTCCGCGTCGTCAACAAGAGTCTCTTCCTCTCGCTGGCGCTTGATGCTGGAAGACGAGGGGAAACGCTCCTTGTAAGTCAGAACGGCGCGGCCTCCGACGCGGCGGACGCGCAGGATGGAGCGGCCCGGAACCAGATTGCCCCCTGTGTAAATAGTGTTCTCTTCAAACTCCGTCCCCTCGCAGAGAGCGCCCGCTTCGCTCAACCTCTGAGAGAGACGCTCGCGCTCTGTTTCGTTCAGCCTGTACTTCTTCTCAATCTCAATACTCATTCTTTTATGGCTGTCTTACCCATCGAATAACTTCCGGGATGGATGCGCGCTTGCCGTACATGAGCATGCCTATGCGATAGACGCGCGCCGCCAGCCACAGCAGAAGCAGAATCGTCGCCACGCCTATTGCTATCGAGAGCGCGATTTCCCAGAAGGGCGGCTGCTGCGTGACTATGCGCACCAGCATGGTGATGGGCGACCAGAACGGAATCATGGAGGCCCAGAAGGCGAAAGAAGAGTTGGGGCTTCGCATGACCGCGAAGGATAGATAGAAGCCTATCATCAGCAGAAAGATGACTGGCAGAGCGACCTGTCCCCCCTCCTGAGCGGTCGTCACCATAGCGCCCACGAGCGCGTAGATGGTGGCGTAGATGAAGTAGCCAAGTAGAAAGAAGATTATGAAGTAGATGACTAGCGAGGGCGGAATCTGCGGCAGCTCGACGGGGATGCCGCTGGCCGCGAGCGCCCCCACGCCGTAGAGCGCAAAGAGCGTGAAGACCACGGCCCAGATGCTGTACTGCGTCAGGGCCACGAGCGAGACTCCTATCAGCTTTCCCATCATCAGGGTGAAGGAGCGGACGGAGGAGAAGAGCAGCTCGGCTATGCGCGTCTCTTTTTCCTCTACCACGGCGCTCAAGATGACCTGCCCGTAGGTGACGAGCATCAGGTAGATTAGAAAGCCCATGACGAGCACGAGTATGAAGCCTGCGCCCGAATCGCGCTCGCTTCCCTTCTCGGTGATGCGCTGCGCCTCCATCTGCACGGGGCGGCTGATGTCCGCGAAGACACGGGCCGGGACGTTTGCTTCGGCAATTATCTGGTCGCGTATGGCCTTGGCGACGCGGCTGCGTATCTGATCCATAGTCACCACGTCGCCCGTGTTGCGGCCGTGATAGCTTATCTGGCCTGTGTTGAGCACGTCGCGCGGGATGATTATGTAGCCGTCCAGCTGGTTACTGCGTACGCGCTCGCTTAATTCCCTCGAAGCGTCTTCGGTCGTTCTCCCGTTCAGGTTGTAAGGCTCCACTCTGTAGGTTCCGTTCATCGCGCGGCTGGCGCGGCGAACGTTTTCCTCGGGAGTGGCGTTGAGGTTCCTAACGGGACTGTTTTCAGAGCCCTCGCCAGCGCCCCTGTCAACAAGAGTCTCGTCCATCAGGGAAGTGCGCACGCGCTCGTACATCTTGCCCGTCTCGTCCACGACGACTATGTGCGTGGCGTCGCCAGCCTTGATGCCGAACATGAGCGCGGGCACGACCGAGAAGAAGACCAGCATGAGCGGGCCGAGGATTGTCCAGACCACGAACATGCGCGAGCGCACGCGCTGAAGATATTCACGCTTGATGATTGCCAGAAGCTTGTTCATCGGTTTCGTCAACCTTGGTGATAAAGATGTCGTGCAGGCTGGGCTCCATCAATTCGAACTTCGTGACGTGCGCGCCCGCGCCTACGAGCCTTCTTAAAAGCTCCTGCGAGTCCGCGCCCTCTCGAAGCAGAGCTTCCATCTCGTCGCTGCGCTGCACTACCTTTGCGACGAGGCTTGCGTCCTGAAGCACGCTCGAATCGCCGCCCTCTATTCGCAGGGCCACGGCGTTGCGGCCGAAGCTGCGCTTGATTTCCCTTAAGCTCCCGTCCAGAACTTTGCGCGAGCGGTTAATCAAACAGATGTCGTCGCAGAGCCTTTCGGCCTGCGCCATCATGTGCGTGGAAAAGATTATGGTCTTGCCCGCGGCTTTAAGCTCAAGCACTATCTCTTCCAGCAGGTCTGCGTTCTTCGGGTCAAGGCCGGAGAAGGGCTCGTCAAGGATTAGCAGGTCAGGGTCGTGCATGACGGTGGCTATGAACTGAATCTTCTGCTGCATCCCCTTTGAAAGCTCGTCTGCCTTGCGGTTCTTCCAGTCCGACAGCTTCACACGCTCAAGCCACCTGTCCATGACCTCTTCCGCCTGCCGGGTCGTCAGCCCCTTAAGCGCGCCGAAGAAGCGCAGCTGCTCGCCTATACGCATCTTCTTGTAGAGGCCGCGCTCTTCCGGCAGGTAGCCTATGCGGTTCTGTAGCTCTGCGCTCATGGGCTGACCGAACAGCTCCACCGTGCCTTCGTCCGGCGCGGTGATGTTGACAATCATGCGTATGGTGGTGGTCTTGCCTGCGCCGTTAGGGCCGAGCAGGCCGTAGATTCTTCCGCTCCTGACGGAGAGGCTCAGCTGGCTGACGGCCGTGAACTCGTCGTAACGCTTGGTCACGCGGTCAAGTTTCAATGTCGGGGCATCGTTCATCGCATCTCGAAAGGCGGCAAAAATTTTAATACGGAATGGCGCGAGCTAAAGTTTACAGCATTTCCCGCCGGACGTAGAGATGATATTATCTGCGACGGTTCTCCCCGACCCAGTGCCTTCTCTACTAGAAAAGTGTCATGAAGAAAGTCTACAGGCGGCTCGTGCTTATCTGCGCGGCCTCGCTTCTCTTGCAGATGTGCAGCGTAAGTCTTCGCGCACAGCAGCAGCAACAGCCACAACCACAGGCCCAGCCGCAGCCCGAACAGGAACAGACGGACGACGTAGTTCGCATCAGCACAGAGCTTGTGCAGACGGACGTTACGGTTCTGGATAAGCAGGGGCGTTTTGTTGACGGGCTTAAGAAAGAAGACTTCGAGCTGAAGGTTGACGGCCGTGCGGTCGAAGTCGGCTTCTTCGAGCGCATCGCGGCGGGCTCTCTGAACGAAGAGGCGCAGCTGGCGGCCGCTCGTGGCGGCTCAAGGGCGAAGACTGGTGAGACGGCCGGGACAAAGCCGCTCGACCGTGGGCGAATCGTAGCCTTCTGCATAGACGACATGCACTTGGCCTTCGACAGCCTGAAGAGGGCCAAGCAAGCAATCACAAAATATATAGACAAGGAGATGGGGCAGAACGACCTTGTGGTCATCACAAGCGCGAGCGGCCAGGTTGGCTTTCTTCAGCAGTTCACCGACAACAAGGACGTGCTGCGCGCCGCTCTGGCTCGCGTCACCTACAAGAATCTCGACCCGCGCGATATAGACCGCCCGCCCATGGGCGTCTACAATGCCCTGCTGATAGACAGGGGCGACCCGGCCGTCAACACCTACTTCATAGACGAGACCATGCGCCAGAATCCCGGCATGGGATTCCCTACGGCACAGGCAATCGTTAAAGGCAGGGCCAACGTTCTTCTACAGCAGATGGAGCGCACAAACCGCGTCACGCTCTCGACTCTTGAAAGCCTGGCCCGCTCCGCCTCGGGCCTTGCGGGACGAAAGGTAGTCTTCTTTATCTCGGACGGCATCTTTCTGGACCCTAGAAACGGCACGACCCTTGAGGGGGTTCGCCGCATAGTGGACGCTTCCGCGCGCTCGGGCGTGGTCATCTATTCTATGGACGCGAAGGGGCTGGCGACGGGACTGCCCGATGCCAGCACGGACGTTCCCTTTGACCCGTCGGGCCGCATGCAGCAGGCCCAGGGCGGAGAGCTTGCGGCCTCGCAGGACGTGCTGAATGCTCTGGCGGTTGATACCGGCGGGCGTCTGATTTATAACACCAACGCGATTGATACAGGCATGAACCGGGCGCTCAAAGAGACCTCTCTCTATTACCTGCTGGCGTGGCGTCCCTCCGGCGAAGAAGGACGCAACAAGAAGTTTCACAGGATAGAGGTAGGGGTAAGGAACCGTCCCGAGCTGTCGGTCAGAGTCCAGCGCGGCTATTTCGACAACGCGCCCGAGAAGAAGCAGCCCGAGAAGAAGCAAACGGCGAAGCAGCCCGCGCCGCCCGACACTTTGCGTAAAGCGCTCGGCGCTCTCTTCCCGCAGCGGGAGCTGCCGACGCGGCTCGCCCTGAGCTACATGGACATGCCCACCACGGGCTCGACCCTCGTCGCGTCCATGAAGATAGCGGGCGACGCCATCAAGCTTCAGGAGAAGGACGGCAAGAAGTCCGGGGAGGTCGAGATAATAGGCGCAGTCATAAACTCAGAGGGCAAGACCATGGAGCGCTTCAGGGAGCGCCTGATGGTCACGCCGGGCGCGCCTGCGTCCCAAGGGGATAGGCCCGACATAGTTTACAATTACCGCGCCACTCTCAAGCCGGGGCTTTATCAGGTGAGAGTGGCCGCGCGCGACAACACTAGCGGTCAGACGGGCAGCGCCGCGCAGTGGGTAGAGATTCCAGACCTCTCGAAGCAGCGCCTCTCTTTGAGCAGTCTCATAGTAGGCGAGCGAAAGCCCTACGCAGCGCCGGAAGAGAAGAGGGCCGACGCTCTGGTCGAAGGCGTGATGGTGAGCGTAGACCATAGCTTCGAGCGCTCAAGCACGCTGCGCTTTCTGGTCTACATCTACAACGCGGCGCGTGCCGCGACGGCACAGCCGGACGTGGCTCTACAGGTTCAGGTCTTCCGCGACGACCAGCCGGTCATCACGGCTCCGCTCAGAAAAGTCTCCACGGAATCGCAAGACCTGGCGAGGCTGGCATACGCGGCCGAGCTTCCGTTGCAGGAGATGACGGCGGGTCAGTACATACTTCAGGTCACGGCCATCGACCGCGTAGCCAAAACGAGCGCCACCCAGCGCGTCCGCTTCGAGGTTCAGTAACGACAAGGCAAGGGTTCGGCATCAACTGATAGAGGTGAATATGAGCCCATACAATAAGCCCATCAGTATTCTCTTAGCAGCCGTCGCATCGCTTCTGCTCTACACACAGGCTGCAACGGCGCAGGAAATCACGAGCCAGCCTCAGGAAGACACGGACGAGGTCGTCAAAATCAGCACTCAGCTGGTGCAGACGAGCGTCAGCGTTCAGGATAAAAAAGGACGCTTCGTTGACGGGCTGAAGAAGGAAGACTTCGAGCTTAAGGTTGACGGCCGTGCGGTCGAAGTCAGCTTCTTCGAGCGCGTCATGGCCGGGACAAATGAAGAGGCTCAGAAGACCGCAATCAACGCGGCCGCGCCTTCCACCACTCCTTCTGCGGCGAGACCCCTCGCGCGCGGGCGAATCGTGGCCTTCTTCATTGACGACATGCACATCAGCGCGGGCAACCTGAAGAAGGCGAAGGAGGCCATCTCAAAGTATATAGAGAAGGAGATGGGGCCAAACGACCTCGTAGCCATCACAAGCGCGAGCGGGCAGATAGGGTTTCTTCAACAGTACACGGACAACAAGGACGTGCTGCGCGCCGCTCTCGCTCGCCTCAATTATAAGAACTTTGACGTGAACGACGTTCAGATTCCCATCATCAGCTACTATCAGGCGATACAGGTTGACCGTGGCGACAGGGCCACTCTCACGTTCCTTGCGGACGAGACGCTGCGCTCGGGCATCATCCCGTCAGGCCCGGGCGGACAGATAACAGAGGGCTCAAGGGCTCTGGCCGAAGAGAACGTCAAGCAGCGAGTCGGTTTCATTCTCAAGCAGGGGACACGTTTGCTTTTGAACACGCTCTCGACTCTTGAGAGCCTCATACGCTACTCGGCACCGATTCCGGGGCGCAAGCTGGTATTTCTCATCTCGGACGGCTTCTTTCTGGACAGCAGAAACGGAAACGTGCCGGACAAGCTTAGAAGCATCACGGACGCCTCCACCCGCTCGGGCGTAGTCATCTACTCTATGGACGCGAAGGGGCTCGTGACGGGCATGGAAGACCCGAGGGTCGGCGACACCTTCGACCCCTTCGGGATGGCCGCGCGCTCTTCGGGCGGAGAGCTTGGCGCAACGCAGGACGGCCTGAACGCTCTGGCCGTAGACACGGGCGGACGTTTCATCAGGAACACCAACGGGCTGGACGCGAGCCTCAGCGACATACTCAAGGAGACTTCCGTCTACTACATGCTGGCGTGGCGGCCCGAGACAGACCCGCAGCGCAGCGGAAAGTTTCGCCGCATAGAGGTGGACGTTAAAAACCGGCCCGAGCTGTCGGTCAGAGTCCAGCGCGGCTACTTCGAAAACGCCGCCCCAGCCACCACTACTACGGCTTCCACTGAGAAGCCTAAAAAGAGCGACAAGAAATCGAAGAAGGCCGCGCCGCCCGCAGACCCTCTGACCAAAGCGCTCGTCTCAAGATACCCGCAGAAGCAGCTGCCGACCGAATTGACGCTGAGCTACATGGACGCTCCGAATACCGCCACGACTCAGCTTGTCGCTTCCATGAAGATTGAAGGCAGCCGCGTCAGGTTCGAGACGGGCAACGCGAAATCCGGCGGCATCATTGACATTGAAGGCGTGGTCTTCGACGCGCAGGGCAAGCGCATGGACGGTTTCCGAACTCGCCTCATAGCGCAGCCGCCGGGCTCGAACGTCACAGACCCGCGCCTGCCGGACGTGACCTATAACTATTACTCGTCGCTCAAGCCCGGGCTTTATCAGGTGCGCGTGGCCTCTCGCTACGACGCCAACGGACTGCTCGGGAGCGCCGTGCAGTGGGTGGAGATTCCAGACCTCTCGAAGCAGCGCCTCTCTTTGAGCAGCCTGATGCTGGGCGAGAAAAAGTCTGCGCCCGAGCAGGAGAAGAAGCCGGAAGCGGAAGCGGCGGCGGCGATGACAGAGACCGTGCCCATCAGCGTAGACCGCAGGTTCGACCGCTCATCCAGCTTGCGCTTTCTGGTCTACATCTACAACGCGGCGCGCGAGGCCGCTGCTTCTCAGCCGCAGGTGGAGCTACAGGTTCAGATTCTGCGCGACGAAAAACCGGTCGCCACCTCTCCCATGCGAAAGATTTCTACCGCCGAGCAGGACATGACGCGGCTGGCATACGCGGCGGAGTTTCCCTTGCAAGAGATGACGGCGGGCCAGTACATACTTCAGGTCACGGCCATTGACCGCATAGCCAAGACCACCGCCTCGCAGCGCGTGCGCTTTGAGGTTCATTAAAGTCAGGACTTACAACTCATGCGCCCAAAGCACAGACTCTCAAAGCTTCTCTTAGCGGCATTCTTTGCCCTTCTCATATCTGCTCAGGCGGCCATCGGCCAGCAGGGAGAGGACAAGGCGGAAGCCCAGGACGATGTCCTCAGAATCAACACGGAGCTTGTGCAGACAGGCATAACTGTGCTTGATAAGCAGGGACGGTTTGTTGACAGGCTCAGGAAAGAGGACTTCGAGCTTCAGGTTGACGGCCGTGCGGTCGAAGTCTCCTTCTTTGAAAACATCGTGGCCGGGAGCCGCAGAGAGCAGCTGACGCGGCCCGCGAAAGGCGACAACGCCACTGTTGTTGCTGCTGGCACAAGCTCCGCGCCAACGACGCGGCGTCGCACAGTTATCTTTTTCATAGACGACCTGCACATTTCCCTGGACAGCATGGGCCGGACGCGCAAGATGCTGCGGGACTTCATAGACAGGGAGATGGGCGATAACGACCTCGTGGCCATCACAAGCGCGAGCGGACAGGTAGGCTTTCTTCAACAGTTCACGGACAACAAGGACGTGCTCCGCGCTGCGGCCTCTCGCCTCATTCAGATTCAGAACACCGCCAAGGACTCTTCGCGCGTGTCGGGCGCAGTGATGACGGAGTACATGGCGCTCGTCATAGAGCGGCGCGACGACCCGGGCGTCTTCAACTTCTTCGTGCAGGATTGTCTCGCGTGGATGCCTAAGGCGAATAAAAGAAACACTAACCCGCGCCTCTCCTGCGAGCAGGAGGTCAGGAACCGCGCACGCATGCTGCTGCTGCAATCGGGGCAGACGGTCTTAAGCACCTATCGCTCTCTGGAATCACTTCTGCGCTCGGCCGAAAGAATGCCGGGCAGCAAGCTTGCCTTCTTCATCTCGGACGGCTTTCTGGCAGACGCAGGCCCGCGCGGCTCCACAGGCTACGACAAGCTGGGGCCCATCACGGACGAGGCACGCCGCGCAGGCGTTGTCATCTACTCTATTGACGCGCGGGGGCTCTTTTCAAACCAACTGGACGCGACCAACAACGTGGCCTATGACCCGGAAGGCGTCATGGCCAACTCCACTTCGCGCGAAGTCGCGGCGACTCAGGACGCACTGAATGCTCTGGCTGCCGACACGGGCGGGCGCGCGTTGCGTAACCAGAACTACTTCGACGCGTTCATCACGGGCGCTCTTGAAGAGACCTCTCGCTACTACCTGCTGGCGTGGAGGCCCGAGGCGGACGAGCAAAGAAGCGAGAAGTTCCGTAAGATTGAGGTCAGAGTCAAAGGCAGACCCGAGCTTTCGGTGCGGACTGCGCGCGGCTTCTTTAACAACAGGCCTAAGCCACTTTCCACGGATGAGCGAAAAGATGAAAAGGTCGCGGAGAAGAGTGATGAGAAAAAAGCTGACTCGGATTTGAGCCGGGCGCTTTCAGACTTCTATCCCGCGCAGGCGCTCCCTCTTCAGCTCTCTCTCTTCTACCTGGACACGCCCATGAGCGGCACTGTCCTGACCAGCTCCATACAGGCTCCTACAGAGCTTCTCTCATACGGCTCCGAGGGGAAAGAGCCCGCCACGCTGACTCTGGCCGGAGTCATCATCAACGACCAGGGCAAAGCTGCCGGGAGTTTCAAGACGGGGCTCAAGGTGAATCCTCCGGGCTCATACAACGGCGCGCAGGCTCCCTCAAACGTCATCTATAACAATCGCACGCCGCTCAAGCCGGGGCTCTATCAGGTGCGCGTGGCCGCGCGCGACGACCGCAGCGGAACCCTCGGGAGCCAGATGCAGTGGATAATGATTCCAGACCTCTCAAAGCGAGAGCTTTCCCTGAGCAGTCTCATACTCGGCATAGAGAACCTGAAGGGCGGAGGAGCGCAGACGGAACAGGTGCAGTGGAGCGTGGATAAAAAGTTCGCGCACGGCTCGCACCTGCGCTTCATGACCTTCGTCTACAACGCCCTGAGAACGAGCAGCGCGCAAACGGACATCTACGCGCAGGTGCAGGTCTACAGGGACGGAAAGCCCATCATCTCCACGCCGTTCAACAGGCTCGTGCCCGAAGCGGACACAGCAGACCCGGCACGCATTCCCTTCACCGCCGACATTAACCTTGGCTCTTTGCAGACCGGGCGCTACCAGCTGCGCGTCACAATAGAGGACCGAGCGGCGCGCAAAACTGTTTCCCAGCAAACCCCCTTCGACGTGCTGTAGAATAGCGTAAGCTCTACCCGAATTCGCCTTCTGGAAAATTCATGAGACGCATCTTTCGTGAGAACGGTTTGTCAATCGTCTGGCTGGGGATGTTCTTCCTCACCTTCATCTTCGGGCAGACGCTCTCGGGGCTTCGCGAGTTCAACAGCGACCAGCGCGAGCACGGTCGGCCGGAGGTGACTTACAGTGAATACCTCGTGAGCGCGCACTTCGTAGAAGCCACGATGGAGAACTGGGAGTCTGAGTTTCTACAGATGTTCCTCTTCGTCGCGCTCACCAGTTTTCTCTACCAGAAGGGCTCCGCTGAATCCAAGAAGCTGGACGAAGAGGAAGACGTTGACAGAGACCCTGCCAAGTCACGCAACAAAAAGGATGCGCCGTGGCCCGTCAGGAAAGGCGGGATAGTTCTGACCATTTATCAATACTCGCTGAGCCTAGCCTTTCTGCTGCTCTTCCTCATAAGCTTTTTCCTGCACGCGGCGGGCGGGGCGCGCGAGTACAACCAGGACCAGTTGGAGCACGGAAGCACGGAGATGGTCACGACTCTCAGCTACATGGCGACCTCTCGATTCTGGTTCGAGTCGTTCCAGAACTGGCAGAGCGAGTTCTTATCAGTAGGCATGATGGTCATACTCACAATCTTCCTGCGCCAGCGAGGCTCGCCCGAATCAAAGCCCGTGGACGCGCCGCACAGCCAGACGGGAAAAGACTGACGATTTTGGATTTTAGATTTTGGATTTTGGATTGGAGTGCCGGTATACGCTGAGCAGCTTCAACCCGTCTCGCTAATCCAAAATCTAAAATCCAAAATCGTCAGAGTTCTATTTGACGAGCATAGATGACCGGCTCGAACGAGCGCAGCTCTTCCAGCACCTCTGCGCCCAGAGGCGCGTCCGTCTCGATTATCGCCATGGCTTCGCCGCCCTGCTCTCGTCTTCCCAGATGAAAGCGGCTGATGTTGACGCCCCTCTCTCCGAGGGTTGTGCCGACGCGGCCAATGACGCCCGGCACGTCTCGGTTGCGCATGACGACCATGTGCCCGCGCGGGATGGCCTCTATGTGAAAGCCGTTTATCTCCGTGATGCGACCGTCGCCGCCCTGCATGAAGAGCGCGCCCGAGAGTCTTTGCTCGCCCGTCGTGGTGACGACGCGCGTGGTAAGCGCGGGCAAAAAATCGCTTCCCGCTCCGGCGCGGCGGTACGAGGCCGTGACGTTTATGCCGCGCTCGTCCGCTATGAGAAAGGCGTTGACGACGTTGACGCGTGCGCTCATGTCCCTCAATAGTCCCGCCAGAAAAGAGCGCGTGACGGGAGCCGCGTCCAGCTCCGCCACTTCGCCCGCGTACTCTATGCGAACTTCGCGCACGGCTGCCTCATCCAGAAGCTGAGCAGAGAATCTTCCCAGACTCTCGGCCAGCTTCATGTAGGGCTGTAGCTGGTTCAGGGCTTCCGTGGCTATGGCGGGCACGTTGACAGCGCCGCGCAGCGCGCCCGTCAAAAGAAAGTCTCTCATCTGCTCGGCCACGGTAAAGGCCACGCCCTCCTGCGCCTCCGTGGTGGAGGCTCCCAGATGCGGCGTGGCTATCACTTCTTCGCGCGCGATGAGCGGGTGGTCTGCCGATGGAGGCTCCTGCTCGAACACGTCAAGGGCCGCGCCCGCGACCTTCCCTTCCTTGATGGCTTCGAGCAGCGCCCGCTCGTCAACAAGCCCGCCGCGAGCGCAGTTGATGATGCGAACGCCCTGCTTCATGCGAGCGAAGGCGTCGCGCCCTATCAGGCCCCGCGTCTCGTTTGTCAGGGGCGTGTGTATGGTCAGAAAGTCCGCGCGCGAGAAGACTTCATCAAGAGCCGCCGCCTCTATTTCAAGGTCGCGCGCCTGCTCGGGC
Source organism: Pyrinomonadaceae bacterium (assembly GCA_035276685.1). GTDB lineage: Bacteria > Acidobacteriota > Blastocatellia > Pyrinomonadales > Pyrinomonadaceae > JACVRN01. Next base: position 6,314 of record DATELK010000240.1, on the reverse strand, counting down.
TGAATAAAAGGGTCGTAGGCGACAATCGTCATGCCTAGGCTTCGCGCGCGTGCGGCCACGACGCGGCCTATGCGGCCAAGGCCTACAATGCCGAGGGTCTTGCCCTGAAGCTCTACGCCTATGAAACGCTTGCGCTCCCATCTCCCGTCCTTGAGGCTTGCGACCGACTGCGGGATGCGACGGGCCAGCGCCATCAAAAGCGCCAGCGTATGCTCGGCCGTCGTCATGGTGTTGCCGTCCGGCGCGTTCATCACCACGAGCCCGCGCGCCGTGGCGGCTGCGACATCTATGTTGTCAACGCCTACGCCCGCGCGCCCGACTACTCTGAGGCGAGGCGCGGCGTCCATGATGTCGGCCGTGACCTTCGTCTCGCTGCGCACAATCAGGCCCTCGCAATCCTTCAGGGCTTCGCGCAGCTCTTCAGGCTTAAGGCCGGTCTTCTTCTCCACCGTCAGGCCCGCAGCCTTAAGCGGCTCAAGCCCCGTGGAGGAAACGTCATCGGAAACAAATATTTTAATCTGGTTCATAAAGAATGAGAGCGGTCAGATTCAATTAAGAGCCGTACATACTAACAGGCCGCGCGCCGCAGAGTCGAGTTACCAAAAACGGCCGCTCTCTACCTTTTTACTTCTTATGTTAAACTTTCCCGCCTCGATTTAGATTGTGCTCATTGGAGAGAAGAGAGAATGGACATTTTCGTTTACCGCCCTGGAGCAGAGAAAATCGAAGAGGGCTTTACCACTGCGGATTTGCCTGAGCTTCTAAAAGACAAATCGCTCACCATCTGGGTTGATATGGACAACCCGCCCGTGGAAGAGGACAAGATTCTGATAGAAGTCTTCGGCCTTCATCCCCTTGTTGTAGAAGACTGCCGCGCGGAGCGTCATCACCCCAAGATAGAAGAGTTCGCTGAATACCTCTACTTCATCATGCACGGCGTGCGCGCAGACACTTCAGCGCAGCGCTTTAACACGATAGAGCTTGACGGCGTGCTCGGGCCCAATTACGTCATCACCTATCACGTGGACACGTTCCGCAGCATCAATATAGTCAAGCAGCGCGTGCGCAGCACTCCCATCACCTGCCAGCGCGGGCCCACCTTTCTGCTGCACCAAATTCTTGACCAGATAGTCGATTTCTACGCGCCCGTGCTGGACGACTTCGACGAGCGCATCTCCGCGCTAGAAGACAGAATCTTCACGCTCACGAGGCCCGACAACTCCATTCTGGAAGAGATAATGAGCTTGAAAAGGAGCGTGCTTCGTCTAAGACGCATCTCGTCGAAGCAGCTGGACATTCTCTATCGCATGAGCCACGGCCAGTACGCTCTGATTGACGCGGAGGCTTTGCCCTTCTTCCGAGACATATACGACCATCTGGTGCGCGTCACAGACCTGGCGGAAAGCTACAGGGATTTAATCGGCGGAGCGCTCGACGCATATCTCTCCGTCATCTCGAACCGCATGAACGAAATCATGAAGGTCCTGACAATCTTCTCGGCAGTGATGCTTCCGCTGACGTTTATCGCGGGAGTCTACGGCATGAACTTCGACAACATACCTGAGCTGCACACGACCTACGGCTACTTCATCGTGTGGGTTATCATGCTCTCGGTGGCGATAGGCATGCTCACCTTCTTCTGGCGGCGCGGCTGGATTGGCGACCCCAAGACAAAGAATAAAGACTGAAGAAGAAATAGAGGTCAGAGGCTAGTAAGAATCTTTCTTTTACTAATCTCTGACCTCTGCTTTTTCTTACATAGGCCCGGTCTCTTCGCCTATGCCTGAGCCGTCTCGCGGGCCGTCGAACTGGCCGTCAGGGGACGGGGTAGAAGAGCGGTCTGCGCTGCTGCCTGTGCCGGAAGCTTCTTCGCTCTTCTTCAGGTCGCTGACGGTCTCTTTGCTTGTAGCGTCTCGATGTGCGTCCTCTTCCGTGGGCGTGACGCTATCGGGTCTCTTCTCGTCCTGCATGATTCATCTCCCTTTAAGAAATAATCTCACCGATGAGGTCGTAATCGTGCGCCTCTGTTATACGGACGTTGACGAGCTGGCCGGGCAGAGGATTGAAGCCCTCGGGCGCATCGTTAATCAGCACAGAGCCGTCTATGTCCGCGGCCTGCGTCTCCATGCGACCCTGCCAAATCAGGTCTGACTCTTTCGACGCTCCTTCAAAAATCACTCGCACGGTAGAGCCTACCTTCGCCCTGTTGATGCGGCGAGAGATGCGAGCCTGCTCCTTCATCAAGCGGTCACGACGGCGCTTTGCGACCTTCGGGTCAACCTTTCCGGGCAGGTCAAAGGCTGGCGTCCCCTCTTCGTCTGAGTAGGTGAAGACGCCCACGCGGTCAAACTCCACGTTCCTGATGAAGCTCAGAAGCTCCTCGAAATCTTCTTCCGTTTCGCCGGGAAAGCCCGTGATGAAGGTCGTGCGAACGGCTATGCCGGGCACTCGCTCGCGCACTCTTCGTATCAGCCTCTCAAGGCTCTCGCGCGTCCCGCCGCGACGCATCAATTTAAGCACGTTCGCGGAAGCGTGCTGCAAGGGCATGTCCAGGTACTTAACCGCCTTCTCTTCCGTCGCCAGCACGTCCAGAAAAGCGTCCGAGATGTGCGTAGGATACGTGTACATGACACGAACCCACTCTATGCCGTCCAGGCGCGACAGCTCCCTTAAGAGGTGAGCGAGCGCGTCGTGCTGTCCCAAGTCTTCGCCGTAGCGAGAGGAATCCTGCGCGACCAGCACAAGCTCTTTCACGCCGCGCTCTGCCAACGTTTGCGCTTCGCTCAGGATTGAGCCGAAGCGGCGGCTGCGAAAGTGGCCGCGCATCTGCGGAATAAAGCAGAAGGCGCACGGGCGGTCGCATCCTTCGGCAATCTTGATGTAGGCCATGTAGCCGGGCGTGGCCAGCACGCGCGGGCTGGACTCGTCGTAAAGATATGTCGCCGTCTGATTGCCTATGGGCAGCACGGGAAGCTGGCGCGTGTTCACGCTCTCGTCGCAAACCTGAGTAATCTCTTTTATCTGGTTGGTGCCTATGAAAGCATCCACCTCCGGAAGCTCCGCGCGCAGGTCGTCGCGGTAGCGCTCCACCAGGCAGCCCGCGACGACGAGCCGCGTGCATTTGCCTTCCGCCTTCAGACGCGCCGCTTCCAGAATGGCGTCCACGGATTCCTGCTTGGCGGAATCAATAAAGCCGCACGTGTTGACTACCAATGTGTCGGCTTCGCTCGCGTCCGTGGTAATCTCGTAGCCGCTCTGCTGCAACTCGCCCATCATCACCTCGCTGTCCACGAGATTCTTAGGGCACCCAAGACTGATAAAACCTATCTTCTTCATTTACTCATTTACTTTCGCTTCTAATCTTGTCAGGCACTGCTCTACCTCTGCCAGCTCTGCGGCCGAGAGAGCCTGCGAGCCGTAGCGCACGCGGTTGTAGGCGCGCGTGATGCGCAGCACGTCCGTCATCCCCGTCGCGCCCGCGAACTCAAGAGGCGTTTCGTCCACGCTACGCCGCAACCCTCTGCGCGCGAGGGCTTGCGTCATGCGCTCGTAAAACTTTACGACCGACGCGCGCTCCTGCTGCCTCTGCCATATCTTCAGCCCGCGCCAGAACCCCAAGCGGCGGATTCTGTACGCGAGTAGAAGTACGAATGCCAGCAACAGCGCCGCGAATATCAAGGAGAGCCAGGAGCGCAGCCTGCTGCCGCTCTGAGCGCCGCCCAAACCCACAGCGCTTCTAGCCGAGCTAATCCAGTCCGTCACGCTCTGCTTTGCCGCGTCCGCCATCTCCGCGAGCGTCTCGCGTATAGTCGAGATTTGATTACGCAGGGACGTGGCGAGCGAGCGCTGCTCCTGCCGGTCGTAGCCTATGACGTACTGGTTCCAGTAAAGCTCCATTGCTTCGGCGTACTTGCCGAGGCGCGAGACAAACCCGGTCGTCTCCCTCACGGGTCTTCCGTCCGGCGGCGTTGGGTCGAACGTCACCCACGCGCCCGTCTCAGGAAAGTAGACCTCCACCCATGAATGCGCGTCCTTCTGTGTGACGGTGTAAACATCCGCCGCGTCGTTGTACTCGCCGCGCTGGAAGCCGTTGACGACGCGCGTGGCTATGCCTTGAGTGCGAAGCATGACGGCCATCGCCGTAGAGAAGTATTCGCAATGCCCCTCTTTCACGTTGAAGAGAAAGTCCGCGAGCGGGTCTGCGCCCCCGGCTTTCATCTCAAGGCTGTAGCGGAAATCCCTTTGCAGGTGCTGCTCGACGGCGCGCGCGGCGTCGTAGCGGTTACGCGCGCCGTCACGAGTAATCCACTCGCGCGCGAGACTCGCAATGCGCGGGTCAAGGCGTTCGGGCAGTTGCAGGTAGCGCCCCTGTGTAGTGTAGGGCTTTGAATCTCTGCGAAGCTCCGCAGCGTCAGGCTCGATGGTGTCTGAGATTGCTTTGTAAGTGATGCGGTCGTGCAGGTGCTGGCGAGTAGTGATGGCCCCTTCGCGGTCTTGGCGAATGTAAGGGAGCGCGCCCTGCACGGCTACCAGACGCGGCGCGGCGAAAAGCACGGGCGTATCCACAGGCTCAAGAAAGAAGGTCTGAGTCGTCAGGTCGTGAAGGTTGTTGGCCCTGTCGAGCGGGTAAAAGTCTCTGCCGCTAACCGACCTGCTGTCCTCAAGCGAGCGTCGCCACATGCGCCCGTTGAAGGTGTCCAGGGCAATCCCGCGCCAGCGCAGGTTCGGGTTGCCCTGCGAGCTCTCAACCCTGACGCGCATCACCAGGGCGTTGCTCTGCTGAAGCTTTCCGATGGTTCCCAGTTCTACCGTCTCGGAAAATCCGGAGACCCGTGTGCTTCCGCCTCCGGCGCGAGCAAACGCGCTTGCGCCGAAGCGCGGCGCGATAAAAAAGAGCGGGAGCGCGACGGCGAATATCAGAACCAGCAACACAAACGAGACAAAGGGCAGGCGTCTTGCTTCGCCTAAAGTATGACTCGCCTTTCCTCGTTTGGTCAGTCGGCGAAAGAGCGTTGCATCGGGCGCGACCAGCAGGCGCGTCTCGGAGACCTTCACGTTGCGCTGCGCCTTCTTTATCTCGAAGGCGACGACCGTAGAGAAGGCCGCCAGCATGTAGAGCCCCAGCGTGGCTAGAAAGAGCGGGCTCACGCTCAGGCCTGCGGCCAGCAGCACTTCGAAGAAAGAGATTAGATAAAGAAAGACCCAGTCGCGGTCTGCCTTCTTCTGTAAAATCTTGATGGTCGAGAGAAAAAGTATCAAGTGCGCGAGCGCGGCAACGCCCACGCGCTCCTCGCCGCTCGTGTTGAGCCGCCAGTCGAAATAGAAGAGCGGCAAAGAGAGAAGCACTATCACGAGCCCCACGCGCTCAGGTATCTGCCAGCGCGTACCCTCCAGCTTCCAGGCCACTACGAGCACGAGCGCGAAACAGAGGCCGAGCGCGAGGCCCAGGCCGCCGGACACGGCCAAGCTGAGCGCGCCCGTCGCCAGCATCGCGTATGAAGAGGCTCGAAAATAGGTGCTGAAGGACATACCTGCCAGTCTGCTTTGCCCTCTGTGTCTGCCAGTATTAGATGCCGATTATCGCCGGAAGTAACCTAAATTCAAAGGTCTTAAAGGCCTGGGCGCTCAGGGCCATAAACTGAAAAAGCCCGCGAGAGCTTCATACTCTCACGGGCTTTCGTTTAAAAATTAATCCGGCGACTTCCTACTCTCCCACACAGCTTCCCGTGCAGTACCATCGGCTCCAAGAGGCTTAACTTCCGTGTTCGGGATGGGAACGGGTGTTTCCCTCTCGACAAAATCACCGGAAAACTTGTCAAAAACTGTAAGCCAAAGGGCTTTGAAAATCGAATAGTGACGCGCGTGTGTCTTAAGGCAAGCCTAATGTACTCTTGTTGCTCTTGAGTAAATTTTAGGTCAAGCCAATGGACATATTAGTAGTGGTCAACTGAGCGCCTTACAACGCTTACATACCCACCCTATCAACCTGGTGGTCTACCAGGAGTCTCATAGGCAGAACTAATCTTAGGTCTGGCTTCACGCTTAGATGCATTCAGCGTTTATCCATGCTCCACTTAGCTACCGAGCGCTGCCGTTGGCACGACAACTCGTACACTAGAGGTGGATCCAACCCGGTCCTCTCGTACTAAGGTCAGATTCCCTCAATTCTGCTACGCCCACACCAGATAGGGACCGAACTGTCTCGCGACGTTCTAAACCCAGCTCACGTACCGCTTTAATTGGCGAACAGCCAAACCCTTGGGACCTTCTTCAGCCCCAGGATGCGATGAGCCGACATCGAGGTGCCAAACCCT
>DATELK010000239.1:0-2816 GCA_035276685.1 Pyrinomonadaceae bacterium | reverse complement strand
GCGCTTGACAGGTGAAGCAATTGGCGCGTAGGGTCTTCCGGTTGTTTCGCCCTGAAGGGGGCGAGCGGAGGCGCATCTGTTCTGGTGAATGGCGCGGTCTTCAAAACCGTCTGTGAGCCTGTGAGAGCAGGCTTGGGTAGGTTCGATTCCTACACGCCTCCGCCAAATTGAAAAATCGGAGTAAAAGGGTAAAGGGAAAAAGTTGCGCCTCACTTTTGCCTTTTGCCTTCTACCTTTTTACTGATGAGAGAGTGGATTGCGTTGAACATGACGCCGGGAGTGGGGCCGCGTGCGGCCACCAAGCTCCTTGAGCGGTTCGGGTCGGCAGAGGCTGTTTTCGGGGCCACGCGCGCAGAGCTTGAATCTTTGCGGCTCAAGCCGGAAGCCGTAGAGAGCATCATGGCTCGCGACCTCTTTGAGCGTGCCGCGCAGGAAGTAGAGCGCGTGCGCGCAATCGGCGCGGACATTCTGCTCCTTGACGACGGCGTTTATCCGGCGCTCCTGCGCGAGATATTCGACCCGCCCATTACGCTCTACGTGAAGGGCGAGTGGGCCACGTGCCTTGAGCAGCCGTGCGTGGCGATTGTGGGCTCGCGCCGCTCTTCGACCTACGGGCAGAACGCCGCCCAGATGCTGGCGCGCGAGCTGGCCTCTCGCGGCGTGACGATTATCTCAGGCCTGGCGCGGGGCATAGATGCTGCGGCGCACAAGGGAGCTTTGGAGTGCGGCGGGCGCACGGTGGCCGTGATGGGAACGGGGCTTGACGAGGTTTACCCGCGCGACCATAGACGGCTGGCGGAAGAGATTCTGGAGAAAGGCGGCGCGCTTGTTTCGGAGTTTCCTCTTGAGACGCCGCCCGCCCCGCAGAACTTTCCGTACCGCAACCGAGTTATCAGCGGCCTGAGCCTGGGCGTGCTGATTGTGGAGGCGGCGGAGAATAGCGGCTCTTTGATAACGGCGCGCCTAGCCCTTGAGCAGAGCCGGGAAGTCTTCGCGGTGCCCGGGAACATCACCTCGCGGAATTCTTTCGGCACTAACTATTTGATAAAGGGGGCGGGCGCGAAGCTGGTGCAAGCTTGGCAGGACATAGCCGCTGAGCTTCCGCCTGAGATAGCCGCGCGGCTTCTGCCGCCTGAAAGTAAAGCCAAGGGCGCGGACGCTGCTTTAGTGAGTCAGCTTGAGCTTGCGCCCGGCGACCTGACAGGAGCCGAGCAGGCAGTCTGGAATTTGCTTTCCTCAGACTCGCCAGTGCATATTGATGCGCTCGCGGAAGAGAGCGGGCTTGGCGTGCCGGAACTGACGGGCGCTCTACTGACTCTGGAAATGAGAGAACTGGTGAGACAGCTTCCCGGCAAGTGTTTTGTGAGAAAGCTGTGAAGACTGTCTTTAACATATTGTCGGCGTCCCGTTGGGAAGGCTGGCGCATCAAAACAGGGGTTAAATAAAGGACAATTTCAATAGGTTAAGAAGATGGGAAAGAATCTGGTTATAGTCGAATCGCCTGCCAAGGCGAAGACGATTAATAAATATCTGGGAAACGATTATCGCGTGATGGCCTCCATAGGCCACATCAAGGATTTACCGTCCAAGGGGCTGGGCGTTGACGTAGAGAAGAATTTTGAGCCGACCTACGAGCTGATTCCCGACGCGAAGAAGCGCAACAACAAGAAGATTGTTACAGAGCTGAAGCGGGCGGCGAAAGAGGCCGACGCAATCTTTCTGGCCGCTGACCCCGACCGCGAAGGCGAGGCCATCTGCCAGCACCTTGAAGAAGAGATTGTGCCGAAGCGCCCGAAGAAGCCCACCTATCGCGTGATGTTCAACGAGATTACGAAGCGCGCGGTGCAGGATGCTTTTAAGGAGCCGAAGCAGGTTGACAAGAATCTCGTTGACGCTCAGCAGGCCCGCCGCGTGCTTGACCGCCTAGTCGGCTACAAGGTATCGCCGCTGCTGTGTCGCACGGTGGGCGGACGCCTGAGCGCGGGCCGCGTGCAGTCTGTGGCGCTTCGCATGGTCGTGGAGCGAGAGCGAGAGATAGAGGCTTTCGTCAAGACAGAGTACTGGACAATCCTTGCGAACCTCTCTTCCAAATTGCCTCCGGCCTTCGACGCGCGGCTCTTCAAGATTGAAGAGAAGACGGTCAAGACCTCCAACTTCGACCAGGAGCTGAAGAAGAACGAAGTCCTGATTGGCACGGAGGCAGAGGCTTCTGAGATTGTCAGCGAGGCGGAGAAGCAGAGCTACACGGTCGCGGACGTTACAACTAAAGAGCGCAAGCGAAACCCCGTGCCGCCCTTCGTGACTTCAAAGCTTCAGCAGGAGGCTTCGCGCAAGCTTAGCTTCGCGGTGAAGAAGACCATGATGCTCGCGCAGAAACTTTACGAAGGCGTTGAGCTTGGAGCGGAAGGCTCTGTCGGTCTCATCACCTACATGCGTACGGATTCGACGCGCGTCTCGGATGCGGCGCTCGGTGAAGTGCGAGACTTCATAGGCGCGCAGTACGGCGAAGCGTACCTGCCTGAGAAGGCCGTGCATTATCGCTCTAAGAAGGGAGCGCAGGACGCGCACGAGGCCATTCGCCCGACGGATGTCACGCGCACGCCGGACGCCCTCGCGCACTATCTCAACAAGGAAGAGCTGAAGCTTTATCGGCTCATCTGGCAGCGCTTCGTGGCGTCGCAGATGACACCGGCCCTCTTTGACCAGACGACGATTGACATAGAGGCCGGGCGCTTCACGTTCCGCGCGACCGGCTCGGTTCAGAAGTTCGACGGCTTCCTGAAGGTTTATCAGGAGGGGCGAGACGAGAAGACCGA
>DATELK010000238.1:0-18565 GCA_035276685.1 Pyrinomonadaceae bacterium | reverse complement strand
TTAAGCGCGCCTCTCTTTTTTGAGCAAGCGCGCTTAATCCGCAAGGTTACAGTTCATCCGTCAAGCGCTTTTGTGATTCAGCGCCACGAGGTCTTCAGAGAAACTGACGGGTTGCTATTACTTGGTCGGGCTGACAACCGTCACGTTCCCGCCAAAGTTGATGTCGTTGTTCTCGCTTAAGCCAGCGATGATAGCGGCTGCGACCGCGCCACCCGCTGCCAGAAGCAGGGCTGCCAGAGCACCGCCGCCGATGCCCTTCATGCCTTCAGTCTTCAGACGCGTGCAGCGGGTGCCCGGCTGAGCGGTTCCGGCTGTTGCGTCCTGTCCGGCCGCGACCTGCTGCGTATTGCTACCTACGCGCAGCTCTGTGCGTCCGGTCTGCGTGGCGGTGATGGTGTTGCCGCACTCCAGGTCAATCGTGAACACGTTGGCCTGTGCCGTGTCGGAAACGACCATGGCATCCTTGGTGGTAAAGCTGGCGGCGACGCCCTGCGGCACAGAGACCTGTAAGCGTCCGCTGTCAACCATACCGGAGATGCTGTTGCCCGTGAAGCTGAGCTTCAGGCTGGTGCCCGGAAGCAATTCGATGCGGCCAAGTGAACCAAGGCTAACGACGGCACTGGAGTTCTGCGACGTTACGATGGTGCTGTCCGAAAAAACCGTCGCACCGGAAATCGCGCTCTGACCGTTAACAGTGACCTTGCCCGAGACAGATAGCTCGCCTGCCGGCCCTTGTTGTCCCGGTGCTGCCAGCGCAACCATCGAGTATAAACTCAAGACGGCAATTGCCAGGCAGAACGCGATGGACTTTCGACTCCAAGTTCTGCTGATCATTAATTCTCCTCCCGTAAAGTGAAAAAAGTGTAAGTGACGCGGAGCATGTCTTTCGTGGGAGACGCGTGGTCTTCTCTCGCCCGAGACCGTCTCAAATTATACAGAAGACTGCTCGCGCCGAAACTTCCTGATTAAAAAAGCTGGCAAAACAAGCCTCTTGGGCTTTAATGTCTTGGCCTTTTTACACGAATCCAAGCCCCATGTCAATAAACATTTGTGTAAAAGTCCGCCCCCAAGCAGCTTTTTTTTCAGCGACTTCGCGAGCGCAAGCGCCATGCCGCCCTGTCCCAACAAGCCCCGTAAGCCCCGCCGCCCAGCCGCCGACGAAGACTCGGGCAGCCTTCCCTTTTTGCAGCCCTAGTCCTTGTAAATCGCCACAAAGGGCTTGCCGTCCGGGCCTATGGTGCCGCGATACATGCCCGCCGTGTTAAACGGCATGGCAATCTGTCCCTTGCGGTCTATGGCAATCAGGCCGCCCTGTCCGCCAAGTTTCTCCACCTTGTCCAGCACGGCCTGAGCCGCCTCTTTCAGGGATATTCCGCGATATTCGACCATGGCCGAGATGTCGTGCGCCACGCAGGAGCGTATGAAATACTCGCCGTCCCCGGTGCAGGAGATGGCGCAGGTTCGGTTATTCGCGTAGGTTCCTGCGCCAATGATTGGAGAGTCGCCCACGCGCCCGAAGCGCTTGTTGCTGATGCCGCCCGTGGAAGTCCCCGCCGAAAGATTTCCGGCCCTGTCCAGGGCCACAGCGCCCACCGTGCCGAATTTCTCCTCTGCTCCGGGCACGGAGAAAGAGGCACGCGACGCTCCTCCGAAGTGGCTCTGCTTTTTCTTCTTCTCGTCCTCCTGCTTCCTCTGTAGCTCTTTCAGGCGGCGCTCGGTCAGGAAGTATTCGTTCGGCATCATCTCTATGCCCTGCTGCTTGGCGAACTCTTCCGCGCCCTGGCTGACCATCATGACGTGCGCAGACTTCTCCATCACGAGCCGTGCGAGGCTGATGGGATTCTTGATGTGCTTGAGCGAGGCGACCGCACCGGCCTTGAGCGTGTTGCCCTCCATGATGGAGGCGTCAAGCTCGACCGTGCCGACCGAAGTAAGCACCGCGCCCTTGCCCGCGTTAAAGAGCGGCGAGTCTTCCAGAAGCCTTAGAGCGGCTTCGATTGCATCAAGGCCCGGCCTTCCCTCTTTCAGGATTTGATAACCGGCAAGGAGCACTTCACTCATCTTCGCGCGATAGTCCGCTTCAACCTGCGCCGTCATGCTCTGCCTGGTGATGGTGCCAGCGCCTCCGTGTATGACGAAGCCGAACGAGCCGTTCTGGCTGTTAGGATTTGACGAAGCGCTCTCTGCCTGCGCTTCGGTCAGGAGGTTCGCGGCGAGCGCGGCCCCGCCAATTCCTATGGCCGTCTCGCCCAGAAATTTCCGGCGACTCTTTTCTCTTTTCATCTTTGAATGTATGCGACTCCGGTTGAGAGTGCTATCTCTTACTTCTGTCTTGATTCTTTAGCGGCCAGCATCTCTTCATAAGCGCGCTCTGCTCTGCGGGCAAGCTCCGCAGGGACTACCACGTGATAGGGATGCTTGGCCGCGAAGGAATGTCGGCGCTGAACGTGCGCGCCCAGGGCGGAGAGCGTAGCGACTGCGCTCTCGTCATCGAGTGGTTCCGTGCCGAAGGCCTCCGAGGCTCTTCTGAGAGCGCCGCGCAGGCGATCCAGCGGCAGGTCGCGCTCGGCTAAGACTTTCCCGCGCGACTGGAAATTCCCGAGCGCGTATAGCACAAGCCGTTCATGGCTGACCCCGCTCTCGTTTGACGGCCTGTCGAAGAGTGTAGGCTGTCGCATGTCGTTCGTAGAAATTTGAGCTATCAGAGTTATATCTTCAGGGCGACGTGGCGCGTCTGGGCCTCGCTCCGTCGCCTTCGCCCGTGGCGGCTGTCGGCGCAGTCTGTGGCGGAGGCGGCTGCTGCGCTCCCGGTTGAAGAGCGCCGCCCGGCGCTTGTCGTCTCTTCTCCTGCTCCATCAGCTCCGCCTGCTCATATGGGTCCAGGCGCGCGAAGATGTAGAAGACCTCGCTCGTGCGAACGCTTCCCAGATAGCGAAAAGTGTTGTTGATGACTTCGCCTGCGCGCAGGCTCGTGGCGCTCGGCGGCTTATCGAAGAGGTTCTTCATCTCGTCGCGCGTAGCCGCTTCCAGCTCCGGCAGGTAATCGTTGCCGGACTCTCGCGCTATGCGAATGGCTATCTGTCGGAGCGCGCGTATGCGATTGGAGTTGCGGCGGTAGTAGGCGCGCGAGATTTCGCGACGGCTGACTCTATCGTCCACGACCTCCTGCTCGTCCCGCAGGTAGCCAAGGTAGGCGCGCACGACGGGGCCGAACTCTTCTTCCTCCGCAGCCTCCTCAGCGCTCTGCGCGAACGCCGCGACGGCGCTCAGAGCCAGGACTGCCCCCAGTATGACGATTTGAAAGAAACCCCTCTTACTCTTCATCATAAAGCCCAAGCCAGACGCGCGCTCTCGGTTCGGACTCGGGGAAGTTTTCGGGCGCGCATCTTTGCAGCAAAGTTTACCACGTACTATGAAATTAGTCCCAAGACCAAAGCACTGACCAGCTCTTTTAGCTTTGCCGTCTTCGGCGCGCGATGATAAATTTCAGTCAGTACGGCTTCAAATGACAATGGCTGACGACTCTATAATTCAGGGCGCGGAAGGCAAGCGGGTGGCGCTGGGCATAACCGGCGGGATAGCGGCCTACAAGGCTGCGGAAGTCCTTCGCGGGCTTCAGCGCGCGGGCTGCGAAGTGCGCGTGGCCATGACGGAGCGCGCGTGCGAGTTCATCACGCCTCTCACTTTTCGCGCCCTCTCCGGCTCGCACGTCATAGTGGATGATTACGCGCCGGACAATCCGGACCCGATTGCTCACATCACCTTCTCGCAGACGATTGACCTGCTCGTAGTCGCGCCTGCCACGGCCGATATCATAGCCAAATTCGCCAACGGCATCGCAGACGATTTTCTAAGCACGACCTACTTGGCATCTAACGCTCCCGTGCTGGTAGCGCCTGCCATGAACACCACCATGTGGAACCATCCGGCGACGCAGCGAAATCTTGAAAGGCTGCGCTCGGACGGCGTCTTTATAGTCGAGCCTGACACGGGCGAGATGGCGTGCGGCACCGTTGGGCCGGGCCGACTGAGTGAGCCCGAGAGAATCGTAAAGGCGGCGCTCGACATCTTACGCTCACAAAATACTCGCGCGCAGGACTTGGCGGGGGAACGTGTGCTCGTGACAGCCGGGGCGACTCGCGAGGAGATAGACCCCGTGCGTTTTCTGACGAACCGCTCTTCGGGACGCATGGGCTTTGCGCTTGCTCGCGCGGCCAGAGAGCGCGGCGCGGAAGTGACGGTCGTCGCAGGCTCTACAACAGCGGAGCCGCCCCCGCAGGTTCAGGTTATCCGAGCGCTCTCTGCCGAAGAGATGCGAGCAGCCGTGATGAAAGAGATTGAGCGTGCGACTGTCTTTATAGCATCGGCCGCCGTCTCAGACTACCGCCCGGCCAAACGCGCCGACGCTAAGATAAAGAAACGGGACGTGCCACTCACGCTTGAGCTTGAGCCTACGCCGGACATACTGGCCGAGGTGGCAGGCAACAGGCGAGACGGGCTGCTCGTCGTGGGCTTCGCGGCTGAGACAGACGATGTCACGGCGCACGCGCGAGCCAAGCTTGAGCGGAAGAATCTGGACGCAATCGTCGCCAACGACGTAACAAGAGACGGCGCGGGCTTTGACGCGGAGACGAACATCATCACGCTCATCACGCGCGGAGGCGGCGAGGGATTAGAGCTTCCGCTCATGTCCAAGCTGGAAGCGGCGCACCGCATCCTCGATGAGATTGTGCGCCTGAGAAGCGCGAAGGCCTCTATGAGCGGCGATGCGGCAAGCGCAGGCAATCTGCTATCATGAGCAACGAATCGGAAGTGAAAGAGCTGTTGTCGCTTGCCGCTGATGCGCGCGAGTATCTCTCTTACATGAGCGAGCTTGGCGTGGAAGCTCTGGACGTGTCTGTCACTGAAGCCACGCCCGCGCAACTCTCAGAGACGCATGGAAAGCGCGAGACTACAGAGCCAACGGCTTCTCAACTAGCGGCGCTTGAGCGAAACGCTGCGGCGGTTGAAAGAGCCGCGTCGCCTGATTCCATAAAATCCCCCGCCCTGCCCGAGAGCTTTGCGGGCGCATCATCCTCAAAACGGGACGAGACAGAGATGGCTACACGGAAGAAAAAATTTCCTGACGAGGTGCCGCCCGCGCCGCAGGAGACTCTTTTCGGAGAGGTCACGCCGCAGGACGTGGAGAGCCTGCCGCGCTCCGATGAGACGCTCGAAGACATCTGGAACGACATAGGCATCTGCATGCGCTGCCCGCTCTGCTGCCAGGGGCGCACCAACATCGTCAACAGCGAGGGCAATCGCAAGGCCCGACTGATGTTCGTGGGCGAGGCTCCCGGCGCGGACGAAGACGCTTCCGGCCGCCCGTTCGTGGGACGCGCGGGCCAGCTCCTCAACAAGATAATCGAAGCCATAGGCATGAGCCGCGAAGATGTCTTCATAGGCAACGTCAACCGCTGCCGCCCGCCGCAGAACCGCACGCCGACGACGCAGGAAGCAGCCATTTGCAAGCCCTTCCTGCTTCGGGAAATCGCCATCGTGCGGCCCGACGTAATAGTCGTCTTGGGCAACACGGCCATGAAAAACCTGCTCGACACGAAAGAGGGCATCACGAAGCTGCGCGGTAAATTTCAGGACTATCGCGGCATCAAGGTCATGCCGACATTTCACCCTGCATACCTCCTGCGCGACCCTTCGAAGAAACGCGAAGCGTGGGACGACATGAAGAAGGTCAGAGACTATTTGAAAGGCAGAAGTCAGAATGCAGAATGATGAATGAAAAGAATTGTTCAACTTGAATAGTTCTTTAATTCATCATTCTGCATTCTGACTTCTGCATTAGCTTTTATGCAGTCCCTACTTTTTGATGAGACGCCGCAGGAGCCTAACGAGACTCTGGCGGAGATTAACTCGGAGATGCTGGAGCGCGCACGCGCCATCCCGCAGTTGAAAGAGCGCGTCTTCATACTCGGCGAAGGGCCTGTGGGTGCGCGCGTGGCCGTCGTGGGCGAATCCCCCGGCCCGCCCGACATAGATTCGGGCCGCCCCTTCATGGGCCCTGCTGGTCAGATGCTAGACCGCATACTTGCCAGCATAGGCCTCAAGCGCGGAGACTGCTATTTGACTAACACGGTCAAGTACATCTCTACGGGCGACGAGCTGACGCCCGAAATCCTCTCCTTCTTCACGCCCTATCTTCACAGGGAGATGAGGGCCGCGAGGCCCAGAATTATCATCTCCTTCGGCAACACTCCTACGCGCGCTCTGCTTCGCACGAAGAAGCCCATCTCGCAGATGCGCGGCACGTTTCACGACTACAACGACGCTAAATTGATGCCGACCTTCAACCCGGCTTATCTCCTGCGCGACCCTTCAAAGAAGCGCGAGGCGTGGGACGACATGAAGAAGGTCAGAGATTATTTGACTGGGGAGAAATCAGGGCAGAAGTAAAGAGAGGGAAGGTACATTTCTCGTCTTCACTTTTGCCTTTTTACTTTTGCCTTTATAGTTCTCTTCGTGCAGAGACGTTTCGCAATCTCCGAAAAACTCTACTCTTCAACTGAAGCCGACGGCGCGCAGACACCTTCCGCGCAGAGCTATGCGGAGGTGGCCATCCCCGTGCGCGTCACGCAGACCTTCACCTACAGGCTGCCCGCAGCGCTGCGCCGCGACGCGCAGGTAGGCTCGCGCCTGCTGGTTCCCTTCGGACGAAAGCGCGTGACCGGCTACATAGTCGCGCTGCATGACGAGCTGGATCGCGCCGTTGAGTTGACAGAGAGCGAGATAAAGGAGGCGGAAGAGCTGCTCGACGCAGAGCCTCTCGTCACGCCTGAGATTCTGGAGATAACGCGTTGGGTCGCGGACTACTACGCCGCGCCGTGGGGAGAGGTGCTGAAGGCAGCGCTGCCCGCAGGTCTTAATGCGACGGTCGAGCAGGTGCTGGCGATTACTACCGAGGGGCGCGACGAGCTTGCGCGTCTTCCTATTCATCGCACGGCCACGGCCAAGGCACGCGCGCTTCGCATCCTCGCGGAAGAAGGCGAGGCCAGCCTGCGCACGCTCGCCCGTCACATAGGCGAGGCGCGTGCAAGCGCCATCGCGCGCGAGATGGAGCGCGCGGGCTGGATTAAGCTCACGCATCGCGCACGCTCAGTGCTGGCAAAGGCCAAGCGGCGAAAGGCCGTGCGACTCCTCCCCGTAGAAGAACATACACAGACAGAGACGGCCCGCGCCCTCTCCCCGGCCCAGAACAGAATCATAGAGACGTTGATGTCTGAAGGCGGCGAGATGGCCTTCACAGACCTGCTTGAGCGCGCGGACACATCGGCCGCGCCGATTCAGTCTCTTGAGCGGCGCAAGCTAGTGGAAATCTTCGTGCGCGATGTCAGGCGCGACCCGCTCGCGGACGCGGTGCTGCCCTCGACGGAAGCTCTGCACTTAACGGGCGCGCAAGGCGCGGCGCTGCGTGAGATAGAAGCGCCTATGGAAGAGGGAGTCTACGCGGCCTTTCTTCTTCACGGAGTAACGGGAAGCGGCAAGACAGAGATTTATATACGCGCCATGCGCGCGGCGCTTGAGCGAGGCCGCTCCGCCATGATGCTAGTGCCTGAGATAGCCCTGACGCCCGTCTTCTCTAGACGCCTTCGCGCACACTTCGGAGACCGCGTCGCCATCTTTCACTCGTCCCTCACCACGGGCGAGCGCTTTGACGAATGGAGCCGCCTGAAGCGCGGCGAGGCCCGCGTGGTCATAGGCACGCGCTCTGCCGTCTTCGCGCCCGTCTCAGACCTAGGCCTCGTAGTGATAGACGAAGAGCACGAGACCTCTTATCGCCAGCACGAGTCACCCTTCTACAACGGGCGCGACACGGCTATTGTCCGCGCCCGACAGGCAGGAGCCGTGGTGGTTTTAGGCTCTGCCACTCCCTCGCTCGAATCCTTTCACAACGCCAAAAGCGGCAAGTACCGCTACCTTCACCTCGCGGAGCGAATCAACAATCGCGCGATGGCAAAGGCCGAAATCATAGACATGCGCTCAAGCTTCGCGAAGGCGGGCAAGCCGGAGATTTTCGCGGAAGAGCTTCTGGCGGCAATCGAAGAGACGCACGCTGCCGGCCACCAGTCCATCATCCTGCTCAACCGTCGCGGCTACTCAAGCTTTGTGCTGTGCCGAACCTGCGGCGAGTCCATTCGCTGCAACAACTGCGATGTCACTCTTACTTATCATCGCTCGGAATCGAGCCTGCTTTGCCACTACTGCGACCTGCGCCGCGCCGCGCCCACGCGCTGCCCATCGTGCGCGGGCAAGTACATCTACTACGTGGGCGAAGGCACCGAGCAGATAGAAGAGATTCTTCGCCAGCGATTTCCTGAGCTTCGCATAGCTCGGCTTGACCGCGACACGACCGTCCGGCGCAAGCTCTTCGAGCGCACCATTCTTGAGTTCGGAGCGGGCGACCTGGACATGCTCGTGGGCACGCAGATGCTGGCCAAGGGTCATGACTTCCCTAACGTCACGCTGGTCGGCGTCGTCTCCGTAGACGCAGGCCTAGCCCTGCCGGACTTTCGCTCGGCCGAGCGCGCGTTCCAGTTGATTACGCAGGTCGCGGGTCGCGCTGGCCGTGGCAGCTTGCCCGGCAGAGTCCTGATTCAAACCTATCACCCTAACCATTACGCGCTCAGGCACGCTGCGGCGCAGGACTACCAGACCTTTTACGAAGAGGAGATTCGTTATCGCAAGAGCTTGAGCTACCCGCCCTTCGTCTCGCTCGCCTCGCTGCTGGTTCACGGCGACGACCTTGGGCGAATGCAGGCCACTGCCGCCGAGATAAGACGCGCGCTTGATGAAGCGAACAGCGAGCAGTCCTGCCGAATCCTTGGCCCCGCGCCCGCTCCGCTCTCGCGCCTTAGAGGCGAGCATCGCATACAGATTCTACTGAAATCACGCAGCCGTCCCAGGCTCAGACAGGTCATAGACATGGCGCTCGCCGAAGCCGCCACACGCGGCGCAGACATGCGCGCCGTCAACCTTGAGATTGACCCGGTGAATTTAATGTGACTGGAAACTGAAAACTGATTATGAAACTTGCAGAGCTAGCAGAACGAACAAACGCTCGTATCGAGGGCGACGCTGAGGTTGAGATTAAAGGCGCTGCCGGGCTGGACATCGCGGAGGCGGGCGACGTTACCTTTCTCGCCAACAAGCGTTACACGCCGCAGGTAGAGACAACACGCGCCTCCGCCATCTTCGTGGGTGAAGATGCAGAGATTGGCCGAAAGGACATCACCGTCTTACGCACGCGCGACCCTTATCTTGCCTACACACGCGCCCTCATAATCTTTTACCCGGAGCCAAGGCCTGAGCCCTTCATTCATCCTTCGGCCGTGATTGACCCCACGGCTCACGTAGGCGAAGGCGTCTGGATAGGAGCAAACGCCGTCATTGGGCGCGAAGCTGAAATCGGCGCAAGGGTTCGTATACACCCGAACGCCACCGTTTATGACGCAGTTCGTATTGGCGACGATTCCGTCATTCACTCCGGCGTCTCCTTGCGCGAAGGAACAATCCTGGGCAAGCGCGTCATCGTTCACAACAACACCGTAGTAGGCTCTGACGGCTTCGGCTTTGCCAAAGATGAAGAGGGTCGCTGGCTGAAGATTCCGCAGACGGGGCGCGTAGTGGTCGAAGACGACGTTGAGATAGGAGCCAATACCGCCATAGACCGCGCTTCCGTCGGAGAGACGCGCATAGGACGCGGGACTAAGGTGGACAATCTTGTGCAGGTGGGCCACTCCTGCTCCGTAGGCGAGGACACGCTGCTCTGCGGTCAAGTTGGTCTTGCCGGAAGCACCAAGGTAGGCAACCGCGTCATACTGGCCGGTCAGGTAGGCGTAGGCGGTCACCTCTCCATAGGCGACGACGCAGTCCTGATGGCACAGGCAGGCGTCTTCTACGACGTTCCGCCAAAGAGCATCTATTCGGGCGGCATCCCCGCCTTCGACCACAAAGAGAGTCTGCGCACGATGGCCGCCATCAGAAAGCTGACCGAGATGCAGCGCACGCTCCGCACGCTTGAGAAGCGATTGAAGGAGGTGGAAGCGCAATTACCTGCCACAGGCAAGGAAACCTCTTGACACCGAAGGCGGAGCGCGGGCATAATCCCGAATTGAAAATGGATTTCATTTTCGCCCACAGACAGAGCGGCGACCTTGAAATCGGTTTTTTGAATCGAGTTCCCTTTTGGAGAGGTTCCCTTGCAAGGCAATCATAAAGTAGTACCCATACTTGATTCCCCACATGACGACGAGAGGGTGGAAGTCCTTCTGGAAGAGTGTAACGGCTCGGAGCGCGTAGTCCTCAAGTACTCCACCTGGGTAGAGGGACTGGGCTGGTGCGGGCAGAAGACCATTAATCTTGACGGCGCGCACCTGGACGACCTTCACCGCGCGCTGACCGTGGCACGCCACCGCATCAACCGTAAACGCGCAGAAGCAGGGCAGACCACAGAGCCCGCCACCGTCATACAGTTGCCGACCCTGGCCTGAGCCGCAGAGAGCGCCGGGTCGTAAGGGATAAAAAAGAAGGCAAGCCGTGGAGAGCGAATCTCCACGGCTTGCCTTCTTCTCTTGTAAAGCGCTCTGTGGGCTCTAGTTAGCCTACCTGTCGGAGGGTGATTTTCTCCCTGGTGACGTTGGCCCTGCGCTCGGAGGTGAGCTTTTCCAGTTCCTCTATGTGAATCTGCTCCTTGGCTATGCGCTCTTCCAGCATGAAGCGCGTGGGGAGGTCTTCGTCCTGGCAGGACTTCCAGGCGTCCATGTAGGCCGTCATTCCCTCTCGCTCAAGCTCTAAGTCCTGTCTGAGCATGTCTTTAAGCTCCGTCGCCTGGCGAATCATGGCTGGCTCCACCGTGGGCACGCCGCCTAGGGCCACAATCTTGTCTCCAAGCGTCTGCGCATGGTCGGAGGCCTCCTCGCTCTGGTCGCGGAAGAACTCGCAATAGACCTCGCGCTCGGTGCCCGTAATCAGAAAGCTGTGCTGCATATATTGAATGATTGCCGCCAGCTCTATACTCAAGGCCCGGTTGAGATTGTCAATCAAGGTAGTATTAGCCATCTTCCCCTCCCACGTCTTTCACATCAAGCGCTTTTGTTCGCAGAAAACTCTAGGCGGATAATACGCGGGCCCCGCCCACCTGTCAACAGTAAAGTCTTTAGAATCAGCAACTTAATTTTGAAATTCGATTTCGTTTCCAGCTAGAAACGATGGGAGCGAGGGCAGGCTAAACGCCTTCTTAGGTGACAGCTCCACCGTCCACTATGACGACCTCGCCGTTCATGAAGCTGTTGCGGTCTGAGACCATGAAGGCTGCGTATTCGGCCAGCTCTTCCGGGCGACCTAGGCGGCCCCGTGCGACCCAGAAGTCGTGCATCTCAAGCAATCGGTCTGGAAGGGTGTGCGCCAGGTCTGTATCGAAGATTCCGGCGGCGATGGCGTTGACGGTGACGCCGAAGGTGGCAGCCTCGCGCGAGAGGCATTTGGTAAAGCCTATGACGGCGGCCTTGGAGGTGGCGTAATGCACAGAGGTGGGGAGGGCTCGTATAGCGCCTATGGAGGTGATGTTGAGGATGGTTCCCTTCCTCTGGCGAATCATCTGCTTGTAGATAGGCTTGGTGACGGCGAAGAGGCCGTTGACGTTGGTGTTGATGACTTCGTCCCAGGCGCGGTCTGTGGTGGTGGCGAAGTTATCGCCCCTGTTGATGGCGGCGTTGTTGACCAGAATGTCCACGCCGCCCCACTCTTCAACAAGCTGGCGCGTCAGGCGCTTCATGCCGACGCGGTCTGTGATGGAGATTTTGAAGGCGTGCGCTCTTTTGCCGTGAGCCTTTATTTTCTCTGCGACCTGTTCGGCAAGGTCGTCGCGGGCGTTGTAGTTGAAGGCCACGTCCGCGCCTTCGCGCGCGAAGGTCTCGCAGAGCGCAGCGCCTATGCCGCGCGAGCCGCCAGTGATAAAAGCTCTTTTCCCCTCAAGCAAGAGACTCAATGCTCTGTTCTTCTCCTAAAACGCGCCCGCCGCGAACATGCCGCGAGGCGGGCGCGTCAATCTGTAAGGCTTCCGCTTAGATGTCTTGATGCGAGAATTAAAGCTTAAACCGCGTGGAACAGTCAAACCTTAAACCACACGGCGCGTCGCTTCTACAAGCACGGGCTCTTCCCTTGCCATCACGGGCGCAGGGATAAGAGCGGTAATCTCTTCGACTATGCGGCGCGTGGAATTGGGGATGGCAAGGCCCACGGTCGCGGCGCGCATGGCCGCGTAGTGCTTCGTGTCCTCCATCATGCGGCGAATGACAGGCACTATGTCGTGCGCCTGTTCAAGCAGTATGCCTGCGCCGCGACGCACAATCAGGTTCGCGGAGCCCGCTTCCTGAGGCATGGGCGGCGTAGTCGCGTCAGCAATGACGGGCACGCGGCAGGCCATCGCTTCAAATGTCGTCAGGCCGCCGAGCTTGGAAATCATCACGTTGGCGGCGCACATCAACTGCTCCACCTGCTCCGAATAGCCTATGACTTTAATGGGAAAGGGCGCGTGCTTTGCTACCTCTTCGGCTTCGGCGCGCAGCTCTTCATTACGCCCGGCGAGGAAGATTGCCTGCACGTCCAATTCACCGCGCACAAGCTCTCGGAAGATGTGCGGGATGTTGCCGCCGCCCACCCAGCCCGCGTTGACGAAGACTGTGAACTTCTGCGGGTCAAGGCCGAGCGCGCGACGAGCGGCCTGCGCGGCCTCTTCGCCCGGAAACTGGAACTTGGGATGAACGGGCATGCCTGAGACTTTTATGCGCTCGGGCGCTACGCCGTAATCTATAAGCTGCTGGCGGGCCTCTTCGCTCGCGACCAGATAAAGAGAAACGTCGTCGCAGGCCCAGCCCTTCCAGAACCCGTAGCAGGGGTCTGTCACGACCGTGATGAGCGGTATCTTATCCGCCAGCTTCAACTCTTTCAGGACGCGCGCTATGCCGTGCTGAGTCATGGGATGAACGCTGACGACGACGTGCGGGCACCAGCGCTCGAACTGGTCTTTGACGTAGCCGAGCGTACGCCTGAGAAAGAAATCCCTCGTCTCCGGGCGAAAGCGGTTGACGGCCCAGTAAAGGTACTTCATCCAGTGCTGACGGTTTCGCAAGACCCAGTTATAAACCGCCACCATCTTCTCCGTGACGGCGTGCGCGTCCTCAATGGCTCGCACTACTCGCACGGCGTAGCTCTGGCCGTGGAAAAACTTCTGCACGCCCGCGACAATCGCCGCAGCAGCAGACTTGTGGCCCCCGCCGGTGTCGGAAGAGATGATTAAGATTTTCGGGACTCTTGCCCTGAACATGCTGGTCGGCTCTCGTTGACTCTAAGCTTTGACGGTTACGCCTGCGGCTTCCTGCTCTTCCCTTTCGTGATTGCGCCTGGCCTTCTTCATCTCGCGCTCAAGGCGCTTGATTTGAATCAGGTGCTTCGGGTTAAAAGGCAGGCTCGGGTAATAGCAGTTGGACTCGTGCGTGCAGAAACATCCGTCCGCAGCCTTCTTACGCCTCTCCTTCATGGCGGGCGAGAGCCAGAGCTGCTGAAAATTCCAGTCGAAGTCGCGCAGGTTTCCTACAGCTTCAAGGTTCTCGCACGAAGAGACTGTGCCTTCGTCGTAGATGACCGCGCCTGCCGTTCCGGCGTAGCAGGTCAATTGCGCCTTCTGCTCTTCCTTGGTCTTCGAAATCAGGCCGTGCATGTAGATGTCTATCGCGGCCTTGAAGAAGCCAGCGTCGCCGCCGTAGTTGTTCTTGATGGCCGCGTGCCGCGAGTCGTCGTCAATCATCTGGGCCAGACGAGCATAGCGCTCGTGGTCTATATCCAGTTCCACTGGGTCTGCTGACGGAGGCCGTATGTAGTTGAAGTTGACCTTATCGGGCTTTAGGTCGTACTTCAGAAAGTCGTACCACTCGAAAATCGTGTCCTGATTCGAGTTCATGAAGCAGGTGCAGGTCTGAATGTCGAGTCGCGGATACTCCTTCTTAATCGCCTGAAGCTGGCGCGCGGTGTCAATCGCCAAATCCCAAGAGCCAGGCTTTTGTCTTATCTTCTCGTGCTGGTCTTTGAGGCCGTCGATGCCTAGAGCGACCGTCACGTTAAGGCCGGGGCATTCCTGAAGGATGCGCGTCACGTCCGGCATGATGCGCTTCTGAATCTGGCCGTTCGACATCAGGTAGACGGATTCGAGCCGGTTGTTCCTGTGAAAGGCGCGCACGATTTCCGGCAGGTCTTTGCGCGTGAAGGGCTCGCCTCCGGCTATGATAAGGACGCCGAGGTTCCCGCCCAGAGTCTCGGAAATCTTTTCCAGCTCGTGCGTCTTCATCTGCAATTTTTTTCGCGGCCGGTCGTCCAGTTCGTCCGTAAAAAAGCAGTGCGTGCAGCGCATGTCGCACACAGATGTGACCAGAATGTTCAGCAGCACGGGCGCAAACGGCTGGCCTATAGCCAGCTTCGCGTACCGCTTCAAAAGCTCTCGTGTCGTATAATCCATCTCTTCACCAAAACAGAGTGCCACGCATTAGGCGCGACAGTTAAACTTAACTGATAAAGCATTTAACCCGACATGTCAAACCGAACATGAAACTAATTCTCGCCCGCGCCGGTTCCCGGTCGAAACAGGCGAGATTCTTTGATGCTTAAGGGTGCTTTATCGCTCGCCGCGAACCTGTATGCCCAGGGCTCGCATGCGCCGGTAGAGGTGGCTGCGGTCGACGCCCATCAGTTCGGCGGCGCGGGAGACGTTGCCTTCCGCCTCCTGCAACTTCCGCTGTATGAACTCGCGGTGGTAGGCGTCCGTGGCTTCCTTGAAGGAGGGGAAGCGGAAGGAGGCTGCGGGCGGCTCTTCGCCTCCGAGGGAGGGCAGGTCTGCGGCTGTGAGCTTCACCTTCGAGTGCATGATGCAGACGCGCTCGACCGTGTTCTTCAGCTCGCGCACGTTGCCCGGCCACGAGTAGCTCTGAAGAGCCGCCATCGCATCGTCCTCAAATCGCTTGGGCCGTCTGCCGTAAGCCGTAGAGAACCTGCGGTTGAAATGCTCCACCAGCAGCGGCACGTCTTCCAGTCGCTCGCGCAAGGGAGGCAGCTCAAACGGTATGACGTTGAGGCGGTAGAAGAGGTCTGAGCGAAAGGTTCCCTGCTCTATCAAGGCATCGAGCCGCTTGTTAGTCGCGGCCAGCACGCGCACGTCAACCCTCACGCTCTGCGCCGAGCCCACGGGCTCAAACCTCTGCTCTTCCAGCACGCGCAGGACTTTAGATTGCACGCGCGGGCTCATGTCGCCAATCTCGTCCAGAAAGAGCGTGCCGCCGTCCGCCAGCTCAAACTTTCCCTTCCGCGCGGAGGTCGCGCCCGTGAAAGAGCCTTTGACGTGGCCGAACAGCTCAGACTCTATCAGCTCTTCCGGTATAGCAGCCGAGTTGACTTCCACGAAGGGCTCGCCCGCGCGCCTTGATTGAGCATGAAGCGCACGCGCGACCAACTCCTTTCCGGTGCCCGACTCGCCGTAGATGAGGACGCGACCGTCGGTCGGCGCGACCACTTCTATCTGTTTTCTGAGAGCGCGCATGGCGACGGATTCGCCAATCATTACGTACTCGCGGTCAAGCTCTCGCGTTAACTCGCGGTTGACCTCTTCGAGCCTCTTCTGCTTGACGGCGTTGCGAATCGTCAGCACTGTCTTCTCAATCGAGAGAGGCTTTTCGATAAAGTCGTAAGCGCCGAGCTTCGTAGCGCGCACGGCCGTCTCTATGTTGCCGTGGCCGGAAATCATCACGACGGCGGCGTCCGAGCCAGCGGCGCGCAACTGCCTGAGCGTCTCAAGCCCGTCTATGCCGGGCAGCCACACGTCCAAGAGCACACAGCCGAAAGCCCTGCGCTCAAGCGCCTTCAGGCACTCTTCGCCGGACGAGGCCGCGTCCACCACGAAGCCTTCGTCCTCAAGCACGGCGCGCAAGGTCTCGCGTATACCGCGCTCGTCATCGACAATCAGAATTGAGTCGGACATAAAAAGCAGTAGTCAGAACTCAGGACTCAGGAGTCAGAATAAAGGCCTCTTTATTCTGACTCCTGAATTCTGAGTTCTGAGTTCTGAGTTCTCATGTAGCAATAGGTAGCTCGATAATAAACTTTGCTCCGCGCGGGCGGTTCTGTTCGGCGCGTATGCGGCCGTTGTGCTCGTGCATGATGCGCTGGACGATTGCAAGGCCTAATCCCGTGCCGCGCTCTCTGGTGGAGAAGTATGGCTGGAAGAGGCGCGAGAAGTCTTCGCGCGGGATGCCGTGGCCCGTGTCTGTGACTTCTACCAGAAGCTGCCCGCGCGCAGGGTCGTGGGCGGTGGCGACGGTGATTCTACGCTCGCCGCTAACAACGGCCAGAGCCTCCAGAGCGTTGTCAATCAGGTTCACAAGCACGCGTCGCATCTGCTCCTTGTCAAGCATGGCCGAAGGGAGCGTGCGCGCCAGCCTCACGTCCATGCGTATGTCCTGAAGCCTGTCTTCGTAGAGCGTGACTGCCTGCCGCACTACTTCGTTCAGGTCGGAGGCTTCGAGCCGCGCGTGCGGCAAACGCGCAAAGCGAGAGAACTCGTCCACCATCGCTTTCAGTCCCGCGACCTCTCGCGTAATCGTCGCGGTGCATTCCTCCACGATGCGCCCGACGCGCTCTCGCTCTTCCGCTTGAGGCTCGCCGTTTCTGCCTTTGCCGTTTGAGCCGTTGCCTCCGCCGCCGTTATCCGCACCATTTGAGGCGCGGCTGAAATTCTTGGCTATGCGCTCGGCCGAAAGCTGAATGGGCGTCAGAGGATTCTTTATCTCGTGGGCCATGCGGCGCGCCACTTCGCTCCACGCGGCCGTGCGCTGCGCTGCCAGTAGCTCCGACAGGTCTTCAATGACTAGCACGACGCCCGCGCCGTTTGAGCTGCGGAGCGCCGTCGCAGTAAGCGCAACCGGAATGGATACGCCGTCCTGCGCCGAGCCTCGCGCAAGCTCCGTCTGCTCGGAAGCCTGCCCCATGCGGCGCGCTCGCCTGAGCAGTCTTTCGAGTATCAGGCGGTCGTCCGTGCTGGTAATCTCTGAAAGCGCAGCGCCGGGCGAAGGCAGCTCCGCCAGCCGAAGCATAGAAGCTGCGGCGGCATTGATGGTCGTCACGCAATCTTCGCCGTCGAAGGAGACCACGCCCGTCGAGAGCGATTCAAGCACGGTCTCTATGTAGTTGCGACGCTCTTCGAGCGCAAGGTTCTTGTCGCGCAGCTCAGCGGCGTTCGATTCCAGCCGCCTGCGGTTCTCTTCCAGCTGCGCTGTCATCTGGTTAAATCTAGCCACGAGCAGGGCCAGCTCGTCGTCCGCGAGTGTCGTCACGCGGTAGCTCAAATTTCCGCTAGCCACTTCGTTAGAGGCTTCCGCGAGAGCCTGAATCGGAGTGGCGAAGCCGCGCCCCAGATGTATCGCAATCCAAGTTACGCCGAAAAGCTGCAAGAGCGTGAAGAGGCCCAGAGTCGAAAGCCCGAGCTGCCGCACCTTCCTCTGCCGCGCCTTCAGTTTTTCATATTCGGCCTTTGAAGCAAGAATGGTCTTCGCGGAATTGGAGTCGCTGTAGCGAGCGGGCGAAACCAGCAGTTGACGATTCTCGTTCAGGGCCGCGACCACCACGTCGAAGCCTTTGCCGTCCGTCAGCCGTCCGTCAGTTCCATTCGTTGCACGTGCCAGCTCGAACGCTTCGTCAAGCTCCTTCATCTCTTCCGGCGAAAGACGAGCGGTGCTTTTAAGCAGGACTTCGCCGCGCGGTGTGACAAGCTCTATGGCCGACAGGTTTCCCTTCTCTATCAGCCCCGCCAGCACACGCTCCGTCTCAAGCTCCGGCCTTTCCCTGAGCATGAGCGCCATCATGCTTGCCGAGTCGCGCACCGCCTGCGTCTGGTGCTTGACCGAGTCCAACTGCAACTGTCTGGCTTCCGCCATCACCTCTTCCGGCAGCCTGCCGAACCACCTTTCGAGCGAGCGGTTGAGGAAGAGAAAGGAGAAGACGGCCATGGCCGTTATCGGCAGCAGGCTGAGCGAGATGAAATAGACCACGAGCCGCGTCTTTATCTTCGAGCCTAACCTTCGCTCGCGTCTTTCACGACGCAGTTTGAGGAGGCTTCGAACGAAGATGAAGGCGAAGACAATGAAGGCTATGAAATTCAGCGTCGAGAGAGCGTAAAGCAGCAGAGTGTCGGAAGCCGTCTCGGTGGGGACAACCTGATAAAGACTGAAGACCTGTAGCGCCACGAGCAAGGAAAGCAGAGAGAGCACGAGCGTGCCAAGCAGCCAAGGCGTCGTGCGCCTTCGCTGCCTCGTCTCGCGCATCTTCCTCTGCTCTGCGGGCTCCCTCATAAAAACAGTTTACCAAAAAACGCAGGTCAGTACCGCCTGCGGTAGCGGGCGGGTATTAGACAGACCAGAGTTATGATTAAAGCTAAAAGACCCGCCCGCTACCGCAGGCGGTACTGACCTGTGCT
>DATELK010000237.1:0-33038 GCA_035276685.1 Pyrinomonadaceae bacterium | reverse complement strand
CTGAAAATAAGAGAAGCTCAGAGGGGAGATGAAAGCACCGGTGCTTTCATCTCCCCTCTGAGCTTCTCTTATTTTCAGAAGCCTTTACTTGCGAATCGCGTCGCCTACGTCCTTGATGGCGTCGCCAACTTTACGTTTGGCTTCGCCGTAGCCCTCTTGCAGCTTGCCGCCCGCACGCTCAGCGCTTCCTTCGGCTTCCATGCTTTCATCGTCTATCGCGCGGCCGACTCCCTCTTTGACCGCGCCCTTAGCCTGGTCGAATTTGCCTTCAATCTCATCTTTGTTAGGTGTTCCCATAACTTTAATCCTCCTATCGAACTGCTGGTACTTGCCCACACGAATTGGCAAGCGATATGCCAGCCGCACTCCACGGAAGTTAAAGCTCAGGCTAAAAGCTTTGATGAAAGAGTTTAAGAAATCGTGCCGTGGGTTAAAGCCTGAAAGGCGGCGACGGCTGCTCCGAGCGTTTGCGTACGTTAGAAGAGCAGCATGTGCGTCATCTTCGGACAAGGGATTCAGCAGGACGGCTCGCTCTCGCGTCTTCCGGCATCCAGCAGCTCGCAGGCGCGCTCCATGACCTCTTTGACGGCGTAGGGCTTTTTGAAGACGGCGTCGATTCTTCCCTGCTCGTAATCCGCAGGCGTTATCATCTCTATCCAGCCCGTCGCCAGAATCACAGGCAAGCCGGGGCGGTTCGTCTTTATCCAGCGCGCCACCTGAAGACCGCTCACTTCCGGCAAGCCTATGTCGGAGATGACAAGCTCGAACTCCTCCTGCTCAAGTCGCTTCAGGGCTTCGGCCCCGTCCCAAGCCTGTATGACCGTGTGGCCCGCCGCTTGGAAAGCCTCTGCCAGCAGAGAGCGCACGCGCTCTTCGTCTTCGACAATGAGCACGCGCGCGGGGTCTATCTTTATCGCGGGCGACGGCGCGCTCTCCTGTTTGGCGCGACGCGCTTCTTCGTAGAGCGGCAGGCGTACTTCAAAGCGCGTGCCCTCGCCGGGAAAGCTGACGACCATTATCTGGCCGCTGTGTCGCGCGACGATGCCGTGCGAGGCCGAGAGCCCGAGGCCCGTGCCGCGCTCTCCCTTCGTCGTGTAGAAGGGCTCGAAGATGCGCTCCACGACTTCGGGCGGCATGCCGCGCCCCGCGTCTGCCACCCAGAAGCAGGCCGAGTCAATCTCTGCGCGCGAGCCCGTCTCTATGGTGCCGCCTTCGGGCATGGCGTCCACCGCGTTGAATATCATGTTGAGCACTACTTCGCGCAATTCCGCCGCGTCGCCGTAAACATAAACCGGCCCCTGGTTGACCACCTCGACTTCTATCTTGCCCGAACGAGTGGCGGAAGAGCTTTGCCACTTCGGGCGAGCAATCTCTACGCTTGAGGCTATGAGGTCTGCGAGGTCAACGGGGCCGAAGTCCGTGGTCGTGCCGCGCCTTGCGAAGTCAAGCATGCGGCGAAGGGTCTGAGCGCTGTCCGAAACAGCGCGCGTAATCACTTCGAGGCTCTTTGACGTGGCCTCGTCGGTCGAGCGCATCAGCAGAAGCTGCGCGCGTCCCTGTATGACCGTGAGCGCGTTGTTTAGATTGTGCGCCACGCCCGCCGCCAATTCGCCCACTGCCCTGAGCTTGTCCGATTGGGCCATGCGCTCCTGCGCGCGTTTGCGCTCCGTGATGTCTCTGAGGAAGACCAGCATGCCCGTCACGTTCCCCTCGCGCCAGAGCGCGGAGGTGTAGGCTTCCACGTAGCGAACGGTTCCGTCCGGGCGTATGGTCTGCGCTTCGCATTCGGTGTCTTCGCCCTTGAGCGTGCGTGCGAGGTTCCGGCTCACCTCATCTCTGGATTCGACTGCGACTATGTCATTGAAGTGTCGGCCGATGAGACTGGTGGAGAGAAGAGAGTTGCTCGCTTCGGCGCGCTCGTTCATCCAGGTGAAGCGCCCTTCCAAATCGAGCGTGTAGATTTCGTCCGGCGCAAGGTCTGCGAGGCTCGCCATGAAGGACTTATGCTCGAAGGCTTCGGCCTCTGCGCGTCGCAAGTCCGACACGTCGCGCACTATGACGAGCCTCCTTCCGGCGGCCGCGCCCTCAGCGCCGCCTATGGGCAGAACGGTGACGAGCGTGGGCCTGTCCGCAGAGGGGCCGCCAAGCATCTCCACTTCTACTACCTCTCCGCTTGCAACAGAGCGCTCCACTACACAGTCTTCCGCGCCTTCTGCTCGCCAGAACATGTCGCAGCAGCGCGTTGCTTCCGGAGAGCCTTCGTCCGTTTGTCTCAACAGCGCGCCCGCGCAGTTCGCACGGCTCAAGCGTCCCGTTTCATCAAACAGGAAAATAGCTTCGGGCAGAGCGTCAAACGCCGCCTGCCACTCTTCGCCGGTCAGCGCGCGTGATGTAGCATCACTTATTTGTGTTGAAGGCTCAAGAGTCTGCATGGTTAACAAGCGGGAGGGTTCTACTCTGGCGGCTAGCCTGTCGGATGGCTGCCGCGCGGGGCGAAATTATGTTAGCAGATTAGGATGAGTAAAAGATAGAAAAATTCAAACAGGGATGGACAGGATGAGCCGGATAAAGATAAAGACAAAAGCGCTCTTTTTTATCCTGTTCATCCTGTCCATCCCTGTTAATTTCCGTACTCTGTGCATTCTTTTGCCTTTTTAAGGCATCTAAAATGGTTGCGCGCGGAAGGCGTGCGTGACAGCTAGGGACGACGGTCTAGATCTCGTATAATCAGGAGGCTATGTTGAATCAGGAAAATCTACAGACTCTTGAGTACACGCCGGAGGTGGCGCGTGCGACTGAAGCTCTCTACGAGCGCGTGCGCGGCATCATCCCGGAAATCGAATGGCCCGTGCATGCGCCGTACATCGCGCGCATCAACCAGTTGAAGCGCGAGCGCAACGCCATCATTCTGGCCCACAACTACCAGACGCCTGAAATCTTTCACGGCGTGGCAGACCTTGTGGGAGACTCGCTGGCGCTGGCGCGCATGGCCGCTGATGCCGACGCAGACGTGATAGTGCTGTGCGGCGTACACTTCATGGCCGAGACGGCAAAGCTCCTGAACCCGCAGAAGACCGTGCTTATCCCGGACGTGCAGGCGGGCTGCTCGCTCGCCGAGTCAATCACGGGCGCGGACGTGCGCTTGCTCAGAGAGCGTTATCCGGGCGTGCCTGTGGTGACTTACGTCAATACCTCCGCGGAAGTGAAAGCCGAATCGGACATCTGCTGCACCTCTGCCAACGCGGTGGAAGTCGTGGAGTCTCTAGGCACAGACCGCGTCATCTTTCTGCCGGACGAATACCTGGGCCAGTGGGTAGCCAAACAGACGGACGTTCAAATCATTCTCTGGAAGGGTCACTGCGAAGTTCACGAGCGCTTCACTGGCGAAGAGCTGCGCAACTATCGCAAGGGCTTTGACAACGTGCAGATTCTGGCCCACCCGGAATGCCCGCCCGACGTGCTTCAGGAAGCGGACTTCGTGGGCTCTACCTCCGGCATGATTAAGCATCTGGATAAGACGAGGCCGAGCCGTGTTGTCATGATTACGGAGTGCTCCATGTCGGACAACGTGGCGGTGGAGTTTCCGCAGATAGAGTTCATACGCCCCTGCGCGCTCTGCCCGCACATGAAGCGCATCACGCTGCCGAAGATTCTTCACTCGCTTGAGGAGATGGAGTACAAGGTGGAAGTTGACCCGGACGTGGCCGAGCGCGCTAGAAGGGCCGTGGAGAGGATGCTCGCCATCAGGCGAGACCGGAACAATTAACTCTCACCCTTTAAGGACAATAAAAAGAGGGCGCATCCATTTACAGGATGCGCCCTCTTTTTTGTTAAGTGTCCCTTGTCGGCTTAGAACTCGAAGCGAACCGAGAGCTGAACCTGACGCGGGGTAAAGATGGTCGTGTTGTTGAGACCTTCCGAGGTCTCCCTCAGGAAGGGCAGCGTGCGGTCAGGCGTCGTGTTGGAAGTCAACGTTCCGCCAAACTGGTTCGCCCCACTGAAGGCGAAGAGAGTGGCCGACACGTCCGTCACGTTGGCACGATTCAGAAGGTTGAAGGCTTCGGCCAGGAACTCAAGGCTCATGTGCTCCTTGAAGTTGAAGCGCTTCGAGAGACGAAGGTCAACCGTCTGCGTGTAGGGCCTGCGGAAGCTGTTGCGCGGGATAAAGAATGCGCGCGACGGGCCGCCGGAGCCCAGAAGGCCCGTTGACGTTCCGCCGAGTGCTCCGCCTGCGCTCGGGTTGCTGCCGATTGTGCCCAGAGCCGTGCGGCCCGAAGCCTGGTTGAAGATGAGACCCATCTGGAAGCCCTTGAAGATGGCTCGACCAACCGTGCTGCTCTCAAGACCCGTGAAGGTCTGTCCCGGTGCCCAGACCACACTCGCCACGAAGCGGTGCGGGATGTCGTTGTCGGACAATCCCCAATCGAGGCTGGTGTCGAACGGGTTCGTCACGGTCGGGCTCGAAGGAGCGAACGTGCCGAAGCGCTGGCCCGTGTCGGCAGCTCTTGAGAAGGTGTAGTTGGCCTGGAACTGAAGGCCGTTGGTAAAGCGTCGGTTGGCCTGAAGCACCATCGCGTGATACTTGGACTCGCCTATGCTCTGCGTCTCAAGAACCTGTCCGACGTTGGAAATCGGACGCGCGCCCGCGAAGAAGGGCGTCGTGAACGATCGGCCGTCGAACTCGCCGCCGACCACCGTGTAGGTTCTGATAGCCGTCGGGCGCGGCAGGTTCAGGTCAATGTAGGCCGGAAGGTTGCGGCCTCCGCTGAACACGTAGGAGATGGAGACGACAGTGTTCCTGGCAATCTCGCGCTCCAGAATCAAGTCGACCTGATAGACCTTCGGGTTCTCGAAGTTGTCCCCGAGGGTAACTATGTTGGACGAGCGGGAGGGGACGCCGGAGAGCGTGTTCGGGAAAGTCGGCGTCGGGATGGCCGCGCCGGTGGCGTCAAGCAGCGTCGTCGTCGGAGAGATGCCCGTCACGGCTATCTGCGAGCCGGGAGCGCCCGTGTTGACGATGCCGCTCGCGATGAACGTGTTAGGCACGCGCCCGAAGAAGATGCCGAAGCCGCCGCGAAGGCTCGTGCGGCCGTCGCCGTTGATGTCCCACGCGAAGCCCAGACGCGGGGCCCAGTTATTCTTGTCCTTCGGGAACCGAGTGGTCTGGGCGATGATGGCGTTCGCCTCCGCCTGCGTGTAGCGGTTCTGGCCCGCGGTCAGAATCGCCGTCGCCGTGTTGGGCACCTGCGGCTGCGAGTAGGACTGGTAGTCGTACCTCAGGCCGAGGTTCATCGTCAGGCGCGGGGTGACTCTCCAGTCGTCCTGCACGAAGAAAGCATAGTCAGGAGTGGAGAACTCGTAAGCGGTCAGGCCGAAAGCCTGCGCGTATGAGCTGTAGCGACGGTTCAGTGCGGTCGCCGCAGCCGGAGCGCCCGCCGCAGGGTTCGCGTTGTTGGGCGTGCCACCCGGGGCGATGTAGTCGCTCAGGAAGTCCGCCAGGTTGTTGAAAGAGTAGGCACCGTAGCCCTGGAACAGGTTGTCTATCTTATCGCGGTCACGCTTGTAATCACCGCCGAACTTCAGCGTGTGATTGCCGCGCGAGTAGGTCATGCTGTCGGCAAACTGTATGCGGTTCTCGTCCGGGAACAACTGGCGCTGGAAGAAAGCGCGCGTGCCGAAGGTGAGTCCGCCGCTGAGGAAGACTTCGGGAAGCCTGCCGTTTACGAGCTTCGTGGCGGTTGCGGCCAGCGCGTTCTCGCCAGTCGTCAGGTCGCCCAGAATCGACTGGTTAAGCTCGTGGCTCAACTGGAAGCGGAACTCGTTGAGAAGCGTCGGCGTCAGCGTCGAAGTCAGACGGGCCGTGAACGAATCAATGTTCACGAAGTCGTTGCCGACGCTGGCGGCACCGATGGTGTCAACGCTGCGGGAAGTGAAGCCGTTGGGCGCTTCCGTGCGCAGGCGGTTGTAGCTCGCCATGAACTGGTGATTCTGGTTGATGTTCCAGTCAACCTTCGGGAAGAGGATGAGCTGGTCCTGCCTGCGGGGCGTCGCGCCCGTCAGGCTGCGAAGGAAGTCCAGGCCGTTGTTGACCGCCGTCTGAGCCTGGGCCAGCGTGCGTGTCGGCCCCACCAGGCGGCAGAAGAGAGCCTGCTCGGTCGTCAGGCCGGTCGCAGCCGCGCCGGCGGCGTTGGTACACGCGGCGGGAGCGGCCAGAGTGACAGGATTAAGGAGCGCGGGGTTGCTGGTCGTCAGCACGACCGGGAACGAGCGCTTCTGCTGGTCATAGGTAAAGAAGAAGAATGCTTTGTCACGGACGATGGGGCCGCCGATTGCGCCGCCGAACTGCTGGCGACGGTCTTGAGGCTTGATGGCCGTGTTGACAAAGGTGGTGCCCACGAGCACGGGGATGGTAGCGGACGGGTTGCGCGCACCCCACTTGTTGTCGCGTATGTAGTAGAAGAGTTGGCCGCGAAAATCGTTCGTGCCGGACTTCGAGACGGTGTTGATAACGCCGCCCGCGGCGCGCCCGTACTCCGCAGAGTAGTTCGAGGTGTTAACCTGAAACTCGCGCAC
Source organism: Pyrinomonadaceae bacterium (assembly GCA_035276685.1). Classification (GTDB taxonomy): domain Bacteria; phylum Acidobacteriota; class Blastocatellia; order Pyrinomonadales; family Pyrinomonadaceae; genus JACVRN01. Next base: position 26,465 of record DATELK010000237.1, on the reverse strand, counting down.
GGCAGCCTGGCTGAAGCTGTACTGGATGCGTGTGCGTCCGCGCTCTTCGGAGAAGAAGCCGTTGTTGTTGTCGGTTCCGTCGAGCGTGTTGTTGTTCAGGAGAGCGGAGATGCCGCGAAAGCTGTTGAGACCGAAGTCGCCTTCGGGCGCAACGCCCGGCGTCAGTCGCACGAAGTCGGAAGCGCGACGACCGTTAATCGGAAGCTCGTTGATGGAGACCTGATTAACGTTGGTGGAGAAGTCCTGCTGAGTGGTGTTGATGACGGGAGCTTCGGCGGTGACTTCAACCGTGCCCGACACAGCACCTATCGAGAGCGGAACATCCAGAGTCGTCACACGACCGACCTCGACCACCACCCTCTCCTGGGTGAAGTTGGCGAAGCCGGAGGCGGCGACCGTGATGGTGTAGTTGCCCGGGTCTAACTGAACGACGCGAAAGCGGCCTTCGTCATCTGCCTGGGCTGTGCTTTCTTTATTCGTTTCAACGTTGCGGACTGTAATGGTCGCGCCCGGCACCACCTCTTTATTCGGGTTGGTGATGACGCCGCCGATGGCCCCCTGCGTGGAGGACTGCGCCAGCGCCAGCGCGCTCATCGCTAACAGCAGCAACGAGACGAGCGAGAAGCGTAATATCTTTGACATTATGGGGAACTCCTTGGAGCTTGTATTTCAGATGGAATTGAAGCCGCAGCCCACGGGCTCAGACAGCACCTTGAGCGGGCAGAAAACTTACAGCCTGCCGAAAACCTTTTTATGCTTGCTCTTAATCCAGAGGCGTGTAAAACCTACCCAGTGTAAGAAGCTAGCTTCTATCATGACAGCAGCCGTTTACGCAAGTCCGACAGGCGTGTGAACGGCTTATTAAAAAATCGTTTGACCACCTTGGGGTGGCGCATCAGGCAGAGGAGAACGCTTCGAAAGGGCTGCGGCCTGAAACCTTTTTATCTTCGCAAAGGATGTGCCGTAAGAGCGCGGGCGGGGGCGGGGTTCTTTAAGATTAATGACGGGAGCAGTTAGCTTTTCGGCGCGGGAGCACCGTCAGGCCGGGCCAGCCAATTTTTTGGATTTCAAATTGGAGATTCCGTATGAAAGCCTTTCCGGCCTCGTCGGGCCGTCGCCTCCCCTTTGCTTTCAGGAGAATCTGATGGAGCGCATGGCCTGCCTGAGCACAGCCTCGTCTTCTTCGGACGCGTAGGTGAGTATGAAGAAGAGCGCGTAGCCCTTCTTAATCGAGACGTAATACCTCTGCGTAAGCGAAGAGGTCTCAAGCTCCATGACGGAGAAGCCTTCGCCCCCGACCGTCTCGCTTGAAAAGGGCTTGAAGAGATACTGCCCCTGCTGTTGCTGCGCGCCCATCTCAAGCACCCTTTTGGCGTTCAGCAGATATTGATTGGCGCTCATCGCGCCGGGCAGCCGCTCGGCCCCGCAGATTAAAGAGGCGTTGAAATCCGTGGTCGCGCCCACGTCATACTTGAAGACCGTCAGCAGGTTGACGGTGTTGTTGACGGACTTATCTATCTGCGCGTTGGTCTGAGCGTTCCCTGTCTTAACGGAGTCGCGCCCCTTCTCGGAAAGCATGTCCTTGACTGCCTGCCCCTGCACGCGCCAGCCATAGGGAATCGTCAGGCGAAAGCCGAAGAAGTTGTTCGCGTAGGAAGAGCCTGTGACGCTGCCGTAATCAAGCACGGCTGCCTTGTTCAACGCCGTAGCAGGCGGAGGGCTATCCGACGGCCTTTCCGTTATAAGCTCGACAGGACGTTGCTCTCGCTGTGCCGAGGCCTGAGCGCCGACTTCGACGCGCAGGCTTGAGCGCACGGCGGCCCAGGCGGGCGATGCGGCCAGCGCGTCAGCGTCAGGACGAAGCAGGGTGAGCATCACTATTCTCCCGCCCAGCACGAACGAGTAGACCTCTATGCTTCCGGGCTGGTTGCCGGGCGAGGCCCGCAGCTTGAGCCCGTCGGCCGCGACGCCTCCCACGTTTGTCGTAACATCGGAGCGCTCAACGGTCGTGCCTGTCTTCTCAAGCTCCTTCGTCATGATGTCAGCGAAGGCGGTGGTTCTGGCCTGCAAGACTGCGCCGCGTTGTCCCGGCTGAGTCGAAGCCTCGCGCTCGACCAGCACCATAATCTGCGCGGCCGTGCCTTTGAGCTCCAGAACAAGATGCTGGCTCTGCGCGTTGCTCTTATCGCTGAGCGTCCAACGTGCCGGGTACTGGAACGTGACGCCGCCGTTTGAGAATCTCTGCAACTGCGCGCCTGTGTCCTGACCGAGCGCAGTGAGCGAGACCAGAAGCGCTAAAAGTAGAGCGGCGGCAATCCGCTGGCTAATCTTCATGATTTCTCCTTACGACTCCTGACTGACGAATGCGAAGCCCACAACCCAAGCTTACAACAGCCCTCTTATTTATGGCTAGACGTATCACTCTATCTGTATGGCAAGGTCTCGGCCCGCGCTGATTTCATTCCCGGCGAAGTCCGCGCCGTAGACGCGCAAGGTATAGTCGCCCGGCGGGAGCTCTGATGCTCGCCACGTGCCAGCCTCTGCGCGCCCGTCGCGCACCGTGTTGGTCACTACGTAGAGGAAGCGAGTCGTGGCGCTGCCGTAAACCGTGATGCCGCTCGCGTCCCAGTAAGCGAGCCGCACGGCCTCACGCACCGGCGGAAGACGATTGAACTCTATGTTGATGCGAGGCTCTTCAAAGCCGGGCGCAGGCGTGCCGTCGGCGCGAAGGATTTGAAAGCCCACCTTGTATAACCCGAGACGACGACGAGCAGCGTTGTCATCCACCTGGTCATAAGCCTCTACCACTATGCTGACATCGCCGCGCACGACGAGCCTCCCTTTCCTGGTCTCTGTCAGGCGCTCGCCCGACTGATTGAAGAGGCGTATGCCGTCGCGCTCCATTCTGGGTGCAACGCTGTCCTTAAAATCTATGAAGGGCAGGACGAGCGGGTTGGCCTGCGCGCCGCTAGGGCCGTAGTTCAGGTGCACATGGTACATGCGATTAATCGTGCCGAGCGCATCGCCTACGCGAAAGCGCGTGCCGCGCCTTATGCGTATGCGGGCTGGCTTCTGCTCTTCGCCCGAGACAGGAATAAAGCGCTTATCGTCGAATGGCTTGTCCTGCTCTGTTCTGCCCACGCGCATGTGAACGTAGGTCATAAGACCCACGCGCAGGCCTTCGCCCAAGTCACCGAAGCCCCAGTTGGCCAGAGGGTCTGAGACCTTCTCGTCGTAGACGGAGCGCACGGTCGCGCCTAAGGCTCCCTGTATGTCTATCCCGCTGTGCAGATGGTCGCGCGCTTCTCCATCGTAGTTGCCGCGCACCTCTCCGACCGTGGCCGTCACCTCGTGCCAGCGGCGCTGCGGGTCGACGGGCCAGGGGAACTCTCTCACGCCCACGGTCTCAGCCGTGAGGCGCGGCAGGACGCCGCTCACGTTGGGCTGCGCGGCAGCCTGCGCGCCGTTCTGCTCCTTCGAGCCTTCACGCGGCGAGAGTTTTCGCACGAGATAGTTTGCAGCGTCCGCTACGTAGAGCGAGCCGCGCCTGTCTATGGCGAGACCGGCAGGGCTGTTAAAGCGAGCCGCGTCTCCTTCACCGTCGCTGAAGCCGCTGCCCGCTCCTGCAGTGGCGAAGGCGAGACCATCGGGCCAGATTTGAGCCACGCGCCCACGGTCGTTACCCACTGCGTAGAGAATGCCGTCATGAGTTAAGGCCAGCCCGACGGGAGCAAAGAGAAGCGACTGGTTCTCCGTCATAGGCCCGGCGCTGGCGAGCGTCGTGACCTGTCCTTCTTTCGTGAGCCTGCGTATAGCGTTGTTGCCCGTGTCGGCTATGTAAAGCTCTCCCTTGGGCGTGACGAGCAGGCCGCACGGCGTATCAAAGCTCGCGCTCAAGGCAGGCCCGTCCAGATAGCCCGGCGACGCGCCGCCTCCGGCCACGGTTGTCACCTGACCATCCTTAGCGACCTTACGTATGCGGTCGTTGTAGGTGTCCGCGACGTAAACGCTGCCGTCCGAATCCACGGCCACGCCTATGGGCGCATTGAAGCGAGCGTCACGCGACGCGCCGTCCATGTAACCGGCCTCGCCTCCGCCCGCGAGAGTCGTCACAGTTCCGTCCGGCGCAATCTTTCGGACGGCATTGTTGCCCGTGTCCGCGACGTAGAGATTATCCTGTGCGTCTACGGCTAGAGCCGAAGGCGTGTTGAACTTTGCGCCCGCGCCCTGACCATCCTGAAAGCCCTCGTCCGCGCCTGCGAGTGTCGTGACCGCGCCTTCGGGAGTAAGCTTGCGTATGCGATTGTTCTCGCCCGCGTCCGAGACGTAGACGTTGCCCTTGGAGTCAACGGCGACGCCGAAGGGGTCTGAGAAGCGAGCCTGTCCCGCCGCACCGTCATTAAATCCGGGCGAGCCGTCGCCTGCCAGAGTCGTCACCACGTAGCGCTCGCCAAAGACCGTCTGTTTCGGCTTCTCGCGCCAGAGGCGCAGGTACAGAAAGTAGCCGAGCGCACCTATGGCGGCTAATGAAAACAGAGCGAGCGCGATGACTATCAGCCAGCGACGCCGCCTGCGGGAATCAATACCCGGTGCGATGTAAGAACGATTTCTCAAGTTGATTTATGGTGTCGTAGGCTTTGTGTCCGGCTTGCCCGTAGGGTTCTGTGGCGGCTTGGTCTCAGTCGGCCTCGCGGTAGGCTTGCTTTCATCTTCAAAGCGTCTGCCGGTCGTGCGGTCGAAGACCTGATTGCGAAGGAAGGCTTCGGTCGTCCAGGGCGGCGCGTCGCCTCCCAGGTACTCACGAAACCATTCCAGGTGCGCCGTGTAGTAGAGCACCATCTCGTACCAGCTGGGCCAGTGGCCCGCGTTCGAGTAGATGATGAGCCGCGCGGGCACGTTCATCTTCCTCAAGGCCGTGTAGAACTGTAAGCTCTGCGTGTAAGGCACGCGGTAGTCTCGCTCGCCTGAGATGACGAGCGCGGGCGTCTTGAAGTTCTTAACATAAGAGGAAGGCGACCACTTCTCATAACCCGCGGGATTAGTCCACGGCTGTCCCTTCAAGTCCCACTCGGGCCACCACAGCTCTTCGGTCGCGCCAAACAGCGAGCGCCAGTCGTAGATGCCCATCATAGAAGCCAGCGTCTTGAAGCGCGTCGTGTGCCCCTCGAACCACATCATCATGTAGCCGCCGTAAGACCATCCCATAGCTCCCATGCGACTCGCATCAACGTAGGGCAGCCGCTCCAATGTATCCGTCACCTTCATGAGGTCGTCAAAAACCTGCCCGCCCATGTCGCCGGAAATCGCTGACGTAAAGTCCTGCCCATAGCCCGTGGAGCCGCGCGGGTTAGCAAACGCCACCACGTAGCCCGCGCCGGGATAGACCTGCCAGTCGCCGCGAAAAGAGTCGCCCCACATCTGCTGCGGCCCGCCGTGAACGTTCAGTATAAGCGGGTACTTCTTCGCGGGGTCGAAGTTGTGCGGCTTGACCACGAAGAGCTGAATCTTCTTTCCATCCGACGCAGTGACCCACATAACTTCGGCAGGCCGCATGTCCACTTCATTCATTAGCTCGTCGTTAAAGTGCGAAAGCTGTGTCCGCTTTGCGCTGCCGCCGCCGCTCAAATCGGCGCTGAAAATCTCTGCTGGCTGGCCCGTCGAGCGCATGGTGTAGATGAGCCTGCGCCCGTCGCGTGAATAGTTGAGGTCTGCAATTGTCCTGTCCTGAAAAACTTCCGTGATGCGGCGAGAGGCCACGTCCAGACGGTAAACAGGATTCACGCCTTCGACGCCGCTGTTGAAGAGAATCGTCTTTGAATCCTCCATCCACTCGAACTCGTCCACCCAGTTGCGGAAGCTTTCTGTAAGCACGGCGGACGTTCCGGCGGCGCGGTCGTACAGGGCCAGCCGGAAGAGGTCTGATTCATACGCGGGCTGCTTCTGCATGCGGTAGGCTATGTAGCGGCCGTCCGGCGAGTACATGGGGCTCCCGTCATAGGCCGGGTTCGAGGCAGTGATGTTGCGCGGCTTCGCGTTCGTCTCCGTCAAAGAGAGAAGCCACAGGTCGTTGTTCGTGGACGACGCAGGCGTCTTGTCATGATTGGAGACGAAGACAAGCTCTCGCCCGTCAGGCGAGAAGTCATACTGCAACGGGCCGCCAAGCTGGAACGAGGGCGAATCGAAATCTCCCGGCGTCAGGTCTCGCACCTGTCCGGAGTCTACAGACGCCAGAAAGATGTGCGTGCGCGTGCCGTCCTTCCAGGCGTTCCAGTGGCGATAGAGAAGGTCGTCGGCCATGTGAGCTTTGAGCGGCCCCTGCTCCCAGCGCTCCGCAATCTTCTTGTTGCAGGCGTCGTCCGCGCCGCAGTCAGGATAAACGTCCGTAGAGAAGGCCATCCACTTTCCGTCCGGCGACCAGAGCTGGTCATACGCGCCCGTAGAGATGTTCGTCAGTTGTCTGGGCTCTCCGCCCTCCGCGCTCATCAGAAAGATATTCGCGTTGCCGTCTTTCGCCATGATGAAAGAGAGCGTGCGGCCGTCCGGCGAAAAGCGCGGCGAGCTTGCGTTCACACCCTCGGGCGAAAGTCGTCGAGCGTTTCCTCCGCCCGCGTCCATCATCCAGATTTGATTCGCGCGCCTCGCACGCGCCAAATCCGATGTCGTCAGCACGTAGACGACGCGGTCTCCGCTTGGCGAGACGTGAACGTCCGAGACGTTCCTGACGCGGTAAAGGTCTTCTATGGTGAAGGCGCGCTTCTGCGCGAAGGCTTCCCGAGCGCAAGCGACTAGCAATATAAGGAGCAGCAGCGAAACCGGACGACGCATCATCTATTATTCCTCTTCCCTGTAGAAGCAAAGTGATTTATACAATGATTAAGTGTTTACCGTGGCTGTATTATTCATAATGTTAGTTGATAATCGAGCGTTAAATATTAATGCTGTCTACTATTAGATTGCCTGCTATGTTTTTTGTTAAAACACTTACTGCACTGGGCCGACTCTTCGATTTAGTCGATGATAATAGAGAGATTGATATTCAAGCCTTTTGCGAAGACCTAGAAGATGCGCGCAGCCAAGTTTGAATTATTTGATGATAATCTTAGAGTCAATCATCTAATAAGCAAGGTTCAGATGGATATCCCATAATATCGTTTATTGTGTGTACTAGTCCCTGCCTTTCAAGCTCGTAAGCAATAAAAGGAGCGTCCTGCCGAAGATGCTGCATATTAACGCAACCTGTACAATAATCGCGGATGTATTTAGCCCGACTTTTCAGACAAGTGCCGTCATCATTCAAGCCAAGCCGAGTAATCGTTGCCCATATTCGGCCCTTTAATACGTCATCCAAATCGCGGGCAGGTTTCACTTGCAGCGAAGGAAAATCTAAAACAAACCACCCGTTTTCCACATGGAACGGGTCTAGAACGTCTTTGTGCGTACCTTTACGCCCGTTCAAAGTTGCACAGACTAACCGATAATTTTTCCACTCATACGCTTGTCGAGGTTTGAGGCTTTTGGGAATGAAATGTTCTACGGTGTCTGCTCCGGTATCATAAGGAATCCAGTGACAGCTATACGCGCAGATGCCGCTGTAGGAATCATGCAGTTCCGGCAAGATTTGACGCCAATAGCTGTGGTTATTGAACTCTTTTGTAGTCGGAGTACGACGGAGCTTTGCCAGAAACCTGCGCCCAGGTACTCGCACTTTATCATTAAAGACGTGAGGTTCGGTTTGAGGGTCAATATGTCTCATGAAATGACATTGTGCTTTTTTGCGAAGTAGCGCCACCTGACCCAAAATTCATCATCTTGGGCCAAATACTTTATCAAGCGATTATTAACCTGGGCGATTGAATCAATTGACGGGTCGTCCTCTAACTGTAGCTTCTTTGCGTCCTCGATAGCTTTTTCAGCAGGAAGAGACCGGGCATGTTCCAGACCAAAAACGTCTGACATCAGCCATAAGTCGGCCCGCCCTCTCTTAACGAATAATAACTCCTCTAAAACGACCTCATCACCACTCAGCTTTAAGTGGTGTAAATCATCTTTAGATTCATCGAAAATTGTCTCGGCAGAAGCCATAACAAGTGGAGAATGAGTCGCTAAATGAGTTTGCGGTGACACCGATGACGAAAGACTGGCAATTACATTCATCAGGGCAGGCACAATAACCCGTTGCCAGCGTGCATGGAGATGCGCTTCGATTTCGTCAATCATCAATATCATGCGCCGTTGCGGGGAGCGCCTAATCAAAGAACTGTTTGTCAGATGCTCATGCCAAGACCAGACCAAGATGTACGCAAGAGCGATGATGCGTTGAACGCCTGCTGAAGCATGTATGACAGGTACCTCACCATATGGCATCCGAAGAGTAGGAAATTCACGTGTATCGCCAGGCAGCCTTGTCGGCTCGCCGGGGACTAAAGATTCGACGCCTGTAGGCGAGAGTGCTTCAAGACAGGCTACTAGCGTATCGTAGAATCGCTCGTACCTCTCCCCTCCGGTTTGCCATGTCACCCAATCTCGAATAAGCCCGTTACACAGCCATTGGATTTTACCTCCATCCCGTGTCGCAAGGCCGTCCCAAATATTCTCACGTCTAAAAAATAGGTGTGTTGATTTCTCTCCGTTTACCTTATCCTTCTGATAGAGTCGGGCCGGGTCCCAAACCGCGAATGACCCGTCAAAGCGGGCGTAGATAACCAGACCGGGCAGCACATTTCTTTTAGGAAAAACTTTCCATTCCTGCATATCCCATATGTAAGAGCTTTCAAACCGTTGCTTACGGCCACTATCTGCCGTGACTGCGCATACAATTTTCGGCCTTGATTTAGGTACATCGTCCCTTGGTAATACAGGATTATCTAGCCAATCTCCAGTTAATGCCCACCACAAACATTCCAATATAAACGTCTTTCCTAAACTATTATCTCCAGTAATAATATTCAGCCTTTCGGCCGGCTCATATTGGAATAGTGTTGCAGGCCCAATGTAACGAAGTTCGAGAAGACTTACGGCTGCTCCCTCAGCAGGTTTGGCCCCCGGCGGCGGCCCAAGAACCTCAAGAAGTTCATCTTCACCAGTAGGAATCTCTGACAACCAATTGTTAGCCAAATCAGGTATAGAGCGGTCAAACAATGTCTCTTTTTCAAGCTCGTCAATGTGATAGTCTTCGAAAAAATATTCCCTCAAACTTTCGGGTATAACCTTATCGGGCCACCTCTTTTGACGGTATAACCAAACTGCCAAATCGAAGGCGGGGATTTTTCTTTCACCTAGATGCTCTTCAAGACGCTCTATGTAATCCCTTCGCCAACCCCAGCTTGACGTTTTTTTAGTGTGAATGAGTGCGTCACCGAAAGTGTCTGTCGTGATACGTTGGAGTGAGGTACTACCATAACGTGGTCTAAGCCATCGGTCACTTGGGTCTGAGGTTATGAACGGGTTGTAGAAGCCTGCATACTCAGAAGAGGCTTTATAGTGTCGCTCTAATACATCGTTAGCTATCTGTGAAAAGGTGTATTCTCCTGTGTACCCGACAGGTATACCAGCCTTCTTAAAAGCGAGGAAAGACATTCCAAAAAAGGGGTGAATGTCAGCCAACTCAAGTAGTGAACGCTGGATCTGTTCTAGGGAGAGATACATAAGAAGGAATGAGGGCTAGAGCTTGCTTAACTCCTTGACCATATGATTGCAGTAGCTTTCACTGAGGTCTATACCTGTTGCGGGCCTGCCCGACTTGAGCGCAACCCGAAGAGTTGTGCCACTTCCGGCAAATGGATCTAAAACGCTACCGCCTTCACGACACCCTACATCAAGGCACTTTTGGACTAACTGATCGGGAAATGCTGCGGCGTGGATACCTTTGGTATTCTTGGGTCGCTCCGAGATAGTCCAAATGTCTTCCTCATTATTTAATTTATCCCGTAAGAAAAAGTACCGCGGTGTCTTGCTGAACATAAAGACCATTTCATATGTACGCCACGGCCTATCTTTGGCAGTAGGCTCTGGGGGATTAGCCTCTCTCCTCCACACAATAGGGCTTCGCAAAGTCCAACCCCTTGCAATCATCTCGATAGCAACTCTCCAAGGGATACCGATGGCAGTTTTTCGCGGGACACCGAGGCCGCTGGCATCAACCGCGCGAAGGCCGAACCTTCGCGCGCCGTTCTTGCGGTCAATTCCTTTCGGCTGCCCTTTGGCAGAGTAATAAGTGTCACCCAAATTTAAAAAGAGTAGTCCATCTCTCCTTAATACCCGTCGAACTCCATCCATAGCGTCCGACACTGATTTCACATAAGCAGCAATAGTTGATTCTTTACCTATCTGCCCTTCCACCTGATAATCCCGCTGCCAATAATAAGGAGGGGAAGTGACAACGCAATCGAAGCTGTTAGGATTGAGGGTAGCTAACACTCTTAGCACATCCCCCCTATGAATCATCCAAGGAATGCCGTTATTCGTGTGCCCATGCCACTCGTGTAAGCCTTGAATTGTCTCGCGGGAATCCACGGCACTTAGGTACCCTGGCAATTCAATTTGCTTGACTTTACGATTGGTTTTCATGGTTTAGACGATAAGGTGGACGGCTAAATTACAATAAAATTGAGAGTTATTCAATCATTTAATTCTACAAGCTAAGTGCCGGTTACAGCCCAAATTGCTCCGCAAATATAAATCACACAACCTATAAAACAAAGGCGTGTAGGTAACGAAGTATCCCGGCGCTACAGCGGAACAGGACAGGGAACAATAGGTTTCAGCTCAGGCCCAACGCTCTCTAACTAAGTAGTAAAAATGCAGGACAGTACCGCCTGCGGTAGCGGGCGGGTGCTTTTTAGCCTTAAGCATAATTCTGGACAAACTAATAACCCGCCCGCTACCGCAGGCGGTACTGAGCTGTATTTCCTATCTTTTTGGAACTTTTCCGGGGGCTGGCGCGAATTAGAAGTGACAGGCAGGCCGCCGGTCGAATGGTAAACAAAAGATGGCAACGCACTTAACCCCGAGTGACGACGAACTTCTGCGGCTCATGATGGCCGGAGACGAGGCAGCTTTCACGGCGCTTTACAGGCGACGCCACGCAGGCGTCTATCGCTTCGCCTTGCAGATGAGCGGGTCTGAGACGATTGCCGAAGACGTGACGCAGGAAGTCTTTCTGGCGCTGATGTCGGACGCCACGCGCTTTGATTCCACGCGCGGGTCGCTCTCCTCTTACCTGTACGGGATAGCGCGCAACCACGTCCTGAGACGGCTGGAGCGAGACCGCCCCTTTGTGCAGATAGCGGACGACTCGTCCGAAGGCGGCGAGCAGCAGCAGCAAGCCAACTGGGTCGCGCTAGACAACCCGCACGACGAGTTGCAGCGTAACGAGATGATTGGGCGGCTGCGTCAGGCGGTGCTGGCTTTGCCGGAGCATTACAGGGAGGTCGTGGTGCTTTGCGACCTGCACGAGATGAGCTACGTCGAGGCCGCGAACGCTCTCGGCTGCGCCATAGGGACGGTTCGCTCGCGCCTGCACAGAGCCCGCGCCTTACTGTTGGGAAAGTTGAACGCGAGCATTACGACTAATCAGGAAGGCACAAATCCGGGAGAGAGTTTTAAGACGGCGAGGTGCTTCGCATGAACTGCAAAAATTTTGAAGCGGTGATTTCAGACCTGGCGCGCGAGCAGATGCTCGAAGCGCACACGCGCGAAGACGCACTCACGCACGTAGAAGAGTGCGAAGAGTGCGCCGCGAGGCTCGAAGACGAGCGCGCGTTGACTCGCGGCCTGCGAGGGCTTGCCGCGAGCATGGCGAACGTGGAAGCGCCCGCCTCTCTTGAAGCCAACCTGCTGGAAAGATTCCGCGCGTCGCAGGCTCAACCCGAGACTTCGCCCGTGGTTGTAGAGATGCCGCAAAGAGTCGCGCGCTGGCAGAAGTGGTATCCGCACGCCGTGGCGGCGGCTGTTGTACTGATGTTCGCCGTCGGCGGTGCCAGCATGCTGCGCCTGAGACAGCAGGGGCCTGAGACTTCTCAGCCGAAAGCAGTAGCAGGAAACGAGAGCCGAGGTGTGAAGCAGGCGACGCCTGCCAGCACCGCAGCGCCGAGCGAGACTCCTGCCGAAGCCGGGCCCGACACAATCGCGGCTGTAGACAACACCGGCACAGAGGGGCGCGGTCAAAAGCTCTCAAAGAGCGAGGTGGACGCAATCATGGGTAATAGTGCCGCCCAGCGCCGCCCCACTAACGTGCCGAAGTCCAAGGTGAACAAAAGCGGCATGACCGGCAGCGGAGAGATTGCCACGGACTTCATGCCCGTCTCTTACGGCGACAACCTGAACGAGATTGATAACGGGCGCATTGTGCGCGTGGAGATGCCGCGCTCTGCTCTGGCGCAGTTCGGCATACCCGTGAGCCCAGAGCGCTCGGGCGAGCGCATCAAGGCGGACGTGCTCATAGGCGACGACGGCATGGCTCGCGCCATACGCTTCGTGCGCTAGCAGAGAGACTTGTTTCAAAAGCAACGATTCATTCAAAGGGCATTGTGATTGAGTATCTGAAGGAGAGAAAGAGATGAGATTTCGTAAATCATGGATAATGGGGGCGCTCGCGCTTGCGGCTTTGTCCGGCACGGCACAGGCTCAGGAGCCGCAGCGCACGCCGAAGCCCGATACTACCCTGATTGAAAAGGTTCAGGTCGAGACCGTGGTATCAGGCAGCGCAGCATCGGGCGACGTGCTGACAGCCATCGGAGGCCCCAACACCTTCGTCTTCCTTTCGGCAGACGCGAGCTTTGAGCGCAACACCGTCAAGGGAGCGCCTTATTCGGCGGAAGCCACGACCGAGACTATTCAGACCTTGGGCGACGGCAACCGCATCGTGCGTAAGAACAGCTCTATCATTTATCGCGACAGCGAGGGACGCACGCGTCGCGAGCAGACCCTTGGCGCAATAGGCCAATGGACGGTCGCGGGCGAGCCCACGAAGACCATCTCCATCAACGACCCCGTCGCACGCGTCAACTACATACTTGACCCGAAGGCGCAGACGGCCCGCAAGATGGTCATCCAGCAGCTTCTGGCAAACGGCACCTTCAAGCTGGACGCGCCGCGCACCGCGACCGGCTCGGCCTCCGTCCGAGTCTTCGAGAGCACGGCAACGACGACGAACGCCCCCGTGCGTGAGCGCACCAACGGCTTGCAGCCCAAGACAGAATCCCTGGGCAAGCAGGTGATTGAGGGTGTGGAGGCCGAAGGCACGCGCACCACCGTCACGATTCCGGCGGGCCAAATCGGCAACGAGCGCGCGATTGACATAGTGACGGAGCGCTGGTTCTCGCCCGAGTTGCAGGTGGTGGTCTACAGCAAGAAGACAGACCCGATGGCGGGCGAGACCACTTACAGGCTCACCAACATCAATCGCAACGAGCCTGACCATTCGCTCTTTGAAGTCCCTGCGGGCTACAAGATAAAGGAAGGGCCGGAGATTAACTTCTTCAACCGCGAGCGCAAGGTGTTTGAAGAGCGCAAGGCCCAGCAGCAGTAAGCTTAGCTAAAGCCGTAAAGAAAAAAGTGGGCGCTGCTTCTCCGAGTTAGGAGAGGCAGCGCCCTTTTAGTTTCCGTCTGATGGAAAGAGAGATTGAAGACCGAGCCTAGAATTCAATTCTCACAGCCAGCTGTACAACACGCGGCGAGAAGGTGTTGGAAATCTGCCCGAAGGTGCTGCTGCTGATGTCCTGCGTCAAGCGGTCAACGTCGAAGTTTGCACGATTGAACAGGTTGAAGGCCTCTACCCTGAGCTGCGCCCTGAAGTTCTCCCTGATGCGTATGTTCTTGATGAGCGACGCATCAACGTTGAGGTAGATGGGCGCGGTGCCTATGGCGCGCGGGGTGTTGCCGATAGCGCCCGCAGGCGTCAGGAAGAAGACCTGCCCGGGGAAGCTCTGCTCTGCGCCCGTCAGCGGGTCTATGGAGCCGAGCGCGGCGCGTGAAATGGTTCCCGTCGCCGTCTTCGTTATCTGCAACACGTCAGGGTTGATGTAATAGAAGACGCCGTCACGCTCGAACAATCCGAAGAGGTTCTTGAGCTGCTCGTTGTTCAGATTCGTGAACGGCGTGTTGCGGCCGGAGAAGAAGGCCAGGTTGAGAACGCCGCGCGCGTCCGTAACCGTGATGGGATTGCCGGAGCCTATCTGAAGGATGCTGGCAAGCTGCCAGCCGCCGAGCAGCCGGTCAGTCCACCCATTGGCGTCCCTGAAGAAACGCTTGCCGCGACCGAATGGAAGCTCGTAAATGGCGTTGAGGTTGAAGCGGTGCGTCTGGTCGTAATCCGCACGCGTGTACTCCACGTTCGGGTTGTTGTTATCCAGGCGCGGCTCGAAGCGCAGCTGGCTGAGACCGGAGGCGTCGGCGAGCGTCTTCGAGAAGGTGTAGTTCGCCTGGAAGTAGAGCCCGTCACTGAAACGGCGGCGCAGCTCAACCTGAAGCGAGTTGTAGTCGTAGCGCGAGTTGTTGTCCAGCAGGAAGGTGCTTCCGATGTTCGGGTTCGGCTGGAAAGGCAGTGTGCCGGTCAGGCCGTTCTGAATATAGATTTGCGCCAGCTGTCCCGGCGTGTTGTTCAGAATCGCGCCGGTGACGCCGCCCAAGTTTAGGACGCCCGGGATGGTGCTGCCGAATCCGGTGCCCAGCTTGTTGAAGGCGGTCAACTGCTGGCTGCCCACTATGTTCTGGTTGAAAGCGGCGCTTACCGGGAAGGGCGCGAGCGCCGCTGTTAGCGCAGCGCCGGTCAGGCCCGAGTTGATAATCTGCTGTCTTCGCTGGTTGACGAGCAGCAGATTTTGACGCGCCCGCTGGAAGTCAGCGAAGAACCCGTTGTTGAAGATGTCTATCTGGTTATAGTCCACGATGTTGGTCAGGTTGTTGCTCCTGCCGCCGACGTAGCGGACTTCGAGAGCGGTCTGCCATCCAATCTCGCGCTGGATGCCTATGTTGTACTGCTGCGAGAAAGGAACCTTGATGTCCGGGTTGACCAAGTAGACGAAACCGAAGCTGCTGGTGTTGTTCTGCGCGAAAGTGCGCGGCACCTGTAGCTGCGGGACGGGTATCGTCGGCAGGTTGCTGAAGCTCTGCGCCGTCTGGAAGTTGACGGTCGACGAGACGCTCAGGCCCTGATTAGTCGTCGCGCTGGTAGAGCCCTTCAGGTACTCGTCGTTGACGTAGGCGATGCTGTAGCCGCCGCGAATCACGGTGCGGCCTTCGCCCGGAAAGACGGAGTTCAGGAACCTGTTCTTGAACTGCGGCGCGTAGGCGAAGCTCAGCACGGGCGCGAAGTTGTTCCAGTCGGTCTTGAACAACTTGTTGCCGCCCGCGTTGCTGCCTACGAAATTCAACGTGCCGTTCGGATTCCTTAAAGCGTCAATCGTCGTGGAGCCCTGCGGAATAACTATCTCAAGCAGCGAGCCGTTAACGTCCCTGATGGGCGTGAACAGGTCGTAGCGGACGCCAAGGTTGAGCGTCAGCTGCGGCGAGACGCGCCACTGGTCTGCAAAGTACAGCCCGACATTTTCATACGCCAGCACGTTCCGCGCTGGCGCGCCAGCCTCGAAGCCCGCGCCTTGTTCGGCATTGAAGGTCTGCGAGGCGCTGGTGATGAGACCGCCGTAGAGCGCGAGCAGCGAGTTGGCCGTGCCGCGCTGGTTGGTCGGGACACCGCCCGGGAAGAGTGTAGGGTCTGTGAACTGCGCGGCGGTAATCTGTCGCGTCAGGTCTGTGCCGAGCCCGTAGGTCGGGATGGTGCTGAAGCCCGCGCTGGAATCAACGCGGAAGAACTGCGCCACGCCGCCGAAGCGCAGGCTGTGGTTGCCCCACTGATACTGGGCGTTGTCCTGAATGTTATAGCTCTTAACCGTGCGGCCCTGGTCTTCCGCGCCAACTTCGGGCGAGTTGATGATGGGGCCGGGTATGCCAATCAGGAAGGGCGGGAGCGTGTCGTTGCGAACGATTAAAGAATCGTACTTGAAGTAGCCTCCGCGCACCTCGTTGGTAAAGTTGGCGGAAGGCGTCCAGCGATACGCGCCGACGTAGAAGTCGCTGTTGAGCGTGCCGGAGAAGACGGGCGTCGCGCCGAAGCCTGCGGCAGTCGGAGTGCCGGAGCCGCCTATGGTGTCGGTCTGCGGGCGCAGGTTCTCCTCCCTCGAATAGCTCAGGACGAAGTTGAAGGAGTTGCGCTCGTTAACGTCGAAGTCGAGGCGTGATGTGAACTGGTTGCGGTTCTGGTCTGCCGCCTGGTTGAATCTGAAGCCGGTCGTGTTGCGGCTGTCACCGCCCGCAGCATTTCCCTGCGTGGGCAGCAGGTTGATGACACGCGCCTGTATGACAGGGTCAATTGAGGTAATGCCCGTGCCGAAGCGCGGGTCAAGCAGGTTAACGGAGACCAGCTGGCCCGGCGTAATGCCCGCAGGGCACAGGTTGCCCGCCGTGTTGGTGCAGGCTGCGTTATAGGTAAAGACGCCCTGTCGCGCGCTCGGCGTCAGAATCGTGCGCGTGCGCACGGAGCCTACGGGCAGCCTCAAGCCTTCGTAGTTGACGAAGAAGAAGGCCTTGTTACGTATCAAGGAATCGCCGCCCTCGCCGAATCTGGGCAGCGGCATAGGGCCGCTCAAGCGTCCGCCGAACTGGTTGCGGTTCAGGCGCGGGCGCTCGACTCCCGTGGCGTTGTTGAAGAAGTTGTTCGCGCCGAAGTAGTCGTTGCGGTTGTACTCATAGACTGCGCCGTGGAAATCGCTGGTGCCGCGCGGCGTGACCTGCTGAACCTGCGACGCGCCGTAGCCCTGGTCAGCGCCAGCATTGGACGTGGTCACGGTAAATTCAGATATCTGGTCAACGGTCTGGCGCTGCGGCGAGAAGTCCGAAGCGCTTTCGCGAATATAGTTGTCCTGGACGTTGATGCCGTCACGCGTGATGTTCGTGAGCGCAGGGCGCTGGCCGTTGATAGAGGTGTTGGTCTGGCCGTTCGACGCCACGCCTGCCTGAAGCTGAATCAGGTTGAGCGGGTCGCGGCCATTGAGCGGCAGCTCCTGAATCTGGCGCGGGCTGACCGTGTTGCTTATCTCGCCGTTGGTGGCGTTGATAACGTCCGCGCCCGCCGTCACAGTGATGGTCTCATTAATGTCTCCGACTTCGAGCGTCGGGTTCATAGAATACTCTCGCCCCACGTCCACCTTCACGTCCGTGGCGGTGAAGGTCTTGTGGCCTGAGGCGGATATTCTGACGGTGTACGTGCCTGCCTCCAGCTGCGGTATGTTAAAGGTGCCGTCATCGTTGCTGACGACGGTTCTCTCCTTGCCGGTGTTGTTATCGGTGACGATGATGGTCGCGCCCGGGATAACTCCACTCGGGTCTGAAACAGTGCCGAGCAATCGGCCCGTAGGGTTCTGCGCTATCGCGGTAGCTACCAGCAAGAGTAGCGTAAGCGTCGCGAGGATGCTCCTTTTCATCTGTTGTACTCCTAATCTAAAGTTCAATGCCGAGGCTGGCGGCCAGAGCTTCTTTAAGCTGCCAGCGCTCGCTCGTCTAATACGTCTCTTCAAATTCCTAAAAATTTGGAATGAGAGTGGGGGCTCCGATGTGAGTAGGGGCAATGCATGTGCCACCGCACAACACGACGCATAAATCGCCGGATTCTTCTACCTGTCATCATTAAATGCGGACTGACGGGCGAGGCCATCTTGACCAATTCGGATTTTGTGAAGCCGGGCCTTGATAAGTTTGGATACGGGAGGGGCTGCGAGGTTTTCCGGCGAGCAGAAGGGTACGGATTTTTGAAATGAATTGTTAAAGGCGCTTCTCTTTTTTCGTTTCTATATACAAAAAAGCGAGCGCGTCGGCCTGTTACTTTCTACTTCTTCCTTTTAATGTATGTGCCGTCGAAGACTGTGTTCCAGGTCTTTCCTTTATCGGGCGACTGCTCCCAGAGCTGGCGCACGCGGCCTTCCGTGAGCGGCGTGAAGGTGAGCCGGTCTATGACGGGCTTTCCGTCCTGCGCGATGGACTGGCCCTCGTAGCGCATAGCGCCGTCACGAAACTCGCCCGTGAACTCAAGCATGCCGCCCTGCCCGTCAACCCAGAACTGCTTCCACTTGCGAGTCTGCGCGTCGTATAGATTAAAGCTCTTGCCCGTGTAGCCGGACGCGCCCGTCCAGTTCTCAAAGACGACGCAGTCATTCAGGATTAGCTGCACGCTGCTGGTGCCTGCGGTTCGTCCCTTCGGCCCCTGCACTTCCCACTCGCCCACCCAGAAATCAAGCTGCCTGTAGAAGGACGCGCTACAGGGCTGAGCCGTCGCGGCAGGAGTTTGCGCGAAGACGGAAGGAGCATTGATGGCGCTTACGGCTGAAAGGATAATGAATAGTTTTAGAGTTTTCATCTTCATAAAAAGGACAGGAGAGATGCACGGTTTGAGACCCACACTGAAACCGCGCGTCTCTCCCATCTGAATCGGCTTCGGTCAAAGGGAAGCGTGTCGACTTAGGCCGTAAGCCGCGACGCTTCCCCCTTTCCGGAAGCCGATAAGCCTAGAACTGGTACTTGACACCAAGCCTGAGCGAGGACGGGAACTGGAATATCAGGCCCTGCCCGTAGAACGGGTTCAGGAACTGAAGGCTTCCGGCTCCGGCACCTGCGCCGGGGATGCCGCTGTTAATCTGGTAAGTGATGTCCTGCGTGATGGCACGCTGGCTGTTGAAGACGTTGAACCAGTCAACCTGGAAGCGAAGCTGCCTGTGCTCTCCGAACTGAATCGGGTAGTAGGCGTTCAAGTCCAGATTGTAAATCGTGGGCGTGCGATTGCGTCCCGTCAGAGGATTAATCGCCGTGCCGCGCGGAACTCCGAGCCCCTCGTTGTTGGCCGTGTAAGAGCCGCTCGGGTCAGGCACGCCCTGGTTAAACGGCACGCCCGATTGCGCTCTGAAAGAGCCTCCGACCAGAAGACGGAAAGGCAGCTGGTAAGAGCCGTCGAACTTGAAGACGTGCGGGCGGTCGTTCGGGAGTCTTCCGTAGGTGTTGTTCAAGAGACCGACGAGGTCAAAGAGACTCGTGATGTTCGGGTCAGCCTGGCCGTTGTCGTTGCGGAAGATTCCCTCGTAGTTGCCAATCAGGCTGGAGAAGACGTAGGAAGCGATGAACTGGTAGTTGTTCGAGAAACGCTTCGTGGCTGAAAACTCCAGCGCCCTGTAGTAGCGGCGAGCGCGGCCGAAGCCCGCGCCGAACTGCTCGCGCGCGAGTCGCTCGGTCTGGCTCTCGCCGGGATTGAAGATGAAGTAGTTCGTGCCGTTGTCGAATGAGCCGTCTTCTATGACAGAGCCCTGAGCGCGGTAGATGCCGCGTGCGCTTAAGGCAAGGTCTTTGACCAGCTCATACTCTATGCCAGCCGTGACTTCATTCACGCTCTGCGGCTTGAGGTCGAAGTCAATCGGCGTGGCGTGCGCGCCGAAGTTGCCTAGAGCGGCCACGACGGTTGCGCCTGCGGGAGCGTTCAAGGTGTTAACGTTGAAGTTCTTGTCCGTCTGCGTGCCTTCGCTTCCGGCGCGAACGTTCACGTCCAGCGGAAGCGGCGTCTCTACGTAACGAGCGTAGTTAAGGAAGAGCTTGCCCTTGCCCTCTCCCGTGAAGTCGTAGATGAGACCGACTCTCGGTTGCAGGTTATCCATGAAGTTGTTGAGCTTCAGGTAGCTCTGCGTGCCCGTGCCTGCGCTGCCCGCGGCCTGCTGGTAGTCCCAGCGAAGCCCTATGTTGAACTGCACGTTCTTGGAAATCTTGTAGTCGTCCTGAACGTAGAAGCTCTCAACGTCCGTGTAAGTGCGAGGAGCCGTAAGCTCTATGCTGCGGACGCGCGTGTTGACCCTGAGCAGGAAGGGCGCGGCGCTCAGGGCAGCGGACGTAATTGCCGTGTTCGTGGTAGCGCCTGTGATACCTGCGGGCGCTCCGCCTCCGGCTATCAGGGCCAGCGCGAGGTTCGTCAGGTTCGCCGTCGGGCAAACGAGCGTGCCGCCCTGCACGGCGCAGACGCCGAAGTTGTTGGTGATGCGCATGCCGTTGACAGAGTTAATGGTCGCGTCGCCTGCGGCGGCAGACAGACCGCCCGGGTCGGCGTAGGTGCGCGACGGGCCCGTCAGGCGTTGAGCTATGCTGTAGATGTTGCGGTTGAACTCGAAGCCGTACTTGAAGGTGTGCTTGCCCCAGATGTTCTGAAGGCGAGCGGCAGCCTCCCAGCGATTGCGCTCCTGAGTGTTGAAGAGGTCGAAGCCCGCGCGGAAGTAGTTGCGCGCCAGCGTCGAGCCGGGAGCATAGACGAAATCAATGTTGCCCGTTCCGGCTGCGCCGAAGATGGCGGTAGAGGTCACGCCCACCACCGCGTTGTTATTAACGAGCGCGAAGTTGTCTATCGTAGAAGGAACGTCCAACCCTTCGGCGGGCGTAACGTTGTTGCGCTGGAAGTGCAGGCCGAAGGAGAACTCGCCAATCATGTTAGGCGTAATCGTGGAGTTCAGCCTGAAGGCGTAGTTAGAACCGCCCGTCTGATACTTTCCGTAGAAGCTCTGGGTGACGTTTGCGCCGAAGCCCGAAGCGTTCGTCAGAGGATTGTTCGTGCCGTTGTTGGCCTGAAAGCCTTCGATGGTCGTGTAGTCGCCGAAGGTAGAGAAGGTGAAGATGTTGTTCGTGTTGATGGCCCAGGTAATCTTGCCCGCGTAGAAGGGAGTCTTCACACGATTCTCTTGCGGCTGTTGAAGCGTCTGCGACAGGTAAAAGTTCTTGCGGAACTGCGGATTGAATGCGCCGAAGAACCAAATCTTGTCTCGCTTAATGGGGCCGCCTATGTCGAAGCCCGCGTCCACCTCGGAGAAGCCGTTCGGAGCAGAGCCCGTGAAGGGGAAGCTCTTAGTCTCTCTGACAAGGCTCTTGGTGGTGAAATAGCCGAAGGCGTCGCCGCGAATCTCGTTGCCGCCACTCTTGGTGATGACGTTGAAGATGCCGCCCGTGGCACGGCCATATTCAGCGCCGAAGGCTCCGGTCTTGATTTCGACTTCCTGTATGAACTCAAACGGCAGGTTCGCGCCGGAGCCGCCAAACGCCGGGTCTGTCGTGTTGATGCCGTCCAGAATGTAGTTGTTCTCAGGCCCGGAAGCGCCTCCGACCGACGGGTCAACTTCTCTGCCCGAAGCGTCGCGTATGCCGGAGCGCACCGCCGTGGGAGCAATCGTGTAGATGGACTGCACCGTGCGCTGCGTCGGGAAATTGGAGAACTGTTCGGTCGAGACGTTCGTGCCGGTGGTATTGGAAGCAACGTCAACGGCCGCGCCCGAAGTGTCCGTCACGGTGACGGAGGCAGAAGTTCCTACAGGCTGAAGCCTGACCTCTACCGTTGACGTGCGAGAGAGATTGACCTCCACGTTCTCCTGCTTGAACTCTGCGAACCCTTGCGAAGATGCGACCGTCACAGAGTACCTTCCCGGCGGAAGATTCAGTATGCGATAGCGTCCCTCGTCGTTCGTCGTGGCCGTCTGCGCGGTGATAAGGTTTGGACTCGTGACGGTCACGGTCACGCCCGGCACAGCCGCGCCGTTGATGTCCAGAACTGTGCCCTCAATCGTCCCTGTCGTTGAAGTCTGCGCGATTGCGGCGCTCGTCGAGAGAGCGACCAGCGTGAGCGCCAGCGCGACCAGGGCGATGATGCGTAGATTGATTTTCATTGCCGACTATTCCTTTCTGCTGCATTGCCTAAAGCTAGAAGCGCGACCGATGGGCGCTTCCTGCGAGTGGTGTCGCGCGCCTCGTCGCATTTTTTCCGGTTTACGAAAGTTCGTTCCCGGTCGAAGCAGGTTGAAAGCTGCTCTGTCTATCTATTGGGCAACGGCTGTGCCGACGATTTATCCCGCGCACAAAGCCCGTTCGTGTGGCGCGTTTAGTCTTGAAGGAAGACGCGAGCGCGGCAGCAGAAATCTTGAGACATTTGGATAAGGCGCTCTTCGCCTGTTTAGAGATTTGGATAAGCGCGCCTACGGAATTTTCGGAACCGGGCGAAGACTTACATTTTTTCGTAAGGCTAAAAAGAAGCCCCTGAAAGGAGCCCCGTAAGGGGCGGAATATCAGTAGCCCATGACGTAAGTCATGGGCCACACGTTGTAGAAAAAGATTAAGCCCCTGCAAGGGGCGACATAAGCTAGCATTCCTTATGCCGCCCCTTTCAGGGGCTCATTGATTCTTTGTTCTGCTCATTCCCACGACTGGCGTCGTGGGCTACTAATATGTCGCCCCCTGCGGGGGCTATTGATATTCCGCCCCTTGAAGGGGCTTGCCTGCATTAACCTTTATGTCTCTTACGCGCGGCGCTCGCTGCCGCCCTGCGGCGCGAAGGAGTAGCCGCCGACCAGCACGTCCACGCTGATGTTGTAATGCTTTATCTTGGAGTTGAGCGTCGTGACCTTCATGTTGAGAAGGCGTGCCGCGCGCACCTGGTTGCCGCCCGTGTGCGCCAGCGCTCGCTGTATCAGGTCTACCTCGAAGCGGCTCACCTCTTGATAAAAGTCTATGCCGTTCTTGATGTCGAGCGTAGGCACTTCGCTCAAAGCCTGCACTTCCATCAGAAGCGAAAGGGCCAGATTCTTTAGCTGCTTCGTCTTGCTCTTTGAAGCCACCTCCTCGGAGCCGTCGTCGTGCGCCTCCACCTCGTCGGAAGCGTCATCCATCAATTCCACATCTTCATGCTCAAGGGTTGCTGTCCCGTTCATCTTCTTGTCTCCTCTTTCAAACCTTAGTTCTTGTTCTCTATTGCGAGCTTTGAGGCTCGTTCCCCTTTTTGGGCGCTACAGGTTTGACGCCCGCCTGAATTTGCCGCAGCTGCTTTATCTGCTCGCCGCAGCGCTCCTCTATCGTGCTGGTGTTCTTCTGGCTCTGCTCGTCGCTGTCGCCGTCGTTGGGCAGAAGCCACTGGCCGTTGGAGCCCTGAAGCAGATGCCCAAGCTCGTGCAGCAGGATAGTTGCGCGAGCCTCTCTGGTGTCCGGCTCAAAGCTGCCCACGTTCGGCACGAGCGGCTCTGCGCTCGTCACCTTTCGCTGGTAAAAGGGGCCGCTTCTGTTAATCGCCGCCTTCTCAAAGAGACGATAGTTAATGCCTGTGCGCGCGTTTATCACCCGCCGCGTCGGGCCGGACATGACCATGCTCGTCTTCGTGCTTGAGAGCTTGGTCGTATCCAGCTCTTTGAACAGGTGATTGAGCACCTCTACCGCCACTCCGGGGCCGCCGAAAAAGCTGCTGCAAGGATTCGGCGTGCTCAGTATGTGATAGACATCGTGGTACGCGGACTTGTAGGTCGCGTCCCTCTTGCGCGCTATCGCCAGAGGCGTGGGCACGGGCAAAGCCGCTCTCACAGCATCGAGGCCGCCCGGCGGCTCGTTCACGGTCGAGACGCTGTCGCTGCGCCCGGCAGCCGCCTTGTACTCTTCCTCCGTGACGACTTGTGCCAATCCGATTAAAGGCATGGCAACGACGAGCGCGCATACACCCAGACACCTGCGAAGTCTCATCACAAACCTCCCGGTTGATTCCTTTGCCAGACAGGGGAGCTTACCCGACAAGAGAGGAAGCCATGCGTGTAATCTTTGTTCACTTCGGTGATGCCGACCGGGCGAGCCTGATATTTCACCGGGCGACTCGCTCTGGTTCTCAGAATCCGGAGAATCGGTATCACACGCGAAGAGTTATACGAGCATTCGCATATGAGTGCAGGTGTTTTGTGACGGAAGGGCTAACCTGTGGGACAAACTGGCCCGTGAGAGTGATAATTTACTGGCCCAGAATGAAGAAGAGCGGTTGAAGACGAATGATGAAAAAATGGAAGCCTGATGACGGAATTTAGTAAGGTGAAACTTCCGGCGGGCAGACTGAAACGAACACGCGCACTCGCCTTTCACGCGAAGGCGCGCATCACCTTATGGAGTAGAAAAATTCGCTCGCGCCCTAGAGAAAACGTCCCAGGGCTTCCTGCAAGTTCTCGCGGTAGTTGCGCGAGAGCGTGAGCTGAGTGCCGTCCAGAAGTATCACGCGATACTCGCCGTGAAACCACGGCTGCAACTCTTTAATCCTATCTATCTTGACGATGGACGAGCGGTGTATACGCAGGAACTTTTTCGGGTCAAGCTGCGCTTCCAGGCTGCTGATGGTCTCGCGCAGGAGGTGCGATTTCTTGCCCGTGTGAACCGAGACGTAATTGCCCTCGGCCTCAATCCAGTCGATGTCGTCCGTGTCCAGAAAGAAGACTCGCCCGCCGGACTTAATCACCAGCCGCTCTAAATATTTCGAGCCCGCCTTCAGCTCTTCCAGTATGGCCAGTATGCGCTGATCCATCTCGCCGTTTCTGGTGGTCAGGATGTGCGCCTTGGCGCGACGCCACGCGGACTCGAAGCGCTCGCGGTCAAAGGGCTTGAGCAGATAATCCAGCGCGTGAACCTCGAAGGCTCTGACGGCATACTGATCGTAAGCGGTGACGAAGATGACGTGCGGCATGTGTATGGTCTTCAGGGCTTCGAGCACCTCGAAGCCGCCTATCTCGGGCATCTGCACGTCCAGAAAGATTAGGTCGGGGCTGTGCTCCTGTATGGATTCTATGGCCTCGCGCCCGTTGACGCACTCGGCGGCAATCTCTGCCTCCGAGTCGTCCTTGAGCATCTCGCGTATCATCTCGCGCGCCAGAGGCTCGTCGTCCACCAGGAGCACACGAATCGGCTTCCCGTCTGACATAGCTTTTTTACCCTTGCCTTACGCTAGAAAGAGTCCTCTGGCCGGCAAAAGAGACCTGTCCCCTTAATAGTAGAAACACCACTTCCCGGTAGTTTGTGGCAAAAATCTTCAGGATGTTGCACGAAAATCAGGCTGCCCGTTGTTTATCTTGCGAGGCTAGTCGGACGGGCTTCCCATTTTTCGCGGGAATTTCCAAAGTCACCACTAACCCACCGCTGGGGTCGTTCATTAGCTCAAAGCGCTGCGACGCGCCGTAAAGCCTTTCCAGGCGCGTCTGCGTGTTGGCTAAGCCTACCCCTTTGGCAAACAGGTTGTCTTCTTTTCGATTCACGGGGAGGCCCGGGCCGTTGTCTCGTACCTCTATACGAAGTATTTCATTTTCTTGTTTCGCCTTAATAACTATCTGGCCGGGCGTGGAGCGGGTGGCAATCCCGTGACGGATTGCGTTCTCGACTATGGGCTGTAGGATGAGGTTGGGGACTTTTAAATCCAGCGCGTCCGAGTCTATGTCAACGCGGGTCGTCAGCCTATCCTGAAAGCGCACGCGCTCGATTTCAAGATAGCAGCGCAAAAACTCTATCTCCTGCTGAAGCGTGACCTCCTGCGTGCCGGAGTTCTCAAGCGTGAGGCGCAGGAAATCCCCGAGACGGGTAATCATGGTGCGGGCCTTGTCCGTGTCGCGGCTCAGGAGGGCCGAGATGGAGTGGAGGGTGTTGAAGAGGAAGTGGGGCTGGAGTTGCATTTTAAGGGCCTGCAACTGGGCTTGCGACAGCTGCGCCTCCAGTTGCATGGCCCTTAACTCTCCCTTTCGGTATCGGTTGTAGTAGCTGAAAGCGTAAGTAATGATGGTGACAAGCAGATAAATGCCTATGCCTTCGCTGAAATTCTCCACGACGAAGCGCAGCGCCCTGTCCACAGGGTAGGGCCGCCCGACTCTATAGCCGTAGTTCAGATAAAGCAGGAAGTGGCCGCTCCATGTGACGAAGGTGCTTAGGGCAAGGCTCGCCAGCACGTGAAGCGAGAGATGCCAGCCCAGATTCTTTTTCTCAATGGGAAAGCGCTCGGCCAGCCAGAGAATGACAGGCGTGGCGAGCGCCCACAGGTAGGCCCAGGTCATTTGCAGGTAGATGGCGTAAGTCCATTCTACGGGCCTGTCCGAGCGGTACATGGAGAAGTAGAACTGGCAGGTGAAGACTAGGCCTATGAAAGTCCAGACGCCCCAGATGAGAGCCAGGCGCGCCCAGGACTTGTGCCACCAGTGCCCGCCCTCAGTCTCTAACTCCGCCGGATTGCTAATCGTTTCCATCATTCAAAAGGGGCTTCGGTCATTCAGGAGAGCGTGCGCTAGAGTCTGTCTGGCACGGATGGTGATTAGGCAAGCTTACACCTGTTAACACAAGCGGCATGTGACAAGGCGGCTTTGGGAACGGATGAAGCGGCCTCAAGACGTGACAAACTGGCGCGCACGCGGCCCACCCAAGGGAACCGCTGCCCGAACTGCATTTGACTGCCTCTGCCAAAATCATCAGATGCTCCCTCATGCCGGTTTGGTTTACGCGCCCTTCATGGAAAAAGTTTTAGAGCCGACATACAGGTCAGTACCGCCTGCGGTAGCGGGCGGGTTATATCTACATTAGAGACATGATGGATATTAGAGACCCGCCCGCTACCGCAGGCGGTACTGACCTGT
>DATELK010000236.1:0-32959 GCA_035276685.1 Pyrinomonadaceae bacterium | reverse complement strand
CCGAGACCTCTTCTATCGCCTCTCGGTCTTTCCCATACGGCTGCCTCCCTTGCGCGAGCGCGCGGAAGACATTCACCCGCTCGTCATACATTTTCTTGAGCACTACAAGCAGAAGACCGGTCGCTTCATCTCAGGCATCTCCAAGGAGGCGCTCGCCGCTCTGATGAGTTATGAGTGGCCGGGCAACGTGCGCGAGCTTGAGAATGCCATAGAGCGCGCCGTCATCATAGCTTCGGGCAGACAGATTGAGCTGGACGATTTGCCGGAAGCAATCAGCCGCAGGCCTCTTGAAGAGCGCTCGCGCCTGCGCGGCGAGCGTGCGCGTGCGGCCAACGAAGGGCGCTCGGTCACGCTCGAAATAGACGTGCCGTCATCAATGGACGAGATAGAGCGCCGCGCCATAGAGGCGACGCTCGACTACACGGCGGGCGACAAGACGCGCGCCGCACGCTCGCTTGGCATAGGCCGCAAGACCCTCTACCGCAAGCTACAGCAATACAGCGACGGCAAAGAGGTAAATGGTAAATAGCGGACGGTGAATAGAAAGAAGCGTTTGTCTATTTACCATTTACCATTTACTTCCTCTTTTGCTATATTCCTTCTACAAGTTAACTTCGATAAAAGATGAAGCGTGAGCAGGCTTCGGCAGGTGCGCGAGCCTGAGAAAGGTTCTCTTTTATGAGCAGACAAATCGAGCGCAGGCGAGAGGCGGACGACCGCGGCGATACGGGAGCGCGCATCGCTTACCTGCTGGTCGGCGCAGGGATAGGCGCTATGGTCGCGCTTCTGTTTGCGCCCAAGTCCGGCCACGAGCTGCGCGGCGACATAGCCGACGCCACGCGCAAGAGCATCGACCGCACGCGCGAGGCCGCCACCCAGATAGGCGAGCGCGCCACAGATTATTATGAAGGCGCGCGTGACCGCGCATCAGAGATTTACTCGGCGGGGAGAGAGAGGGCGGGCGAGGTGGCTTCGGCCGCGCGCGACGCCGCACGACAGCGCGGCGGCAGCCTCTCCGCAGCCATAGAGGCGGGCAAACAGGCTTATCGTGAAGAGAAGCGCAAGACGGAGGTGACGGGCCTGCCCGGCACTTCGCCCAACTATTACGAAGAGCAGAAAAGCTAGGGACTAAAATCGTTCCGATGAATACCAGCGACCCGATGTTCTGGGTGATGATTATGACGATTATCATCGCCCTCTCCTTCATCATCATAGCCGTGGCTATGGTGGCCATAGCTGTGGTCATCAGCCGCGTGGTCAAGACCGTCAACCGTCTTGAAGAGCGCGTCGAGCCGCTGCTTGAAAGAGTCACGGCTCTGAGCGACCAGGGCAAGCTGATTGCCGCGCAGGGCAAAGAGATTGCCGAGCAGGTCAGCGTCATGAGCGGCTATCTCTCCACGGCCTCCATGCACTTTTCCGAATCGGCCTCGCTGATACGCGACGAGGTGCGCGAGCTTCGGCAGCTCGTGGGCGAAACCAGTGTGGCCACGCGCGAGAAGGTTCAGCTCGTGAGCCGCACCGTGGATGAAGCCAGCACGCAGTTTTCCGCAACCTCCGAGTTCATACGCGCGAAGGTGATGGAGCCCGCGCGTGAGCTGGCGGCGATTATGGCGGGCTTCCGCCGTGGCCTGGAAGTCCTGCTCGCGCCCGCGCCGAAGCCCATTAATCAGACCTACACGGACGAGGAGATGTTCATAGGCTAAAGAGCCCACGGCACATTAAAAGCTTTTCAGGCTTGCCCGAACCATCGCCTCCCGCGCACTGGAGAGAGCAGATGGCTCGGGCAAAACTTTTTGGGAAAGAGATGAAATGTGGGTGACGGCTGATTTCACCTTTTCCTTCTTTCCCGCTAATATTGTTGATTCAATTGAGAAGGCGAAAAACTTATGTCCACTGAAACACCGCTTGATTTGAAGAAGACCGTCAACCTGCCTAAGACAGGTTTCAGCCAGAAGGCGAACCTGGGGCAGTCGGAGCCCGCGCGCCTGAAGAAATGGGCCGCGATGGATTTGTATAGCCTGATTCGCGGCTCGCGCGAGGGCCGCGACAAGTTCATACTGCACGACGGCCCGCCCTATGCTAACTCGGACATACACCTTGGCACGGCGCTCAACAAGATTCTGAAAGACTTCGTGGTGAAGTCGCGCACGATGCTAGGCTTCGACTCGCCTTATGTTCCGGGCTACGACTGCCACGGTTTGCCGATTGAGCTGTTCGTGGACAAGAAGCTCGGCGCGAAGAAGGCCAACATGCCCGCGGTCAGCATACGCCGCGCCTGCCGCGAGCATGCCTCGGAAGCCCTGAAACGACAGACCAGAGACTTTCAGCGCCTGGGCATCTTTGGCTTGTGGAACGACCCTTACATGACCATGTCGAACCACTACGAGGCGGAGACGGCGCGCCTCTTCGGCCGCTTCGTTGAGCGCGGCTTCGTCTACAAGGGGGCGCGACCCGTCTATTGGTGCATACACGACCAGACGGCGCTGGCGGAAGCGGAGGTGGAATATAGAGAGCACACCAGCCCATCAGTCTACGTCAAGTTCCCGCTCGTCACAGACCCTAAAGCCATAGACCCTGCGCTCGAAGGAAAGAAGGTCTTCTTCCTTGCGTGGACGACTACGCCGTGGACGCTTCCCGCGAATCTTGGCCTCGCGGTCAATCCCATATTCGAGTACGCGGCGATTGAGAACGGCGACGAGGTTTACATAGTCGCGTCTGACTTGGCAGAGGCGGTGGTAGAGAAGTGCGGGATTGGAGAGAGTGCGCGCGTGCTGGCACGTTTTCCGGGCGCGCAGCTAGACCGTTTGGAAGCGCGTCACGCGTGGCTCAATCGTCCTTCGATACTGATGCTCGGCGAGCACGTCACGCTGGGCGGAGAGGCCGACGCGGAAACCGAATTAGATGTTAAAGAGGCGCGTGATAAGCGCTCTACCGGAAAGGCAGGCACGGGCGTTGTTCACACGGCACCGGGCCACGGCCACGACGACTTCGTGATAGGCACCCGCTACGGGCTTGAGATTTACTGTCCCGTGGATAACGCGGGGCGCTTTACTTCCGAGGTGGAGCACTTCGCGGGAGAGCGAGTCTTTGAAGCGAACGCGAAGATTGTCGAGTTCATGCGCGAGCAGGGCGCGCTTCTCTTCTCGGAAGAGTACGCGCATCGTTACCCGCACTGCTGGCGCTGCAAGAACCCGGTCATCTTCCGCGCCACGCCGCAGTGGTTCATCTCGCTGGACGCGCGTGCGAGCGACCTGAGGGGCGAGAAGGACGAGGACGGCCGTCCCGTCTCGAACTTCACTGAGAACGAAGGCGACGAGCCGCTGAGCCTTCGTTACGGCTCGCTCAAAGAAGTCGAGCGCGTCAAGTGGATTCCTTCGTGGGGCCGCGAGCGCATGAAGAACATGCTCAAGAACCGTCCGGACTGGTGCGTGTCGCGCCAGAGAGTGTGGGGCGTTCCCATCCCCGTCTTCTACTGCAAGGGCTGTGATGAGGCTGTGGCCGACCCGTCCATCATCAACCACGTCGCGGACATCTTCGAGCGCGAGACAGCCGACGCCTGGTACGCACGCGACGCGCGCGAGCTTCTGCCGGAAGGCTTCAAGTGCCCTAAGTGCGGCGGCGATGAGTGGACGAAGGAGACGGACATTCTGGACGTGTGGTTCGACAGCGGCTCCTCTTCGGTCGCGGTGCTGGAAAAGTATCCCGAGCTTCGCTGGCCCGCTGACGTTTATCTGGAAGGCGGCGACCAGTATCGCGGCTGGTTCAACTCAAGCCTGATGGTGGGGCTCGCGGCGCACGACCGCGCGCCATACGACCGCGTCATCACGCACGGTTGGGTCATCAACGTGCAGGGCGAGAAGATGAGCAAGTCGCAGGGCACGGGCATCTCTCCGAACGAAGTGGTCAAAGAGTCGGGCGCGGAAATCCTTCGCCTCTGGGTGGCCTCTTCAAACTATCAGGAGGACGTGCGCGTCTCAGAAGAAATCCTTCATCGCATCGCGGACGCTTATCGCAAGATGCGAAACACGGCGCGCTACGCTCTTGGTAATCTGGACGGGTTTGACCCCGCGCGCGACTCTGTCGCTGACGAAGAGATGCTTGAGATTGACAGGTGGGCTCTGGAAGAGCTGGACGTGGTTGCGACGCGAGTGCGCGCGGGCTACGAGGCTTTCGAGTTCTTCACCGTCTATCACGCGCTCTATAACCTCTGCACGGTGACGCTCTCGGCGCGTTACTTCGACATCATAAAGGACAGGCTCTACACGGCCGCGCCGCGCTCGCTGTCCCGCCGCTCGGCGCAGACGGCGCTCTATCGCATAGTGGACGCTCTGGCCCGCATGCTCGCGCCCATACTCGTCTTCACCTCGGACGAAATCTGGGAGAACCTGCCGCGCCAGAGCGAAGTTGAAAGAGCGGCCTCGGTTCACATGGCCGAGTTCCCGGAGGCGCAGGCCACAGTTGACTCGGGGCTGCTGACAAGGTGGTCGCGCATCTTCGAGGTGCGAGACGTGGTGCTGCGCGCTCTGGAAGAGGCGCGCGGAGCCAAGACAATCGGCAGCTCGCTCGAAGCCAAAGTAATCATAAGGGCGAGCGGCGAGACTCATGAGCTTTTGAGGCCCTACGCTGATGAGCTTCGCTACATCTTCATCGTCTCGCAGGTAGAGCTTGTGGAAGCATCCGACGAAGCCGGACAGCCCATGACGGTAGAGGTCATGCGCGCCGACGGAGAGAAGTGCGAGCGCTGCTGGAACTATTCCGTGCGGGTGGGCGAGTCCGAGCGCTACCCGAACGTGTGCGAGCGCTGCGTGGCGGCCCTCTCGGAGATAGAAGGAGAGCAAAGGCCTTGAGCGAGCGACGCATGGGTTGGCGCATAGGCTACCTCGTAGCCGCCTTCGGCATGTACATGCTGGATCAGGCGTCTAAAGCGTGGGCCGTGCGCTCACTCCGCTTCGGGCGCGACGTGAAGGTGATAGACGGGCTGCTCTCCTTCGTCTACGCTGAGAATCCGGGCGTGGCCTTCGGGCAGTTGCAGGAGGGAGGCTCCTTCGGGCGCTGGTTCTTCGTGGTGCTGGCCTCGCTCGCAGGCGTCGCAGTCCTTTACTACTTCTTTCGCACCGTGCGAAACGACGACCGAATCCTGGGAGCATGCGCGCTGCTGATGGCAGGCATTGTAGGCAATCTGACAGACCGCGTGCGTCTGGGATTCGTGATTGATTTCATACTCGTCTACTATCGCTCTTTCCACTGGCCGGTCTTCAACGTGGCGGACGCCTGCATCAGTACCGGCGCGCTCCTGCTCGTCTACGACATGTTCGTCACTGGCAAGCAGGAAAGACGCGAGAAGAGGGCGGCGAGCGAGTTGAAGGAAGAAAGGAATTAACAGGGATGGACAGGATAGACAGGATAAAAGAGAAAGCATTTATTCTTTATCCTGCTCATCCTGTCCATCCCTGTTAATTTCTTAATTACTCTTGAGAATTGAATAGATGTTTCCAGAGCTTTTTCATATAGGCAGCTTCCCCATCAACACCTACGGCGTGCTTCTGGCGCTGGCGTTTCTGGTGGCGCTTGTTGTGGCGGCCCGATTGGCTGCGCGCGACGGGTTGCCGAGGGAGAGGATTTATGACCTGGGCCTGTGGATGCTGCTGGCGGCGCTCGTTGGCTCAAAGGTGCTGATGCTATGGACTGAGCCCGCTTACAGGGAAGACCTGTGGCAACTCTTCTCGCTCGATTTCCTGCGCTCGGGCGGAGTCTTCTACGGCGGCCTCATAGGCGCGATTCTGACCGGCTACTTTCTGGCGCGCTATTACAAGCTGCCTTGGTGGAAGACGGCCGACGCCTTTGCCCCCGGCATAGCGCTGGGCCAGTCAATCGGGAGGCTCGGATGTTTTTCCGCCGGTTGCTGCTGGGGCAAGCCTACGAGCTTGCCTTGGGGAGTCCGCTTCACGGAGCTTGGCAACCGCATAACGGGCGTTCCGATTGACGAGCCCCTTCACCCGACGCAGCTTTATGAAGCGGGCGCTACACTCGTGTTCTTCTTCTTCCTGCTCTGGCTGCATAGACGCAAGCGCTTTGACGGGCAGGTGATACTCTTTTACGCGGTGCTCTACGGCGCGGCGCGCTTCCTGATAGAGTTCGTGCGCGACGACCCGCGCGGCGACATTGCGGGCCTGACGACGCTCACGGGGCTTTCCACCTCTCAGATGATTAGCCTCGTAGTCGGCATCGCAGGGCTCGTCATTCTCATTCTTCGCTGGCGCAAGCTGAATGGTAACGGCGGCGGAAGCGCCGCGACAAAAGCAGAGCCGCCGGCAAAGGCCGCTCGCGCCTGACGAGGCTGAAGACTCAATCAAAGTGGACAGAGAAGACGCCGCCATGACGGAACAGGAAGCCTCGACGCTCACGTTCCGCGTGGCGGACGAAGACGCTGGCGCGCGGCTGGACGCTTACCTGGCCTCGCGCATAGAAGGCTGGAGCCGCGCCCGTCTTCAGCGGTTGATTGAAGACGGCGACGCTCTTGTGACTGGTAAGACAGTCAAGTCCTCTTACAAGCTTCGAGCAGGCGACGAGATAGAAGTAGAATTGACGCCTCCGCCCTCTTCAACCTTCGCGCCCGAAGACATTCCCATCGAGATTGTCTACGAAGACGACGAGCTTGTCGTCGTCAACAAGCCCGCAGGGCTGGTAGTCCATCCTGCTGCCGGTGTCGCGGGCGGGACGCTGGCCAACGCGCTCGCCTTCCACTTCGAGCAGCTCTCAAGGCTTTCCGGCACAATTCGGCCCGGCATAGTTCATCGCCTAGACCGCGACACCTCGGGCCTCATGGTCGTGGCCAAACAGGAGAGCGCGCACGAGAATCTTCAGGACCAGTTTCGCGCCCGCACGGTCTTCAAGTCTTACATCGCGCTCGTGCATGGCCGCGTCAAAGACGACCGTGGCCGGATTGAAGAGCCGCTCGCGCGCGACCCGCGCAACCGCACGCGCATGGCCGTCGTGCGCGCAGGCCGCGCGGCGCTCTCCCTTTATCGCGTGCGCCGCCGCTTCGACCGCTTCACGCTCCTCGACGTGGAGATTAAGACGGGCCGCACGCACCAGATAAGGGTTCACCTCGCGTGGCTGAAGCATCCGGTGGTGGGAGACGAGACCTACGGCGGCGGGCGTGACAAGACCGTGCCGGACACGCGCCTGAGAGCGCGCATCACAGCCCTAGGTCGCCAGTTCCTTCACGCCGAAACGCTGGGCTTTCATCACCCGCGCACTAAAGAATGGATGCGCTTTGACGCGCCGCTTCCCCCGCCCTTGGCAGACTTCCTCGCAGAGCTTGAGAAGAATCAATCGTGACCTCGAACGAGACTACTTTCGTGCGGCCCCTTCAGCTCATGCGGTGAAACTCTCTACTACCCCGGAGAGAGTCGTCGAGCTAGAGGGCGGGGCGACCGCGCCACGGCCCATGCCGCGCTTGG
Organism: Pyrinomonadaceae bacterium; assembly: GCA_035276685.1. Lineage (GTDB taxonomy): Bacteria > Acidobacteriota > Blastocatellia > Pyrinomonadales > Pyrinomonadaceae > JACVRN01. The sequence continues at coordinate 25,496 of DATELK010000236.1, read as the reverse complement.
CGAATCCGGCGCGCACCTGCGGCAGGTCGCCCGGGGCCATCGTAGAGACGGCCGAGATGATGCCGTCGCGCGCCTGTATGAAGGTCGGGCTCGGCGGCGTGAGCTTAAGCCCCCCTATGACGTAGGCGAGCATGCGCCTCTCGGCCTCCGCGTGGCCGAGCTTGGTGATGAGGTTGACGAACACCTCCCAGAGTGCCGTGCACCAGACCTCGCCGACGTTATGCTCCTCCGTGTTGTCCCGGTTGGTTAAGGGGCTGAGGGGCGCGCCCGTCGGCAGCACGACGTTGCTGCCGATGTGCTTGAAGGTGAGCGGGTTCTTTTTCATGTCAGCGGAGTAGGGATAGCGGCGGATTGAGAAGTAGTAGTTCTCCTTGAAGCTGCTGGTGATGTCTGTCCACCCGCCGACGGCGAAGGCCCCTTTGGCGAAGTCGTCCGTCCTCTGCGAAGTCATGCAGATGGCGAAGAAGTCGCCCCACCCCTCGCCCATTCCGCCGCCCTGCAAGTTGAACAGGCCGTTGCCGTTGCCTATGAGTCGGTTGGTGATGTAGTGGCCCATCTCGTGGAAGGTGATGAGCGCCTCGTGATTGCTGGTGCGGCTCGGCAGCGGCGAGGGGCGTACGAACTCGAACATCTCCATGCGCGGGCTCGCGCCGTCGGCGGGCGTTGCCATGAAGGCGTTGTCCGTCCCCCTGGCGTCGTTGCCTTCGGCGAGGATTGGGTCGCCGCCGATGCCGCCGCGCCCGAAGTTGCTCTTCTGCGCATTGCCAGACGCCTCGTCGAAACCGGCCTCGTACCAGCGGTCGTGCAGCCAGTTGACGTGGAAGAACATGCCGACGAGGCTGTTCTGTAGGTTCTTCGGGTCGCTGGCAGACTTGGAATGGTCGTACGCCTGGTTGAAGGTGCGCGGCGACGTGACCCGTCCGAAGGGGTTCCCAGGCGCGGGCGAGTTTGCCTTGGTGAGGTCGGCATAGGCGATGCAGTTGTTGCCCTCGGTCGTCGTGGCGTCGGCAGGCAGCCACGGGTCTCCGGGCAGCAGGCTCTCCAGTTGGACGACCCTCTCTTTGATAATCTTTGCCTGGAAGCCGTCGGGCTTACCTGTGGGGTGCGGCGTGCCGGGTGCCGGGCCGTCGTGCGGTCGGAAAAGGCCGTCCCCGGTGTTGTGGACGCGATATTTGAAGGCTACCTGCGAGGTCAGGTTCTTGCGATAGAGCACATCCGGCGTGTCGACCGCGTCCATCACGTAGCTGAAGGCGGGAAAGCCTTTGACCCAAAGCTCCATGTAGTAGCCGGGCACGAACTCGCCAGAGCCCAGGGGGAACATCACGTCCTTGAGCCGTACGGGCCGCTCAAGCGCAGGGCGAGTATCCCCTTCGGCCGCCTTGAAGTCATAGAAACGGTAGGGGCCGCTCTCCGGCGGGGCGGGCGCGGCGGCGAAGTCTCTGGCCTCGTATACGACGCCCGTGAGGTCGAAGACGGCGCGAGCGATTGCCTCCTCCTCAGGTGTGAGCCCTGCTCCGGCACCTCTGGAGGCCGCCTTGGAGCGGGCAGACTCCGCGCCCGCGCCGGGGAAAAACTGCCCGGCCATCGAGACCACCTCGTTGTCGGCGTTAACGGCTGCGGTCACGTCCGAGTTGAAAACCTCCTTGCCCTCGACGCGCTGCACGAGGTTAACCGTCTTCAAGTTGCCGATATTGAAATCAGAACCGCCGCTCGCGGAACGCGACGACCCTCGCCCCGACCTTTTTGACGAATCCGAAGCGGCCACGGACCTGGGCTGGCTGACTGATACCACCTCGATGGTGGCCGTGTCCTCCGGCGTGAGGTTCCATAGGTCGCCGCGTTGCTCAAGGAACTGCGTGACAGCGCCTTCAGGTGTGCCGCCTTCGGCCGAGGCACCACGCGACAGGGCCCCGGCCCGCCCCGTTCCCTTCGGCGTGACGGTGACGAGTTTCGGGAGTTGGGTAGAGTGGTCATAGTGTATGCCCAAGCCCTCGACCTCTTTGTCTAGCTGGCGATGTCCCTCAGTCTCGGCCGGCGTCACCGACTCCGGCACTATCCCACGCGACGCGCGGAAGCCTCTATCGTAGAGCGCGTGAAAGTTTGCCGGGATTGGCGGTGAAACGCTCGCGCCCCTGCGCGGCCCTTCGTCCTCGGGTAGTGCCTGCGCTCCTCTGGCCCCGGCAGCGGGCTTAGCAGCCGCCTTCGTGCTCGGCCGTCTTGCCTGCTTGCCTGATTTCTTCGTGCCTTTGGTGGCCGAGGGCTTTGCCGTCCCTCGCTTGGCCGCCTTCGCAGCCCGACCAGTCTTCTTCGACTTTGAACCTTTTGTAGCCAAAGTTTTTCCTCCTAAGAAGTTGAGACCTTCCGGCGGGGCCGAAGAGGTCGGTGAATTGTAAGGGTCAGGGAGTTCCACCCGTCTGTTGTTTGGAACAACGTCTCTAAATCACGAGTCTGTCACGGGGCGGCAACTCGTGCGTAGGCATAGAGCCTGCAATTCCACGCTGGCTTACATCCAGCCGGAAGGACGGCGGGCCGGTTGACGCCCATGACCATAAGCAGGAACTCCTTGTTTCGCACTCGGCCGTTCGTCAATTAGTTTTTCATCTACCTTTTGCCCGTCCCTGTGCTCTTCGATTTGCCGCGAGGCCTGCGCGCTCGAAGATGTTGTTGACGGAGAAGTCTTCGGCGTCCAGCGTGCTCGGGCGATTTGGGTACGCGTCCGTGCGAATGTCCAGCAGCACGTTCTCGCCTTCCACGTAATCGAACTCGAAATCAACCGTGTGAAAGTTCGGGCTGGCGAACTTGAAGGTGCGGGTGCGGTTCGTAGAGCCCCCGCCGTACAGGGTGACGTGCGCCTTGCGCTGGCCGGGGAAGGCGTTGGGTGTCACTTGAACCGCGACGGTCTTGTAAGGGAACGCCGCGGCATCGCCATCCTTATATCACTATTCCACTCGTGTGGCAGTATAAAACTTGTACTCTCTCATTTTCTATCATTTTATTGACATCAAACGGCTGTTGGAATATTGTGTCCGCGCTCGAATCTGAAGGGCTGAATTCTCACGAGTCTCTGCCTTTGCATAACTCGACAAAATCCAGCTCCGGATTATTACTCACTAATCAGAGGTAAGAAGATGGCTACCTATACTAGAAACAACGCGTGGAATAACGACGGAACCTTCGACAATCCCGACCTCTTATGGTACGCGAAGGGCGTCGGCGTCATGCAGTCGCGCGCTTTAGATGACCCGAACAGCTGGTGGTTCTTTGCCGCGATACACGGCGAATACGTAGACCCCAACACACCCTGGTACACCACCCCGCCAGCCTTTCCTGATTGGGGTTTTATCCCGGGGCCGCCGCAGGTGCCGACTACTCCGCTCCCGTCGCAGAATCTTATAGACCTCTACTGGGATCAGTGTCAGCACCAGAGTTGGTATTTCACTCCGTGGCATCGCGGGTATCTGCTGGCACTGGAAGCGCAAGTCCGTGAGGCGGTGGTGAGTCTGGGTGGCCCTTCGGAATGGGCCTTGCCGTACTGGAATTATTTCGGCCCGAACAATGAATATGAGATTCCGCCCGCCTTCACTGAGAAGACTTTACCGGACGGGACGACCCCGAACCCGCTTTACGTGGAAGCACGTTACGGCCCCAGGAACAACTTTGACATCTTCGTCCCCATTCCTCCTGTAGCGGAGACTTGCGAGGGCAATACCATCTACACCGGCAGCAACGCCGTCACTCCCGCTCCGGGCTTCGGCGGCCCGGACACAGGGTTCTCGCATAGCGGAGACACCAGCGGCAATCTCGAAAGCAATCCCCATAATCTGGTCCACGTTTACGTAGGGGGCAACGCTCCTAATAACGACACCTGGGGTTTGATGTCTGACCCGGGCATAGCTGCGCTCGATCCCGTATTCTATTTACACCACTCCAACATTGACCGTATGTGGGCGGCGTGGAACGATCTCGGGAACGACAACCCGAACGAGTCGAGCTGGCTTAACGGCCCCGCAGCCAGCGGGGAGCGGGAGTTTGTGATGCCTATGCCGGGCGGCAGCCCCTGGGTCTATACCCCGGGCGATGTAAACAGTCTCAGTCAGTTGGATTATACTTATGACGACCTGACTGTGACTGTTGCGCCCCAACCTTCCAGCAGAATTGCACGAAGGTTGACAAAGTTGGGCGGAGCGCGTGCCGCGGCTAAGCAAGCGCCTGCGTCGAAGGGGGCGCAAGGAGGAAGTATGGACAGCGCAGATAATGCGGAACTGGTCGGAGCACACGACGGGGCTCTTCAGATAAAGAGCTCCGGTGCTCGCGCGACTGTGAGGCTTGATTCTAACGCCCGTAGGAAGGTGTCAAGGAGTCTCGCGCGGGCTTCTGAAACGAGCCTGCCGGATCACGTGTACCTCAAGCTTGAGAATGTCCGGGGAACCAGAGACTCATTTGTACTCAACGTCTCTGTCAACCAGCAGAGGGCAGGGTCTGTCGCACTTTTCGGGCTTCGTAGGGCCACCGCAAAGGACGGTCAACACGGCGGCTCCGGGCTCACCTACGTGTTGGACATCACGAACGTCATTGACAATCTATTCGTCGAGAATGGCCTCGACACGGATTCGCTCGACGTGAGAATTGTGCCCAACAATGCTGTCCCTGATAGCGAGGAAATCACCGTCGGACGAGTCAGCGTCTACCGGCAGGGACAGGAATGAGAGTAAGCACACGGGAGCGTGCGCGGGTTAATATCCCGGTGCTGCTCATAAGCGCGATAACGTGGATGATGCTTCTGGTTAACCCCGGAGGCATCATGACGCTCGCACACTGTCCTGTAACAGATTCGGGAGCATCGCTGGCTTCATTTCGGATGTTGCTGGAGATGAACCCGCTCTCTTCTCTCGCGGCGGGGTGGGCTCTGATGCTGGTCGCGATGATGTCGCCGACCTTGATTACACCGTTACGCCACGTCCGCACCCGCAGCCTCAAGCGTCGGCGTCCTCGTTCCGTCACTCTTTTTGTGGTCGGTTATGCTGCGAGTTGGATGGCGGCGGGCGGCGTGCTGATGGCAGTAATGCTTATGCTGAGCCTGCTTGCGCCGCAATCATATCTGCCTGCGGTCGGGGCGGGGATTATCGCCTTCGTGTGGCAGTGCTCGCCCATAAAGCAGCGCTGCCTTAACCGCGGCCATAATCATAGTGAGCTGGCAGCGTTCGGCAGCGCCGCAGACTTGGACGCCCTACGTTTCGGGATTACGCACGGGGTTTGGTGCGTCGGCTCCTGCTGGGCATTGATGCTACTCCCCATGCTGCTGCAACAAGGGCATTTTGCCGCGATGGCGGTTGTAACCTTCATGATGACCAGCGAACGTCTTGAACGCCCGGGGCCGCCGAGTTGGCGACTGCGCTTTCCCGGCAAGCTTATGCGCATTGTAGTCGCGCGGACTCGGATACGATTGCAAAGTTCGCTGTCAGGTATTAAACCATCTCTCCAGTAGGGCTGGACTCGGCGGCGGGTCGCGTATCACTTCTTTTCTATTATCTCGTAGATGCCGCTGAAGACGCTCACCTTAACACTAGCCTTTTTACCGTCCTCAAACTCGAACTCAAGTTCTTGTTCCTGAGGCGCGGCGGTCACACGCGCTGCCGCGAGCCCTACCAGCGTGACGGATTTCTTATCTTTGGAGAGACTGAACCTTATCTCTGTTTCGTTGAACCGAACCCTCTTCAGCTTGTCCAGGTTATCACCCTGCACCGTGACTTCTTCCATCCCGACGACGAGGCTGCCTTTGACCGTAAGGGCAGGCTTTGAGTCACCGCCCGCGGGAACCGGCAGCGTTAGGATGATGGGCCGCTCGGACGGCCCCTTGCGCAGAACTATCTGCTTGGCGCTCTTGTCGCTGACCATGAACACACGAAGCGTGTCCGACTCGGTGATATTGTGCGGGTTGGCCCACGAGGCGGTGGACGGACTGAGAATCTCGGGGCTCGTCAGGCGGTTGCCGAGGAGCAAGTACAATGCGCCGGCCGCAGTTTGCTCTAACAGCACAGCCTTGTCTGAGGTGGCCGAAGCGCGGAAAACTTCGGTCGGTGCTCTGGCCGTGTAAGCCTCTTTCCAGAAGAACGGCTTCACCTCCACCTGGGTCACGCCTAATAATAAGTTTGAAGGCAGCACGACCTTGAAGGTGGCAGTCCCGTCCTTTGAATCTTTGCAGGCCAGTACCTGCGTGGCCGCCCTGGAAGCCGGAGAACCCGGAGTGAACGGAGGCAGCAAGCCACAGCGCTCAACGGGCGCGTCGGAAAGCCCGAAGACCCGGCCGCCAACCACGACATAGTAGTCTTCGAGCGCGGGCTCGGGGGGCAGGTTGGTTAAGTTGGCGGTGAGGATGCTACTGGAGGCATCAAAGGCCGTGACCTCTACCGCGAGTCTGGGCGACGGGGCGGCGCGCAACGGCCCCGCGCCGTTGACAATCAACTGCGGGATTGGCGGCCCTATCCCGCACGGCTGCCCCAGCGGAGGTCTGTCTTCGGGGTCGCGCGGGTCAAGTACCGGCGTTTCCCTGCCGTCGCGCAGGACGAAATAAGCCCCGTGCTTGGCGAGCTCGGACGCGGGGGCGACGAAGCGGATTTGCGTCGCGTCAAAGGAGAAGCCGGGCGAGCCCTCACGGTAGTAGTTGTTACCGACCCGCACGTAAACGCCGCTAAGGAAACGCAGCCCGTCGGCCTTGAGGGTGGCTAGGACTTGACCCGAGCCGATATCTGTAACGTCCAGAGTGCTGACGATAGGAGTCTGGTCGAAGGCCGGGATTGGCCGGTAGTTGAGGTTGCGGATTGTCTCCGGGTACACCTCTTTCAGCACGCCGTACTTGCGGTCGTACTTGCGCCAATAGGTGGTGATTCTGACCATGCCGAAGCAGCCTATGTTCTGCTTGATAGGGTTGGCGAGCTGGACGAAGGTCTGCTTCAGGCCGGGGCGCACGTAGTGCCTGCCGAGCACGGGACGGAACTGCCAGGAGAAGAGGGTGGTCTTGGGGTCGGGGCTTTCGTGCATGGTCGCCAGCGTGTCCTGGTCCTGCACGATGTAGTAGGTCTTGCGGCCACGCGTGAGCGAGAACCCGCCGTTGATTACGTGGCTGACGAGGCCGCCGCCTATGGACGTCATGTTATCCGTGATGGCGGCCACGTTGTAGGTCTTCTCGCGCGGCAGGAGGGCGGTCACGGCTGGCGGCTCGGATTCGTCAATCGTGTTATTCGTACTCTGCGGGGGGTTGAGCGCCTCGACCTCTACGACGGCGACGGCGTCCTTGTACTCTCTCTGCGGAGTGACGGTAATCGGGAACCCTATGGTCGTTCGCGGCTTGATGAGCCGCTGGCCGCGCACGTAGCGATCCGACAGGGAGCCTTCGAGCAGCAACTGGAGGTTCGCAATCTCTGCGGTGAGCTGCATCATCTCGTTGAGCGCGTCAAGCGACGAGACGTTGAAGCCTTGCGACGGCAGCGCGACCGAGCTCTGCGGGAGCGCCGGGGCCGAAGCGCTCAGCTGCGGGCTCGTAGTCGTCACGTTCTGGACTGGAACGCCAGCGACGGTCGTGGTTGTCAACCCCGTTCCGCTAGTTACCCCCGTAGTAGTCCCAGACGGCGCGACGGTCGTGCTCGTGCCCCCGGTGGCGGTGTCTACCGTTGTAGTTGAGCCGGTCGCACCTAAGGAAGTCGTAGCCGTTGAGGGTAACGTCGGGCCTAGAACCTGAGCCGAGATGGCCTGCTGCTGAAGCGTAGCGCCAGTGATGGAGCCGATGCGCGCGAGCAGCCCCGTCTGGTCGAAAGTTTGCAGCGACGCGAGGCGTGCGCGTGCGGCCGTCAGCATCAGGTGTAGCGAAAAATCATCGTAAATCTTCGGGGTGTCAACGAAAATGCCGGTGTCGCTGGCGTTCTCGATTCGCCGTGCCTGCTCTTTATTCTGTTGCGCAAGCACGCGACGGCGCGCTCTCTCCGCGGCGTCCTGTGCCCACGCGATGGTGTTGCCTGCGAGCGAGAAGATGACAAGCAAAGATATTAGTCTGACGTAGCGCGAGCGATTTCTGGTCATGATTATGCACCTCGACGGGCCTCGGTCATCTTCCCGAGGAAGTTTCTACTTCTTTGCCGAAGACTTGGCGGCGCTGCTCTTGCGCGCTGCACTCTTTTTGGAAGCGCCTGCTTTGGAACCGGCCTTCCGGGAGGCCGACGCAGACTTCCCGCCTCCGGACTTCTTAGTCCCTTTCGCCGCCCCTGCTTTCTTCGACCCGGCCCGCCGAGACTTCGTAGCCTTCCGGCCGGAAGGCTGTGCGGCGGCTAAGGCCGAGGCGGAGGCCGCGACTGCGAAAGGCTGAGAGGGGTCGGCGCGAGCGTCCGTCATGACGATGACACTGATGGAGCCGAAGGTGCCCTTGTTGCCCGTGACTATGATTGACTGGCCGGACATTAGTTTTTTGGTCTTCAGCAGAAATTGCGTGGCGGCGGATATGGCCTGCGTGGCGTCGGGGATACCCGGCCGCAGGAGCAAGTTGTTGTCTAAGCTGGACTGGCCGTTAATGACGGTTAAGCGTCCCGGAAAATCAGCCATGATTGACCTCCAAAGAGAATTTGCGACGATTCGGTAGGAGACAGTACTGAAGTTGTGTGCTGCTCATCGTTACAGCCGCCTTTCTCGTTGCGGGTGTAGCGTGGGCGACTTCGTTCAACAAAAGAATCAGGTTAGGCTGCCGCTCTCCTTTGCGTGAGATACGAAAACCCTCCCATTCCGAATAACGAGGTACGCTCTAAAACGATGACGAAGTGGGCAAAGCAAAATTAGGACTTGCGTCGGCCGAAACCTCTTCCCGCCGACCTGACCACGGACGCATATCTCACAGGCCATCCCCACCAACGTGTCCGGAATGCTTTACGAACGGACTTAGGTGATAGACTTGGGATTAATGGCTGCCACAAGTTGGATAGAAATCGGGTGAAGCTTATTGGCAGCAGATAAAGACCAGCGAGAAGCGGCGCAAAGATATATCATCCCCGCCCCAAGGTCAATAAGAATTTCTTTAATTACGAGAATAGGTTATCGAAATATTTTAACGGGGTCATCAGACCAATATATGATTAAAATTGCACGGGGAAAGATTGGAAGAGTTGCCGCTGGCCCGGCCGCACCGTTTATGGTTATGAGCTTTCAAAAGCGGTTGATATACTACCCTTTGAGCGCCCGCGTGCGTCGTATTTAAAGGGCAACTGCCTTTTGCGTCTAAAGCATCAAAACCGCCTGGGAGTTAGAGCTTTCAGACCACTCGCGCTCAAAGACGGGAAAATTTTTTCGAAGCGATAATCAAGATAGAGCTATGAAGTCTCTTGTCCGCCATTTTCTGTTCATCCTGGCCTTAGCCGCCTGCGGTCTGGCGCTTTCAGGTCTGCTCTCGCCCTCTACGCAGGGGCAGCAGCAGCAGCGCCCCGCGCCGAGTCCCACGCCCGACACACAAGACCGCGACGTGGTTTACATACGCGAGGTGCGCCTGCCCATCACCGTGCTAGACAAGAAAGAGAATCCCGTCTCGGGCCTGACGCAGAGCGATTTCATCGTCACGGAGGACAAGGTGCCGCAGCAGATAATCTCTTTCCGCGACGAGAAAGAGAGCCTGCCCGTCTGGGTCGGCGTGCTGATGGACACTTCATCTTCGACCACCGGCCAGCTTAAGTTCGAGCAGGAGTCTGCCAAAGACTTCATCTACACGGTCGTCAGCACGCGCAAAGACCGCGTGGCCTTCGCCACCTTCGACGACGACATAAACCTGCGTCAGGATTTCACGGAGAAGCTGGACTTGCTGGACAGGGCCGTGGACAGCGTGAAGAAGCCGGGCAGGCAGACGGCGCTCTATGACGCCATCTGGCAGTTCTGCGACGAGAAGATGCGCGGCGTTCCCGGTCGTCGCGTGCTGGTCATTATCACTGACGGCGACGACACCTACAGCCGCGCCACCCTGCGCGAGGCCATAGACATAGCTCAGCGAACAGAGACGATTATCTTCGCCATCTCTACCAAGGCGGGCCTCTCCGGCTCTGTGCCCGGCGTCGAGATGGGACAGGTCAAGGACAGCGGTGACAAAGACCTCGTGAAGCTCTGCGAAGAGACAGGCGGGACTGCTTTTTTCACGGGCGACCGGCTCGCGCTTGAACGCTCCTTCATGAAGATTTCCAAGCAGCTTCGCTCGCAGTATCTGGTGACGTACAAGCCGTCGAACGACCGCTATGACGGCAGCACGCGCCGCATAGAGGTCAAGCTCGTAAGCAAGCGCGACGGCTACAAGATTGTGACGCGGCGCAGTTATCCGGCCGTCTCAGACAACGTGCTGGCCACGCCACGACAGTAGGGATTAGAGGTACGAATGTTTTTCAGGAAAGAAATATCGCGCGCTCTTATTTACGGCCTCGGGATGATTCTGCTCGCGGCCTGTGTCGCGGCTGTCGTCACAAGAGCGCAGGAGAATCAGGGCTCGGCTCAGGACGGCACCCGTCAGCGCCGCTCCGATACAGGCTCGCAAGTTAGACCTACGCCCACGCCCGTGCCGGGTCAGAAGGACGACGATGTCGCGCTCGACAGCGACGACGTGGTGAGGGTCGAGACAGACCTGACGAACATTCTCTTTACGGCCGTCGATAAGAACAAGCGCTTCATCACGGAGATGCGAAAAGAGGACATACGCATCATGGAAGACGGCGCGTCGCAGGAGATTTTCACCTTCGAGCGCCAGACTAACCGTCCCCTTTCTCTGGCGCTGCTGATTGACACCAGCATCTCCGAAGAGCGCACGCTTCCCGCTGAAAAGCGCGCGGCCGCGGCCTTCGTCGATTCCGTCATTCGTCCGGACAAGGACGAAGTCGCCGTCATCTCCTTTACGGGCGAGTCCACGCTTGAGCAGGGACTGACAGGCAACATCGCGCGCATTCGCCGCGCGCTTGAGCGCGTCGAATTTGTTCCGCCCGCAGGCTACATAGGCGGGGGCACAATCGCCGGCACACCTCCGATTTCCGGGACTAATCAATCTATCGCGGGCTCTACGGCCATCTGGGATTCCGTCTGGGTCACTTCCGAAGACGTGCTCTCGCAGACTTCGGACAAGACGCGCCGCGCCATCATTCTTTTGACGGACGGGCAGGACACCAGCAGCCGCAAGAAGATGAACGAGGCGATTGAGCGCGCCATCAAGAACGACGTGGTCATCTACGCCATAGGCATTGGCGACCGTGTAGAGTACGGCATAGACGAAGGCTCTTTGAAGAAGATTGCTGAGAGAACGGGCGGCCGAGCCTTCTTCCCCGACGACGAGCAGGAGCTGCGCGCGGCCTTCGCGCAGATTGAGCTTGAGCTTCGCTCGCAATTCCTCGTGGCCTATTCGCCCACGAACAAGAACCGCGACGGCTCGTTCCGAAAGGTGCAGATAGAGATTGTCAATCCTGACCTGCGCAAGCAGAGCCTGCGCCTGAACTATCGACAGGGCTACTTCGCACGCACCGTCAAGGCTGGTAAAGATTAGTTAAATTAACAGGGATGGACAGGATAAGCAGGATAAAATAAGAGAACTATTGATTTTCTTTTATCCTGTACATCCTGTCCATCCCTGTTTGAATCCGTCTCTCTTCTTGTTATACTCCGCACTTGCCGGAGTTTTTTATTGTCTGGCCCTCACACGTTCCGCCCTGAATGTTGTCCGCAGGTTGAGCTTGTCTGTATGACGCCGCATAGTCCAACCATTCTCGTTGTCAACGACACAGTTGAAGTGTTGGAGCTTTTGACGCTGCTGTTGACGCACGAGGGTTACAGGGTCGTCTCGGCCTCGGACGGGCTGAGCGCTCTTGAGCAGGCGCGCCAGTCGGAGCCCGACATAATCATCTCGGACGTGGTCATGCCAGAGATGGACGGGCTCGAATTCTGTCGCCGCGTCAAGGCGGACGCGCGCACAAGGGACGTGCCGGTGCTTCTCGTGAGCGCCCTTCGCACGGGCGAAGAGGACAGCCTGACGGGTCTCGTCGCGGGCGCGGACGACTATCTTGAGATTCCCTTTCGACGACAGGAGCTGTTGGTCAAGGTGGCGCGGCTCGCGGAGCGTCACAGGGTCGAGCGACACTACCGGGAGATAGTTGAGCAGGCCGCCGACATCATCTACACGCGCGACATGGAAGGCCGCATCACCAGCATTAACGAGGCCGGAGCGCGCTTCTTCGGGCGCGAGGCTTCCGAGCTAATAGGCGTTCCCTTAAGCGACCTTCTCGGCGAAGAGGCGAATGACGCCTTGAGAGAGAGCCTTAATTCCATAGGCGACGAGCCCGAGCGCGTCGTCTATCACGCGAAGGATGCCGCAGGGATTCCGCGTTATCTGGAAGCCGTGGTGACGCTCGTGCGCGACGCTGCGGGGCAGGCGACCGCAGTCCGAAGCGTGGTCAGGGACATCACGGAGCGCAAGCTGGCCGAGGACGCGCTGCGCGAATCGGAAGAGCGCTACCGCGAGATGTTCGAGAAGAACCGCGCCATCAAGCTCCTGATTGACCCTGAGACGGGCGCGATTGTCGAGGCCAATCCTGCGGCCTGCGAGTTCTACGGCTACTCGCTCGAAGAGTTCAAGCGGAAGAGGATTGCAGACATCAACCTGATGGCGGAAAGCGAAGTCAGGCGAGAGCTTGAGCGCGCCGTCAACCAGGAGAGCAGCTATTTCGTCTTCCAGCACCGGCTGGCTTCCGGCGAAGTGCGCGACATGGAGATTCACGCCGGGCCTATACAGGCACATGGCCGCCGCCTCATCTACTCCATCCTGCACGACATCACGGAGCGCCGCCGCACGGAGGCAGCGCTGCGCGACTCCGAAGAGCAGTTCCGCGCACAGTACAAGGGGCTGCCGCTTCCCACCTATTCGTGGCGAAGAGTCGATGGCGACTTCGTGCTGCTTGATTACAACGACGCGGCTCAGGAGATAACGCGCGGGAACATGCAGAAGTTTGTAGGGCGGCGCGCAACAGAGATGTACAGCGACAGCCCGGACATTCTGGAAGACTTCCGGCGCTGCTTCGAAGAGCGAAGGGTCGTCAGGCGCGAGCTTGATTACAGGTTCCGCGCGACGGGCGAGAGAAAGCGGCTGGACGCGACTTACGTCTTTGTGCCGCCCGACATGGTGATGGTCTACACGGAGGACATCACCGAGCGAAAGATTTCGGAAGAGGCTTTGAGAGATTCGGAAGAGAGGTTCCGCTCGATAATCGAAGCGACGAACGAATGGATTTGGTCAGTCAACCTGGAAGGCGCGCTCACCTACTGCAACCCTGCGATTGAGAACATACTGGGCTACAAGCCGGAAGAGATGCTGGGCCGCAGCAGCTTCGACTTCATGTACGAAGAAGACCGCAGGCTCGTGGAAGAGATGCTGGCCACGCTCATCAGGGAGCGGCGCGGCTGGGCCGGGCTAGTGCTTCGCTGGCGACACAGGGACGGCTCCTTTCGCTATCTGGAATCGAACGCCGTCCCAATCTTCGACGCGGACGGCGCAGTCGCGGGCTATCGAGGCTCGGACAGAGACATCACTGAGCGCAGGCGTAACGAAAAGGCACTGACGGAGCTGGCCGACCGGGAGGCTTTGATTAACCGCATCTCTAAGGCGGTTCACCGCAGCCTAGGGCTGACGGAAATCTTTCACACGGCGGTCAAGGAGCTTGGCTCGCATCTGGGAGTCGACCGCTGCCTGCTCTTCATGCTGGACGCGCAGGCGGGCCTGGCGCGCACGGTCGCGGAGTATCGCGGCGACCACATACGCTCGGCATGGCGAGACTACAGCCTCTCGCTCCTTGGAGATTTGACGGCGGGCATACGCGAGCACAATGTGCTGGCCTTCGACGACGTGGCGACGGACGAGCGCGTGCGAGAAATCTACAACAACATCCTGCGGCCCACGGGCGTGCGCTCCGTGATGTACGTCGCCATACGCGTCGGCGACGAGACGACAGGCTGCTTTGCGCTTTCGACTACTCGCAGCGCGCGAGCGTGGAGCGAGACGGACATAGCCCTTTCTCGCGCCGTAGCAGACCAGACGGGCATAGCCATTCGACAGGCGCAGCTTTATCAGAAGGCGGAAGCGACCAGCGCTCGCCAGTCCCTGATTAACCGACTGAGCCTTGCCATACGAGCCTCGCTCAGCCTCTCGGAAGTACTGAGCACGGCTACGCACGAGCTTGGGCGCGCTCTCGCGGCCTCGCGCGTTCACCTTCATCTTTACGACCCGTCCAACCCCGTCTCCGACCTTGAGCATGAATACGTAGCTCAGCACGCTTCCAGCATCAGGCACATACAGGCTTACTACGACGACCCCTTGGGACAGCGGCTGCTTCGCACGCAGGAGCCTCTGGTGGTTGACGACGCTCTGAATTACACGACGGGCACGCCTGCCTTCAGCGCTTACGTGCGACAGCAGGCCGCGCTCGCGGGGCTTCGCTCGCAGATAGCCTACCCGCTGGTAGTCAACGAAAGATTTCGCGGCGCGCTCTGCATTCACCAGACGGATAGAGTGCGACACTGGACGGAAGAGGAGCTGGCTCTAGTTGAAGCCGTGGCCTCGCAGCTTGCTACAGGAATAGCGCAGGCAGAGCTTTTCGAATTGACCAAGCGCGCCAAGAAGGAGTGGGAGACGACCTTCGATGCCATGTCGGACGGCATCTTCATCTTTGACCAGATGGGCCAGCTAATCAGAGTCAACCGCGCGGGCGCAGCCATGGAAGACACCTGGCCGCACCTGCTGCTCGGCCGCGAGTGCTGCGACATCCTGCGCACCCTCGGCGACGAAGAGTGCATAGTCGAAAGATGCATATCCGACGGGCGAAGCGTTACAACGGAAGTCACCCCAGAGCGCTTCAACCGGCCTCTGCTCGTCACGGTCGAGCCCATCAAGGAGGCTGGCCACGGCAACGTCGGCGCGGTCTGCACGGCGCGCGACCTGTCGGAGCTGAGGAAGGCCGAGGCTATGGCGCGCGAGCACCAGTCGCTTCTGACAAACATCCTTGAGAGCGTGAGGGAGCCCATCTGCGCCATAGACCCTGCGGGCTACTTCATGTGGCTCAACTCCGCCACGTACAACGCCGGAGGCTATCGACCGGACGACCTCATAGGCCATCACTTCCTTGAGCTAATCTACCCTGCCGATAGAGAGATTGCCCGCGCCTACTTTGAGAGCGCGCTTAAGGGCGAGACGCAAAGCTACGAGGTGCGCTATCACACGAGAGACGGCGAAGTCCGCTACGCGCTCTTCGACAACGCGCCGCTGGTGGTTGACGAGCGCATCACGGGAGTCCTGGGCATCATGCGCGACATCACGGAGCAGAAGCAGCAGAGGCAGCGTGCGGCTCAGGCAGATAAGCTGCGAGCGCTCGGGCAGCTGGCATCCGGCGTGGCGCACGACTTCAACAACGCTCTGGCAGCCGTCCTAGGGCGCGCACAACTGATGCGGCGACAGACGAAGGACGAGGCTCTGACGCGTAATCTTGAGATAATACAGACGGCCGCAGAGGACGCTGCCGCCACTGTCCGGCGCATACAGACCTTTGCGCGACAGTCGCAGGGCACAGAGTTCGAGATGCTCGACGTGAGCCGACTGCTGCGCGACGCCATAGAAATCACACGCACTCGCTGGGAGAACGAGGCGCGCATGCGCGGCCTTCATTACGAGGTAGAGTTGGACGCCGAGCCGGAAAGCTTTGTCAAAGGCAACGCGTCTGAGCTCCGTGAGGTCTTCGTTAACCTGATAGTCAATGCCGTTGACGCCATGCCGTTCGGCGGAAGGCTCTCCATAGCCTGCGAGACTGTTGACTCCTACTGGCGCTTAAGATTTACAGACACGGGCACAGGCATGACAGAGGACGTGCGCGAGAAGATTTTCGAGCCCTTCTACACGACGAAGGGAGCGCACGGCACGGGCCTTGGCCTCTCGGTCAGCTACGGCATCATAGAGCGGCACGGAGGATTAATCAGCGTCGAGTCGGAAGTCGGTCGCGGCACGACTTTCCTGATAGACCTTCCGGCCGCGCGCTCGGCCAAAGCGCCCGAGCAGAGTCTTCAGGAGCAGTCGAGCGCGCCCGCGCTCTCCATCCTTGTCATTGACGACGAGGTGGCTGTGCGCGAGACGTTGTCGGAGATGCTCGCGGTGATGGAGCAAAGGGTAACTTCCGTTGGGAGCGGTCAGGAGGCTTTGGAGCTTCTCGAAGCGGGCGAGCATTTCGACTTGGTCTTCACAGACCTTTCTATGCCGGAGATGGACGGCTGGGAGTTGGCGCGCGAGATTCGCCATCGCTGGCCGGACGTTGCCATCACGCTCGTCACAGGCTACGGCAAAGGAACCGAGCCGCCTTCGGGAGAAAAGAACCTGATAGACGGAGTGATAGGAAAGCCCTTCGACTTCACTGAAGTCCGCGAGGCGATTGCTCAGGTCTCGAAAGCAGCGATAAGTGATGAGTGACAAGCTGGAAGAGCTTTTATCCTGTCACTTGTCATTCTCCACTTGTCACTCTTATCTCTCGCCCCTCTCTTTTTCCACGCTCGTTTCAAGTTCTACCACGAGGTTGCGGATGCTCGGCTGGTCTATGGGCTCAATCAGGCGTAGCGCTTCGTCCAGCAGGCGGCGCTGGTATTCGGGCCAGCCGGGCTTACCCGCCACGCTGCCTACCTCTCCCTTGTAGTAGCCTGCGCGCGGCGGTCGCACGCGCTCCACCACCGGACGGTCAACGGCCAGCATCATCGTGGGGATGCCTGCCTGCTCTATGGCACGCGCGGCGAGCGAGACGGATTGATGGCAGAGGCGAGAGGCAGGCACTAGGAGCGCCGCCTGCACCTCGTAGCGACGCACGCGCTCTACCAGACGAGGCAGCATCTCGTCGTTGAGGCGCGCTGCGTCGGGGATGAAGCCCGCGAAGCTCCAAAAGACGGGATTCAGTTGTCCTATGATGCCGTTGGCTTCAAACTCAAGCAGCCGCTCAACGGGTATGAGGGCGTTCATGTCTTCCGAGACGGATTTCGCGTCGTAGCCTCGCGCGCTGTAGCGCAGGTCTTCCGCGCCAACCTCTATGGGTATCTCTCGAAAGTTAACGTCGCCGCCCGCTTGAGTCACGTCAAAGGGGTCTGTGCCATCTATGTAGGCTCCCGCCGAAGTAATGAGCGCGAGGTTCAGCATCGGCAGAGCGCGGCGCGCGGGCGTAAACGGCGCACGCCTGTTCTCGACCAGAGGGTAATCGTCGCCCACGTCGTCGCTCGTAGCGGAGCCCCTTGCCTGCTGCCACCGGCCGTACTGCGTGCGCCACTCGTCAATTCGCTCAATCGTCTCCATCAAACCGTCCCCTCGTGCAAAAGTTTTCTCTCAAGCTTAACTGTCAGACGCGCCTCGCGCGCCGCGCTATCAGTATGAACGCGACAAGAGCCGCGAGCATGGCGGCCAGAAGCGCGCCGACAGAATAAACGTGCAGGCTGTCAAAGGCCACCCGAACGGGGTCGTTCGCGGCCGTCTCGTCAATGGGCCTTCCCATTTGAGCGCGCAGCGCAAGCATGCGAGCCGCTATCAGCCACTGGCCCAGACTGGTCGCGACCGCCAGCACTACGAGCGAAACGACCTCGGCCAGAAAGGCCGCGCGCGGCTTCCCGCGCCTGAAGAGAAAGGCGCTCGCCAGCAGCAGCAGGCTCAGGAGCAGCCCGCTCGTGTTTATCACGGCGAGGTTGCGCGTCACGATTGTCCCGGCCAGATGATTCGCGTAAAGCGCCGTCGAATCTCTCAGCACGCGGAAGACGCTCGGGGCAAGCGCGAAGCTGAAGAAGAGACTCGCGCCCAGCCACATTGCCACAAGCAGCAATCGTATGTCCTGAAGCAGGGCGGCGAGCGCGCTTCGTCTCACGACAGGCTCGCGGCCTTTCGCACTTTCCACTTCGTCACGCTCAACGCTCATCTTCAATCGAACTCCGCGACGCCCGGCTGAAGTCGTATGACGGGCGGCACAATCTCAGGCTGCTCCAGCTCTCTAGGGTCTGGTACAGTTTCCAGCCACGAGAGCGCGCGGTCAAGCTGAGCCTGATAGTCTTCCAAATCAAGCGACATAAAAATCTTCGTATTGAGGCGCGCGAACTTCTCCTTGCAGAGCTGGTACATGCGCCGCGCCGCGCCGGGCCTCCCAATCTCAAGATGATGAAAGGCGACCGCCGATTGAATCATCGCCTGAAGGAAGAGCTTTTCCTGCGGCCCGCACTCGCCCAGCCAGCGCTCTTCCCACGCGTCGTGCGCCGCGTGAAACTCCCCCGCGTTGTACAGGTCTATGCCCATGAAATATTCCACGGGATACGCGGCCAGATGCTCATCCGTATAAGCGCTCATCAAAGACAGATTCAAACAGGGATGGACAGGATGCACAGGATAAAGAAAAGAGAATAGCTCTTATTTTATCCTGCTTATCCTGTCCATCCCTGTTAATTCCCTTCTTAATATCTTGGCACCGTCCGGTCAACTTCCAGAGACCACGCGTCTATGCCGCCGGAGAGATTGTAGAGCTTCGTGAATCCCTCGCGCGCCAGATAAGAGCAGACTTGCCCGCTGCGGATTCCGTGATGACACATGAAGACTATCTCGGCGTTTGGGTCGAGCGTGCCTGCCCACTCGGGAAAGCGGCTAAGCGGCAGAAGCCGCGCGCCTTCTATGCGCGCAAGCTCGTACTCTTCCTCTTCGCGCACGTCTATCACGTCAAGACGGTCGCCGCGCTCCAAGCGTTCCTTCAGCTCTTCCGGCGAGATGGTCTCGTACCCGCCCGCTCCCTTTGTCCGGCTAAAAATCGTAGGCATAACTCACAGCTTCCTGTTAAGGCGCGAGGCTATCACTTTGGCTGCGGTTGCGCCTGCGCCGGTTGCGCCCGCTATGGTCGGGGCCAGCGGGTTTGAAACGTCGCCTATGGCGAAGACGTTTTCGATGCTCGTCTCCTGCTCGCTCGTGACCATGACGTAGCCGCGCTCGTCCGTGCGTAGCTGCTCCCGGAACAGCTCCGTGTTAGGCTCAACGCCTATGCGTATGAGAACTCCCTGCACGGCCACCTGAAAGGGCTTGAGAGCGCCTTTGCGACGTATCTCAACTGCCTCGACCCGCTCGTCGCCTATGATGCGCTCAAGCGTGGCTTCGGTAAAGACCGTGACGCGATGCTCGCTCTTCAAGCGTTCCGCGAACTCACGGCGCGCTCGCAAAGTTGTGCCGCGATGCACCAGCGTCACCGTCGGGCAAACTTCTGCGAGCATGAGCGCGTTTTCCGCGGCCGCGTCGCCTCCGCCAACTACACAGACATCCTTGCCGGAGAGCATGTCGCGGTCGCCTACACCCGACTCTGCTACGCCGCGCCCCTTGAGCGCCTCTTCGCCCGGCACGTTCAGGCGTCGGCGGCTGACGCCCGTCGCTATGATGATGCCGATGGCCCTTAAATCCTCGCCGCTTCTCAGGCGCACGCGATGTGCCTGTAAGTCAACGCTCTCTATCTCGGCCTCTGTCCAGAGGTCGAAGTCCGATTCTTCTACCTGCTCCTTGAAGCGGTCGCATAGCTCGCGGCCATTTTCAGCGCGCAGGCCCAGATAATTTCCCACAGGGTTATAGACACGCAGGAGCTGTCCGCCGACTTCCGCGCCGCGCTCTATCACGAGCGTGTCCAGCCCAAGCTCGTCGCACCACAAAGCTGCGGACAATCCGGCCGGGCCAGCGCCTATGATAATTACGTCGAGCACCGTTTCGATTATGGCTTGCGTGCGACTATCTCCGCCGTGCGGCGGTGATGCTCGCCCGCGTCCTCGTCCGTCAACTGAGTCTCGTGATAGTGCGTAATCTCCCAACCGTCGAGCTCTGCGCGCAGCTCGCCGGGCTGCAAGAGAAAGTCCGGATTGCCCGTCTGCTTCGAGGGGTCTTCGTCCGCGAGGTGAATCGCCGCGACGAGCGTGCCGCCCGAACGCAAGCCAGCTCGAAGCTCCGGCCAGAGATTGCGTTGTAGATAGTAGAAGACCGCTATTAAATCGTAAGCCTCTCTTTCAATCTCAAACTCTCCGCGCTCAAGGTCTGCGACGCGCGCGTTCACCTCTACATTAAGCTCTCGCGCACGCTCTCTTGTCATCTCCACGCCAACGCTTGAAGCGTCAACGGCTGTCACACGCCAACCGAGCCGGGCAAGATGAAGCGCGTGGCGTCCCGCGCCGCACGCCAAGTCAAGAGCGCGCCCGGGCGTGAGACGTTCCGAGACGCCCACGAGCAAAGCGTTAGGCTCAAGCGTGGCGTGCTCGCCCCTCGCGTAGCGCTCGTTCCAGTCAGCCATTCGTCAAGCTCTCCGCAGCAACACCGGCCCGCGCTTCATGTAGCGCCGCGCTAAACGCGCTCGCGACCCTCTCCGGCTCAAGCCTTGATACGGCCAGAGCGCCGCTTTCATCCAGAAACTTGACGGCCGACGAAAGCTCCCTCTTGTCCAGAGCCCAGCGCCCCTCTCCCGTCTCCGACTCGTTAAGCTCCGCTACGACGGGCGAGAGATTGCGGCGCGTCACGCGTGGACGCGTCACAGTCTCGGCCCACGAGTAGTAGGGATAATCAACGCGATAGAACCAGCCGTCGCGCGACTCTATGGCTATGAGAAAGAGATTTTTCGGCCGACTGTAACGAGAGACGGCAGTCAAAGGCACGCTATGGCTGGACGGATTGAAGCCTTCGGGGCCGAACGCTCCGGGCGCTATGGTGACGACGTAGAGGCCAGCCGCCTCTGCTACTCTCGATTCGCCGCGCTCGAAGCTCTGTGCTGCAAGCTCAAGACGCCGCCAAGCGTCTAGCCAAAGCGGCTCGTAATCTTCCGTGCGAGTCAGCACTCTTTCCACTTCCGGCAGGACAAGCTCGTAAGCCTCCGCCTCGTCCGTCACCTCTCGTCCCGAGAGATGATTCGCCAGCGGCGACAGAATGTTCTCGTTCGGCACTGGCTGGTCTGAGCCCTGTATGACGATGCTCGCGCGCACGCCCTCGTCCGATGTCCACTCGGAAAAGTCCCCCGCCTCGGCCGCCGAAATCAACCGCTCGCGATACTGCAAAGTCCGCTCGCCCTCAAGCACAGTCCAGACCGAAAGCACTCCGTCCGTGTCGAAGTGATTGTTGGTGACAAGTTGTAATCCACCTGTCAAATCTTCCCTCTGCGGCGAAGCCACAAAGTTGAGGGCAATCTCCGTGGACGTGTCTGCCTTCAACTTCTCAGGCGTTCGATTCCCTTCCCAGTGCGAAAGATGAATGCTGTTCGGGACTGTCCCGTCAACCGAAAGCTTCGGAGAGTCCAGAAGCTCGTCCGTGTAGAACTCAAATCTCATGGCTGCTGATTCCTCTTATCGTGCGCGGCTTTCTCAGTCGTTGAATGTTTGCGGGAAGTGTAGCCCATCTGCGCGCGTAAGAGAAAGAGCAGGCAAAGTGTTTGTCTGTAGTCCGAGCGGTAGGCTAAAATTCGTGAGCTTGACTTAGAACTTTTTTAAGCGACGGAGGGACGAATGAGCCAGGCCAATCCGCAAGCGATGGAAGAGATAACCGCCACCCGGTTGAAAGAGCGACTGGACAGCGGCGATGACATTCAAATCATAGACGTGCGCGAGCCCGCAGAGTACGAGACGGCGCGCATCCCCGACTCGAAATTGATACCGCTCAACGAAGTGGTGCAGCGCATGGACGAGATTGACGAGACGCGCGAAACGGTCGTCCACTGCAAGATGGGAGGCCGCAGCGCACGCGCCATAGAAGCGCTCAAACGCGCGGGCTTCGAAGGCAAGCTGCTAAACCTGAAAGGCGGCATCACCGCCTGGTCAAACGAAGTAGACCCGAGCGTGCCGAAGTATTGAGGTTAGAAGCTGAGGTCGGAATAAAGCTCTCTTTTGTCCCTTTAGGGACTATTGAAAATAGCCCAGTGCTTTAGCACTGGGTATAGTTGCGAGATAAAAAAAGAGTCCCGTAGGGACGGCTGAATGAGACTGTTCAGCCGTCCCTACGGGACTCTGCTCTTTTGTTCCTTGCCTTACCCCTAGCCATAAATGGCTGGGCTATTTTCAAATAGTCCCTAAAGGGACAAAAGATTGCTATCCTCTCGACTCAACCTCTAGCCTATGACCTCTTATCTGAAGTTGCTGATGAGCACCACGTCGTAGCTGATGGTGCCGCGCGAGAAGATAAACTGCTTGCCGTCGCGTGAAACGTCGAAGTTAAAAATCTGGTCGGTCTTGTTGTCGGTCAGTTGTTTGGGCGGCCCGCCGTCTACGGGCTGGGCCCAGATGTTGGTGACGCTGTTTCGCGTGTCCCTGTAGAGAACCGCCTTGCCGTCGGCAGACCACACCATGGAGCCTAGGTTGGCCGTCACGGGTATCTCGAAAGTCTTAATAAACTCCCCGCCGTCAATCGGGAGAATGGCTATGCGCTGTAAAGAGCCGGGCTGCTCGTCGGCGAAGCCGCAGGCGACGAGCTTGCTGTCGGGTGAGACGACCCCGTTGTAGGTGAACTTGTCTGTTAGCTGCACGGGCTCGCCGCCCTCAAAGGGCATCTTCCAGAGCGCCGTCTTTCCCGAGCGCCACGACGAAAAGATTATCCAGCGCCCGTCCGGCGAGACCTGGGGCAGGTAATCCTCCTGCCCGCTGGTCAACGCTTTCTGGTTGCCGCCGTCTATGTCCATGCGCCAGAGGCTGGGCATCCCCGCGCGGTCTGTGTTGAAGATGATTGTGCGGCCGTCGGGCGAGACGGCAGGCACGGAGTCTTCCTCAGAGTCTGTTGTTAGCTGCTTTTGATTACTGCCGTCGGCGCTCATGCTCCATATGTCCATGTTGCCGCTGACCGCCGAGGTGTAAATCACGTGACCGTCGGGAGTCCAGACGAGGCCACCCTCGCCGTACAATCCCTTGCTGCCGGTCGTAATCTGTTTGGCGCGGCCCAAGTCGCCGTTCGGCGCGACCCAGATGTTTGAGATGGTCTCGCTCTGCGTGGCCACGAGCGCGCCGGAATCTGCCGTCAGGCTCACGGAGCCGTAGCTGTTGAGGTCGTTAGTTATCTTCCGCGCCTCGCCCCCCGGATAAGAGAGCTGCCATATCTGGTTGTAGACCGCGCCCTGCTCCTGCGCCGTGAGTATCAGGCCGCTGCCGTCCGCCAGCCACGCGACACGGCCCACGTTCTCCCACTTTTGATTGGTGAACTCCTTTTGCTCCCCGCTCTCGGCATTGACGGCAATCACGCTGATGTTGAATCCGCCCTTGTAGCTGCCGACCGCGCTCGCAATCGTCCTCCCGTCGGGCGACCACGCGGGCCCGCCGTAGACGAAGAAGCTGTCTATCTTTCGCACCGCGAGCTTTCGCTCTCCGGAGCCGTCCGCGTTCACGACCATCAACTGGTCTTCGCCCGTTCCCGCGTTATCGTTGCGTAGGAAGGCGAATCGCTTGCCGTCGGGCGAGAAGGTGATGGTCGAGCCTATGTCCGTCAATATCTTTCTGGGCGTCCCGCCGAGCACGGGTATCTGGTAGAGCACACCCTGCGGGCTGCTCTTATCAATATGTATGTAATAAACGTATTCGCCGTCGCGCGAAAAGACGGGGCTCGTGTAGTAGGTGTCTTCCCCGGGCGGAACAATCTGCACGTTGCTCGAAGTTGAAATCTGCCTGACCCAGACGCTCTTCTTCCCCTCGCTCTCCATCACGTAAACGGCGTACTTGCCGTCGGGCGAGATGGCTACGTTAGAGGTCTTGCCGTTCGCCGTCAGGCGGCTAATCTTCATGTCCGCGCGCGGGCCTGCCTGTCTGGACTGCTGCCCGCGCCCGTCAGGAATAGGCTGGCTCGCTATGTCGTATAAAGCGTAGCCGACGAGCCCTACAGCGGCGACGACCAGCAGCGCCAGCACGCCCGCCGCGATGAGCACTCCCGTCTTGTGCCGTTTAAGCTCGCCCGCTATATATTCCGCGTTGGATGGGTTGGTGCGCGTGGCCGAGACCTGAGTTGTGGCGGCAGGCTTGGTCTCGACGGAGACCAGCGTGGGCTGCATGCTCTGTGCAGAGCTTGCGCCGCTGCGCGAGCCGGAGGCGGACAGGTGAAGCGAGTCGGGCGAGGCCGAGCGCTCAAGCTCAGCCTCTACGTCAAGGCGCTGCTTGACGCGCCTGAGGTCGACCAGCATCTCTTTGGCCGTCTGGTATCTTTCCTCTCTATCCTTCGTCAGGGCCTTTGTGACAATCCATTCCAGAGACTCCGGCGCGTCGCGCGTGTAGCGCGCAATGGGCGGCGGCTCTCTGCTGAGGATGGCCGTGATAACGTCGCTCGCCGTCGTGCCTTCAAACGGAGGACGGCCCGCCACGCATTCGTAAAGCACTACGCCTAGGCTCCACAGGTCTGTGCGCGAGTCCACCTCATGGCCGCGCGCCTGCTCCGGCGACATGTAGCGCACAGTGCCCATGACGACACCCGGCCCGGTGTTGACGAGCGCCTGCGTGGACGCTTCCATGTCCGTCACCTTGGGCTTCTCGGTCAGCTTGGCGAGGCCGAAGTCCAGCACCTTCACGTAGCCGTCCGCTCTGACCATTATGTTCTCGGGCTTGATGTCGCGGTGTATGATGCCTGCCGCGTGCGCGGCTGCGAGCGCTGCTGCAATCTGCTGAGCTATGTCGAGAGCGTCGCGCAGCATCATGGGCGAGGCCGCCATCTGCTGGCGCAGCGTGGAGCCTTCTATGTACTCCATGGCTATGAAGCGGTAGCCGCTATCTTCTTCTATCTCGTAAATGTGCGCGACGTTCGGGTGGTTAAGCGCGGAGGCCGCACGCGCTTCCTGCTCAAAGCGGCGCATGCGCTGCTGGTCTTCGGAGACGTTCTGGGGCAGGATTTTAAGCGCCACCGTTCGCTCAAGCCGCACGTCCTGCGCGAGGTAGACTTCGCCCATGCCGCCCGCGCCCACGGGCTTGCGAATCTCGTAGCGCCCCAGTCGTGTGCCTTCAGCTATGGTCACCAGAAATAGTACGAGGAAGAGGATGCGCGCGGATTGAAAAAATCTTTATGGGGCGGCTCGCTTCACTTGTTAATTCCCTCAAGCTCTACGAAGCGGCTCACCTTTGTTATGACCATGCCTTCCTCCACGTTGGTGCGGCAGGCCAGCGCGGGCTTGTCACGTTCTTCCGTCTCGCCCTTGCGGCGGAACCAGATTTGACAGTTGGTGCATTCGCCGTTCCAGCAGAAGTCGCCGTAAGAGATGGTCTTCATGGACAGAAACTGGAAGCAGCGGAGCAGCCGGTTGTTCTCTGGCACGCTCCTTTGCACACCAAGTATGTCTATCTCAACCAGCTTCTCGTAAGGGTCAAACAGGTCGCTATCAACCATCACTCGTGATTCCTTCGGCTACCGGGCCCGTACACAAACAGCGCGCAGTATAGCAGAAAGCCCCGGGCATAGAGCAGGTCAGAACCGCCTGCGGTAGCGGGCGGGTCTCACA
>DATELK010000235.1:0-125542 GCA_035276685.1 Pyrinomonadaceae bacterium | reverse complement strand
ATAAAGGCTTAAGACCCGCCCGCTACCGCAGGCGGTTCTGACCTGTTTGTCGTCTCTGCGTTTTGAAACTGAACCACTACTGAATCCCGCCGCCGCTCGTCATGCCTTGATTGCCGCGAACATTCCGTATGCCATCGCGCCGCCGTCGAAGGCACGGCGCATAAGAGTAAACGCATCCACGAAGCGGCGCGTCCCGTCGTCGGCTGCTTCTATAAGCGCTTTGACCTCCTGCCGCTGCACAATCTCCTCGGCACGCACCCATGTCTCTTTTACCTTCAGGGTGATGTCCTCGGCTTTGAGCGGGTTGAGCCCGGATGCGCGCATCCATAGCAAGTAATCCTGCATGCTGGCTAGATGAGGACAAAGCATAGCCTTGCAGACCTCAGCGACAAGCTGCTCGCCGTCGTGAGCGGGCAGCGTCTCGGCCCTGAGCCACGCGCACAGAGCCAGCCGACCGCCTCTCTTCAAGACACGCGAGCAGTCGGAAATAAACCGTTCCTTATACGCAAGGTGCTCGCTGCACTCAACGACCCACACCGCGTCGAAACTTTCGCTGAGTGAGCCCAGATGTTTCGCGTCCAACACCCTGAACTCTGTGCGGTCATCAAGACCTTCATCGCGCGCCTTCTTCGTAGCCATCGCTACCTGCACAGGGCTGAGGTTAAGCCCGAGGACGGAACAGTTGAGGTTGCGAGCAAGCCACAGTGCAGACCCGCCCAGACCGCAGCCCACGTCCAGCACTCGCCCGCCCGTCTTAATTCCCGCAAGCGACGCCAGACGCTCGACCAACTTTTCCTGCGCTGAGTTTGGAGTCTCTGCGTTTTCCCAGTAGCCGTGATGAATGTGCTCGCCCCAGAGCGATTGATAAAAGAAGGCAAGGTGGTCGTAATGCTCGCGTATATCGTCGAGGCTGAGCTGTTCTTCGGCTTTCGGTTCCTGTAGCGCCTTCTCGCTCATTCGTGTCCGGCGTCCCCTGCTTTCGCGCCGCCCTCGCCGCCTAAGAACATTCCGGCCGCAAGGCCGAGGAGTCCCGCACCGGCCATCAAGAGCCAGTTCCTGTTCATGCTGGCCCAGAGCTGCGGGCTCGAATCGCTCGCTCTATCATCAAACGTTCCGTGCGCGCCGTGGTCTCCGGGCACGGGCTCCCAGAGGTTGTCCCTGCGGTCGGGCTCTACGGGCTCAAGGGTCTGCTGCGCGTCGTAGCCGTTTTTCGCAAGGTACCTATCGGCAAGGCCCGGCGCAATCTTATCGCCCACTATCGCTTCGACCGTTGGATAGCCTACGTACAGCTCACGACGCTCGTTAAGCGCGGCGAAGAGAATCGCCTCGGCGGCAATCTCCGGCTGGTAGATTGGCGGCACGGGCTGCGGCTTTCGCGGCAAGCGAGATTTGACCCACGAAAACTGAGGCGTGTTAAGAGCGGGCAACTGAACCATCGTCACGCGCACGCGTGAGCCGTCGTGTATAAGCTCGCTCCTTAACGAATCGTTGAAGCCCTGAATCGCATGCTTGGCTGCGCAGTAGGCCGACTGCAAAGGAATGCCTCTGTAAGCGAGGGCAGAGCCGACCTGTACTATCACGCCGCTATCGCGCGGCAGCATGCGCTTGAGCGCAGAGAGCGTGCCGTAGACGTAGCCCAGATACGTGACCTCCGTGACCCGCTTGTACTCTTCCGGCTTCATCTGCTTGACGGGCGAGAAGACCGATACCATGGCGTTATTAATCCAGATGTCTATGGGGCCGAACTCCCGCTCGACGGCTTCGGCCGCGCTCTCAACGGCGTCTGCGTCCGCGACATCGAGGGGCAGCACAAGCGCTCGTCCTCCCAGAACTTCAACCTCAAGGCGCGCGGCTTCAAGCCCGTCTCGCCCTCGCGCGATGAGGCCGAGGCGTGCGCCACGGCGCGCGAACGCGCGAGCCACGGCGCGGCCCACTCCGGCCGAAGCGCCCGTGATGACGACCACTTCCGGCTTAGTCAATTGCTTCACTTTATTCCCCCTCCACTCTCGCACCCGGCACTGGCAGAATCGGATTCACCTGCCGGGAAGCAGGCTCGTCAATGCATCTTTGAGCCTTTCGGCGAATCCGGCCGTCAGCGACCAGGGGCTGGGCTGCCGGAAGACGTGAAGAGGCCCACGGCTTTCCAGCACCTCGTAATCTCCACGCCCGTCCTTGTGTCGATAAAAACGTATAGTGACCTTCGCATCTCCCACGCGTAAGTTTTGCAGAGTAATCTCAGGCAGCCACTCCGGCATGAAAGGGTCTACCAGCAGCATGTTCAGCGGCGCGTAAGGATAAAGCCCAAGCATCGCCTGCAACATTGAGAAGACGGCGGAAGCCGACCACGCCTGAGGCGAGCAGGCCTGCGGGTAGAAGGCCGGAAAGGGATGCTCCGCGTCGCGCTGGTGGCCGCTGAAGAGTTCCGGCAGACGATAGAAGTCAAAGAGCGCTGCCGCTTCAAACTGCGCCTGCGCTATCAGCTCCACGACGCGATGATAGCCGTAGCGCATGAAGCCTATGGCGAAAGTGCCGTGCTCCACTGGCCACACGGAGCCGCGATGATAGCTGTAGGGATTATAGGCCGGATGAAGCGACGAAAGCGTGCGCACTCCCCAGCCCGTAAAAAGGTCGTCGGCGATAAAGCGAAGCGCGGCGCGCGGCACAAGGCTCTGGTCGGCTATGGCCGTGGCGAGGCAGTGGCCCGGATTCGAGGTAACGGATTTAATCTGCCGCTTCTCCGCGTCCAGCCCGAGCGCGAAAAAGCCCTCGTCCTCCATCCAGAAGGCGTCGTTGAAACGCTTCTTCAGCTCTTCAGCCTCATGAAAGAGTCGCTTGGCTTCCTCCTTTTCATCCAGCCACCAGAGCACCTCCGACATGTGCAGCTTCGCCAGGTAAGCGAAGCCCTGCTCCTCGCAGGTGGCTATAGGAGGCTCTACCAGTCGCCCGTCCTCGTAAACAATCGCGTCGGCCGAATCCTTCCACGCCTGATTTCTCACGCCCTGTTTTGAGCGCGTGAGATATTCATAAAAGCCGTCGCCGTCTAAATCGCCGTACTCGTCCAGCCATCGCAAAGCCTTCATAGCTGGCTCTATTAACGGTCGAACAAGCTCTTTGTCTCCCGTCCAGTGCCAAAGCTCGGAGACGGCCACGGGGTAAAAACCGGACGTGGTAACTGAGCCGTAATAGCGGCGGCGAGAGTTTATGTTGAGCACCTTCGTGGGCCCGTCGTGCGCTTCGTGCAGCATCTTTCCCGGCTGCTCGTCGCGCCAGTTATTCGTCTCACGCCCCTGCCAGCGAGCCAACTCCGGCAGCGTGCCCTTCATCATGTCGGGACTCAGCAACGAGGCCTGCCACGCGGCCGTCAGCGAGTCGCGTCCGAAGAGAGCCAGATAGACGGGAAGCCCTGCGGCCGTAGTCCACGCGCGCTCGTGATGGTCAAGGTCGTATAGACGAAGGCTCGCAAGGTCGCGCTTGGCCTGCTCCAACGCGCCTATCACAACCGGAGTCAGCGTCTCGCTCTGCGGAGCCTTGAAGCTTGTCGCTTCCGCGAGGAAGATTTTACGCCTGCGGTCATACTCGTTGTGCGTGCCCGCGAAAGAGCGGCAGCCGTAGAGCGTTTCCAGCCAGCGGCCGTCAATAAAAGGAATCAGGTTAAGACAGGCGTGCCACTTCCCTCCGGGCTCAAGCTCAAGCTCGAAAGAGATTCGATTGCCTTCGTATCGCGGGCGACTTCCGGCGCGCTCTATGCGAAGGAGCAGCCCACGGTGAAGATGATTCGTCCCTCTGCCTTCCTGATTGTCGTACGTGTACTCTACGCGGTAATCGAAATGTAGCTCGCTCGCCCCTTTACGCTCGCGCCACTCGCGTCGAAGCTCGCCCTGCTGCTCGCGTCCCCACTTGGTCTCGTCTATGTCGGCGAAATCCGCATCAGCCTCAAGCGTCAGAGTAAAGGCCGTCCTCTGCTGGCTGAAATTCGTCACGTCGACATCTTCATGAACACCGTCGGCGACGTAGCGCGAGAGCCGCAGCTCAATCGTCTGTTGAGAGACGGCCGCCATCTGCCCGCTCCCGTAGTCGCGCTCCTCTTGAACGCCGGGCGGGAGCGCTATGTAGTATCCGAGCCAAGTGTGCTGCTCCACGTTCGAGAGCGCCACGGTGCGCGGCTCGCGACCCTGAATCAGGTACCTGTAAAGAGAGAGCAGGCGCGTCTGGTGAACTATCAGGCCGTGGTCTGCCCCGCCCTTTATGAAGCCGTCGCGCTCGGTGGCGAGCACGGTGCTGCTCTGCGCGACATAGAGCGTGTCCTGGCGCGGGCGCAGTCTTACCAGATAGTCCTGCGGTCTGATTATCATTTCGCCAGCATGCGCACGTTCATAAATGCTCGTCAAGTTGTGCGGGCCTTCTCTTTTAAACGGCTCGGCGTATCAGCCTGAGGGTTGACCGCGACCGCGTGTTTGAAGACCAGCTCGCCGCCCAGATAGCCCGAGATTGTAATCAGAATAACGCCCACGACCGACAACGAGACGGGGATGGTCAGGCGGCCGCCGACCCAGTCCGAGCCGCCCGTCGTTCGCAGGTAGAAGCTGGCCGCGAATATCAGAAGCGCTATCACGTTGAGTCGCGCGTGCCAGTCGGCCGTTCTTTTCACCACGTGGTCTTTGATAGAGAGCCAGTCGATGATGCCGAAGACGGCGGCGGCAGCGGCCCCTATGATGCCGCCCAGAAGAGCGTAGAAGGCTACCCAGTCTCTCCACGCCGCGTTGCCTCCAAGAAGGTAGATTACATCGGCCACCAGCGAGAAGACCCAGAGGGCTATCGGAAAAGGTATGAGCATGGGGTGGATTGGATGACCCATGATGCTTGCCGGACTAGACATGACTCGTCTCCTTTCACTTAACAGGGCCGTGGGCCCGAGAGGCTAGTGCCCCTCAGGCCGCGTTGATAAGATGGCCCATCTTCTCCTTCTTCGTCCTTAGATACTTAGCGAACCCGTCGTGAGGCTCTACCGGAAGCGAGACGCGCTCCGCGACCTCAAGCCCCGCGCGCCTGAGCGCGAGAATCTTCTCAGGGTTGTTAGACATCGCGCGTACCCATCTGAGGCCCAGGTCAACCAGCACCTCGGCGCACTGCTCGTAAGTTCTGGCGTCCACCTCCAGCCCCAATCGCTCGTTGGCCTCCACTGTATCCGCGCCGCTGTCCTGCAAGGCATAGGCGCGAATCTTGTTGATGATGCCTATGCCACGGCCCTCCTGCTGCTGGTAGACGATTGCGCCGCGCCCCTCGCTCGCAATGAGCCTCATGGCGGCCTGGAGCTGTCTGCCGCAGTCGCACCGGACGGAGCCGAATACGTCGCCCGTCATGCACTGCGAATGTATGCGTACGAGCGTCGGCGTGTCTGCCCCGAGCTCACCTCTAATCAGCGCGACGAACTCTTCGTCTGAGACGAGCGAGCGGTAACCCACAATCCGAAACTCGCCCCATTCGGTCGGAAGCCTGGCATCGGCTACACGCACGACGGAAATCGGCATTGTATACCCTGATTCCCTTACTGAGTCTGCGAATTGGTCTGAGGCTTGGCTACTGCTTGATAGAGTCTCATGCCTGCTCGTTAGCATCATCCTGTGCTCCCCTTATTACTCGAACTTGTGGCTCAGCCGCGCCAGGGCGAGCGCTCCCAGAGAGAGGCCGAAGTCGCGCAGCGCTACGTCGAAGTAGCCGGGAATCATCAGCAGGTTGACGACTATCAATAAGAGCCATGCTGAGACGACGTAAGCGAAAATCTTCGGCTTAAACCAGACGCCCAGGCCCGCCACAACCTCTATGACGCCGACCGCAAGCATCAGCTCGTGCCCGTGGCCGCCGGTCAGCCTGTTGACGAATGAGGGAAGGTACTGCTCCCAGTTCACCAGCAGGTTAAAAAACTTGTCCAGCCCGGCTACCAATGGAGCGACCGTAAACGCCAGGTGCAGGATTTGATATGCCTGTCGTCCCGGGCTTGTGACTCGTTCTTCGGTGTTCGCGGAAAGACTCGGTGCCGTGTTGCCATCAAAAATGTGTTCCATCTTCTTTTGCCCTCCTATTGGCTGAAATAAAGCTACATTTTTCCGGCGAGGTCTCGTTTTCCCTTAAAATACACCTTTTCTAAAATAAGTCAATGACTTTCTTGACTTATTGTGTTTTTAGAGGAATGGGCGTATATTCAGGGCCGTAGGGGGAGGCTGGATGGGAATAACTAAGCTGGACGAGCGATTTTTCGAGAGCACGCGCGGGCGCATCGTGAGCCTGCTGCGCGGAGGCTCAGGGACGGTCACAGAGCTTGCGGAAAAGCTTGAGCTTACGGATAACGCCGTGCGCGCTCACCTGCTCACGCTCGAACGGGACGGCCTGGTGCGCCAGAGCGGAGTGCAGAAGGGATTGCGCAAACCTCACTTCTCTTACGAGCTGACGCCTGAGGCTGAAAATCTTTTTCCTAAAGCTTATGACGCTCTGCTCAATCAACTAATCACCACGTTAAAGGGACGGCTGCCGCCCGAAGCATTAGAAGATGTCCTGCGAGAGGTGGGCCGCTCGCTTGCCGCCGACAGGGTTTCGGACAAGGAGTCCGACCTTGAGGCAAGAGTAGATGTGGCGTTACTCGTTTTGAAAGCTCTGGGCGGGGCAGCGAGGGTTGAAAATGGGGAAGGCAAGCTGGTAATCCGCAGCACGGCCTGCCCGCTCGCCGCAGCAGTCTCTGAGCACCCGGAGGTCTGTGACCTCGCAGAGACTTTCGTGTCCGAGATTGTGGGTGTCCCCGTCAAAGAGCACTGCGACCGCAGCCAGCCGCCGAAGTGTTGCTTTGAGATAATAGATAAGTCATAACCACTATTTATCGGTCTTCACAGTGGCGGAAGCGATGCGTAGTATAGCCTCAAGGCTCCGCTCGACATCAACATCCGTAGTGGCCCACGAAGATACGCTGACGCGCATGGCCGTGCGCCCCTGCCAGACAGTCCCGCCGCACCAGCAGGTGCCGTCCTCCTGAATCCCTTCTATAACCTTTCGCGTAGTCTCCGCGTCCCCGAATGAGACCAGCACCTGATTCAAAGTAACGTCATTGAGGACTTGATAGCCCGCGCCCTTAAAGCCTTCGGCGAAGCGTGACGCATGGCCGCAATTTCGCTCTATCAAATCCGCCACGCCTTCGCGCCCGAGCGAGCGCAAAGCGGCCCACACTTCGACTCCTCGCGCTCGCCTTGAGGCTTCAGGCGTGTAGTGCATAGGCTCGCGTATCTCGCCTTCCGGTAGGTAAGAGGCGCTGATTGACATGGCGGCCTTGAGCCGCTCCGGGTGTCGCACAAAAGCCAGCCCGCTATCGTAAGGGACGTTCAGCCACTTGTGAGCGTCCGTCGCCCACGAGTCAGCATTCGCGAATCCCTTTACCAGCTGAGCGCGCTTTGGCGACGCGGCGGCCCACAAGCCGAACGCTCCGTCAACGTGAACCCACGCGCACGCCTCTCGCGCTGCCTCACATATTTCTTCCGCCTCGTCAAAGGCTCCCGTGTTTACGTTTCCGGCCTGAATGCAGACTATCGCGGGTCTGGATTTAGAGAGCGCGGGCAAGGCAACGGCGAGCATTCTCCCCTGCTCATCCACTGGGACTACAGTCAGGCGCTTGCGCCCGAGCCCGAGCATCCCCAGCGCCTTAAGTAACGTGGGATGTGCTTCGGCTCCGACCAACACTTCTACTTCCGGCGCATTAAACAGACCTTCCGCCTCAACGTCCCAGCCGAATCGATTCAGCACGGCATTACGCGCCGCTGCCAGAGCAGTGAAATTAGCCATCGTCGCGCCGGTCACAAATGCCCCGCCAGATTCACCAGGCAGCGCCAGTACATCAATGAGCCAGCCAAGCGCTATCTCTTCCAGTGTGACGGCGACGGGAGAGCTGATGAAAGAAAAAGCGTTCTGGTCCCACGCGCCCGCGAGCCAGTTTGCGGCAAGCGCTGCCGGTAAAGAGCCGCCCGTCACGAAGCCGAAAAATCGTCCTCCCGCAGTTGCTACGGTGGCCGTAGAGCCTACATCGTCAAGGAGCGACAGGACAGTTTCAGGGTCAGTCGATTTTTGCGGCAGAGCTTCCCTTAGATGCTCAAGCTTATTAAGCGCTTCACGTGTCGGGGCCACGCCGCGTGCTTCCAGATTCTCCTGGTAACGGCTGGCGCGCTCCGCCGCCTCCTGCAACAAAGCCTTCATAGTATTCTCCTGTTCGGGACAGCAGTATAGCCGAAGACGTTTCTCAAACATCTACCTGATTCAAATTCAGGCCCCATCGCGCGTTAGTAATCAGGGGAGACAATATCCTTTAGGAGGATGACCATGTCTGCATACTGTTTTTTTGATGTCCTTGAAGTCGTTGACCCTGAGAAACTGGAGAAGTACAGGGACGGAGTGCTTTCCACGGTTGAGCATTACGACGGGCGCTACCTGACCGTTGGCGGAAAGCATGATGTCGTAGAGGGAGAGTGGCAGCCTGTCTTCCCAGTGCTTATTGAGTTCCCGAGCCTCGCGCAGGCGCACCACTGGTATGATTCGGAAGAGTACCGTGAGCTGAAAGCGCTGCGCCTTGAGGCTACAAAAGGCAACGCAGTCTTCATCGAAGGGAACGAGTTTAAAAGGTAACTAAAGTCTCGGCACTTGATAACCGCCCTAAGGAGTAAGCCAACGCTCATTCCTTTGGGCGGTTATGTCTTATATCTCTACCCGCCGCTCTTTATTCGTACCTGAGCGCGATTAAAGGATCGACTTTCGTCGCGCGCCGCGCAGGGAAATAGCAGGCAGTGAGCGCTATCGCCACCAGCAGCGACGCCACGAGGGCGAACGTCAACGGGTCATGAGGCGGCACGCCAAAGAGCATGCTTACTATCAGACGAGTTAAGACGAATGCCCCTATGAGTCCTATGACCACGCCCAGGGAGGCAAGCACGAGCCCTTCAAGCATAATCATACGAAAGATATTGCCGGGCAGAGCACCCAGCGCCATGCGAACTCCTATCTCCTGCGTGCGAAGCGTCACCGAATATGACGTGACGCCGTAGATGCCTATCACGGCCAGCAAGAGGGCCGTGCCCGCGAAGGCACCGAGGAGCAACAGATTGAATCTGCGGTCGGCGATTGACGCGGATACTACCTCATTGACAGTGCGAAAGCGCGGCGGAAGATTCGCGTCCAACTGGCGCAGCGCGTTGCGGGCGGCAGGAATGACGGCCGTCTCATCTGCGCTCCCGTGAAGCACTACGCTATAGGAGCTGAAGGGGCGCTGTTTGAAGTAGCCATAAAAGGTGGGCCTCGGCTCCGCGTCAAGACCATACTCTCGAACGTCGCCGACGATGCCCACTATGGTGAACAGCTTCAGGTTTCCATCCATGTTGCCGAACTGTATGAGCTTGCCCAGAGGGTCTTCGCCCGGCCAGCGCTTCGCCGCCAGCGACTCGCTGATGACCGCGACGTGCTGCGTGTCGGGCCCGTCCGTCGAATTGAAGAGACGACCTCGCAAGAGAGGTATGCCCATAGTCTTAAAATAACCTTCGTCGGCTATGCGGTAATCTGCGTGGCCCGTCCTCTGCGGGTCGCGCGAGAGCCGCTCGAAGTCCGAAAGCGCCGTTATGTTTTCGTTCGGCTGCATAATCAGGAAAGTGCCGTTATTCTGTGCGCCCGAGAGCGGGAACGAATTTACGCCGCCCACGTCCTCAACGCCCGGAATGGCACGCAAGCGCTCTCTCAACTGCTCATGGAAATTCACGAGCCGAACGCGCGCGGCTTCATTGTCAGGAAACGTGTGCGACAGATACATCACCACACTCTTTTCCGTGCGAAAGCCAGGGTCTACGGAGAGCAGACTGATGAGGCTGCGCGCCATCAGCCCCGCGCCCGTTAGCAGAATCAGGGTCATGGCGAACTGCGCTATGACCAGCAGGTTGCGCGTGCCGCGCCCCGTGCTTCCGCCCAATTGCGAGCGGCTCGTAGCCTTGAGCGTCTCATTCAGATTCTGGCTCGTAGAGCGCCATGCCGTGATAAAGCCAAGGAGAGAGGCGGTCAAAAGAGAGATTAGCCCCGCGAATAACATCACGCGGTAATCAAGTCCCACGTCGCCTGTGCGCGGCAGGTTGCCCGGCTCAAACGCCAGCAGCGTATCAATCCCCCACCATGCAAGCAGCAGCCCGAGCCCCGCGCCTAAAAAGACCAGCAGCAGAGACTCCGTCAAAAACTGTCTTATCATGCGGCCGCGAGTCGCGCCTAAGGCCAGCCGCACTGAAACCTCCTTCTGCCGCGCCGCCGCCTGGGCCAGCAGAAGGTTCACGACGTTAGCGCATGCTATGAGCAGCAGGAAGACCACGGCCCCCATCAGAATCATCAGCGCGGGCCGCACGCGCGCCGTCATCTCTTCCTGCAAGGGGACGATGGCGACATCCTCCATCCAGCTTTTGTCACCCTGCTCTCTCTTCATAAGCCTGGCGACGGTGGTCGCCTCAAGACGCGCCTGCTCCAGAGAGGCCCCGTCCTTCAAACGTCCTATCACTTGCCAGTTGTGAGCAGTCCTTGAAGGAAGCTTCGGGCTCAGGCTTCGGGAAATCCAGAACTCCACTCCCGCGGGAAAGCTGAAGCCCTGCGGCATCACTCCTATGACCTGATGCGGCTGGTCGTAGAAGGTCAGGGTCTTTGCCGACAGGTCGCTCGCGCCTCCCAGGTATCGCTGCCAGAAGTTGTAGCTGACGACTATCACGGGCGCTGAGCCCGCGCGGTCTTCCTCCGGCTGAATGGCGCGCCCCATGATTGGCGCAACCCCCAGCGTCTTGAAGAAGCCGGAGGTGACGGTAGCGCCCGGCGCGCGTACTGGCTCGCTGCCTCCTGAAAGAGAGAAGGTGCGCGGGCTATACTGCGCCATAGCCTCGAAGCTCGTTGCTCCCGCCGAGATGTCATCAAAGTTGGCATCGGAAAAATTCATCTTCTGCCCCTTCGAGTCTACCTGCGAGATTTTCATCACCTGTTCCGACTTCGGGTAAGGCAGCGGGCGCAGCAACAGGCCGTTTATCACGCTGAAGATGGCCGTGTTGGCTCCTATGCCCAGGGCCAGCGTCAGCACGGCTATGATGGAAGTGACGGGCTGCCTGAGCAGCACACGGAATCCGTAAAGCAGGTCTTGCCATAGGTCTGCAATCATATTCACTCTCCCTGCGCCCAGCACCACGGGCTCTCGTATCACCTGGCTCTCCGTTACTCTTAACTCGTTCGCCAGCTGCCGCTCGCCGCTCAGCTCACCGAGCGCCGCTTGAAGAGCCTCCTCCTCGGAGCTGCCTTCAATCAGCTTCTCTTCGTAGAGGTCTTCCAAGTGCTGCGACAGCTCTTCGACTATCTCTGCCTCTCGCGCGGGCTCAAGCCTCAGATGCGCCAGGCGGCTGCGAATCTCCTTATTCCAATCAGGCATGTTCCAGTCCTGTGACGCGCTCTATGGCTATGACGAACTCGCGCCAGGTGTGTCGTTGAGCGGCGAGCACCTTCTTGCCTTCGGTGGTCAAACGGTAGTAGCGACGCCTGCGCTGGCCCGCCTTCTCCACCCATCGCCCGTCAACCCACCCACGTCTTTCCAGACGGTAAAGCAGCGGGTAGAGCGAAGCGACGTTGAAGCGCAGCACGCCCTCTGAGCGCTCCTCAATCAGCTTGCTGATTTCGTATCCGTGTCGCGGCCTGTGCTCGACCAGCGAGAGTATCAAGAGCTCCGCGCTCCCCTTCTTCAGCTCGCGGTCGAAAATTGACTCGATATATGCCATAGGCATATATTACTTAAACACCTGTCGGGATGGCAACCGGAACTTTTCGGGGCGCAAAGTTTTTGTCACAAAAGGCGCGCTCGCGGTGTTCTCATACTGAAACCCAAAGGGTTGAAAGTTTCAGTCATGAGCTTAGGCTCCGAAATTCCGGAGGCCGTCCCTGCATGAATAATCTGTGGAAAGATTTGAGCTACGCGGCGCGCATGATGCTCAGGCAGCCGGGCTTCACGATTGTCGCGATTCTGACGCTCGCGCTTGGGATAGGCGCTAACACGGCCATCTTCTCCGTCGTCAACGCTGTGCTTTTGAGGCCGCTTCCCTTTCCGCAGCCGGAACAGCTCGTCATGCTCTGGGAGGTAAAGACCGAGCGCGGCTCAGGCTTTAAGGGCACGGTCTCTTTCCAGAATTTCATAGACTGGCGCGAGCAGAACGACTCGTTCACGGACATGGCCGCGTATCAATCGGCGGGCTACAGTCTTCAGGGAAAGGACGTGCCGGAGCGCGTGACGGGCTCGACCGTGACGGCCAACTTCTTCGACCTTGTAGGCATAAGGCCGACCCTCGGTCGAGGCTTTCAGGCGGGAGAGGATGCGTCGGGTAGCAAGCGCGTCGTTATCCTGAGCGACGCTTTGTGGAGACGAAATTTCGGAGCCGACCCGGAGATTATAGACAGGGAGATAACCCTGAGCGGTCGGCAGTACACGGTCGTGGGCGTGATGCCGCGAGGCTTTCAGTTTCCTTCTCGCTCGACACAGCTCTGGACGCCTCTGGAATTAACGGAAGACCAGCTCAGCAATCGTGACAATCACTGGCTGATGACCTTGGCGAGGCTTAAGCCGGGCGTGACGCTTGAGCAGGCGCAGGCAGGCATGACGACGATTGCGCGCCGCATAGAGCAGCAGTACCCGGAAGTGCAGACGGGTCGCGGCGTGCAGCTGGTTGCGCTCCACGAAGAGCTGGTTATGTTCGCGCGTCCAGCCTTGCTGGTGCTGTTGGGCGCTGTAGGGTTCGTGCTTCTGATTGCATGCACGAACGTGGCGAACCTGCTGCTTGCCCGCTCGGCTGCTAGACGCAAAGAGGTCGCTATACGCATGGCGCTAGGGGCTGGACGCTGGCGGCTCGTTCGACAGTTCTTAACCGAGAGCGTGCTGCTCTTTATCTTAGG
Organism: Pyrinomonadaceae bacterium; assembly: GCA_035276685.1. Classification (GTDB taxonomy): domain Bacteria; phylum Acidobacteriota; class Blastocatellia; order Pyrinomonadales; family Pyrinomonadaceae; genus JACVRN01. The sequence continues at coordinate 112,576 of DATELK010000235.1, read as the reverse complement.
CGGCGCGCTGGGGCTGCTCATCTCCCGGTGGGCCGTGGACGCGCTGACAAGCTGGGCCGTTATGTTCACGCCGCGACTGGGCGAAGTAAACGTGGACGGGCGCGTCATGGGCTTCACGCTGCTGCTCTCGTTTTTTACAGGGATGATATTCGGACTAGCCCCGGCCATTCAAAGCTCTAAGACGGACGTTCAGACGGCGCTTAAAGAGGGAGGCAGCACGGGCGGAGGCACTTCGCGCAGCTTGATAAGAAGCACGCTCGTCGTGCTTGAGGTAGCGGCCGCTCTGGTGCTTCTTGTTGGCGCGGGCCTGCTCATCAAAAGCTTTACGCAGCTGCTTCGCACGGACACAGGCATGAAGCCCGAGAACGTCATCACCATGGGACTGACGCTGCCGCAGGCCACCTACGGCACGAACGAATCGAGGGCCGCCTTTTATCAGAAGATGCTGGATAACATCTACGCGCGCCCGGGCGTTGAGGCAGCCGGAGTAATAAATATTCTTCCGATACAGAATACAGGGCACAACGGAAAAATCTGGGTCGAAGGCGAGCCGGAGCCGGGGCCGGGCCGCGAGCCCATAGCGGAGTATCGCGCCGCAAGCCCGGACTTCTTTCACACGCTCGGCATCCCCCTGGTAGAGGGGCGCTACTTCAATGCACAGGACAGGCAGGGCGCTGTTCCCGTCGCCATCGTTAACCAGACTTTTGCAAGGCGCTACCTGCCGGGCCGTGCTGTGGTGGTGGGCCAGCGTATTCGCAAAGAGGAGACGGGCTGGCTGACCATAGTGGGCGTCGTAAGGGATGTAAGACAATCCGGCCTGACGCAATCCATCATGCCGGAAGTTTATACCTCCTACGCTCAGACGGAATCCTCGGCGCTGACACAGGGGATGACGCTCATAGTGCGCGCCGCAGGCGAGCGCTCCGAGCTGGTCTCAAGCATACGGCACGCGGTCGCGGAGGTTGACCCGTCGCAGCCGGTTCATAATGTGCAGACCATGCAGGAAGTGATTAACAACTCCGTCGCGGACAGGCGACTGACCATGCTGCTGCTCACAATCTTCGCGGGCGTGGCGCTGTTTCTGGCCATGATTGGCATCTACAGCGTGATGGCTTACGTCGTCACACAGAACACGCGCGAAATCGGCCTGCGCATGGCGCTCGGAGCGCAGGCGCGCGACGTGCTCAAGCTGGTAGTGGGACAGGGAATGGTGCTGACGCTCGTGGGCGTAGGCGTGGGGCTCCTTGCCAGCCTGGTCTTAACACGACTGATTAAAAGCCTGCTCTTCGGAGTCGCCGCCACTGACCCGCTGACGCTCCTTTGCGTCTCGCTCTTCCTGATGCTGGTGGCAGGCCTTGCATGTTATATCCCCGCGCGGCGCGCGACACGCATAGACCCCATGGTGGCGCTGCGTTATGAATAGAAGGGTCTGGGACAGATGAGAATTTTACCTCGTTTCTATCTTCCGGGGCGCACTAGCATGGCCCGCAAGGTAAAGCAGCTGCGCCCTCTTCTCACGGTGGCGAGAATTACGCTCGCGCTTGAGCTGGCGCTTTTCGCGTCGGCGTTCCTGTTTGCCCTTAACGCCGGGCGCACAGCCTTTGTAGACAGGTTTCGTCACTACACGGGCTGGCTTCTGCTCACCATCTCCTTCATGTTCTTCGGACTCGTACACATGGTAGTCACGCGGCGGCTGGTTCGTGTGGTGGAGAGACGCTTTGCGCCCGCAGAATATGACGAGCGGCGCATACTCTTCGATTTAGGACAGGAGGCACGCTCCGCCACAAGCCTAGACAGCCTCTACGATTCAATCGTGAACAAAATCAGGGACGCGCTCGGGGCCGAGAATGTTTCCATCTTTGTGCGCGATGACGAGACGGGCGACTACGTTTGTCGAGTCTCCGCGCCGCAGTTCCAGAGGGCTTATGAAAACGGCACCTCGGAGAGACCGCACCTGCGGATTGCGCGCGACGCTTTCATCATCACTCGCCTCAGACACCTGGCGACTCCGCTCACCATAGAGCCCATAGAGTTCGAGACGTGGCAGCGCGCTTTTGAAGGAGCCGCGCCCGCCATGCGTGCGGCCAGAGAGCGCGAGAGCGACGTGCTCAAGCGCATCAAATCAACGCTCCTGCTTCAGATAACAATCAGAGACCAGCTCGTCGGCATTCTTTCCCTCGGGCCCAGACGCGCCCGCCACAAGTACTCGTCAAAAGATAAAGAGATGTTGATGAGCGTCGCGGGCGAGTTGGCCTTCGTCATTGAGAACGCAAGGTTGATTGAGCGCATAGTCTCCGAAGAGCAGCTGCGCCGTGAGTTGCAGCTCGCCGCAGAAGTACAGCAGGGCCTTCTGCCGGAAGAGCTGCCCCCGTCCGAACAGCTTGAGCTGTCAGGCTTCTGTAGACCTGCGCGCGGCGTGGGCGGCGATTACTACGACTTTCTTCCCCTGGGTAATCAACAACTGGGAGTGGCTATAGCCGACGTGGCTGGCAAAGGGATTTCAGCCGCGCTCGTGATGGCGAGCGTGCAGGCCGCGCTTCGCAGTCAGACCATGATGCAGAGCGCGCCGCAGGGCCAGCCGCAGTTTGAGTTGACAGACATGATGGTGGCCATCAACCGTTTACTATACGGCTCGACGCGACAGGCGACCTACGTCACCTTCTTCTACGGGCAGTTCGACGAGCACACGAAGCGACTGACTTACGTTAACGCCGGACACAATCCTCCCATGCTCTATATTTCGGGAGACGACGTACAAGCGAGCCGCGCGCCGGAAGATGTTTCGGTCGAGCCGCAGCCCTTACAGGATTCTCCAACCAGAATAAGACTCATCAAAGAGTTTACTAAACGCAGCTGGCAGATGCTGGAAACAGGCGGCATGGTGATAGGGCTTTTCGAGCCCTGTCTTTATGAACAGGAGACTGTTCAGTTGGAGAGCGGAGACATTCTGGTCGCCTACACGGACGGAGTGACCGAAGCGCTCAACCGTGAAGGAGAAGAGTTCGGCGAGCATCGCCTACAGGATGCCATAGCCCGCACGGCGCACCTCAGCGCAGACCAGATACGCGAGATGCTGGTGCGCGCCGTGGAGGAGTGGTGCGGCAGCACCCCGCAGCACGACGACCTCACGTTCCTTATCATGAAAGTTAAATAGCTCGTTATTGAGTAGAGCGATAATCCTTCCGGCCAAGTAGATAGATGAGCCCGTCTGCGAAACCGCCTTGCCAGTTGGAGTCTTCGTGCCCGCCGTAAAACTCCGTCATCTTAAACCTGTAGCCCTTGGCCTGTAGCACGTTACGCAGGTGTCTATTGGTTGCCAGCATGTAGTGGCCCGCATTTCCCGGCGTGACTACGGTCTCAAGCAGTCCCACCGTCAGGTAAAGCTTAGGCCTCCGCGTGGGGTTGGCGGCGAACTGTGCGGCCAGCCACTCATATTCCGCATCTTTTCCCGGCCGCCAGAAGAAGGCTCCGGACATGGACAACACGCCGCCAAAAATCTCCGGGCGACGGAAGCCGACGATGGCCGCGACAAGCCCACGACGACTGGTTCCGGCAATCACAGCTTTATCCGGCTCGGCGGTCAGGTTGTATTGTTTGCGTAGCTGCGGCAGTAGCTCGTCCGCGAGGAACTGTATGGTAGAGGCGTATCCGCCCTGCTCGCTTTTAGCATCCACGTTATCTACGAGCACGACTAGCGTCGGGGGAATCTTTCCGGCGGCTATGAGGTTATCCATGATGACGCGCGTAGGGATGATGTTGCCGAACTCGAAGCCGCCGAAACAGAGGACGAAGCCGAAGGGCCGTCTACTCTTTACGTCCAAGCGGGCGATGCGCCGGAAGGTCTTGAGAAGGAGGAAGCCGATAAAACAGCCAGAAGCGTAAGACAGCATGCCGCCTGAAGCGCTCTCATCACCAAGCAAAGACTCCAATCAGCCGTAGAGTTTTACTTGCTATAAGACGTAAAGGACAGCACGAGCGTTAACGTTGTAAACGCTCCCGATTCTTTACGGGTCAAGGGCCTTCTTTCCGAGCAGAGACCGTTCCACGAGGGGTAGTCACCGTTAAGAGACTCTCGCTCTGGCCGGGCGCACATCCAAAGCTGACTTTAAGCACCGTCTCCAGACCCGGATGATAGCCGACAAATTCCGTGTCCGAGCGCGGGATGAGCAAGGCGCGGTAAGGCTCAGGAGCGCCTGCACTCATCTCGACCACCTTCGGGCCGTTCCAGTAGACGGACAGGAGCGGCTGCTCCGCCCCGGGCCTGATGACAGTCACAGGCCGCATGTCGCCCGTCCACCAATCCGGCAAGGAGCCAAGTATTTCGGCCCGGCCCTCGCCGCCTGCTTTGAGTCGCCCTTCGAAGAACCGCTTGAATGGCTCGAAGCTCTTGCCCGTCGCGGCGCGGAGCAACTCGAACTTGCCCTCTCTTGCCTCGGCCAACAGCGCGGCGGTGCTGCTTGTCATCTGGTTGAGTCGTCCACCAAGCTCGTCACCGGCCCCTATGAGTAGATTAATAGCGTCCTGTCCGACGGGACGTAGCACGAGTTTGTCGCCGTCCACTGAAATGTCGAAAGCGGCGGACTGAGACGAGCGATACCTTCCCTTATAGAGGCTGACGGGCGGCCGTTTCGCGAGCGCTCGCACTTCGGGCGGCACGACCGGGCTCAAAGGCTCGAAGGCCATCCTCTTCACGCGTTCGTGAATAGCATTAAATTCCGGCGTGATGTCGTTAGTTATCATGACGACGACTACGCCTTCGTCCACATAGCGCTCGAACGCCGCGTAAAAGATTCCGTCGCTCCCGTTGTGACTGACAAGCCTGGTGTTGCGCGGCGTCATAGAGATTGACCAGCCGTAGCCGTAATGCGATGGCCCGCCGTCCTCAAGGACGTACGGTGTAATGAGCTTCTGCCTTTGTGCGGCGGAGAGAACGGAGTCGCCCTCTAGTGCGCGGTGCCAACGGTACTGGTCGCCCAGCGTCGAGAGCATGCCTCCCGCGCCGCGCACGGCCCAGGTCGGCCCGTCCGCCATCCACGATGCCCTTTCCAGAGGCGAGCCCTGATCCACGCCGCCTGCATACCCGTGCGCTACTTTGGCCGTGTCCCACTTCGGCAGTCTATATCCTGTGTGCGACATCCCGGCCGGGGCGAAGAGGTTACGCTGAAGGTAGCTTTCGTAACCGGAGCCGGAGGCTATTTCGACTATCGCGGCGGCGAGCATGTATCCGGCGTTAGAGTAGCCGTAAGTCCCAAGCTTGGCCTCTAGCTTACTGTCAAGAACGCGGCGCACCTGCTCGTCCCGGCCCACGGGCCTGCCGTAAGGGTCGCCTACATCGTGTGCCAAGCCGGAGGTGTGAGTCAGCAGGTGGTGAATCGTTATCGCGGCCTTGTCTTCGGGCACGTTAGCGAAAAATTTGCTGACAGGGTCATTTACACTAAGCTTGCCTTGCTGCTCAAGCTTGAGTATGGCGGCCGCAGTGAACTGCTTGGTGTTAGACCCTATGTAAAAGACGGTGTCTGCCGTGTTGGGCAGTCGCCGGGCACGGTCAGCGTAGCCATAGCCCCTCGCCACAAGCACCTCCCCTTTCTTCGCGACAAGTATTCCGCCTGAGAATCCGAACGGGGCGGCCCTGTCCAGATATTGCCTGAGGCGCGTCTGAAGCTCCCTATCTCTTTCGGCGACAGCGTTGGCGCGTGCCTGCCAATACGAGACAAGACCCACAACAGCTATCAGCAGAAATAAGACGTATAACCTTTTGATGTTCATTGCCTCCCCCACCGGCTCATGTATTTGGAGCCATCTTATATTCACGAAACTTAATATGTCCAACATATAGAAAGTATGGTTTAATATCTTATGAATATGGAAGAGAATATAGAGTTCAGACACCTGCGCTACTTCATGGCGCTGGCCGAGGAGTTGCATTTCACACGGGCCGCGGAGCGGCTGGGCATGGCTCAGCCGCCGCTGAGCCAGCAGATACAGCGCCTTGAGGAGGCTCTGGGCGTTAAGCTGTTCGTGCGCAAACCCGGCGTCAAGCTCACGGCCGCAGGGGAGGCTTTAGTGCCGATTGCGCGCAGGACACTGGCGCAGGCAAAGCATGGTCTAGAAGAGGTGCGCCGCGCAGGCAGAGGCGAGGGCGGGACGCTACAGATTGGCTTTGCCACTTCCACTCTGCTCGGCCCGCTCCCGGATATGATAAGGGCCTACAGGAAACGCTACCCGCAGGTGCGTCTCTCGCTGCACGAGCTTTCGTCAGTCAGGCAGAAGAAGGCGCTCGTCAACGGCACTATAGAGGTCGGCTTTCTGCGCGAGCCGGTCGAGGACGAGACGCTGACCTGCGAGACGATTCTCAGGGAGCCGTTCGTGCTGGTGCTGCCGCCGCGTCACCGTCTCAACGGGCGCTCGAAAGTGAATCTTGAAGAGGTAGCCGTGGAGCCTTTCGTTCTTTTCCCGCGAGAGGTTGCGCCCACACTCTACGACCAGGTGATGAGCGTCTGCCGTGAAGCTGGCTTTACGCCGCACGTAACGCAGGAGGCGTCTGTGTGGCTGACTATTGTGGGATTGGTCGAGGCCGGTTTAGGAGTCTCGCTGGTGCCCTTATCCTTCAGGAAGCTCGGCTGGGGAGGCGTTCGGTATCGCCTCCTGCAAAAAGTGAGGACGAAAAGTTCTGTGGCTCTTTGTTACAAGTCTGCATCCGTGTCCCCTCAAGGCGAGCGTTTCATCGAGCTGGTATCTGAAATGTCCAGGGGGAAATAGTTGAAGCTTCAAACAAATTAGGCGAGACAGAAGTTGTAATGCTGACGGCGGCGTGCGTTCTGACTTTTACCAGGCGAGCGGCTGGCCGTCGCGGAAGAACCCGCCTGTGGGCCCCGTGTCCGGAAGCGTCACGGCCCAGACGACACTCGCCGCGCCCTCTTCTATCGAGCGCGGGGCTTGAGGCCCGCCCATATCGGTCGCCACCCAGCCGGGGCAAACGGAGTTGACCAGAACTCCCGAAGGCCTGAACTCGTCCGCCAGCATTCGCGTGAGCGCATTGAGCGCCGCCTTCGAGACGCTGTAGGCAGGCGTCTCTCCGCCCATCACAGCAAGTGAGCCGCTCTCGCTCGACACGTTGACGATTCGCCCGTGACGGCTCTTTCTGAGCAGCGGGATAAAGGCATGGCACATGCGCCAAGCGCCGAGCGTGTTGGTCTCGAAGGCTTCGCGTACTGTGTTCAGGTCAGCACTGGCGGCGCGTTGCCACGAGTCATAGAGAATGGCGGCATTGTTGACGAGCGCGTCCAGTTTGCCGAATCTGACCTCGACCCACGACCTTAATTCGTCAATGCTCTTCTGGTCGGTCACGTCCAGGCGCGTGGGAATGATTGTCAATCCGGCTTCGGCAGACTCTCTCGCGGCCTCTTCGCCTCTGGCCAAATCACGCGCGCCGAGGATGACTGTGAAGCCCAGACGAGCTAGCTTGAGCGTAACACCTAAGCCTATGCCTCTATTAGCTCCTGTAACCAGAGCCAACTGTTCTGAAGAGACTGCCATACGAAGTTCCCCCTGAACTCAATTACGATGGCATTATAAACACAACGCTCTGTTGTAGAAATTAGTATGATGCTGAGTTGGAAAATTCTTCTCTGAAGAGGGGGGCTCTTGTGAAAGCGGAAGTCTGGGTTTCATTGCTGAGCTTCGGCGGGACGCTCCTGCTGGTCGTCACGGGTCTGCTGAATTTCTCTATTTTCCGTAGACAGCTACGCTATGCGCAGGAGCAGATGGAGACTGCGCGCCAGCAGCTTGAGCATGCTCAAAAGCAGCCGGAAATCCTGCTCATACAGCGTGCCATGACAGAGATGTCAGAGCACCTGCCTCTCCTTATTGAAAGGCCGTACCTGCGTCCCTACTTTTACGAGAGCAAGCTTTGGAGAGAGGGAGACCAGGTGAACAGGAACGAGCTTCTGGGCATGGCCGAGCTGCTCCTCGATAATTTCGCGTCCGCCATTATTCATTCCGCGTCCTTCCCTCAATATCCTATTCGAGGCGTCGAACAATCCATCAGATTCCACCTTCAGAACAGCCCCGCGCTGCGAGAGTTTCTGATGGAGAACTTCGACCGCTTTCAACTGGCCGGGCTGGCCCTTCTGCGCCTCAAGAACAAAACGGTTGCCGAGACTGAAGAGGACTTACGCAGGCTGATAGGCGAAGCAGATACTGACGAGAGAGAGAAAGCGCGGCGTGAAAGGCTTCTTGGTCATTTTCAGATAAACAATGATGCCGAGCCTTTGGAGCTGGCGAAGTACAGTATACAAAGGCGCGCAGTCGCGGAGAGTGAGATGCTGGCGGAAAAAGAATGACGCTCATCAAAAGTGCCGTGAAGAATGTTCTCCACGGCACTCAAGCTCATCTGCAATTTTCGCAGGCGCACATTTCATCTCCCCTGATGGGCGAGAAGAAAGTATGCAGGTTCGACAGACTTTGATTAGTCGGCGAGCATTGCGCCGCCAGCCTTGACATCAGTTTTAACTTTCATTGGGGGAATCTACCTTTCAGAATAAAGAGATGGTGGCAGGCCTCATTTGAGACCGGCCCATAGAGTGGTTATTAGCCGCCGACATACACGCCGCCAGCCTTCACATTGGTTTTGATTTTCACGGGATGCATCCTCCTTTCATGAGATATCAGCGGGTGAGGACGTCCTTGCAGGTATTGACGCGCTCCGGCTCAGGTTCATGGGCTTTTAATTACTGCGGGGGGTGAAAGCTGTGAGGCTTTCACCTGCCTTCAGTTAGTCACTAGCGAACACGCCACCGGCTTTGACATCAGTTTTGACCTTCACGGGTGTCTCCTCCCTTCCAGCTCATTCTTCTGTTTCATAAATAGCCCCGCCGACGGCGAGCATCTATGAACGGACGCGCGTAGGTATACATGAAAAGATGGAGATAAGTCATTAAGTACGCGCTAAGTTTTTGTGAATTAGTTACTAACTCGCGCGGGGCAGGCGCACGAGTCGGCAACTCTCGGGTCAGGGGTGAGCGATGACGATTAAGGTCGAGGCTCTTTTCAGCACACAGGTCAGCGCGAGGTGAAGATTCTCGGGGTCTAGCGCGGCGAAGCTTTCATCCAGCACCACGAGCTCCGCATCCTGCAAAAGCGCACGCGCGATGAAGAGTCGGCTGCGCTCGCCGTGCGAAAGCTGCCAGCCGCTCTCGCCTATCATCTGCTCAAAGCCTGCGGGCATACGCGCCAGAAGCTCGCCCAGTCCCAACTCCCTACAGATGGCTTCGGCCTCTCTCATGTCCTCCACACGCGGAGGCCAGCCGCGACCCATCAGCAGGTTGAAGGCAAAGCTTTCGGTCAGAATATGGTTTTCATGAAACTGCGGCGCAGAGACTGCCCTGCGCCTCCAGCCTTCCGCCCCCAGCGTCTGACGGTCAAGGCCGTCCAGCAGTAAAAGCCCCGCATCCGGCGAGCGCATGCCCGTGAGCAGCGAGACGAGCGTGGATTTCCCGCCGCCCGAAGGCCCTTCCAACAGCACGCGGTCGCCTGCGCGTATAGAGAGATTGCAGCCCTTCAGTACTGGCTCATCGCGCCCCTCATAACGAAACGACACGTCATGCGCCTCTATCAACGTCCCGCCGTCAACCTGCTCTACGGAGTCAGCACGCGGGACGGCGGCGAAAGCGGGCAACCCCGCGCCCTCCGGTTGTGATGCCGCGCGTGAGAAAGGCTTGACCTGCTGCCACGCGATTCCGGCCGCGGCGAAAGTCGCCAGTCCCTCGCCCAGCTTATCAAGGGCCTTCCTGATGAGCAGCACCCCGCCCAGACTGATAGCCAGACTTTCGGGCGAAGCAAGGCCTGAAGTGAAAGCGGGAATGATTCCGCACAGGCCCAGGATGAGCCAGCCGCGCGGCGCGAAGACCATCAGCAGCTTCACATCATGGTCGGTACGCGCAGAGAGTTTCAGATAAGAGGCTAAAGACTCGTCCTCGCTCGCGTGCCAGTCCTCTTCCCGCTCCTGCGCCAGGCGCGTGCGATAACCCGCCATCACTTCCACCAGGTTATGCGTGATGTTTAGGCGCGCATTGGTCCAGGGAAGCCTGTGGCGGAAGAAGCGCCAGGTGTGCAGGGCGAGCCCGGCAGTCCAGACAGCTAGCAGTAGAACGTGAAGCGCTCCGCCTGCGCCGAACCAGATGACTACCCCACCGAGCGCCAGCTCTATGACGGAGACGAGCGAGAGGAAACCGCCATAGAGCGCCAGCGCCTCCACGGACTCGCCCTCGAAGACGCGGCTCAGCAGATGGCCTACGCCTTCATGACGCATCTCTTCAGGGTTCATACGCAGCGCGCCATAGAGCAGCCTTTGCTTAAGCAGCCCGCCAGCGGCGACAGAGAAGAGCGCCGCAGACCAGCTGTAGAGCAGCCGGAAAGGAATGATGGTGATGAGCAGAAGTATCCACGCCAGCAGCCAGCCGCGCTCTAATTGCCCGCCGAAGGTAGCGCGACCCAGAAGCCACCATGAAAGGAGCCAGAGCGCGTACTGTATGGTGTAGGCAGTCGCGGTAAAGAGAAGCCTGCGCGGCAGGCGAAGGGAGCGCGCCTGTCGCCAGATACTGTCGCTCAAAGAGAGTCGCAGCACCCAGCAATCGCCCAGTCGCTTGCGCCCTAGCCGCTGGCGCAGCAGACCACTTTCGGCCTTCGCGCGCTTTCGCTTTTGTATGCCCAGCTCACGAGTCAGTCTACGAACTTCCGGCACATGCGGCTCCTCTACATACTCGCGCAGCGCATGGTGAATCAAGGGTGATGGCACGCGACGCACGGAGCCGTCCCGCGCGATGAGGGACACAGAACGCTTACTGCTCCTGAGTAGCGCAAGAAAGTGCGGCTCGCCTTTGACATTGACCTGAAACAGTGAAGGAGCAGAGGCCGCGACTATCTCTTCGACCGCAGCGTAGCGAACCTCTCTGGGCTCCGCCTCGAATCCTAGCCAGTCTGCGGCGGCGATTATCCATTGACCCAGTGCCTCATCGCTCTCGACTACCTGCGAAGGCGGAGGCGCGAGCGTGAGGCCTGAGACAAGACCGCTCTCGCGCCCCAATGCTTCCAGAGCTTCGCCCACTCTTGAGACAGGCCAGAACAGCTGGCTCTCATCGCGCGACATGCGTTCTCTGAACCTCCTCTGCCTCGGATAGCTGCCTGTCCTGAAGCTTCAAACGCCTCCACTCGCGGCTGGCCCAGAGGCCCACTCGCACCTGCGCTTCCGCTTCAAGCAGGGCGCGATAGCGCGAGCCCGCGCGAGAGGCGAGCCGGGCGGGCGAATCGTCTTCTACAATTTCGCCTTCATGTATGACGACCGTGCGCGCGAGCGACTGCATGGCGCTTACGTCGTGGCTGATGCAGATGAGCGTGGCACGGCTCCACAATTTTCGCGCACGCTCCATCAGCGCCTGTCTACGCTCGCGCTCAAGCCCGCGAAAGGGCTCGTCAAGGATGACGAGCCGGGCGTGCGGGCGCATCATGGCGCGGCCGATTCGCACTCTCTGCCCCTGCCCGCCGGAGACGAGCGCGCCGCCTTCGCCAAGCACGGTTTGCAGCCCGTCCGGCAATCGCTCCAACACGTCGAGTAGGTCTGCCAGCTCAATGACCTGATTGACGGGCGAGTGCGCCTGCTCTTCTGAGCCGTAGCGCAGGTTTTCCAGAAAGGTTCGATTCCAGACCTGCACTGCCGGGTCAACCCACGCGGTCTCGCGCCGCAACTGCTCAAGCCGCTCGCCGTCTAGCTCGACGCCGTCAACGAGAACGCTTCCGGCGGCCGCGCGTTGCCAGCCGAGCAGCAGGCTGACCAGAGTCGATTTGCCCGCGCCCGAAGCGCCTGCGATGGCAAGGTGCTCGCCCGCAGCGATGGAGAGATTAATGTTTTGTAAGATGCTGTGCCCGGCCGCACGCACCGTGACATTCTGAAACTCTATGGAGACGCCGCGCGACGAATCCGTAAGCGGCTCGGGTCGCATCTCACGCGCCTCAATCGTGCTTGATTGTGTGAGAGTCTCTTCGGGCGCGCTCAGCGGCTCCAGCACGCGCAGCATAATATTTCTATAATCCGTGTACTGGCGCGTCAGCATCGCTATCTCCTGTCCCAGCACCGGAAGATTCAGCACCCAGTAAGCATAAAGGAGCAGGCCGCCGGATTCGCCCGAGCGCTGGAAGTAGCCGAGTATCAGCCAGCAGGCCAGCCCGAAGCCTGCGCAGAATTGCAAGCCTTCGACGATGACAATCGCGCGTTGCAGCCCAAGGAATGCGCCGGCCCATTCTATGAGGCGGCTTTCGTGCTCGCGGCGCACAGCGCGCCCGGCAGAGTGAGCGCGCACGGCAAAGAGGCCCACGAGCGAGTCGAAGTAAAAGCGGCTCAATCCTCCGTTGTGATTACGCACGCGCAGGTTTCGCTCAAGCAGAAGGGGTTGCGCCACAAGCGGCAGTCCTATGATGAGCACGGCGGCGAGTATGGCAAAGGGCGCGCTCGCGGGGTCTAGCCAGATGATGCCTGCGGTCGTCAGTATGATTTCGAAAGTGATTCGCAGAAAGAGCGCGGCGAGCACAGGCAGCAGGCGTATGCGGTGAGAGCTATGGCTGCGCTCGGCCATGTCAGAGATGAGACGGCTGTGAAAGTACCTGTCGCCCAGACGCGGTATCTTTCTCATAAAGAGCATCTGCACGCGCGTCTCAAGACCGCGCCCCAGGCGCAGGACGACGCTCGTCATAGGAAGCTCCACGAGCATCAGCGCCGTGACGAAGACGAGCAGCGCCGTCATAGCCCCTAGCTTCTGCCCCGAGAGATTCAACTCGCGCGCGATGTCGAAGAGGCCGCGAAAGAGCAGCGCTTCGATGGTGATGCCGCCCGCGACCAGAAGGAGCGCGACGAGCAGACAGACGAGAGTAAAGATGCCGTCCTCAGAGGTGAGCCTGATGAATTCTCTGATGGGGCGCGCGGGCGGCTCTTTAAGCGCGGAGGCAAGCTCGGACGCAATCGGCGCTTCCGCCTCTTCGCTCTCGCTCGTGGCATCCTGAGGTTGCTTCTCTCCCTTTTCGCGTCGCCTGAGGGCGCGAACCAGCACAGCGCCTTTCAAAAAGAGCTGCGCCTCTCCGTCTTCATCTTCGGCGGCTGCTCGCACAGACCAGAACTCCGGCGGGATGACCTGCTCCGGGCCTTCCGCCAGCGAGCGTGCCGTCAAGCGCTCGATTGTGCGCGCGGCCCTTCGACCGCGACTGATAGCGCCTGACGCTGCGACCGCTTCGACCATACGCACAGCCGCGTCCAGAGTTGCCAGAGGCAGCCATCCCGCATCATCCAACGCCGCCTTTATCATTCGCCGCGCCGCCGCGCTCGTAATCTTCAGGGCCGACAAACGCCCGCGCAGAGCGCCTAAGAACTCTTCCGTTGCAGCCCACTCGCGCCACGCAGCCGCAGGCACGGCAGAGTTGTGTACGTAAACCTCTTCCAGAAAACTTCTGGCCGGAACCCAGCGACGGCCCACGGCCGGATCCATCAGTTGCAGCAGGGGGCCGTGCCTTCGCCAGACGACTACGAAGTGAGTGGCATTGCTGGCGCGGCGAACAACGACGATTGCCGGTAAGGTGTGAGCTTCGGGCATGAGCAGGTGGTCTGGCGGGACCATTATCTGCTCGGCCTCAAGCCCAAGCTGTACGGCGACCTCTTCCATGGTGTTTATGGAAGTCCCGTCGACACTTGTCTGGCAGGCTTCGCGCAGGCGGCCGTAGCTGGCAGGAATGCGGAAACCTTCGAGCAGGCACTTTAAAGAGGCGGGGCCGCAATCCATAGCAGAGGTCTGCACGACCTCCGGCACAAGGAGTCGACGACTACTGAGCGAGGATTTCATCATCACTCAGCCTCGGCCCCGGTTGGACGGCTCCACGGCGCGTGCCTGCGGCGTGGAGAGGAATTTCACGGCCCTCAGGAGAAGCGTGGCGGGCGAGACACGCTCGACTTCGATTTCGATTGTGCCGGGGATGCCGTGCTGCAACGGCACGGGCGAAGCAGAGCTGTTTTGAAGAGCAAGCTCTGTGCGAATCTTTCCTTCGCGGACTTCGCTCGCCACGCTCGTGACGGTCGCAGTCAGAGTCCCGTACTGAGTCCAGGGGAAATTCGCCAGCCGCATGTGAGCGGTCTGTCCGGGGCGGACTCTGCCAAGCGCTTCGGGTGAGAATTCGGCGACCACTTTCAAAGCGCCGAATGGAACAATCGTGCCTAGCTTATCGCCCTCGCGCAAGACAGCGCCGGACTTGGAGCTTGCGACCTCGCCCAACTGCCCCGAAGCGGGCGAGCGAATAACCCTCCTCTCTATCTCGTTGCGTAGTCTTTCGATGGCGGAGGCCGTGGTCGCGCGCTGTCCCTCCAACTGCCCGCGCTCACGCAGCAGCTTCTCTATGTTGGCGCGGCGCTCGGTCTCGCGCGTCTGCTGCTCTTTTTCCATGCGGCTGACTGCGAGCTTCAGGCTGTCTACGGCCGCGCGCTTGCTCTTCGCCTCGGACTTTGCGCGCAGCACTTCCATCTCCGAGATGATGCCGTCACGAAAGAGCTGCGAGAGTCGTTTGACCTGTTCCTCGGCGTACTGTGCAGCCGACTCGGCTTCTTCCACACGGGCACGCGCTTCATCGAGCGCCACCGCGCTCGCCTTGCGCTGCTCGTCAATGGCCTGCTCCTGCGCGGCGATTTCGCTCGTGAGCGCCTGTATCTGCGGCGTCAGCGAGGCGAGCCGCGCCTGCTCTTCATCCATTTGCAGCCGCTCCGCGCTGGTGTCCAATTCCGCGAGCACGTCGCCCGCCTTTACCTCTTTCCCCACGGCGAGGTCTGCGTTGACGACGCGGCCCGAGACGGCGGCTTCAACAGTGTAGCCTGCCTGCGACGCCTCAAGCCGCGCCGTATCGCTCACCTCATAAACAGGAACGCGCGCCAGAAAAAGCCATGCGAGCCATGCGCCCAGAAGCACGAGCGCGAGCAGCAGCTTGACCATAGAGCGTGTAAAGCCGTCGGCATCCATCGTGCGCGCGAAGCGCTCGAAAGTGACAGAAGCCTGACTGCCGCCGCTAAGATGAGTTTGAGCTTTCATCGCCTGAGATTTCGGAAATGGTTCATATGGGCCGCCGCTCAGGGAGACTTGGGGGCCACGGCGTACGCCTGACTCATCGGCTCACAGTCGCGTAGCGCCGTCACTTCGGCCACGAAGCGATACCCGCACTTGGGCACCGTCTCTATGTATTCGCGCTGGCCAGACGCCTGCCCCAGAGCTTTCCGCAGGGCGCTCATGGTCACGGTCAGGTTGTTCTCCTCCACGATGCTGCCGCCCCAAACCTCGCGCATAATCTCTTCCTTGCCTACAAGGTGCCCGCTGCGCTGAACGAGCAGCAGGAGCAGGTCGAAGATTCTTGAGGGGAGCGGGACGGGTTTTCCCTCGCGCAGCAGGCGACGCTCGCCCGCCTCAAGGCGGAACGGGCCGAACTCGTAGGTATGTATGTCGCGGCGCAGCAGCACAGACAGTTGTTTGAGACGCGCGCGTGCTTCCTGTAGCTCACTCACCAGCGAGACGAGGCTCCCCTGAAGATTCAGAACCCTCATCCCGACCCGCACTCGCGCCTTGACTTCGCTCGTCTCGTAAGGCTTACGTACAAGGTCGTCGGCATTCGTCGCGGCTCCTCCGAACGCATCATCGCTGTCAGACTTCCCCGTCAGCAGAATGAGATACGGCGGGATGTCATGATGCATGGAGCGCACCCTGCGGCAGACCTCTGCGCCGGTCATGTCTGGCAACAGCATCCCCAGAATCGCGACCGTGGGCACGTCCGAGTTTTGAAGGGCTGCCAGCGCAGATAACCCGTCCCTGACTATCAACAGGTCATAGCTCGCCGCGCGGAAAGTGCGCTCAAGCAGGCCGCGCATACCAGCATCATCTTCTGCAATCAGAAGTCTTACCATGACCGTATAGTTATCAGAGCGTAGACCGTGCCTGTCGTGCCGACAAACCCGAGACCGTTCAGGCGTAAGTTCCGTCGCATGATAGCAACGGCTAGCGCAGGCGCTTCCTAAAATTTACTAATTTTTACGGAATCACGTTTCCGCTTCGAACAAACAGTTGTTATGAAAGGCGGGAATGTGAGTTGGGCCTGACCTTGCGCTAACTATTCGGGCAAGCCTATGCGGCGCAGTATGGATGAGAAGCGCGGGTCGTCGCGCAGGTAGGCGAAGACCGGGAACATCTTCAGTCCGGCGAGCATGAAAGACCTCTCCTCGTACATTCTTTCCAGCAGCCGGAAGGCATTCTCTTTATCCTTCAACCCGATGTATATGAACAGGGTCGAGAACATAGGCACGTAGCTTTCTCTGGATTGCTGCTGCAACTTTTCGAGTATGGCCGTTGCCTCGTCGAGCCTGCCCGCGACCGCGTAGACGTAGCCGAGCAAGCCTTCCGTCTCCGTGTCACGGGTGAGGGCTATGCATTTCCGATACTCGCGTATGGCCTTTTCGTAATCGCCCTGCTCGCAGTGGATAAGTCCTATCATGCCGTATGCCCAGGCGAAATTCTCATCCAGCTCAAGCGCCTGATAGCAGTATTGCAGGGCCTCCGCATACTGCTGTTTGAACAATAAAGTCTTGCCTATTTTCATGCAGACGACCGGCGAGAGAGGGTCAAGTAGCTGAGACCTGTGGATGACTGCGAGCGCTTCGTCTATCTCTCCCATAATCGCCCAGTAAGTACAGTACCAGAAATAAACCTGCGCGGAATTGGGGTCGAGAGCGAGCGCACGCTCGAACTCGCTTTTGGCGTTGGGCCAGTCCAGCGAGTATAAGTTCACAATCCCGAGGACGGCGTGAGCTTCGGCAAACGAGTCGTCCATCTCAAGAGCCCTAGTCGCAGCCCGTCTGGCCGGGGGCAGCACCTCTTCGGCGGGCAGGATATTCCATGAGGTCAGGCTCAGATAACAGGCACCCAGCCCCGCATAGGCGGGCGCATAGCTCTCGTCGACTTTAATCGCCTCCTCAAAATATTGAATCCCTTTCCTGATGCCCGTCTCGGTGCGCTTATTCCAGAAGTAGCGGCCTTTGAGGTACAGGTTATAAGCCTCTATGTTGTTAGTGTAGTAGTTGCCAAGTCGCCGCTTCTGCTCGCTCGTGAGCTTGAGTTGCAGGCTCCTGGAGATTTCTTCTGTAATCTCTCTTTGCACGGCGAAGATGTCGGAAAGCTTACGCTCGTAGCGCTCGCCCCAGAGCTGCGAGCCGTCCAAGACCTTGACCAGCTCGACCCCTATGATTAAAAGACCCTGCACCTGCCTGACAGTCCCGACCAGCACGGCCTCTACGCCCAGCTCCGCGCCCGCTGCCTTCGGCTCTATCTCCCTATGGCGGAAGCGGAAGACGGAGCTGCGGGCTAGAACCCTGAGCTGCGGGAGCCTGGACAGGCTGTTGATGATAGTTTCCGTGACTCCGTCAACGAAGTAGTTTAGATTTTCGTCCTCTTCAAGATTCGTGAACGGGAGCACGGCGAGAGAACTGACTGTATCGCCATGAGCGTCTGCACCTCTCTGCTCTCTGGAAACTCTTTTCTCAGATTGTGCAGCGGCCTCTTCCTCTATCACTCGACTGACGAACCTGTAGCCGCGTTTCGGTATCGTCTCGATATACTCTCGCCCGGCGCGGCTTTCACCGAGCGCACGCCGCAGGGCGCTCATGCTCACGGTCAGATTATTCGCTTCGACAAAGAGGTTGGGCCAGACGTTCCTCATCAAATCTTCTTTCGTCACCAGCTGCCCGTTTCTCTCCACCAGCAGCAGCAGTATGTCAAAGAGCCTGGGCGTCAGCGGCACGACCCCTTCCTCGCGAAAGAGTTTGCGTGCCGCCGCGTCCAGCCGGAAATGTCCGAAGCTGTAAACCTTAGCATTCATAACAGGCTGTGTTGCGAAAATAGCTCCCCGAGTATAATCCAATACAGCGAGGGCGTAGAAGACTGGGCCAAAGCCGAATACCCTCTTGAGCGGGAAGCCATCCAAGAGTTGAGGAATGCGCTGATAACGGGCGATACAGGAGTAATACTCCTGTAACACTTGCGTGACTCAAACTCCGCAAGGCCATGACACTCTAGCTTAAACACGGGCGCGGTAACGCGTCCCAGAGTTGATAGATTTTGCACGTTACGGATAAGTATCAAGGGGGAATGACGGCGCGGTGTCTGGCCCCTGAGGGGCTAAAACATCACGCCTTATTTTTTTATTCTTTCCGCGACAGACGAGAAAGGGGAGGGTCAGTTTTATGCTTGCCATGAATTACAGGGGGCCGCTGCGGGTACGCATCGACCATAAACCGGAGCCGGAGATACAGCACCCGCAGGACGCTATTGTACGCGTCACTAGGTCTTGCATCTGCGGCTCCGACCTACATCTATATAACGGGTCTGTGCCGGACACACGCGTCGGCATGACCTTCGGCCACGAGGTCACGGGCGTAGTCGAAGAGGTAGGCCCGGAGGTCGAGAAATTAAAAGCAGGGGATCACGTCCTGGTGCCTTTCAACATAGCCTGCGGCAAGTGCGTCTTCTGCCAGCAGGAGCTTTACGGCAATTGTCACGAGTCGAACCCTGAGGCTACGGCCGTGGGCGGCATCTTCGGCTACTCGCATACGGCTGGCGGCTATGACGGCGGGCAGGCCGAGTACGTGCGCGTGCCTTACGCGGACGTGAGCCCGACGGTGATTCCCGAAGGCATGGATCCGGACGACGCGGTGATGCTGACGGATGTGGTTCCTACGGGCTATCAGGCGGCCGAGATGGCAGGCATTCAGCCCGGCGACACAGTCATGGTCTTCGGGGCTGGCCCGGTAGGCATCATGGCGGCGAGGTGCGCGTGGCTCTTCGGTGCCGGACGAGTCATAGTCATAGACCACGTGGACTACCGGCTGGAGTTCGTCAGGAATTACGCGCCCTGCGAGGCCTATAACTTCAGAGAGCTGGGCGACGTGGTCTTATTCGCCAAGCGCACGACCGACTGGCTGGGCGCAGACGTTTGTATAGATGCGGTAGGAGCCGAGGCGGCGGGACGTGTCATGCAGACGCTGCTGGGCAGAAAACTGCTGATGCAGGGCGGCTCTGCGACGGCGCTGCACTGGGCCATCAACTCCGTGAAAAAGGGCGGCACCGTCTCAATCGTAGGCGTGTACGGCCCTATAGATACACTCGTCCCGATAGGGAATGTGGTGAATAAGGGACTGACGCTCAGGGGCAATCAGGCGTCCGTGAAGCGATTGTTGCCGCGCCTGATTGAGCACGTGCAGAACGGGATACTCGACCCGAAAGCGCTCATCACGCACCGCATCCCGCTGGAAGAGGTGTCGGACGCGTACAGGATTTTTTCGGCCAAGCTGGATAACTGCATCAAGCCGGTGCTGCTGCCGCCATCGGCCAGAAGCTAAGGAGAAGAGCTGTCATGGAGAGTATGGAGAAGAAAGAGATAGACGCTATGCAGGTCAAGGGGTGGGGCATAGACGCGAACCCGGACAACGACCCGACCTATCCTATGAAGAATCGCAACAACGGGGAGCACGCGGGCTACAGTTGGGAGCGCCCGACGCAACAGCCCGCGAGCGTGGAGGTGCTGCATTCTAACGAGCGCCCGAACGTCTCGGCCGCCTTTGGAACCTCGACACCGCCTGCGGGCTTAAGCGGCATGATACGGCGCTTCGCTTTCAGGTACAGCGAATCTAGCTACGGCCACTGGCTGCCGCTGATGCTGGCCGACCGGGTGGGCGTCGTAGAAGGCTACGTGGAAGATTTGGCTCGCGGCCACGTCCCCAACGTCTTTGCCGAGCGGGGCTGGAAGGCCGAGTGGAAGCACAACAGAAAAAGTCTGGTGACGCGCGTTACGGTCGGAGCAGTACTGGCTGGCGTCGCCGTCGCCTACCTGCGTAGCGGAAGAGATAACAGGGATAAGAAACCGGCTCGCTAATTTGAGTTGTTCTGTTCCTTCCTGAAAGCAAGCAGGCCCTTCAATTATTTCAAGATTACAGCCAGCGTGAGTGCTGGCTGTTTTCGTGTAGAGCTCGTGCCTGGCACCTTCCCTCATTGCCATCTTTGGATATCAGATTGAATGCTTTATGCTCGTGGCGGGTTTACTTGGGAGTGATGCCGCAGGAGCATTCGTCTTCATGTTCGCTATAGACACCATACTTCAGAACCGTTATCGCATCATACGGCCGCTCGGCCGTGGCGGCATGGGCGCAGTCTATGAGGCTCTGGATGAGCGCCTGTCCCGAACAGTCGCGCTGAAAGAGACTCTGGTCGAAACGGATGAGCTTCGACGGGCATTCGAGCGGGAAGCGCGGCTGCTGGCTAATCTGCGCCATCCGGCGCTGCCCAAAGTGCTGGATCATTTCAGTGAAGGAGACGGACTGTTCCTGGTGATGGAATTTATTCCGGGCGACGACCTTGCGGTGATGATGGAGCGTAAGGAGCGACCCTTTACTCCTGCCGAAGTGCTTGGCTTCGCCTATCAAATACTGGATGCGCTGGATTACCTGCATCACTTGAGCCCGCCCGTGCTGCACAGGGACATTAAGCCTGCCAATCTCAAGCTGCTCTCTCCGAATCACATCGTGCTGCTGGATTTCGGTCTCGCCAAGGGTAGCGCCGGGCAGATGTCTGTGGCCGAGAGTAAGAGCGTGCACGGCTATTCTCCGAACTATTCCCCTCTCGAACAGATGCAGGGCGCAGGCACTGATGCGCGCAGCGACCTGTACAGCCTGGGCGCTACTCTTTATCACTTGCTGACAAACGTTAAGCCTGTGGACGCGCTCTCACGCGCCACCGCTCTTATCAACGGCCAGCCTGACCCTCTGCGCCCTGCGAACAAGCTTAATCCGGAAGTGGGGCTTTCTCTCTCCGCCGCGCTGATGCGCGCGATGGCGCTTAACGTCGAGCATCGCCCGCGCAGTGCCGCAGAGATGCGTGACGACCTACACAACATGGCACCGCGCGCGGCCTCGACTGTCCCTGTGACGGCTGAGGATGAAACTACCAGAGTAAGCTTACCGCCGGGGCGCGACGACATAGGCGCTCGTGACAAAGTGCGTGAGCGACAGATAGTCGTGCCCTTGCCTGAAGAAACAGTGGTGGCCCGAAAGCATGGCGGGCGCAAGTGGGTAATAGCGGCTGTTCTGATAGCCGCGCTTTGCATCATCCCGGCAGCGCTTTACCTACTGCTCTCAGGTAAAGAGACGCCGCGTAGAACGACTTCAAACCGGCCCGTTGCCAGGAGCAGCCCGCGCCCGAGTCCCACACCTGCGGATAACGCCAACCGACAGGAGAACGTAAACATTCCGCCCGTGGCTACTCCCGACGAGATGGCTGCGCGTGCGCGGCTCTCGGAGAAGAATATTCCCTTTACCGAGACAGCCTTCACGAGGGCCGTGGAAGAAGGCGAGACAGGCGCGGTCGAGCTATTCCTGGCGGCGGGGATGAAGCCGGACGTGCTTGACGCGGGCGGCAGGACTGCGCTCATCAATGCGGCCTCAAGGGGCAGCAATAACATCAGCGAGAAGCTTTTAAGAAAAGGCGCGAACGTGAACGCGCAGGATAACAGTGGCTCGACCGCTCTGATGCAGTCGGCCCTGGGCGGTCACGAAGGTACGGCCAGAGTCCTGCTAGAACGCGGGGCCGACGTGAACCTGCGCGATAATAATGGGCAGACGGCGCTAATCTATGCAGCGGCCAGAGGGCGCGCTGGAATCGTTCGTATGCTGCTCAATAAAGGCGCGCGGGTAGACGTTAAAGACGCGCAGGGTCGTGACGCTCTCACGTGGGCGGAGAACAACAAACATTCCGACGTGATTGAGCTACTGAAGAAAGCCGGTGCCGGAAGACCGTAAGCGAGGCTGACAGAGATAGAGGCTAGGCTCAGGCGCTGCACGCCCGGCTTCGTCGAACACTTTTAATTATGAATCCTCAGGAGCTGTTACAAATCTTCGCCCTCGCCAATGAGCTCAAGGAAGGCGATTTAGAGATAGGCGGGACTGTCGATGACTCCATACGCAGGCACGCACGGGGCCAACTGAGCGCATTAAGCCTCGGAGAAATAAGCAAGGCAACTCTCGTTGAAGATGAAGTAAGCGAAGCGCTCACGAGTTCGCTCGACTTCAAACTGGCTGCGGAAATCTCAACCCTCACAGTCAATGAATTGAGGAGTATCCTGCTCAGCTCCCGGTCTGAAGCATGGGCGAGCCGTTACCGCGAAGGACTGGCGAGCCACGTAATCGCGGCGGTCGTCAAAGTAATGACGACCGAGGAGCTTTCAAGCGTCGCCCGCTCCATCTTCAACCCGCTGACTGAGGGGGAGAGCGTACCCCTTGGCTCGCCGCAGCACTTCGGCTCGCGCCTCCAACCCAACAGTCCCGGCGACGACGAAGAGGAGATACTCTTCTCCATTCTTGAAGGACTCAGTTATGGCTGCGGCGATGTTATCCTCGGCATCAATCCGGCGGGCGACCAACTGGAAACCATCGTTCGCCTTGAAGATTTACTCCGCACTGTCGTAGAGCGGCTACGGCTTCCCACGTGCTACTGCGTCCTTTCCGACATAGTGAAGCAGGCACGGGCGCGCTCGCACACCGCAGTCGATGTCGGTTTTCAGAGTCTGGCCGGTACATCAAGGGCGCTCGTCGGCATGGTCGGCTTGGATGTCAGCGGCATACTGGATGTGGCGCGCAGCTTTAACGGCCTCTATTTCGAAACGGGGCAGGGCTCTGAGGTTACTAACGGCGCGGCGGCGGGCGTCGATATGGTGACACTAGAAGCACGCACCTACGGAGTGGCACGCCACATCAGGCGGCAGACAGGCAAGTGGATGATTGTCAACGATGTCGCAGGCTTCATAGGGCCGGAGGTCTTTCGCACGGGCGAACAACTCAGGCGCGCGTGCCTTGAGGATGTTGTCATGGCGAAGCTGCATGGTCTGACTATGGGGCTTGATGTTTGCTCCACCTTCCACATGGGGATAAGCCCCGGCGCGCTCAAAGGATTAACCGAACAGATTGTCAGAGAGGCTGCGCCCGCATATCTGATGGCCGTGGCTGGCAACACAGACCCCATGCTGGGATATTTGACAACCTCGTTTCGCGAGCACCCGCGCCTCAGACGCCTGACACGCAGCAAGGTTGCGACGCCCATGCACAAGCGGCTGGCAGAGCTCGGTGTCATGGACGCTCGTGGAACACTCTCGGCGGACGCGGGTAAAGCAGAATCCCTCTATCCCATCTACATGAAAGCCGGTGGCGACACGCGCTCAATCGAGTCACTCCGAGAGGAGGCTGTAAGAAAGATTAAGGCGCTCAGAGAAGAGCGCGGTTATGACCTTGGCTACGGTCACGGCGACGATTACGCGGCACCATCTGGGGCCGAGTCGCGGGTAGAGACTATTCACCGCAACGCTCGCCACGCCCTCTACTCTGTAATCAGCACGGCGGTCATTCGCGACACCTCGCCGCAGCACCTGAAAGCTCGGAGCCTCGCCAGCGACAGGGAGCAGTATTTGTCGCACCCGCCATCGGGCGAGCGCGTTATCGAATCTGACGCCCATCGTCTTATATCGCTCTACAATTCCAGGCGGCCGCAGGCGCAGATTGTCATCTCGGACGGCCTGAATGCTAACGCCGTCAACGAGAACCTGCGCGCATTGCTGCCGGGCCTGCGGAGAGGTTTGACCGAAGCAGGGCACCACGCCGGAAGCCGCGACATCTTCGTTCAGAACGGGCGCGTGCGCATAGGCTATCACATAGGCATGTTGCTGGGCGTCGATGTCATAGTTCATCTCATAGGCGAGAGACCCGGCACCGGGCTCAATACGCTTTCAGCTTATCTCACGTATGGCCGAGACGAGGGCGGGCACCTGCGTTGGAGTCCAGACCTCAATCATGCATTCACGACGGCAGTCTGCGGCATCCACGCTCAAGGGAAACGACCGGAGGAGGCCGTCAACGAGATTGTCGAATGCGTGGTGCGTATGTTCGCGGAGCAGAGGTCAGGCGTAGCCTTGTCTCTGACACAGAGATAAGAATTACTTTTGACCTTCTACTCGTATCTGAGCGCGACCATCGGGTCTACTTTAGCCGCCTGACGCGCCGGGATGTAGTTGGCCAACAGCGCCACCCCGGCAAGTATAAGCGGGATAATAATGAACGTCTGCATATCGGTGGCGCTCACTTCATAAAGCATCCCAGACATAACGCGTGTGAGAGCAAAAGCTACGACTAGTCCGAGGCCTATGCCTACAGCCGTCAGCATCATCCCCTGCCTCACAATCATCCCGAGTAAATCGCTTTTCTGCGCGCCCAGGGCCATGCGTATGCCTATCTCGTGCGTGCGCTGCGCGACTGAATAAGCCATCACTCCGTAGATGCCCACCGCCGCGAGCACGAGCGCAAGGAGCGCGAAGAGTCCCAGCAGGAGTGCGCTGAATCGGCGCTGCGCAATCTTCTCGACAAGTAGCTGATCCATTGTCCTGATGTCGTAGACGGGCTGATCTTTGTCCACTGACAAGACCTCGTTGCGTAAGGAGGCGGTGAGCCCCGCCGGGTCTGCTTTAGTGCGAATGACGAGGGTCATCCCCGAAGTCGGCACTTGCGCTTGAGGAACGTACGTTTCAGCCCTCACCTCGGAGTCGAAGCCCGTGCGCCGTGTATCCGCTACGACGCCGACGATTGTGAACCAGGGGGCATCGCTATCGAGATTATCGTACTTGAACCTTTTGCCCAGAGGTTCTTCTCCGCGCAGGAACTCCCGGGCAAAAGTCTCGTTAATAATGGCGACGAGTGGCGAGCCTTCGACATCGCGGTCATTAAAGGGACGCCCCTTCACGACGGGCGTGCCCATCACCTCGAAGTAGTTAGGGCTGATTGAATCGAAAGGCACCTCTATAGATTCCGCGCCGGTCTTCTCAGGCTGACCCTCTATGCTGAAGTTCGTCGAGTTCGGAGTCTTACTAAGGAAGATGCTCGATACGGCACCGGCCGACTGAACTCCCGGCATAGCGTTGAGACGCTGTAGAAGCTGCTCGTAAAAGTTTCGAATCTGCTTCTCGTCCCCATATTTCGAGCCCGGGAGTTGTAGGCGGGCCGTCAGCAGATGGTCATGGTTAAAGCCCCAGTTGAATTCCTGTAGCCGACCGAAACTCTTTATCAGCAAACCGGCCCCTATCAGCAGCACCAGCGACAGCGCGATTTCCGATATGACAAGGAGATGTCGCGCACGTGCGGCGCGCACGCCCGCCGAGCCGCCCCTGCCGCCTTCTTTCAGTATCTCGTTCATGTTCGGCTTAGAAGCCTGTAGCGCCGGGACCAGCCCGAAGACGAGCGCGGTCAGACATGAAACGGCCAGCGTAAAGATGAGGACGCGCTTATCAATGGCGACCTGGTCGAGCCTGGGAAGGTCGCTCGGGCTGAAAGATTTCAGCGCTCCGAGGCCCCACACGGCCACTAACACGCCCAAGCCCCCGCCGAGTAGAGCCAGCAGAAAGCTCTCCGTGAGCAGTTGACGAATGATACGGCTGCGGCCTGCGCCGTGAGCCGCACGAATCGCGATTTCACGCTCACGCGCCGCTGCGCGCACCAGCAGGAGGTTGGCGACGTTAGCACAGGCAATAAGAAGCACCAGGCCGACCGCTCCGAGCAGGAGCAGCAGCGCGGGCCGGATAGTACCTACCACCTGCTCGTGTAGAGGAACCAGGTTGACGCCGTAGCTCTCGTTTATGTCCGGGTACTGGGTCTCAAGGCGCTTGGCTATCACGCTCATCTCGGCTCGCGCCTGCTCTAAGGAGACGCCGGGCTTGAGACGCCCGACCACGGTCAGCCAGAAGCCTGACCTGTTGCTCATGAGCTGCGGGTCAGGTGCCAGAGGAACCCAGATGTGCGTCTCCTTTCCCGGGAAAGTGAAACCGGCGGGCATGACGCCAATCACAGTTCGATTGATGCCGTTGAGCGAGATAGGTTTTCCTACAATCTGCGGGTCGCCGCCGAAGCGTCGCTGCCACAGGCCGTAGCTTAGTATGGCCACCTGGCCGCGCCCGCTCTGATCTTCATCCGGTGTGAAGGCACGCCCCACAACCGGCGTGACTCGCATCACAGAGAAGAAGCTGGCGGTGGCGGCCGCCCCCATGACGCGCTCGGGCTCTCCCTCGCCAGTCAGGTTAAAGCTGCGCTGGGAAATGGCCGTCATCTCTGAAAAGACCTGATTCTGGGCCCGGTAGTCCGCGTAATTAGCGTAGGAGTGAATGTCCTGGTCTATTTTGAGTTTGCGGTTATCCATCCAGACCATCACTATCCGGTCTGGGTCTTCAAAGGGAAGCGGGCGCAGCAGCACGGAGTTAACTATGCTGAAGATTGAAGTGTTCGCGCCTATTCCGAGTGCGAGCGTGAGGACTGCCGCTAAAGTGAACCCGGGCTTTTTGAGGAGCATTCGCGCGCCGAAGCGCAGGTCTTGCCATAAAATCTCCCATGACCTGAATCCCCACATCATACGACTGTCCTCCTTCGCTGATTGATGCTGCCGATTTAATTATCTTTAGCGTTCAGGCCGCTCTTGAGTCCCTTCATTACCTCCCCGTGCTCTTCTATGATTTCGGTGGTCTGTTCCGGTCTTGGCGAGAGCGACCAGTCATCGCGGTCAAAGGTGCCGCCCAGGATTATTCCGTCGCGGCGCGGGAACATGTAGCCGCTGCCCAAATAACAGTAGTCAATCTCGGGTTGCGGCAGCAGCACTTCCAGTTGGCCGCGCACCGGCCCAAGTTTCTGGTCATCAAAAAGCGTGCGTGCCCCAAGGCCCGTGCAGTTGAAGATGACCGTCTCGGGCAGGCGCATTACCTCTTCACGATTACGAAATTCCCTGACCACCAGCCTCCCGCCAGCCGTGTAAAAATCACGCAGGAGCGCATTGAGATAAACCGGAGGCTCTATGAGCATGGTGCTGTACTGGCGCACGTAAGGGAAGCCGAAGTAATGCTCCGGGTCTCTATAAATTTGCTGCTGAGGATAGAGGTCGTCGCCCCCAGGCAGCTGGCGCGCAAGCGATGCTTCGTTGCGGTACAACTCGAAAGTATCAATCCATCGCACGCCGTACTCCGGGCCTACGAGCAGCTGAAAGGCCCGGTTGGAAATTCGGCACGCGAGACGAAACTGTTCCCTAAAACCGGGGGATGCCGCCTGGGAGTCATAGACCGATGTGGGAGACCAGAAGCCTCCCGCGATGTTGGAGGTGGTTTCGGGCGGCAGGTCTTTGGAGTAGATGGTAACAGTGCCCGGCCCGTCCTGAAAACGGCGTTGCAGCAGGCAGGCAGTTGCGAGGCCGTTGACGCCGCAGCCCAGCACAGCAAAACGTCTTTGCGTCGCAGCCCTGGAACGGCGCTGTACACGCGACGGCTGCACTGCCAAAAAGTCTCTAGCTAAATCCGCCGCCAGTGATGCCGTGCCCCAAGAGAGTGTTATACCGGCTCCGCCGTGCCCGTAGTTATGTATCAGAAGTTTATTGCCCACGCGCTCCGCGTTAACTACAAATCCTTCGGCGCGATAGGGCCTGAGGCCGACTATCTCACGAATAATTCGATTGCGCGCGACCCTGACAGGAGCGAAGCGGCGTTCAGCCTCGTAACCGGCAAGTGCGTTTGACCGGGCAACGGTCAGAAGCGCTCCGGCGGCAAGTGCGCCGCGAAGAAAGTTGCGTCGATTTATTCCGTTCATCATCGCTTATTACAGCCTAACATGATGAATGGTTTTGTTAAAAAGATTATTTTCGGCGCTATTGTTATTCGTATCTCAGCGCAATCAGCGGGTCAACTTTCGTCGCCCGTCGCGCCGGAACGTAGCAGGCGACGAGCGCAACGAAGGTTAACAGTAATGCCACAGCGGTAAACGTCATGGGGTCTGTGGGCGCGACATCGTACAGCATCCCTGCGAGCAGTCGCGTGAGCAGGAGCGCCGCCGCCACGCCTAACGCCACTCCAAATAGAATCAAGCGCAAGCCCTGCCTTAATACCAAACGCAGCACATCGCCCTTGCGTGCGCCGAGGGCCATGCGAACGCCAATCTCGTGCGTGCGCCGGGAGACGGTGTAAGCCATCACGCCGTAGATGCCGACCGACGCCAGCAGCAATGCGACCCCTGCGAAGAGCCCCGTGAGAAGCACGTTGAAGCGGCGGTCGGCTATAGATTCCGCGAGCAATTCAGTCATAGGCTGAATGCCCGG
Organism: Pyrinomonadaceae bacterium; assembly: GCA_035276685.1. Taxonomy (GTDB): domain Bacteria; phylum Acidobacteriota; class Blastocatellia; order Pyrinomonadales; family Pyrinomonadaceae; genus JACVRN01. Next base: position 84,308 of record DATELK010000235.1, on the reverse strand, counting down.
GACGTATTGCTCCCTGTCCGCTGCTCTGATTGCCTCGCGCAGGCTCGCGCTCATGCCGACCGAGTTTGCGCCCGCCGTTCTCACCACGACATTCATGTAAGCCTCGGGTGCCTGCATGTAAGGCACGTAGAATTCAGGCCCCGCCTCTTCGTCCAGCCCTTCGTGGCGCACGTCCTTAACTACGCCCACGATTTCGCGCATGTCCTGCACCGCCTTATCACCCCTCGCGCGCTCGATTGCGACGCGCTGGCCCAACGGATCCTGGCCGGGAAAGAAGCGGCGCGCGAAGGTCTCGTTGATGATAAGCACGGGCGGCGCTTTACCGCCGTCCTGTTCACTAAACGCTCGCCCGCGTATAAGCGGGATACGCAGCAGCTGGAAATAATCGGGACTGACTGCGCGGTAATTAGCCGTAGGCTTCTCGCCCGGAGCAGGCTCGGGGCGTCCATCTATGATGAAACTGTTTCCGCTTGAGGTGCCGCCGAACGGTAAAGGATATATGACGGCGGCTGACTCTACGCCCGGCACGGAGCGCAGCCGCTCAATAAGCTGCGAGAAGAACGCTTGCTGCTGCTCCGGGGCCGGGTACTTTACCTTCGAAAGCGAGAGGTCGGTTGTCAAAACGTGCTCCGGGTCAAAGCCGGGATTGACGCTGCGCAGTCGCACGAAGCTCTTAATGAGCAGCCCGGCACCAATCAGAAGAACGAGCGAGAGCGCCACTTCAGAGACGACCAGTAGTCCCCTGACACGGCTACGTGACGGGCCGGCCGTAGTATTACGCACACCCTCCTTAAGCGCCTCATGCAAATCAATCCTTCTTGACTGTAGCGTCGGCGCAAGACCGAAGAGGATGCCTGTCAGCGCAGAGATGGCAAACGTGAACGCGAGCACTCGCCCATCGAGGCTTACATCTTTGAGCCGGGGTATGTTGAGCATGCTGTTTGCGACAAGCAGGTCAACGCCCCACACTGCGAGCAGCAGTCCCAAAGCGCCACCCATAAGCGAAAGCAACAGGCTCTCAGTGAACAACTGCCGTATGACGCGCCAATGGCTTGCGCCGAGCGCCGTTCGGATGGCCACTTCCCTGTGGCGTGCGGTCGCTCGTGCGAGTAATAGATTGGCAACGTTTGCACAGGCTATCAAGAGCACCAGGCACACCGCGCCCAGAAGCACGAGCAGCGACGTTCGGACGTTGCCGACGACCTCTTCATAGAGCGAGACGAAGCGCCCGCCCAGCCGGAAGCCTTCGTCCGGGTATTGTTGCTCCAGTCGCTCGCCTATGGTGCGCATCTCACTATCGGCCTGCTGCGCCGTTACGCCGGATTTGAGGCGCGCGATGACACGCAGAGAATACGCGCCGCGCCTTTCGGCCCACTCGCCGAGCGCGGGCGCAAGCGGTCGCAGAAAATCTGTCCGGCTAGCCTGTACAGGAAACTTGAAGCCTTCAGGAAGCACGCCAATGATAGTCGCGCCCGGCCCGGCTCCGCCTCGCGGGAGTTGCTGGCCGATGACGTTCGGGTCTGAGTTGAAACGGCGCTGCCAAACACCGTAGCTGATAAGAATGACGGGCTCACTCTTAGGCTCATCCTCGGCGCGCGTGAACGCTCTGCCCAGTACGGGCTGGACACGCAACAGCGGAAACAGGTCAGCGGAAACGTTCGCGCCGTAAATCAACTCAGGCTCGGCATCGCCACGCCGCAGCAACATGCTCGAATGCCTGTAAGCCGCAATGTGCTCAAGCGTCTGTGTCTGCTCGCGCCAGTCTAAATAATCCGGATAAGAGACGACTGTGCGCACACTGGAACTATTTTTCTCGCCCAGCGGGGTAATCAGCCGCTCAGACTCCGCAAAGGGCAGCGGGCGCAGTAACACCGTATTGACGACCGAGAAGATGGCCGTGTTGGCGCTGATGCCGAGCGCCAGCGTCAGCACAGCAACTACCGTAAAGCCTGGTGCCCGACGCAACGAGCGCATTCCGTACCTGAGGTCTTGTAGCAACTGTTCAAGCCAAACCCAGCCCCACATCCGGCGCGTCACCTCTTTTACCAGCCCTACGTTGCCGAACTCTCTTCGCGCGGCCGCTTCCGCCTCTTCCGGCGTTTCACCACGCTCAAGACGATCCTGCACCGCCATTCGGAAATGGCTGCGCAGTTCTTCATCAAAATCTTCCTCGCGCTCTTTTCTCGACCACAGCTTTAATCTCATGCCCCGCTCTCCTTCTCTTGCGGATTTAAGGCACGCGCGATAGCTTCCGAGAGCTGCTCCCAGCGGGAGCGTTCAGTTGCCAGCTGCTTTTTGCCGCTTGAAGTCAGGTGATAAACCTTGACCTTCTGCTTGTTCTCAGAAATCTTCCACTCTGAGCGTATAGACTTCTGACGCTCCAGACGATGAAGCGCAGGATAGAGTGAGCCTGTATCTACTTGCAGCACTTCTCCCGAATTGGTTCGAATAAGTTGGCTGATGCCGTAGCCGTGCTGGGGCCCCCACTGCAATGTCTGGAGAACAAGCAAATCCAACGTCCCCTGTAGCAGCTCTATTTTGTTCTGGTAGGGAGTTTTTTTAGGCATGTAGATATTCTACACCCCGGCATGTAGACTGTCTACTCCTTGTGTGAGGATTTCTATAAGCTGTGGCGCTGCCCGGATGCGTCGTCATACGTAACAGGCCATTCGATGATTGTTGCTGGCAGATTAACGTCCTGGGCCCGTTAAGCGTAACGGGATTAATAAAACCTTAGGGCTTCCCCGCTCCCACGCTGACATTTAACAACGTGAGCTGCCTAAGGCGAGGGCGATGGCAACCTCCTGGCGCATAACCCTGCCCGCGGCTTTAATTCGTAAGAAAGCCACTTCGCCTAAGGCCTCTCGCGTCTCTGCGACAAAGCGGTCACGTATGAGGCGGTATGTAGGCTCAGGCTCGTAGCCGATTGCCTCGTGCAGGGATTCCGCCGCACCGCAAAGTTGCGCTGCTCGCTCCCACTCTCCCTCTTTTGTAGCGAGGGCAGCAAAGCCGTCCAGGGCACCGCCAAGCACTCTCTTGTTGCCGACCTCGCGGGCGAGGATTAAGCATTCCCTGTAGTAGTCACGCGAGGCGTCGAAGTCGCCAGCCCTGTAAGTGGCTTCGCCAAGGTTGAACAGCTTGATTGTCATACCGCCCTTGTTGTTGGCTTGCCGGTCAAGCGCCAGGGCCTCTTCTATGAGCGGGCGCGCGGCAGCCGGATTGCCCTGCTCGGACGCCATGCCACCCATGTTGCAGAGGGCTATCCCAATGAGCCGTATATCATCCAGTTCCCGGCTGATGGTCAGGCATTCTTCGTAGAGGGAGCGAGCCGCCGTGAAGTCGCCCTGAAACCTTGCCACCGTTCCGAGTCCGTTAAGGGCCTGCGCTACGTATAACCTGTCGCCGGACTCTCGGCTCACTTCAAAGCAATCGTGGTAGAGCTTGCGCGCCGCTTCCAGGTCGGCCAACAGGTAAGCCATGTTGCCTGCGCCGTAGAGCGCCTTCGCACGCGAGCTGCTGGCTTCGTGGGGCGCGCTCTCCAACGCGGCTTCCAACCACCTGCGCCCCTCCGTGTAGTGCCCGCGCGTGAACCAGAAGCGCCAGAGTGCGCCTGCCAATCGCAGGCCTCTTTCCGGCTCCTGCTTTATTAACCATTGGAGCGCAGAGCGCAGGTTATCGTGCTCTTCATCGAGCCTGTTCTGCCACGCCTGCTGCTGTTTGCCTACAAGCTCCGGCTCCGCCTTTTCCGCAAGCGCAAGGAAGAAGTCAGCATGCCGTCGCTTGAATTCCAGAGCCTCACCGCTTTCATCCAACTGCTCCTGCGCGTACTCTCTGACCACTTCCAGCAGGCGTAAGCGGGTCTCTCCATCCGCCTGCTCCTTCTGTAACAGCAGGCTCTTATCAACCAATGAGGACATGCCGTCGAGCACCTCTATGCGTAGGCCCGTCGCGCCTGTGCCGCAGACCTGCTCGGCATCCTCCAACCTGCATCCCCCTGCGAAGACCGACAGCCGGTTCAAGAGTCTTCTCTCGTCAGCTTCAAGTAAGTCGTAGCTCCATGAAATAGCGGCTCCCATAGTTTGCTGGCGCGCGGGCAGGTCGCGCGGCCCGCCCGTCAAAAGCTTCAGTCCACTCTCAAGCCTGTTGAGGATGGCGTGCGGCGACAGCAGCTTGACGCGCGCGGCGGCCAGCTCTATGGCCAGCGGGAGGCCGTCGAGACGCGCACAGATTTCCGTGACCGCACGAGCGTTCTCATCGTTGAGCGTAAAGCCGGGCTTGACGGCGGCGGCGCGCGTGACGAAGAGCGCGACGGCCGCGTACCGCATCAGCTCTTCTGTGGAGGTCGAATGTTCCGCGAGGGGAAGCTCAAGCGGCGGGACATCAAACTCGTGCTCCATAGAGAGATGCAGGGGCACGCGGCTTGTCACCAGAACCTTCACATTCGGCGCGGACGACAGGAGCTCTTTAACAAGAGGCGCAGCGCCGCTCACCTGTTCGAAATTATCCAACACGAGCAGCATACGGCGCTCGCGCAACGCATCCTTTAATGCCTCGTAGAGAGACCTGGTGCCGGACTCCTTCACATCCAGCAGTTGCGCTATCGTAGAGGCGACCAGCTCGGCATCGTTAATCGGTGCCAGGTCTACGAAGCGCATCCCATCGTCGAACTCCCGCAGTAAATCGAGCGCCACGGCATACGCTAACCTCGTCTTGCCCGTGCCGCCCACGCCTGTCAGTGTGACGAGCCGCACGTCCGCACGCCGCAGCAGATTCAAGACCGCCGCCGTCTCATCCTTGCGCCCGACAAGCGGCGAGAGCTTGGACAGCAGATTGTGCAGATGAACAGTCACGGACTCTTGCTCAACAGGCGACGCCTCTTGCGCCGACCCTTGACTGTTATCTCTCTGTACGTCGCTGTGCGGCTTCGTCAGGCTCTTTAAATCCAGTGCCATCTCGCGCGCCGTCTGATACCGCTCATCCTTATTTTTGCGAAGCGCCTTTGCTACGACCCGTTCAAGGCCTTCGGTCACTTCGGCGTTGAAGCTTGCGAGCGGCTCCGGCTCGCCGTGCAGGATGAGCCAGAGAGCATCAAGGTTCGTTTCTCCTGTGAAAGGCAGAGAACCGGCGATTAATTCGTAGATGATGACGCCGAGGCTCCACAGGTCTGTGCGCGCGTCAACGGAGAGGCCGCGCGCCTGCTCCGGCGACATATACGCGACCGTCCCCATTATCATGCCCTGACCTGTTTCTACTTGCGTAGGCTTCGCACATTCTTCGTCGCCCGCAGGGTGCGGGGCGGCCTTATTCATCAGCTTCGCGAGGCCGAAGTCCATAATCCGCACATCGCCTCGCATGTCAATCATGATGTTGGCCGGCTTCAAATCGCGGTGAAGCGCGCCCTCGTCGTGAATGGCAGAGAGGCCTTCGCAGAGCTGTAGCGCGATGTCCGTCACCTTCTCCTGTTCGAGTCTTCGAGTTCGTTTCAGCAGGGCGGCCAGCTCTTCGCCGCGCACGTACTCCATGGAGATAAAGTGTCGGCCCTTCGCTTCGCCTATGTCGTGGACGCGGCACACGTGGCGATGCGAAATCTGCCGCGCGACGCTTACCTCCTGGTAGAAGCGCGCCAGAGACTTCTCATCCTTGGAAAGCCTCTCGGGCAGAAACTTGAGCGCGACCGTTTGCCTCAGCTTCATGTCTTCGGCGCGATAGACCTCGCCCATGCCGCCGCGCCCCAGAAACCGCACTACGCGATAACGGTCGGCCAGCACTTCTCCGGAAGGCAGAGTGGTATCGCCCATTGATTCCGCAATCTGCCTGGCCGCCTCGAAGACAGGTTTTTCGATAAAGCTTTCGGCCCGCTCATCGAAGTCGAGCATTTTCTCTACCTCGCGCCGCAGTGAGTCATCGCCCGCGCAGGCTCTATCCAGAAAGGCTGCGCGCTCTTCCGCTTCGAGTTCCAGCGCGGCCTCAAAGAGTTTATCAACCTGTCGCCAGCGCTCATGACTCATGGCCGTCTCCCTCGACGATTGCCCTGTAGAGCCATGCCTTCGCGCGCCGCCACTCGCGCCTGACGGTCGTAGGAGAAATCTTCAAAACCTCAGCGGTCTCTTCGATGGTCAGCCCTGCGAAGTAGCGCAGCTCTACGATGCGCCCCTTCTGCGGGTCTACGGCTTCCAGAGCACGCAAGGCATCGTCGAGCGCGACCAAATCAGCGGCGTTCGTGGCTTCGACCGCCGCCGCGGCCTGCCCGAGCGAGACGTGCAGCGCCCCTGCGCCGCGCTTGTCGCGGTCGTGAGAGCGCGCGTAATCAATCAGAATGTGGCGCATGACCTGCGCGCAGACGGCGAAGAAGTGGGCGCGACTCTGCCAAGCGAAGCCCTCCTGCCCGATGAGCCGCAGGTACGCTTCGTTGACAAGGGCTGTGGCCTGCAAGGTGTGGTTGGGGCGCTCGTGCCCCATCTGCCTGCGAGCGATGCGACGCAGTTCGGCATGAACGAGCGGCGTTAGTTTTTCCAGCGCAGAGCTATCGCCTTCGCTCCAGGCCGCGAGCAGTAGAGTGATGTCATGCGGTGTTGAGGTCTTCATGCACGCGCTTCCGTCCTGAGATGTTGGCGCTTCTGCCGCTGGCGACAAGAATTGTAGCACCTTTAGATGGGGAAGCGGCACGGCGGGCTCTAGTCCGGCGAGCAAAACGCCAGCCATCGGGGCACGATTTTTATCAGCATTAATCGTGCCCGGATGGCTGGCGTCGTCTGTAGATAATTATGATTGAGGGGCGGGAGTCAGTCGCGCCCCTTAACTGCTATTTGACTATCCTGACGTTGTCAATCAGCACGGCCGAGTCTGTGAAGATGTCGCCGTTAAAGACGGCGTGCTGCACCTGGAAGGACAGGGTCAGGGTCTGACCGGCACGGGTTTGAGCAAGACTGGTGATGTCTATGGAGGCGTGCTGCCAGCCTGTCGCCCTGGCGCTGCCCGGCGACGGCAGGTCTGCGGTCGTAGGCCTGAGCAGACCGCACTGCTGCCTGACGCCCGTCGTCAAGACCTGATGGTACAGGCCCGGCCCCTTGATGCGTATCCATAGCACGTCAGGCTCGAAGAACGCGCTGCCGCAGCTCTGCTCGGTGATTAGGTTCCAGTCGAACTCAACCCGCTTGGCGTCCGACGGCAGGCAGAAGTCCTGTTCAAGCACGGCGAACCACGTAGTGCTCTTTGAGACCATCCCCATATAGTCGCCGCTGACGGGGCTGATGTTTCCAAGCTGCCCCACGGCTCTCGAATCAAAAGCGTAGTCCCAGCCCTGAAGGTCGCCCTTCTCGAAGCCGCCGTTGTCCAGCACCTCGGGCTTTTCCAGCTCCTCGGAGCCGAACATTGTGAACCGTGCGCCTTCCTCACGCAGGATTCTTTCACGTTCCGCAGGGTCTTCACACTTCGGAAGCTGCGTCCAGTTTGACCTGTCCGTGCAGGGTATGGGGTCATATTGTTCCGGGATGTAAGCCCCGTCGGGGCCGCCCGCCTTGCGCGACGGCTCGCCGAAGAACCTCTTGAAGAACTCAAAACCGGTCGGCCCTATAAAGCTGTTCAAAGCTGTCTTGGTGTATCCGAGGTAGGTCTTCGCGCCCAGGCTGAAGAACTTTTGCGCCATCGCGTCGTTAGCCGCCGAGCGACAGGTCTCCATGTAAACGAGCGAGTTCGGGAACCCGGTCGAAGAGTAGAACGAGACGAAGGGTGGAAGGATGGAGAAGTAAGTCTTGAATGGTGAACTGGCGATGCCTATGAGACCGGCAAAGAGGTCGGCGTCGTACTGGCTCATGCGCTCAGGGTTAACCTCTTCTCCTGAGAGGAACTGGTAAACGGGCTGACCGGCTGGCAGGCCGTGTAGAGCGGCGTAGGGGGCGGTCTCGAAGGGCTTCAACCCGCCGTGGCTGCTGACCATGATGACCCCGTAGCGCTCAAGGTTCTTAAAGCTTTCGAGATTGGCCGCGTCGTCAGAGAGGTAATCAACCTCGTAGTCGCACGAGTAGCTCGTGAGCAAATCCCTAATCGCCTCGTCCTTTGTATAGTGGCCGAACTCCGTGTTCATGGCCGCGTAGATGAGAGCGCGCTTGTTCTTGATGCGATTCTCATCCTCGTCTTCATCCTCTTCATTCTGCATCAGCGGCACTGTCGCTTTCGTCGCCGTCGCGTTCATCGTTGTGGCCGGCAGCGGCGTCGCGTTGCCGGGTGCGCGCTCCTTCTCTTTCGGCGGCGTCGCGTTCGACACGTTGCCTCCGGCTATGTGCGGGTCTAACAGGTCTATTGTGGCCGTGATGCCGGGAGCATAGAGCACGGAGATGCCCGTCTCGTCGCCCACTACTCCGGCCTTGAGGACTTCCGGTTTCTGTCGCAGCTCGGCCAGCACCGCTTCCCTCGCCTGCGCTATGCCGATGGACGCAGCGAGACTCTCATAGAGCGTCGCGGCGCTCTGCTGTGTAGAGAGTATGGAGCTTATCTGTGCGTCCGTCAGGTGCTTGTGAAAGCCCAGCGGCAAGACCTGCGAGTAAACATCTCGCCCGTCTTTCTGATAGTTGACGCGGAAGCGTAACTGCCCCTCGCTTTCCGCCGTGTAGGTTTGCCGGAAGGTGAAGATACGGTCGCCACTGACCGCGTCGCCGCTGCCAGCATCGCCGCCGCCGTCGTCCACGAGCATCCCTTCCGTGGCGTTGGGCGCGCCGCCTAATCGCAGGAGTCTCACGGTCGGCGCGGTCGTCCCCTCATACGGAATCTTGGCCGTGAACGTCACGGTCTTGCTTTCGCCCACGAAGATTACGTTAGGCCGCAGGGTCGCGTCGGAGAAGGAGCCGCCCTCCTGCTGCTGCCACGTCACGTTGACGCCGGAAGAGGCCCTGTTGCCCGCCCGGTCTGTAGCCTCCACCGTAATCTGGTTGTCTCCCGCGACAAGCTGTTGTTCGCAGGTGAAGCTTGTGCCGGAGATGCTCGCGCGCTCGCCGTTACAGGTCACGCTCTCGACACCGGAGAGCGCGTCGCTAACCGTGCCCGTGATGGTAAGCGTCTCGTCGGCGGCCACGGCTCCGTCCGAAGGCGACACTATATTTATGACCGGCGCAGTCTTATCTATATTGACTGTAAGCGAAACCTGCCCGCTGTTTTGTGCGCGGTCAATGGCCGTGCCCGTGACGGTCTGCCCCTGGCCTTCGGCGGTCAGCACCACGGGGCTCGGGCATTTCTCAATCCCGCTGAGAGGGTCGTCGCAGGCGAAGCTGACCGTAACGTCTCTGTTGTTCCATCCGTTCGCGTTGGGCGAAGGGTCAAGGCTAGCGTTGATGCCGGGCGCGTCGTTGTCAACGCCTACGACCTGTAGAGTCAGGCCGGACTTCGGCGCGGCGCGCAATTCGACCGTCACGGAGTTGTCGGGCGCTGCGGCGAAAGGCTTTTCCAGCAGCCGTGTCTTCTGGTTAAAGTCCGAGGGAGAAAAAACTTCTCGCCCATTGACTGTCACGACGGCGCTCGAAACAGCGTCGAACTGCTCATTAAGCCCGCCGTTGAAGATTTGCAGCCTGTATTCTGTCGCCAGGCTCGGCAGCGTGAAGGACTGTGTGCCGGGCGCGGGCACGCCCACGCCGCGAGTGAAATCAACCGGCCCGTATACCAGAAAAAGCCCGCGCCGCTGTGGCGCGGCGGCAGGGCGAAGTGTCGCCCATCCCAGGCAGAGAGAAGAGAGGAATATACCGAGGGCAATAACCAGACGAAACTTTTTGCCTCTCGACAGAGCAGCCATGCTTTGCCTTAGTGAAATCATCGACGTATCTCCTTTTCGTGAGTAGACTCTTTTGCTATTTACCCGGGCACGGAAGCGGCTGAGGCTCAGACCAGATTTTCCGCCAACTACCCCGCTCATTCTTAATAGCGACAAATGAGGCTGAAAGTGTCCACCCCGGCGAGAGTAATTTTATTGAGGGCACACTGCGGCCCGCGTAAGCCGCGGCATAGTCAAAAATGCCGCGGCTTAACCAAGGAGACGGGCTGTGTTTCAAGCTTTGGACGTGATGATGCTTATTCGGAGGGCATAACTTTTACCCAAATGATTATAGAGGTTAAAAGACAGACGCATTGCATATGAGAATTAGCTCTATGTCACGCAGCTTCGCAGGGTCGAGCCAGTCGCCCGATAGCAATCCTTTGATTGACGGGCTCACGGTATTAGAGCCTATCGTCTGAAGATTCAATGACAGCACCCACTCGCCTGTAAACTGTGCGCGGGTCAGGCTCAGGTTATCTAGCGTTGCGACTCCGCTCTGTAGGTCTAAAGTCTGCGCCTGCCCGCCCGCGATGGTCAGGGTGCCTATATTTTTGACTAATACGGGCCAGTTGATTGAAGCGTCTGCGCTCAACCGCACCATGACTTTCAAGAGAGTCAATTCCTTCAATGCTCCCATCCACGTCGGCGTAAAAGCGAAGGAGAGCGACTGGAACTGCTTATCAGTGTGATTCTGCATGAAGCTCTGCCACTCTACCGGATAGGACTGCTGCATATCCAGATAGTAGCCTGTCCTGAGCGGGCTGCTCTTGAGCTTTCCACGAACCTGCTTCTTTAGCTCCGAGTCTTCCTTCGCGGTGTAACGCAGATTGATTATCACGTCTGAGAGCTGGCTGAAGTCGAAGCGATTTGTCTCCACAGGCATCTCAAGCGTCCAGCTTGAGACGGCCCCCGTGCCTTCAAAGGGAAGGTAGCGCTCGTCATTAAAATCAAGCTGGAACAGGCCGCTGTCGTCTATGCCGCGCGAGACGGCTATCTGCTGCGTCGGGGCCCAGTTGGTGCGAACGCCCGTGGGCGCATCCCCGTTCTGCGGTGCCATCAAATAAGTCACCACGTCTAAGGTAGACGCCGTGGCGATGGCGTTCTTGGTCTGCGTGAGCGTGGCCTTGATGTTCTGGTAAGGGCCGACGACCGCCGGAATTGAAAGCGAGAGGCTCTTAATCTTACGCAGGTAATGGCCGGGGAAGTCGTAGTCGAACAAAATCTCGGGCAGGTCGAACTGACAAACTCCCTTTGTCTTCAAACTGTCTATGGCGTTGGGGTCAAGCTCGGCGAGTGAGATTGTGCGCTCAATCTCAAGCCTGCGTTGGTAGCTATTAGCATAGGCCGCTTCCATTCTATCAAGCGCGAGCTTCAATCCTTCGCCCGCGAGCAGCCCCTTTCTCAAGCTGTCCCAGTAATCGAAATCCAGAAAAATGTCGTTCACGTCAAGCTCGAACTGGTAGGCGGTCTGGGCCGAGGTGGCCGCTTCCATAGCCACCCTGTAGGTCTGGAAATAGAGGGACGACAGACGGCCTATCATCCACTGGTACAGCTCCTGACTGCTGAATTTCGCGCGCAGAAAATCGTCCATCTCTTTTGTCTGCGCGATTGTCTTCACGTGCAGGGCAAGCTCATGCTTGGCTATGTCGAGCTGCGTCTGCGCGGCGGAGATTTGCTGCGTCAGGCTATCCACGTCGGCCTGGGCTATGGCCTTTTGCAGATTCCACTCCTGTTCGCGCCGCCCGTACTCGGCCATAGTCAGCGCACGCTGTCCTATATAAGTAGAGATTTCGGCTCCCATCTGCGCCACCCCGGCAGCGGCCTGCACGGCCGAGCCGATTTGAATGCCGCCGTAAGTCATGGCGAAGGGCGAACCGGCCTGCGGTATGGCGTAGCCGATTGAAGAGGCAGTCTGAAGGATGCTCGAAGCCAGATTGAAGGCCATGGCGGCTTCCATCGCCTGTATATTCGTCTGCTCGGGTGACGAGAGGCCATCCTTTATCAGCATGTTGTAGTGGTCCAGCCGTGACTGTGCGCCCGAGAGCGAGGCATTCATGCTGGCGACCGTGAATTGAAGCTCGTCAATCTGTTGCTGTTTGACCTGCGTAATCAACGCCAGCATCTGCTGCTCCTGCGTGCTGCGCAGTAAGACCATGGCCTCCATGTCCTTCTTCTCAAGCGCGTACATAATCTCTGTGCCGAGCTGTGTCGCGGTCGCCGTCAGGTTCTTGGCACGTTCCAGCACGTAGCGGAAGCGTTGGGGCGGGACGGCGGGCGACGCTGCCGCAGTCCCCGGCATGAAGTTGTTTGAAGCTCCGGCGGCGCGTATCAGCGCCATAGGGTCTAGCGGCGGCTCAAACAGAGCAAGGGTTCTCACCTGTCCCTTGATGTTCATGGAATGACGAATCTTGTTGAGGCGGTCGTCCACTCTATCCCAGTAGGTGATAAATTGAGCGTTCTCAGGCACGCCGAAGTAGGTGTTCAAATCGTTAAAGCCGTGCGCCTGAATCGGCACTACGTTATTGGTGTTGTCTGAGACAGAAGGCAGGCTCGTTTCAAGGTCAATCAGAAACTGCGGGACGTGGCCTGCGGCATATTTCTTTCTTATGTCGTCATAGGTCGCGGGAGGCTGCGTGCTGCACGTGCCTACGCTCTGCGGCCTTGGCCCTAGGAGGTCAAAGGCGTAAACGTAGAGCATGGTGGCGGCGGTGATAGACTCCCAGGTGTCCTGCGTAAAGTAGAAGTCTCCCCACTGAATCAGAGTGTCCACGTACTGCATGACGGTCGCTTTCTCGAAGGCGCTGATACGCAGGCGTGCAATGGCGAAGGGGTCGAATGGATTGTTGTTATAAGCCTGCACCGCCGGGTTATCGTCGGCGAGCATCGTTTCCAGCTCCTCAAGCGTGTGGGTGCGGAAGGGGCGGAAGTTCCAGAAGCGGCTGGCGGAGGTCGCCAGCTTGTAATTGAGCAGGACGTTCCGCACGAGCGGAATCAAGTCCGCCGTCATAGAGCTGCTTAAGAGGAAGCTGAGGTCTGTCTGGGCGTCGAAGGACGGGTTTACCCTGCCCTCCGGCGACAGGTATGCGTCCGTTGAGTCCCCCAGCTTCTGCTCCTGTAGCTTCTTGAAAGTATCCGCCGAGAGCGGCTTGTCAATGGTCTGCTCCGTCTCGTTAGCAAAGGTGTCGGCGGTGACGAACTGCTCCTGTAGGGTCGGGTCAAAGACGTAGTGAAACCACGCGGTCGCGTCGCGGAACTGCTGGTTGGCCGCTAGACTGCTGGCCACCAGCATAGGGCCGTGGAAGAAAAGCTCCCAGAAATACTGCCCGTAAAGGCCGTCGAAATCCACCTCGGCACCGTCTATCGCGTCAGGGTAGACAACGCGTCTGGCTGTCGGCTGTAACCTGTCAAAGGGTAGCAGCGGCTTGACGGGAACGTTCTGCGTCTCAAGGCTGAGCAGCCGCTCTATGCCGCCGGTAAATAATGCGCGCTCAAGCAGCGGCGTGGCGGCGGTAGTCAAACGCGTGACGGTGAACTGCCCCGTGTTGAGGAAGTCGCCGGGCGTGCCCGCGTTAAAGTAGTTCAGCGCCACAGGAATAGGCGCTTCAACCAGCGTGCGATAGATGGCCGTCACGTCCTTCGGCATCAGCTGTGTGCCGACCAGCAGGCCCAGAACCGTTTTAAGCGTGTCGCCGCTGAGCAGCTCCTGTGCGAGCCGCTTGCTCTGGTCTACCAGACTGTATTGCTGAAGATAGGATTTGTATATCTGCTCGGAGAGCGCAGGCGTGATGCTTGGGGATACAAAGTCATCCTCGAAGATAAGCGGATAGTTGAGCAGGGCGTGACGAATCGCCTTGACCTGCGCCTTGGTCAGCTGCTTGTTGTTAATATAGTTGGCCAGCACGACCGTCGCCAGATCGTCCGCGCTTAACCCCTCTATGGTCGGGATGACGGGCAGGCCCGTCTGCGTGAGCAGCTTATAAGTTTGCAGGTCTTTGAAAACCATGCTTGAGACGGAGTGGTCTATGACCGGCTTTGACGCGGGGTCGATCGGATTCCAGATGATGAAGGAGGCCGGGTGAAACGGCGGAGTAGAGACGGTCAACCCCGCCGGGAAGCTACTAAAAGCAGGCGGCTGCCCTTTGACCACGACTGGCTGTAACAGAAAGCTCTCGTCGCCGTTGTCCAGCATGAACCAGCCCGGCTGGTTCTTAACAGTCGTGATGGCGGCCTTATTATGCTCGACGGCCCCGAACAAAATGGGCGAGCCCGCGTTCGCGAGCAGCACACGCTGAATGGCCAGCAACTGGAACGGGTGTAGAAGATGTTCCAGAAACTCGCGCAAAGAGAGGTACAGGTTCAGCGACGGGAGGGACGAAGGGATGACGGTGCCATTCCCGTCAACAATCTTTTGCGCCTGCAGAGTCTGAAAAAGCTTGGTCGCTGTATCAGCCTTGATACTGCTGTTGATGAAGTCAAGCGAGCTGAGCGTCTGCGGCTGCGAGGGGATATCGGACAGCTCAGGCATGTCGCCCAGGTAATTATCTGCAATCGGCGTCCCCGAAGGCACAAGCTGTACGCTGCTTTGCAGGTCGTTGATGACAGGCCGGAATTGCGCCAGCGTCGCGGGCCTGTAAGTATCCATCAACAGCGTTTCGGGCTTGTGGACAATGACGCTGGTTTGGAGCGAGGAGTTCAGCACCAGCACGGGACAGAACGGCAGCAGCCCTGAATTGTTAGCCGCCAACATCTCGTACATATCCTTCATGCGACTGACCATCTGCTGAAAAAAGGCGAGCGCGTCCACGTTCTTCGGGGGCGTCAAATTGAGCAGGGACGGGTCAGGGGCGGCATTAGCCAGCATGGGGCCATAGAAAACCGCTATGCGCTCGGGGTCTTTGCCGGTGGACAACCCGGCAGGCAGGTTGTCAGCCGTAATCCTCACGGGATAGACCTTGTGCCAGACCAGATTGTCCATCTCGAACACGCCCTCGAACAGCGGGTGACTCTTTAGCTTGGCGAGCGAAGCGTCCTGGCCCTGGTCGTCAAAATAGACGACCTCGCCCTGCGTCAGGGTTTGCGGCTGCACCCACTTGCCCGCGCGATTCTGGAAGGAATACTGTATGGTCGCCCTGTGAGAAACATTGGTATAAGACTTCCCGCCCTGCGTCCCGACCTCAATCGAGGGCGAGCTTAACTTTTCCACGCGCACCCAGAAGAGGAACAGCTTGCCGAAGGCATAGACCGGCGACACGTACGGCGAGCTGATGGCTAAATCTATTTTCTCCCACTCCGACCAGGGCTCTTTATCAATCTGCCGACACATGTGGAAAGTGTAGGGAGCGGTCATAGAGCGTGCGAAAAGATAGAGCGCGTTGATGCGCCCGTACTGCGGGTGATTAATCTCGCCGTACCACGTCTCGACCACCTTCATGTCCGTCAGGCTGCATAGATTTTCTATGAAGGTGGTGTAAGCGGTCTCAACCGTGTCGGTCGTCACCTCCGACTGCAACAGCTCATTTTCCAGCGCCACGAAGAGCGAGGTCTTGTCCCGTCGCACGGACGGCAGCAGGTAATTTTCCGGGTAGAGGAAAATCTGGCGGTTGGCCTCCCAGACGCGATAGTTGAGAATCCATTCCCACCAGACCTCCGGAATGTCCAGCACGTTGACGCCCGGCTCAAGGCGTAGACGACAGCGCTGCAAGTAGAGCTGTGCCGCGTTCAGAGCCTCCTTGATATAAGAGATTTGCATCTCGGGGCCGACCTCAACGTCAATCAGCAGAAACTCGTAGACGTTGTCCGGCGACTGTATGTCTTTATACTTGGAGCGCAGCTGCGCCATGACGATGCCGACCAGCGCGTCGCGCCTTCTGACCTCCAGCTTACTTTCAACCTGCGCGCTCATAGCCGTCCAGTTCGCCTGACCAAAACGCTCGCTCACCTTCGCCAGCACGAGCGCGACCTGAGCCTGATAAGTATCCCACGTAGTCGCGGGCGTTTTAGCGAGCCCGACCAGTCCCCTGAGGAAAGTAACGTCGCCTCCCAGCATGGCTATCTGAACAAAGCAGGCGGACAGCCGCCTGAGCCTCTCCATCACGTTGCTTATGCCTTTTAGCTCATGGTTGAGCAGGTCAGAGACTTGCTCCTGCGGCCAGCCCGTGGCCGACTGTAGAGCCGAGAGCGCAGCCGGTGCCGCCGGGTCTTGGGCCGAAGCGTCTATGTAGGCGAGCAGGTCGCCGCGCTTGTCTCCGAATTGCTGGATGAGGTCTGAGAGCTGCTGAATGTCACGCAGGTTGTCTATCGTCAATGTCGAGAACTGTAGCCCGAAGGAGGTTGCGTTGCGCGAGACACAGGCGAGCAGGTCTGCCGAAAGCTGCGCCGCCTGCGCGAACGCCAGCCACTGTGCTATCGCGCCGAGCACGCCTTTAACGTAAGCGAGGTAGGGCGGCGCAGTCTTTTCCGTAAAGGGAGCCAGAAAGGCATCAGTCCAAACTTTGAGTCCGGCCGGAAGCGTCGTCGCTTTCAAGGCCATAGTCCTTACGACCGTCAGCAGCGTCTGGTCTATCCCGAAGAAGACGGCGAGCTGAGCGTCAACCTCTACTTCCGGGTCGGGGCTCGTGGCCGTCACAGCCTTAATCAGGCTGGCGAGCCACGGCACTATCTGATTCTCATTCAACACCTGATTGACGTAAACGCTCGTAGTCCCCTTCAGAATGTACTGAAGCTGGTAGACGTTGAGCCCCGCCGCCGTCATCCAGTTGCGAAAGGTCAGCACACGGTTGAGGTCTGCAACCTTAAAGACCTGCGTCCCTGTCAGGCCCAGCAGGTCGAGCAGTATCAGGTACTGCTCCATACGCAGGCTCAGGCCGCGACTGAGCAGTGCATGGCGGTAGAGAATCGAGAGAGTATCGACATCCAGATTCAGCTGGGCTGACTGCTTTACCTGAGCGGCGAAGAGGCTCTTGCCGAGCGCCGTCAGGGCGTCCAGCTTGAGACCAAGGCCGGGGGCAACGCGCATGATTGCCGCCGTGTCCTGGTCGGAGCCGGGCAGCCACTTCAGCGGAGGCGTGTCCTTATAAAGACTATTGAGCGCGTTCCCGGCAGGATGATAAGCCCCGCTCTTGGCGACCGTCGCCGGGTCATTGAAGAGCTGGTCGAAGAGCGTGCTGCTGTTTTCGTCACGGTCTCCGTAGGTCTTGATGGGGCCGAAAAATACTGCCGCCTGAACTGGCGTCAGCTGAAACGTCTCTGCCAGATTCCGCACCTGTAGTATGGTCGCAAACGCCGCGTCGTCTATCTTGGTTGGCACGCCGGGCTTAATCAGCTGGCTCAAGACCCAATCCGTATCGGGGGCAGACCATCCGACTGCATCCGCGAGTCGTCGCAAACGATTCATCTGGTCGAGCGCCTGATTAGTGAGATTCTTAATTGAGCCCGCGCCCTGTTGACTCTCCAACAGCAGGAGAAAGTTGTCGCCGAGTCCGCGATTTATAAAAAGGTTCGCGGGAACCTTGGCCGCAATCTCGTCATCCGAGAGCCCCTGCACGACTAAGTCCTGCACCTGCGGCACGGTCAGCTCCGCCTTCTTCGTGAACATAGAGAGGTCGGAGAGCTTTCCCGGCACGTCCGCCTCCGTCATGTCATAGAAGGCGGCCACCGTCGCGGCGTCTGTCGCGGGCGTGGCTATGATGGCGGCCTGTTCAAGCGAGAGCGACAGGGACTCGCGCACCACCTGCGGGACATCCACGCCCCACGCGGCAAAGATGTCTTGCAGGGAGATGCCTAGCTGCTTAAGGAGCGTGCGAATCTGGTCAAGCGGATAGTGGAAAGGAAGCAGCAGCGGGTATCGCAGCCCAGTCGCCATCTTCTGCGCGAGGGTGTTGTAGTCCTGCTTCTTCTGGTTCGGGTTGCCGCTGCCTATGCCTAGATTAGAGATGGCCGTATCGGATAAACGCTCGTTGATGATGCGCAGGTACGGCACCAGATTGTTCGTCATCTCGCAGGTCAGGGGAATCTGCGCCAGGTCCGGGCGACGCTTTTCCAGCTTGAAAGGGTCAGGAATCTTGTTTCCGGTCGGAGAGGTGACGTACGTGTCTATGATTCGCATCAGGTCTACGAAATAAGCAGCCGCCCCGAAGATTGACTTGCACTCGGCGCACTCGCAATAGTTGAGACCGCCGAACATCTCCTGATAGCTGGGCAAGTCCTCGAAGTGGTCTACGACATCGTCGCCGACGTTGCTGACGAGCATGGATTGAAAATGGGGCGAGCCGACGCTGCTGTGTATGGCTGCGGCCAGATGCATGGCCTTGTTCTGCACGACGGTCGCGCGCTGGTGCAGCTGTGCGGCCTGCTCCTCGGAGAGATTGAGCGCGCCCGCGTGCTGGCTCACGAACTCTCGCTGCGGCATGAGCGCAATCTGGCTGGCCGACATGAGGCCGCGCTGAAGCAATTGCTGGCTGACATCAATATTGCGCGAGACGTTGTAGAGACGCGCGTGCGCCTTCAAGTCCTGCGTGGCCTCGTCCTGTTTCAAGCTCCCCCAGTCGAGCGGCGCGGGCGAGCTGCCCAGCTTACGCAAGTCAGCGGGCGATGAGAGGCTATTGCGATTCAAAAATGTCTTTACGTCAGCCGCCGTCAGCATGGTATCTGCCTTTCTCTCTTAGCTCAGGGAAAAGTCTTTCTTGTAACGCCAGTGGCTCTGGTATCTACTTACTGAATGACGAGAAGAAGCTGTCCCAGTCTTCTGCCAGTAGCCAGCTTCTACCCTCTTCTTCGTGCTCCCAGAAATAGAGCTGCCCGCGATGGTGTCCGCTCAGCATGATGCCTATCAGATTGCCGAACGCGTCATAGGCCACGGGCAGGAACCCTTCCGGAAGCCGCCCCCTGTAAAGGTCAAGAAACTCGTCAAGGCTCCCCCCCGCGGTGTCGCCGCCGATGGCGAGAAAGGAGTTCAGAGTTTCGGTCGGCTCGCTTTTACCGCGTGGGACGAAAGTGTTCGGCTCGGGGCGTCCGCCGTTGTGCTTGAGAAGGAAGCTGCGGTAAGGCTCGGGCAGCTTATGCCTGAGCCGCGCCTCAAGCCGTTCAAGCTCGTCCTCTGAAACCGGCGGCCCGCTATCATAAATTTTGGGTTTCATCTCTGCCTGTGCCTCATTATGTGTAAGCTACACCGTGATGCTGCTCGTACTGCCAGACGCCGCCCGAATGTGCAGGCGCGTGCTTCGCCGTGGTCATCAGGTAGAGTGTGCCCGTGTTGGTCGCGGGCTTGTAGTTATGGTAATGATGCCAGACGTAGCCGCCGGGAGTTGCGCCGCGTCCGACTGCCAGATTAGCCGCCGCGAAATCTCCGGCGCGGCTTCCGGTGTAGATGATGACCGCCCGGTCAACATAGTCCGAGCCCGGATGCAGTCCCCTCCTGGTCATGCCCATGAACTTAAAGTTCACCAGCTTGGCTTTGCCGTGGTCTATCACGAAGGTCTGGACTCTACGCTTTTTTCGAACGCGTCCCGTGCCGCGCGGGTTAAGACCCATGTTCAGATTTGCCTTGAGGGCGGCCTTCCTCTTCTTTGTTGACCTCAGGGTCGGCATGAAGCCGTCCGGGTCAACGAGCGTCGCCGGGTTGTCTTTCACGTAAAGGTAGAGGTTGATGCCGCCAGCTTCGCCTATGGGGTCGGGCGTGAGCCAGCGCGCCCAGGAGGCTTGATAATAGCGCCCGCCGAAATAGTTGAAGCCCGTCTCCGCGTCATGCTCCTTTCCGGAGAAGCCGAGCTGCAACATGCGCGGCTCCGTCTCAGTCGTAATCGAGACGCTCTGCTCCCCGTAAGGATAGTAGTCTGAGTAGCGCAGCACACGTGCCTGCTCGTCCAGCTCCATCGTCACAGACCCTACGTGGTTCGACAGCAGGTAGCGGGCTTCGGGTACAGCATTACCGGCGGCGTGACTAACCAGAACCAGCGAATCGCCGGGGGCCGTCACATGCAAGGTGAAAGAGCGCTGCCCGGTCTGTCCGTCAGCGACAGCCTCCTCTATGTAAGCGGAGCCCAGATGAAACAGCTCGCCGAAAGTTCCCTGCCCGTTGACGCTGCGCCGACGCATACGCTGCCCCTGAGCGTTGTAACGGTAATAAGCGACGGGCGAAGACGCACTGGCCTGTGTGACAGAGGCCGCGCGGCTCATGAAGTCATAAGCGAGCGCGGAGCCGTTCTCAAGCACCAGCAGGTTGCCGCTCGCGTCGAAGAAGTCGTTCACTTTCTTGCCGGAGAGCAGCATCGTGGACGGGACTGCCCTGTTGGAATCCGGCGCGACGCTGAACGAGCGGCTTGCAGTCTCCTTGTCCGTGGCGCGCTCTACCTGAATCAAATTGTCCGAGGAGTCATAGGTGAAGCTCTGTTTATAATTAACCTGCGGGGCGGCAGAAGAAGTCTGCTCCCAGCCGGTGCCGCTCAGTAGACGGTAAAAAGCATCGTACTCGTATTGCTTCTCAAGCGGCTCGATAGAGCCGTGGCCGAGGATTGCTGCCGCCGCATTGTCTACGACGGAACAGATATTGCCGACAGGGTCGGGCGTATAAATCAGGTCTTGAAACAGGCGCTCGCCTGTGGAGAGACGGGCCGTGTTACGCGTAGGCTCCAGAGTCAGAGGGTCGTAGCTCCAACCGAGCGCGACGCCGTTTCCATAGACTGCGCTCGAAGGCTGGCCGCTCGGAAGGTACGACAGTCCTACGATGGCCTGTAAGGGAGAGCCGCCACCGGGCAGCTCAACCCGAATCGCAGAGACCCATCCATTATTATAAAGCTCCTGGCGAATGACGGAGCCGTCCGCGCAATGCTCTGCCAGAAGACGCCCGGCCGGGTCGTATTCCCACGCCTGCTGCCACTGGTCTGCGAACAGTTGTGCCTCGCCCGCCTGCTCCCAGTCAATGATGCCCTCCGCCTGTTGCGCGAAACGATAGGTCGTCTGCGCAGGACGACCTAGCAGGTTATAACTAACGACAGAGCGTGCTCCCGCCTGCTCTTTCACGCTGACAATGCGGTTGACCGAAAGGGTAGAGGCGTCCGTTCCATACTCGAAGGCGAGGACGCAGCGCATAGTCCCGTCGCCCGTGTCCACCTGCTCCCGGCTCAAGCGGCGCAAAGGCCGGTCGTAGAGCCTCTGAATGTGTATGCCGCGAGCCGTCCACTTGTGAATGAGCTTGTCCACGGCGTCATGCAGCAGGTAAAGGTCTCCTTCGTCTGCCCTACGTACGTGGACTGGCCGCCCGAGCATGTCGTAGACGGCTCTGAAATTCGGCGTGTCGCCAGCGCTCAGGCGCGGGTCGGCTATGGCCAGAGAGAGCCCGCGCACGTCAACCGTGTGCCGCGTGGAATAAGCCACGGGAGAGCCGCCGGGCGTGACGGAAGAGTTGAGCCTCTGCTCTTCTATGACAAACCCCTGCGGATTTTTCCTGAGCCTCAGCGGCGTGTTGTAAAAACTGACGGCCTGTGCAAGCGCTCGCTTCTCTGCGGGCGAAAGCTTAGGGTCATCCAGATGCTGCTGGTAGTAGGGCGAGTCCTTAATAGTATCGTTCGCGTCAGAGTGGCTCTCCGTCCAGCCGTTTTCATACTCGACTCGTTTCAGGAAGCCTTTAGGCAATAGCTCGCGCACCTGCCGGTCGAGCGCGTCGTATGTATAAAGGTGGTATTGACTGTTTGCGTCCGCTTCTGCCTGCGGCGAGTCCTTAAAGACCGGCAGGAAGAGGCGACGAAGGCGGTTGCGCTGGTCGTAGTCAACACGATGCGCCCTCTGCCACACCCACTCGCCGCCAGCCGTGGACTCGGCTGCTGCCGTGCGCTCCACGCGCTCCAACAGCTCCGCATGATGTCCGAACCCGTCCAGGTGTACGACGGTGAGATTCGGGGTCGCGGCCGGTGAAGCGGCGGCCGGATTGTTCGGGTAGAGGCGCGCGGCTACGGCCACTATGCTAGCGGGCTGCGACCCGTCCTCAGTCCAGCCTTTATCATCGTGCAGGAAATAGATGAGCGCTCCCTGAAGGTATGTCTCAGGACTGCTCAGAACCTCCTGCACGGACGGAGCAGGCTGCCGCCTGTAGTTTGCCAGCATCATTCCGCCGCTGTGCTGTCCCTTGACCTGCGCGTGTTGAGAGAAGACGCAGAGTCTGCCGAGCGGGTCATAGAGCCCATCTGTCATCATCCCGCTTTCGTCTGTCAGAGAAGCCGGTTCAAGCGACTGGTAGTCAAGCTGCACCGTGACCGCAGACGACATTGCGTCCGTCACCTTAACCGCCAGCAGCCAGTAAGGCCGGTCATAGTCAACTGTGGTGCAGGCCGTCGCGGATTGAAATGGAGACTGGTATGCCTTGGGCTGGTAATACCCTTCAGCGCCGAAGTAGGCGATAGTAAAGGAAGCGCGCCACCAGTAACCCGACTGCTGATAAAGGGCCGCTTCTTCCGTGAGCGCGGACTGCTGAATCCTGTCGCCAAAGACGGTGGCGAAAAAGCTTTCGGGGAAGACTGCCTCCTGCTGGCGGTATACGAGGCTCTGCGCCCCACTCTGGCCGGGCGCAAGCGGCCCGGTCAGTCCATCGTCCCAGAACAATGTCTGCGCCCAGTGATAGAGGCGAGCCTGCTGTCCCGTAGTGAAGTCCGCGCCGTAGGGCAGCCTGTTGGCATCTGCACACGCGATACTGACTTGCGCCGCAAGCTCGTCGTAGGTGAAGTAAGCTCCCTGCGACGGGTGAATACCGGCAACCTCGGACTCCCTGTGCTGCCACGCAAGATTGGCAAGGAACACGTCCGCGTTGTCTAAAAAGAGATAGTCGTCTTCGCGCAGAATGGCCTGCATGGCCGCCTGCTCAGGAAGCTCCGGCTGGCGGCGCGGATAAAAGACCGTGACCGATTGTGTCGCAGCGCCAGCCGCGTTATAGCTCAGGGCAGCCTCGTGTCTTATGCGCGGGTCTTCGGCTATGCCCTCGTACTCACCTGTAATCATCTCGCGCGGCGAGACGTTGAAGCTGGCGTAAGAACTGCTTAGAGCAGGCTGCAACAGCTCTACGAAGTGGCTCTGCTCTATGACTGACAGGGGAACGGCGGCGGGCGACCCGTCCTGATTTACCGCGTAGACCTCTCTGTGAATCTCGCTGCCCGCCAGTGCGGCGGCGGCCTCTCGCTCGGTGGCCCCGCCCTGCTCGTTCACCTCCTGCGCGACCTTGTTTGCGCCGACGATGGCCGCCTTCGTGTCGCCGCTATAAAACTGCTTGCGGTAAAGAGGCAGCAGCTCTTCGTCCACGGACAGTGCGCCTGCGTGGAACCAGAGACGCGTCAGGCGGCTCTCGCTTGTGGAGACAGCCCCTACGTCTTTCGCCGTTAGCGAATCGGCGGCCGTCTCGTAGCTTTGCGCTTCGAGCACCTGCGAAAAGCCGAAGCCACGGAAGACGCGCTCCACAGGGTCGAAGTAACCGTCGCGATACTCGAACGACTCGGTGTTAATAAGACCTGTGAACAGGTCTCTATGCTCCACGCGCTCTACGACCATGACCGGCGCGGCCAGATTCATGGCCCACGGACGGCCACGCTCGCGGTCTTGAAGAGAGAAGTCCGTGGAGCTTCGGTACTGGTAACTGGTGACTGCGCCGGTTCCGTTGTTGAGGGTCGTCAGCAGGTAGGGAATCGAATCCCCGCAGAAGTCCATGTAGAGATGCCGTGCTTTTGTGCCAGCTTTAGCAACTACCAGACACGCGCGCCCGCGACCGTCCACGTCTGCGACGCTTACCTGGTCGAGTGCGTTAATGCCGCCCGGCACAGGCAACCGAATCGCAGCCGCAAAGCCGTGGCCGCTCTGGTTCAGATAAAGCTCAAGGTGGTCTGAGTAGACCAGCAGCAGGTCTGCACAACGCCCTCCGCTAAAGTTGCCGAGCAGAATCCTGTCTGCCTTAAGGTCGCCTTTGAAGTGGGGCGCTCCGGTCATGACGAAGGGCTGCGCGAAGCTCCCGTAGCCCAGATTAGGCCACACCTCCACGCGGCCGCTCGCGACCTTTACACAGTGCGACAGCCCGTCGCCGAGCATGTCTGCGAAGGTCACGAGGCTGCGCTCGTCGTCGGTGAAGAGAGTCGGCAGATTTTTGAGGGTCGAGGTGGTGGACGCAGTCGAGAAACCGGCCAGCCCTTCCGACAGGTAAAAGCGCAACTGCCCCGGAAGCTGCACTATGAGGTCTGCGAGACCGTCGCCGCTTAAGTCCGACCACGCCGTTTCAGCCGAAGCTATCTCAGGCGGATAATTCGAGAAGGCGCGGAAGGCGCTCCACTCTCCGCCCGGCTCGTTATAAAAGAAGCCGCCCGCCTCTCTCGACAACATTACCAGCGATAAACGGCCGCTGCCGTCGAAGTCTCTTAAGATAAAGCGAGGCTGCGTCAGCCCGCTGGTGTTGGGGATTCGCGGCAGATGGCGCGCCTGGCCGTAGACGCCGCTGCCCAAAGGCGGAAAGTACATGAGCGTTTCCGGCATAGTTAAGACGATGCCGGGCAGACCTTCTCCGTAGAGGTCTGCCATCTGGAAGTGGCCGCGCTCGACCATGCCGGGAAGCGGAGTGTCGTTTCCCATGCTAAGGGGACGCCACGCCCAACCGGACGGCTCATAGTCTGCGTAGTCGAAGGCAAGGGGCGGCAAAGAAGACTGCGCGACATCGCCGTCGTCATGACGAAAGCCCGTCAACGTAATCGAGAGCAGCTTGCTATGAACAGGGTTCTCATCATAAGTCAGCCGCATGGCCCGCGCCGTACACGGGGAGCTTGCGGAAGCTTCGGGCAAATGATTGAGGATTAAGATGCGGCGGCAGAGCCGCAGAGTCTGTAGAGGGAAGCCCGCGCGGCATGAGAGCAACGGGTCGCTGCGAACCGGCCACGGGCGCGCAGGCGTAACAGACTGCGGCGCGTCCACATCGTACTCGCCGTAGTCGAATCGCACCTCGAAGGCGAAGCTCTCGTCCGTATCGTCGCCGGAGCGATAATTACCGTAAAAGATACTCTCGATGTATTTATTGGCGAAGCCGCCCGTCCCCTTCCAACCAGTCCACCCCGCGCCGTCCTCGGCTTTATAGGCATAGCTTATGCGATTGCCATGCGCGTCCCACTGCTCCTCTATGAGCCATTCGTAAACGCGCAGCGGCGCGGCGGGGTCTGCCACACGCGCATTCGCAGAGCGGCCGAAGATTTGGACGCCATTGGCCGCATCATGCACTTTCCAGAAGCTTGAGCCGTCAGGAGCCGTCCATCGCTCTATCCTCTCAAGGCGCGGGTTGACGCGTCTTCGATAGACACGCACCTTGTAGCTCACGCCGTCTTCAACCGCGACGCGCTCTTCCGGCGTCCAGCCTCCCTTAGAGTCACCATCGCAGCAAGGTGTTAACTCCTGCGAATCCGGGGCTAAGAAAACGTCTCGGTCGTCGTAGCGCGGGATGCTCTTGTCGGCGCGGCGTGTAATGCTTGGCAGGCTCAGGCTCATGCCAAGACCGAAAGCGCCGTTGGCCGTGCCTTGGGTGTAAACAAGTGAGAGACTGGGAGCGCCGCGAGCATGCAGCACCGGCACCGGAACCGTCACGCTCAACGCGCCCGTGAAGGCGTGCGTCTCGTAGGTCTCACCGTAGCCCAGAGGCTGGCTGCCGTCGGGCAGCGAAAGCACAGGGGGAGATAGCGCGGCCTGCCTTCTCTTCTCGCTGTTCATGGCTCACACCTCTATTGCTCCGAGGACGAAGGGCAGCCGGGAAATCCCGGCCGCCCTTCGCGCAGGTCTTCAGTCTACGGTGAACTCCAGAGTTTGATGCTCAGGGTCAACTTTACTTCCGACCAGAGAGTGCAGGTTGCGTATGGTG
Organism: Pyrinomonadaceae bacterium; assembly: GCA_035276685.1. Lineage (GTDB taxonomy): Bacteria > Acidobacteriota > Blastocatellia > Pyrinomonadales > Pyrinomonadaceae > JACVRN01. The sequence continues at coordinate 58,650 of DATELK010000235.1, read as the reverse complement.
ACGCTGTAGGTTTTTCCCTGTTCGAGCTGTGTGGCCAGATGAATGATAAAGTCCTTGTTAGAGTCCTGCGTGGCCGAGCTGATAGTTGCATCAGGCGTGATGACGTAATTGTCAACGATGGTCGCCTCGCTCGCGCTCGGTGCAAGGCTGAGCGTCAGCGTCACTTGCTCTGTCGTCGCATCAACGGATTGCAGAGCGATGCGCGGCAGCGGCGGGCCGCCCACCTCTTCCGGCAGTCCTCCGCCCCCCGCGCCCGACTGCATGGCTTTCAAGCGTCCCGCGACCGAAGGCTCGTTCACTACGTCGTTGGGATTGCCCTTAGCGTTATCGGCGCTAATCTGCCCGAACAACGCTTTCATCTGCTGGTAAGCCGGTGATACGTAGTCCATCCAGTAGGGTGCGTACCAGATGGTGCGGCTAATCATGGCGAACGCGTAGTAGTCGGCCACGCCCGTCCCTGTGTGGGCATGTTCGCCAAGCGGCTCGGTGCCGGAGAAGCGTGCTATGCCGTGCGCGATTGCCATCGCCATGCCTTCGTAGCCGAACCCATCCATACGCGCAAGGCCGCCCGTGACGACTATAACCTTGCGGTCGAAGGTCGTTATCGCATAGACATTCGGCTCCATCTGATACCAGTCCAGATAAAAAACGAAGTCAGGATAAAAGCCCGAGAAGATGTGGAAGAGGTGGCTGACCATGGACTTCGGAACCGGGTTAGAGAGCGGCGACTGAGTCCCTTTCTCAAGGATGTCTACGGCCTGATCCGGCGTCAAGAGGCTGCACCAGTCCATGCCCAGATATGCCGGTTCAGAGGTGTAGACATGGAATACGCCGTTCTGTACTTGAATACGATTGGTGCCTAGCTCCGGCCTCTCGCCGAACAAGACCCTGGCGGACGCGTTCAAAGCACTGTGCTTCTCGTCGTAGGCGGGAGTGCCTAGCTCGGGACGCGCATCTATCTCTTCGTGCTTCCAGTCCTTCGGCAGTTGCTCAAAGTGCAGTTGCAGATAGTAGTCGCCCACGACCACGCCGGAGGTCAGTAGAAGATGGCCGTCGAGGCTCAGGTTCTCGGGGCTCTTGGTGGCGATGTGATGCACGCCGCCTTTGTAGCTGCCTATGGCGACAGTCCTGAGCGTGACGGGGTTGCCGTCCTTATCCACCAGTTGGTCTCCGACCTGTAGCTTCTCGGCGGTGATTATCCTGCCGCTGGCGAGGATAAAGACCTGGTCGCAGGAGCAGACGATGTCTCCCGTCTTCTCATCTTCACCGAAGGCCAGATAGACCATGACGGGGTTATCCCCTCCGGCTACGCCCTGGCTTAAAGTCACCTCCGTAGGCGTCCATGTAATCTTTGTGTCACCGCCGTCTTGTGCGCTGGGGGTTCCCGCTAAGACCTCGTCGCCCTTGGCAATCTGCTCTATGGCCTTAAAACTGCCGCTCGCCACCGCCACCATAGTCCCGTATGCGAAGCACCCGCAGCAGCAGTAGCATGCGTTCAGATTCCATGACCTATCCTTCGCACGCAGATCGTCACAGCCATCGAGCACATCGCCGGGCGGAAAATACTGGTAGGCGACGATGTTGCCATTAGAGTCCTTCTTGACACAGGCCGGTGTTGACACCGGAGCGTAAATATACCTGTCCGTGTCAGGATTATTGGGGTCATAAAATGCGGCGCAGTAGTTATGCATCGCGGGATTCTCGTTTACCAGATCGGCGCAATGATAGGGGGCTGCCGGGAGTTGGTCGCAAATTGGCAGCAACGGTGGGGTAGCGCCGCTCAGCTTATCATGACATTTGGTAGGTTCGTATCCCATTGTCTTTCTCCTTTCAGGTTTGTAGACGTCTCTCGGACTACTCTTGGGGAATGTTTGTCATAGGCTCAGCCCAGCGAGTGTGGCCGGACATTAAGGGGTGCGGCGCGGGACAGCTTTCGGTCGTCAGCCGTGCCTTACGCCTGACGACGCAGCCGCAGAGCGCGCACATGGCCTTCTCGCTACCGTTGACCCCGACCAGCTCATAAAGCAGTCGCTTGCTCCCGGCGGGCGTCTTCAGCTCCGGGCACTGCTGGCAGGCTTCCAGCCGCCGCCTGTAGACCTCATCCTCTACGACCGTAAAGCCGGCCCGCGCCCAGCCCATCAGCGCCAGCGCCCCCTTCGAGAGTAGCTCCGAGACCGATAGCTCTTGTCTCGGTTTCGGCGGATGAGAAAGCAGATGTTGAAGCAGACCCGGCTCGCGGCGGCAGATTAGCAGGTTGTTAGCGTAGGTCGGGTTGGCGATGGCTGCTTCCATCACTATGTTAGAGACGGGGCCGTCCAGCATCAGTATGCGCCCTAGTTCCGCGCACTGCTGCTCAAAGGAGAGCGCGCTCAGGCTTGATTGCAGACTCGCCTCGGCCTCATCGGAGAAGGTGCCGGAATCGTCCGCTTTGACTGATGACTCAACCCCGGCGGCCTGTAAAGATAGCTGCGTCCCTTGATGGGCCGTTTGATTGCTCATCTGAGTTTTCCTTTTCGATTCAGTTCCGCGTGATGGGAAGGTTGTTTTAAAGCCTGGCTTGACTGGAGGCAAAACTACCCAACGCAGTCGGGATGCTTCGGGTCAAGCGTGATATACAGGTCGAAAGGTCTTCACCAGCGCAGTGATGCGCTAGCGAATACAAAATATACTGTTAGACGGAAATTGGGTGCGGTAGTCTAGTTCCGTTTGACGAGCAAGCGCCCTTTCCTATGCTTCTATCGCTAGACCGGAAGCTGCTGCCGCTTCCGGCTGCTACTGGTTAATCATTTATTTCAAGGGAAGCGGATATTAAAGACAATGTGTTCAGGTACGGGGCTTATACTACTTTATTCAGGAAAAGTAAATAGGGCTGCACAAATATATGCAGCCCGTCTTCTATGCCCCTGCTCTGTCGCATACGAATGCCCAAGTCATGCTGAAGAAACAGAGTCGCCCTACTGTCTCTTTTCCTGCGGGTAACGCTGTAGCATGCCCTCCTCTCGCATGAGCAGTTCTATGGCGGGGATGTCCATGGGCACGAACGTTGTTAGAATTTCCGCCCCTCTCTCGCCGATGACAATCACGTCTTCAAGACGAATGTAGATTTTCTCTTCGGGGACGCGCAGCGCCGGTTCTATGGTGAAAACCATGCCGGGGCGCAGCGGCCCGCAATCCTGTCCCACGTCGTGCGTAGCCATCCCGACCCAGTGGCCCAGCGAAGCGCAGGGCGCGGCGGCTGACTTCTCGTAGCTCTCAACGAACTCTTTAGCGCCTGCCTCATAGACGGGCTTCGAGAACCTGGTGCGCGCGAGCGCGCGTCTCATGTCGGCTGCCGCCTCTCGCTTTATCTGTGCGGCGGTTGCGCCCGGCCTGATGTGTTTGAGAATGGCCCTGTAGCACTCAAGATAGAAGCCGTAGAGCTCCCGCTGCCAGTCATTAAACTTTCCGTTGACAGGCCACATGCGCGTCACGTCGCTCATGTAGTAGCCTACGTCAGGCGCATAGTCCATGAGCAGGAAATCCCCGTCCTTCATCACACGCTTTCCCGCATTGTAGTGCGGAAACATTGCGTTGGGCCCGCTGGCTACCAGCGAGTAGTAGGCATCGCCCTGCGCTCCGTTCAGGTAGTAGATGTACTTGGCTACCGCATCAAGCTCATACTCTCTTATGCCCGGCACGGTCGAGCGCATGGCCTCCATCAGGGAAAGTCCAGAGAGGCGCGTAGCCTTGCGTATCAGCTCTATCTCGCGCGGGCTCTTGATTAGCCGGGCCTTATCCAGAGCAGGCGTCAGGTCACGCACCTCAAACTGCGGAAAGCGTGTGCGCAACATCTCGATGAGCCGTCCTTCCCGCGAAGGCGTCGTGTCCCACGGGTCTGAAGATGCGTCTGCGACGACGCGAGTCGCGCTGTCGCGGCTGGTCGCCATCCCCTCGGCCGGGCTAAAGGGCGTGAAGATGGCGCGCAGCTGTGTGCCCCTTGCATAGCGCGCCAGGTGTTCCGCGAGAAGGTCTACGCCGTAGACGGCATCTACCCCCGAGAGGCGTTTGATAAGCTCTGCGTCCTCTGCCGACAGCACCTTTCCTTCCCCGCGCTCGCGCCCCTCGTTACGGTGCGGCAGGTAGAGGGTGGCCGTTCGTTGCGCGCCGTTTAAGAGCAGGTAGGCATGCGGGGATTCTATGCCGCAGAGGTAGTAGAACTCATTCGTCTGGCGAAAGCGCACGTAGCCTGCTGGACTGGGCGCGCCCTGCACAATGGCCAGACCGCCTTCGCCAATTGAGTCGTAGATTTTAGCGCGGCGCGCGGCGAACTCCTGTGGCGGAAAGTCTGTCGTGAAGAAAGGAATATCTTCCTGCGCTAAAGCACTAACCGGCGTGATTGATATTAGCGAGAAAGCAGTCAGTATCAGTAAACAATATCGAGCGAGCAGATTCATGTTCAACGTTCCTGAATAAGGCAGGTTTAATATAGAGCGTGCGCCTCATCATAATGTTCCTTAAATGGGCAGGCAAGGCGAGTCGTTATACTCATTTTCTTTGCCAACTGCCCTGCCCGCTTAATTGTCTTTACAAATGATTATCGAATGCTTCATGCTCGACGGCATCTGATGTTTATAGACTCCGGCCGTTAAAAGAGAATCATGTTGGTACTAGGGAAAGGCGCTTATTTAGGGAAAGTACTTGACCTGTCGCAGGCCGAGGGGATTCTTGCGGGCGTCACGTCTTACCAGCAGGGCGACGGCGCGGGGCGAATGCATTACCACGAGAATTCTCATCTGAGCTTTGTGCTGCGCGGCGGGGGCGTGGAAAAACGCAGAGCCTCGGAGTTTGAGAGACTCCCGGGACAAATCATGTTTTTCCACGCGGGAGAGTCGCACCAGTGCCTCAACAAATTATTCCCGGCTCAGAATATCAATCTGGAAATCGAAGCCGTCTTCCTCAGCGACAACCACATGACTGAGTCGGATTTGAACGCGTCCGTCCTTAAAAATCCGAGCTCCAAGTTCATCATGCTTAAAGTGTATAAGGAGCTGCTGGCGGGGGACGACTTTTCCAGCTCCTCCATAAAGATGCTGCTGCTCAATCTGGTTTCGAGCGCCAATCCGAAAACTTATTCGGAGGAAGCCATTCCTTTATGGGTGAATGTTATTAAAGAGATGTTGAATGACAGGTGGAACGAGCTTGTCTCTCTGAAAGATTTATCGGAAGCCGTGGGCCTGCACCCTGTCACCATCTCAAGGTTCTTTCCAAAATACTTCTCGTGCACTTTCGGCGAATACATGCGCAGACTGAAGGTGGAAAGAGCTCTCGAATTGATTAAGACCTCGTCCACTTCACTCACAGAAATAGCTCACGAATGCGGTTTTTCAGACCAGAGCCATTTCACACGCACGTTCAAGCAGCTGACAGGATTTTTGCCCACTCAATACTCCAGACTATAAATCCGCTCGGGTTAATTTCATTCTATTTTATCAGGCACGAGGGTTGTTAACCTGCCGCATAATCGTAGGAGAAAAGATTATGCGTGTAGTCTTAACAATTTCCTTTGTCTGTCTGGCTTTCGGTCTTTGCCTTGCTCAAAACAGAGCTCAAAAAATAGACTCAATCCTGAGCGAGCTGAATCAGGAAGAAGCCTTCAGCGGTAATGTCTTAATCTCTGAAAAGGGGAAGATAATTTACGAGAAATCTTTCGGCTTCTCCAACGCCGAAAACAGAACGCCTCTCACGCAGGACACGATATTCCTCATAGGGTCAGTAGCCAAGACCTTCACCGCCGTCGCCATTTTAAAGTTGAAAGAGCAGGGCAAGTTAAGTCTTGATGACCCAATCACGAAGTTTCTGCCAGAGCTCTCTTATAACAATGTAACTCTGCGTCACCTGCTCTCACACACTTCGGGCTTATTGGAATATCAGTCGGAACGGATAATAAAAGAGGTCGCAGGCAAAGGAGTGAGCAACGCGGAGTTGGTAAAGGTGTTCGCCGGACTCAATCCAAAATTGGAATTCGAGCCGGGCACGAAATGGGAGTATAGCAATACCACCTACATCCTGCTGGCCCTCGTCGTAGAAAAAGTGTCCGGCAAAGATTTCCCACAGTTTGTCAGAGATAATATCTTCGCTCCCGCAGGGATGACGCGGACGGTTATAGGAATCAACAATATCCCCGGAACAATTAAAAAGGATATCGCCGCGGGTTACAGGTTTACTAACCCCTTGGCAATATCTCCCGTAAATGTTGATAGCCTCGAAGGGGCCAGGCGAGCTTACTCCACTAAGCAGAACCTCTACGGCGCGGGGAATGTTTACAGCACAACGAGAGACTTGTTGAAATTTCACGAGGCCTTGCAACGCGGAAAGCTTCTGAATAAACAGAGCCTCTCGGAAATGTATTCTCCTACCCAATTAACGACCCGAACTGATTACAGACCATTCGCCAGAACAAACTACCCGTCCAAAGATGCTCTGGGCTGGTTCGTCGCCGACGACGGGAACGACAAAATCGTTTACCACCCCGGCGGCGACATAGGCTACGTCAGCTACATGCTCAGGAACACTGCTAAAGACCAGTCAGTCATCATTCTCTCCAACATAGAGCTGCTGCGCCATTACACGCCCACCGGCTTAATGCGGATTCTGAATGGGAGGCCTTACAAGCTCGATATTAAATCGCTAGCGACGGCAATGGGCAGAGAATACAATCGCCGTGGACTGGAAGCGATGCTGAAAGTGTTCAGCCAGCTGAAAGGCGATGCCCAGTACAATCTTGATGAAGATGAAATAAACGAGCTAGGGTTACGGTTGCTGTACGATAAAAAAGATGTCAAAGCAGCGGTCGAAGTCCTGAAGCTTAATACCGAACAGTTTCCGAAATCCTTCAACGTCTGGGATAGCCTGGCGGAGGCTTACTATCAGGCCGGTAATAGAGAGGAGGCAATCAGAAACTACGAGAAATCTTTACAGATAAACCCTAACAACGTCGGCGGGAAACGAATGCTGGATAAGATTCGCAATGAGCAAAGTAAGCCATAAGATAAAACTTGGCTTTGCACACATATTCAGTAGGAATGAATAAAAGCGACGGATTATGCATTCTCTTCTCAATATTTGTGCAAGGTCACGGTTACCGGCTTAGGCGTCGGAGTTGGTGTGACTACAGGCGTCGGCGTGGGCAAGGGAACTCTTGAGATTCTGCGCCACAGTACGGCGGCTGTAGTGCCGTCCGGGCGCTGTGCAAGTCCCACGATGTTTCCCAGGGCATCTATGTCATAAGCTATGGAACCGCCCTGGCTGAACTCTGCTGGCAGCAGCGAGTGTAAATCAACAACGCTTTCAGCCGCGCCAGACCAGCGCAAAGCGTGCGACTGATAGTTGGTGGCTTGACCGCCGCCGTACCCGACTTGCATCGTCCCGTTTGTCGCCAACGCTGCGCTTGAAAGGTACCGAGCCGGATGAAGGCTAATGACGCTCTGAGCCGTGCCGTGCCAGAGCAGGGCGCGGCTGTAACCGTCTCCGAATACGTTATACGCGTAGCCGACCTGCTCATTGCCGCTGATACCTTCTGCGAAGGAATGACTGAAGCCGGGGGGATGAAGCACTACGGCGCTCTGAGCCGTACCCGACCACAGCAAAGCGCGGTAAGGTGACGTATTGGAAGAAGCGGGAAAGTAGCCGTATCCGACTTGCCGGTTGCCGTCCGTGTCGTTGCCATAACTCCTCTCGCACCCGATGCCGTTAGGGTGTAAGTCAACGACGCTCGCAGCCGAACCGCGCCAAACGGCAGCGTGCTCCGCGCTTTGTGGCGACGACTCGTTTCCCTGAAAATAGTAGTTGATGTTGCCTACTTGCTGAGCGCCAGCGATGGCTCGCGCAATGGAATCAGTCCAAATACCCCCCGGATGCAGATCAACGTAGCTAAAGGCGCTGCCGCTCCATAACAAAGCGTGACGCTGGAACGCGGTCGCGGGGCCATTCCCGTATCCAACCTGTCGCAGTCCATCCGTTTCCAGCGCGGCTGAGTAGCGGAAGTCGGGTGGATGCAAATCAACACCGACACCACTGTCTTGCGACCACAGCACGGCATGCGTTTGGTCTGGGTCGGGAGCGCCCGCGATGCGTCCCGTGCCGACCGCCTGCCCCCTCGCGATGCCCAGTCCACTTGTATCGCTAAGCTGCGCGGGGGCGGGCAGTACGATCACCTCGTACTCCGCCGCAGGCAACGCGGCATTGTTTGACTGGAGTTGAGACGGACGCCAACGCGCAGCCCCGTCAGAAGTTCTTATTAAGCTTGAAGCGCTTAATAAAATGAGCGCTAAGCAGATGAGGGAGAATGATAACCTCCTATGGCTTAGAGCATATCGCAAGAGCATGTTCCGTAACCCACTCGTGTCGATACGGCGGTCTAACTTGTCGGGCTGAGCCAGACCGCCGGAAACTGCCACTTCATTTCCAAAATCGACGGGCATCGAGAAAATACCTTGAAGCGCACGAAGCGATTCTCAATGCCCGTCGATTCAATTACCTGCTCCGACCGATGCCCGTGCGGCGCACGCCTCTAAAGTCCGTGAACTCGAAGCCCGCGAAGTTCTCGTTGTAGGTGAACCCCCAGTCTTCAAGTAACGAGATAGCAACGTCTTCACCTCGCAAGAGTGAAGCGGTATTGTCGGAGCGCCAGTGTACACCGGCAAGGTCGCGCCCGAACCCTATGTTGGCGGCGAGCTTATTCAACTCGCTTCCGACCGTAATTTGATTGGCGTCCGACCCCGTGTACGCTACGAGCGCACTGCCGGTGGCGTTCGGCTGCTTCGGGTTCGGGAGAGGCGCTAGATCGTTGAAGAACGCCTTGAGAATAGTGACGCAAGCCCCGGCTGCCGTCGCATGCCCGGCGGTATACGACGGGAAGATGGGCGAGCCTTCGGGGTATGCCTGCGGCAGGAAATAGTAGCCGCCCGTCTTCGCCGCGATCTTGGGTATGACCGTAGAAGTCCCAAGCACGGAGTGGATCGGGTAGTCCCGCTCGTTCCTGAAGTCGAAGTTGACCCAGCCACAGTATTCCTCCGGTCGCAGGCGGCGATGCACGAACCACTTCTCATGCCACGTGTGCGTGTGCGCAGCAAACGCCGCCTTCTGTATCAACGCGAGAATGTGCGTCATGCCGAAAGTGACGAAACCTTCCTGTGTGCAGCTGCGAAGGTACGGATTAGTAGGACCGAAGGGAATCCCGTATCCGCCGCCGTCGATGCGTTGCGGGTCCGGCGGCATCAGCAGAAGCCCTAGAGCGTTGTTGTAGGGCTGTGTGACAAAGCAGAACTCAATGTAGCGAGATAGGTCGCGGGAGTTCGAGATGAGCCGGGGTGTTGGCAGAAGCGGTAGAGGGCTCGGCATACAACCCTTCTGCACGAACAACCAACTCGACGGATCCATCATGTAGTCCTGCGCCACCGCCGGTTGAATCTTGGCGGGAAAAGTCTGAGGCCCGAAAGGTACGTCCCGAATCAGGAACTGTGATAAGAACGGCCCTATCTGGTCGCCCTTGGTGAAGCCACGGAAGAGCGTTTGCACAGTGATGTTGTTGCCTGGGCCGGGAATCTGTCCGAGCGGGGTTATCGGCTGGGTCGGGAACCCGCGCGGCTCAAGGCGCGCAGGTCTGCCCGGCGGCACAATCTCGTACTGCGGCAGTCCCGCATAGAATTTGAACCTCGCGTTCAAGTCGGAGATGGCGGCGGCAATGGTCGTGTCGCTGCCATAGTTGATGAAAGGCACATCGCGCGTCAGGGACGCCCAGTACAACTCAACCGTCTCAGCCGCAACGTCGGCGCTGGCGAGGGCCGGAGGCGGCGGGGCCGCCAACTGCGTGACGGCAACGTTCTCAAGCTGATAAGCGAGGCCGCCTTGCGGGTCGCCCAGGCGACGCTGCCTGTTGCGCGCCGCATCCGTGATGCCTAGACGAGCCTGCGACTCGTTCGGCACGCTCGACGCTTGATCGTCGATGGCCTGTTGTTGTCCCGCCGCGTCCTGAGCGTCGGTATTGACTGAGCCGCCGTAGATTCTAGACTGGTCATCAGCCGAGAGCGTTGATGAATCAGCGTCGCTGGAGTACGGCTGCGCGTCGGGAACGACCTGCTGCTGATTGTAGGTCTCCTGATAGGCTGGCTCATAGTAGGACGGGTCTTCGGAATAGGTCGGCTCAGCGCCTTCCATTGTGGCCGTGTCTTTGGTGCTGTTGCAGGGAACACAGCCGAGCGGGATTCGCTCAAAGTCTGCCGGACTGTTGGTGCGAACCGCTCTCAGCAGGGCGCAATAGGCGACCGGGTCAACTTCTCCGAAGTTATTGATCTTCCTCAGCGCTTTGGTGAAGTTTCCGATATAGTTTCGATTACTGTAGAGCGCCTCGTCGCCGTTGCAGGGATGCGGCGGGACGCCCATGCTGCGGTCAAAGATGGCTGCGGTGACGCGCTTGGCTAATTGGACGTTGGCGCGTCCAGTCGGCGTCAGAATCTCTATGTCGCAGCCCGGCGCGGTAGAGCACCCCCGGCTGACAACTTCCGGTTCGATAGTCGCCATACCCGTCTCCTGCGACTTGATGAGCTTCGGGATGCCCATGACGCTGGCGGCTAGGGCGGCGGCAGTGACCTTGCCTAAGAAGGAGCGACGGCTGCGAGAAATTGCGGGTTGCTCTTCCTCGGTTCCAGCAGTCGTCGCATGGTCGCGCTTCACTTCATCCTCGGAAGCGGAGCGTGGTTGCTTTTTACGATTAGGTGCGCCGTGCGCGGTTTTCGATTTTTTCTTCATGGCCAGTCATCTCCCTCAAGGAAAAGCGTTGGTGATGACCGCACAGACACACTATAATGCCTCTTGGTGAAGAGGCATCAACTACCAGCGCGTCAGTGCGGCAGTTGGTGCTATCGTCACGGAAGAGCTTCTGCCGTTGGCCTCGAAATCAGCAGCAGAGGCTCTTCTTCTATTTCTTGGCGAGAGTAATCAGTCCCGCTTAACGAAACGTATCAGAGTTAATTGAACTTACCTGCCAAATGCGAAAGGCGTTAATGATAATAAATTTGACCTGTCGTTACGGTTTCGTTGTAAGACAGATTCTAGTTAAGAACTGTTAGCCCTTCACTTTCAAAGAAAAGCGCACGGGCGTGACCAAATGAATGAAAAGTGGCAGTCATTAGCAACGCGAGACTGAGGCATAGCCTAATGGCCGCCTCGATTATCAGTTCGGAGATATTGATGATGTGACGCTGCGCTGGCCATAACTCCGGCGTCATCTGACAGGCAAATGAAAGCGGAGTGGCTTTGGTGAGAATACGCGGTGACAACCCGGCATGAACAACGCTATTTCGTACCTGGCGAAGGCCGGAGACGCGCTCCTGTCGAATCGCAGATTCTGCGAAGCGATGATCGCAAGACCACTGTTGCTGCGACATTGATGCTAAACCCCGTTGCTCGGTCAAGCGGAATTCCTTGCTACCCGTTAAAATACGGAGACACAAAACAGTCGTTGTCCTGTGTGTCGAGGAATCTGTTCAATAATGACGAAGAGGGGGTACTGTCAACTCTCGCAAGTCGGGGCACATATTACTGGCTAAGCGAGCAGCCGGATTAAATTAATTAGAGATTCAATCAAGTGTCATGGATTATACGCCTTGCTATATAAGTGTCAAGAAAACTTTTTTGCTTGAGGAGAGAAAAAGAGAGAAAGATAGAGAACACACGATAACAGTTTGATGAAAGCCAAAAACGATAAGGCAGAAATTTCAAGCGCGAGATTTCGCCTGGCCTATACTTCATCCTATCTCTGATTTCTTCATCAGTACGGCGCTGGCAGGTTGCGCGCAAGCGTAGCGGCACAGGTCGTTGTAGAGACCAACTAGACGGGCGATGCAATCGTTGCAGGCCAGTTCTCACTGCTCTACGCGCCGGCCTCGGGTGGCTACTTCTCTTTGAGCGCCTCGTCGAGCGCGGCGCGCAGCTCCGCTGGCTTGATGCGCCCCTTGTGTTTGAAGACGAGCGCGCCCGAGCGGTCGTAGAGGAAGGTCGCGGGAAGCTCGCCGCTCCATGTCGGGTCTACAAGATTGATGGCGGCGTCAGAGTCGTCGGCGTTCAGAAGGTAAGAGGGGAAGGCCGTGGCCCGCGCCCCGGCCAGAAACTCCGGCACAACTTTGCCGATGTCCGAAGGGTCGTCGAGCGAGACGAGGACGAAGTCGAGCGCGTCGGAACCGTACTGCCCGCGAATCTCCACGAGGTCTGGGAACTCCTCGCGGCAGGGCACGCACCATGTCGCCCAGAAGTTGACGAGCAGCGGGCGCTCGCGCCCCGAGCCCGCGCCGAGCAGAGACTTGAGTTCTGCCTCCTTGATTTCTATCACCTTCGGAGCGGTTGCCGACGACTTCACGCCGCTGCCTTCCGGCTTCGCCGCGCCGCCCTGCGATTTGGCCGCGCCCTGCTTCGTCGCAGCGCCTTGCCTGCCGCACGCGGACGCGAGTCCAGCCACGCAGGCCAGAGCCGCGCAGAGCGTCGCGGCCATCAGAACTCCCCTCGTCATTCCCTTACAGCCTTCCTCTCTTACCCGCGCTTGATGGAGCACCCGAACGCCTTGGCCCCGGCCTTCGCGACGGGCTTGCCTGCGAGCGTCGCCTCCATGGCGTCGCGCAGCTCGGTCGAGGTGATTAAGTAGCCGGTGCGCGAGTTGTCTATGCGGCCGTGGTAGACGAGCTTGCCGGAGGCGTCGAGCAGGTAAGCCTCGGGCGTGACCTGCGCGTTGTAGCGGTCGGCAATCTGGTTGCCGGTGTCCTTCAGGATGGTGAAGTTGAGCCCGTTGGTGGCGGCGTGTTGCTTGACTTCGGCGGCCGGCTCGGTCGAGTTCGAGTTGATGCCGACGATGTTGAAGCCTTTAGCGCGGTAGTCGTCCGCGAGCTTCTGCATGCGCGCGTTGTAGGCGTTCGAGTACGGGCACTGCGTCGCGATGAAGATGATGACCGTGCCCGCCTTGCCCTTGAGCGAGGCGAGCGAGTGCGCGCCGCCGTCGGCGTCGGGCAGCGTGAAGTCGGGGGCGGCCGCCCCTATGGCGATAGCAGCCTTCTCGTTAAGCGTGTCGGAAGCCTCCGGCGCGCACGCCGACGTGAAGGCGACCGCGAGCGCAAGCAGGAGTGCGATTGCGGAGAGCTTCTTCATAACCTTGTCTTCAGACTCCTTTAGATTATCTCCACTAATAAAACGACTCTCGCTTCGAATTATTAACGCCCGCAGCTATTTTTTTAGGCGAGCCCTAGGGCTCGCCCTAATTTCTATTGCCTCTTAAGATGGCTGACTCCTTTACTTATCCCGAGCCAACGCGCTCTCTCGCCGTCCGTAATTAGTCTTAACTCACTCGTAGCGGAGCGCCACACCCGGGTCAACCTTTGTCGCACGCCTCGCGGGCAGGTAGCAGGCTGCGAGCGCGACCAGCGTCAGGAACAACGCGCTCGCGCCGAACGTCCACGGGTCGGTCGCAGAAACTCCGTACATCATTTTCGACAGGCTCGCCAGATATTTCGTCAGCGCGTAAGCGCACGCAAGACCCACGGCGATGCCTAGAAGCGTCAGCGTCATCCCCTGTCGCAGCACCATCATCAGCACATCCCTGCGCTGTGCGCCGAGCGCCACGCGAATGCCTATCTCACGTGTGCGTTGCGCCACAGACCATGCCAGCACGCCGTACAACCCTACCGCGGCGAGCGCCTGCGCCAGCAGCCCGAAGAAACCCAGCAGCTTCGCGAACAGCCGCTCCAACGCCAGAGTCTCGTCGGCCTGCTCCATCTGAGTCTTAACGTCTTTGAGCGGCAGGCCGGAATCAACCTCACTCACCGCCTGCCGGATGGCGGCGACGTAAAGTACGGGGTCGTCAGACGTGCGCACCTCGAAGGTCGCGGAGCGGAGTGAGCTCAATTCCTGCGACCACGGCAGGTAAGCTGTCGGCGGCACCTCGGCGCGTTGGGTGGCGTACTTCGCATCTCCCACTAGGCCTACAATCTCGACCTCGCCAGCGGTGGCCGGGCTCTCGTCGAAACTGAACCGCTTGCCCACGGGGTTCTCTCCGTTAAAGAAGCGGCGGGCGAAGGTCTGATTGACCACGGCGACCTTGGGCGCGCGGGAGTCGTCCTGCGACGTGAGGTCGCGCCCGGCCAGGACTGGGATACTCATCGTCTTGAGAAAGTTCTCTCGCACTTGATGTATGTAAACACCGCCGCTCGGTTGTGCCTTGCCGTCCGGCGAGAGGGGCGCGTCCGGCAGATAAAGCTCGCGGTCGCTGGAACTCCGTGCCAGCAGCGGCTCGGCCGAGAAAGTTACAGAGCGCACGCCGGGCACGCCCTCTATGCGCTCGTTCATCTGCCGGTAAAGGTTCGCGAGCCGCTCGCCCTTGTAACCGATAAGTCCCGGCTCAATCGTGAAGAGCAGAAGGTTGTGCTTGTCAAAGCCAACCTCGACCCTTTGTAAGTTGACGAGCGTGCGAACGAAGAGCCCCGCGCCGACCATGAGCAGCAAAGAGATAGCAACCTGTGCCGCGACCAGCGCCTTCGTGAAGAGCGAACGTGAGGCCGCGCCCGAAGACCTCGCGCCGTCCTTGAGTGAGGGCGCGAGGTCAACCTGCGTCGCGCGCCACGCCGGTACCGTCCCAAAGAGAAGACCCGTCACGAGCGAAAGCGCCAGCGTGAAACCGAGCACGCGCAGGTCTAGTCGCGGCTCAAGCGCTGCCATGCTATCGCCGCCCCACTCGCCGACCGCGAGCAGCCCGTCCTTAATCCAGAAAGCGAGCAGCACCCCAAGAGCACCGCCCATACCGGCGAGCAGCAAACTCTCGGTTAGCAGTTGACGGATAAGGCGGCGGCGTCCCGCGCCGATTGCAAGCCGCACGGCCATCTCTTTTTCGCGTGCAGCAGAGCGCGACAACAGCAGGTTGGCTACGTTGGCGCACGCTATCAGCAACACGAGGCCGACTACTCCCAACAAAATGTAGAGCGGCTTTTGATAGGCCTGCCGCCTGTTTGTCTCGCCCTGGCTTCCGGAGTACGCGACGAGGCGCGGGTAGTCCTCCGGGCCGAGCGGCGTGAGCGTGTTCTGCCCTTGCGCCACACGCGCCTCCCTGTGATTGAGCGCGGACTGTTGAAAGATGAGTTCGAGGCTCGCACGCGCCTGCTCAGGCGTCGCGCCCGGTTTGAGCCTACCCATCAGGCGCAGCCACCAAGCGCCCGCGCCCGCCATCAGCGAGCGCTCGCGGTGGACTTGCGGCTCCGACGCGATAGGTATGGAAACGTCGGGCGAGCTGCCGACCTGCATCGTCCCGTCGAAGCCCTGCGGCGTAATGCCGACAACCGTGAACGAGACGTTGTTGAGACTAATCTGACGGCCCACGACCCCGGGGTCGCCTCCGAATCGACGCTGCCAGTAGCGGTAGCTGAGCACGGCAACCGGCGGTGCCGTCGCGCGCTCATCCTCGTCCGTGATAGTCCGACCGACGAGAGCCGTCACTCCCAGAGCCGCGTAGTAATTGCCGGAGACCGCTTGCCCGTTGACGACATCGGCGTGCTCGTCTGCGCTCACGTTCAACGGTACGTCGCCGAAAGCGAAGATGTCCGACAGCGGCCCCGGCTGCTCGCGAAAGCGTGTGTAAGTTTGATAAGCGAAGGACGACTTGACGAACCGCCCCGACTCGTCGCGGGTCGCATTCCCGTGGTGGCTGCCCGGGCTGAAGTTCGGGCTGGAAGTCCACCTTAACAGCACCAGCTGGTCAGGCTCTTTGACCGGCAGCTTCTTTAACAGCACCGCGTCCACGACGCTGAAGAGCGCCGTGTTCGCGCCGATGCCTATGGCCAGCGACAGCACGGCCACCGCCGTAAAGCCGGGGCTGCGCCGAAGCATTCGCAGCGCATAACGCAAGTCACGTATCAAATCCTCTATGACCGGAACCCCGCGCCGGTCACGGTACTCCTCTTTGGCCGCCTCAACCCCGCCTAGCTTTATGGCCGCCTGTCGGCGAGCCTCCTCCGGGGTCATGCCCGAGCGAAGGTTATCTTCCACCTGCATCCGCAGGTGAGACTCCAACTCCTCGGCCAGTTCCCTATCGCGCCTCTCCTTGTCGAATAACCCGCCCAGGCGCACTACCCAGGCGCGCAGCCGTCTTAGAATCATCTGTTTCTCTCCACCTGCTAGAGGAGGTCGCAGCTGTTGCTGCTCGATGCGACGGGCCAGCCCTTAGCCGCGGGCCTATGACCTCCAGTGTGTATCGCTCACACCGCTCCTATAGGAAAGCCATAAGAGAATATAACATTCTCATATGGGATTACAATATGAAAGTTCGAGTTGGGAAATAAGGAAAATCTATGGTGACTATCTCAAGAGGGATTCTGCCCGTTAGCGCCCACCGGGGGAAGGCCCGTCGCGGTGCTTGAGCGCCCGCTCGTTGGCGCGGCCAGTCTGGCGATGACAGAGACGAGCTCCGCCGGCTCAACCGGCTTGGCGACGTGAGCGTCGAAGCCCGCGTCGAGCGCCCGCTGCCTGTCCTCTTCGGTCGCGTATGCCGTCAGGGCTACCGCCGGGATAAGGCCCGCGGGCGTTGATTTGAGTCGGCCCACGAGCGAGTAGCCGTCTTCCATAGGCATGCCTATGTCTGAGACCAGCACCTCCGCCCCCTCGCGCTCGAACGACTCCAACGCCTCGGTCGCGGACGCCGCCGTAGACACCTTCGCGCCCGCCCTTGCCAGCACGAGCGCCAGCAGTTCGCGCGCGTCCGCCTGATCGTCTACGACGAGCACCCGTAGGCCGTCGAGCGGCAGCGTTTCGCTCTCGGGCGAACGGCGTGAAGGCTGTTGAGGCATCTCACCGGGCGCGTCCTGCGGCGACTTCACGGCCGCGATGGGCAGGCTAATCTTGAAGGTCGAGCCACGTCCCTCGCCCGGACTCTCGGCCGCGATGCTCCCCCCGTGCTGGTCGACCAGGTGGCGGACGATGGCGAGCCCGAGGCCGAGGCCGCCGTGCTCGCGCGTTGTCGAGCCGTCCTGCTGCCGGAAGCGCTCGAAGACGTGGGGCAGGAACTCGGGCGCGATGCCCTGCCCCGTGTCACTCACCCGAACGAGAACGTCCGACCCGTCGCGCTCGACTCGGACTCCGACCGAGCCGCCCTTAGGGGTGAACTTGATGGCGTTCGAGAGCAGGTTCCAGACCACTTGTTGAAGCCGGTCGGGGTCGCCCATCACGAGGTCGGCCTGGTCGTCATACTCTGCGCCGAGGCGGATTGACTTCGCGTTCGCAGCCTGCCGCACAGAGTCGAGCGCCGCCTCGACTACGGGGGCGAGCCTGATTTGACGTGTGTTGAGCTGGAGCTTGCCGCTGATGATGCGCGACACGTCGAGCAGGTCGCGTATGAGCTGGTACTGCGCCTCGGCGTTGCGCGCAATCACGTCCAGCCCGTGCCGAGACGTGTCGGCGTCGATGCTCCGGTTGTTCAGCATACGCACCCAGCCGAGGATGGCTGTGAGCGGCGTGCGTAGCTCGTGCGAGAGCGTGGCGAGGAATACATCCTTGGCGCGATTAACGGCTTCGGCCTCGCGGCGCGCGGCCACGGCCTCTTCGAGCAGGCGCTCTCGTTCCTCCTGCGCGAGCCGTTCGGCCGCGAGGTGTGCGCGCACCTCATACTGTCGCTGCCGCGCACGCAGCGCCGAGCGGACAGCGCTCAGGATGGTGATGACGCGAGTCGGACGCTCGACGAGCGTCACGTTGGCCGAGTCGCCTAGAGACCTCACCGCGCCCGCGTCGACGGACGCGCGCTCGCCCCCTGCCGTCAGGACGACTAGCGGGAAGTCAGACCACGGCGGCTGTTCGCTGAGTGCATCGAGCAGGCGGCGGCTGTTTTCGGCCGTGAGCGCCTCCTCTGCGATGAGCGCTGCGCCCGCTCCTTCTATGCACTTATCGCACAGCTCTTCCATACGAGCGCAGACCTCGACGGGGATGCCCGCCCCGGTCAGGTAGCGGCCCGTCAGGTCGGCGTCACGCCCCGTCGGCGTGAGGAGCAGCACGCGCCTGTCCCGCGCTTCGTACTCGGCGTCAGTCATCGTCACCGCCCAGCAGCGCCCCTTTCTTCACGGCGTTATCGGCTAGGACGGGGACGCCCGTCAGCACGCCGCGAAACGCCGTCAGAGGCTCGCCGACCTCTACGCCGCGCGACGCCGACAGGCGCATCTCTCGGATGGTGTCCTCGTGGCGGCCAGTCCTCTTCTTGACGACCGAGATGGCGCGGCGAATCGCGCCAGCGGCCTCGAAGTAACGCAGCAGTATGACCGTGTCGGCGAGGTAGCTCACGTCCACGGGTGCCGACATCGGGCCCATGAAGCCGTGCTGCGCCATCACCAGTATCGTCACGACGCCCTGCTGGTTGAGGAAGGTCAGAAGCTCGTGCATCTGCGCCGTCAGGAAGCGCTCGTCCGGCATGGCCTGTAGGTAGCCGTTGAGGCTGTCTATGATGACGACGCGTGCGCCGCCGCTCTCGACCGCCCCGCAGACTGCGTGCGCGAACTCGCCCGGCGAGAGCTCGGCCGGGTCTACCTGCTGCACCTTCAGCCGCCCGGCCTCTACCTCCGCGCGCAAGTCAGTCCCCAGACCGGCGGCGCGGTTGAGGTAGGTGTTGACGCCCTCGTCGAAGATGAAGGCGGCGGCGTGCTCGCCGCGCCTTGCGGACGCCGCGGCGAAGTGCGCCGCGAGCGAAGACTTGCCGCAGCCTGCCGGGCCGAGGACGAGAGTGGCCGTGCCGCGGTCTAGCCCGCCGCCTAGCAGCGAATCCAGCTCCGTCACCTCGCTCGCGACCGCCTCGGGCTTGAACTCCGTGCCGCGCCCGGCCGCGACGAGGCGCGGGAAGACCTCTACCCCGCCGGTGCGGATGGCGAAGTCGTGGAAGCCTCCCAGGAAGCGGCTGCCACGCAGCTTCGAGACGCGCAGCCGCCTGCGCTCCGCGCCGTAGTCCAGCTCCATCTGTTCGAGCATCAGCACGCCGTGTGCGATAGACTGGACTTGAAGGTCTGCGTCCGCAGAGGTGCGGTCGTCAAGGAGCAGCACGGTTGACTTGCGCCCCGCGAAGAACTGCTTGAGCGCGAGTATCTGCCGCCGGTAGCGTAAGGGATCGCGCGCGAGAAGGCGCATTTCCGAGAGCGAGTCGAAGACGACGCGGCGCGGCTGTATGCGCTCGACCTCCTCGATGACGGCGCGCGTCGTCTCGCCCAGCTCCACCTCCGAAGGGTGGAAGATGGTGTACTGCGCCTCGGTCTTGAGGCTCTCCTCGGGCGGCACCAGCTCGTGCAGGCTGACGCCTTCGAGCGACCAGCCGTGCGAGCGCGCGACCGCCGTCAATTCTTCCTTAGTCTCGGAAAGAGTCACGTAGAGGACGGGCTCGCCGCGACGCGCGCCTTCGAGCAGGAATTGGAGCGCGAGCGTAGTTTTGCCCGTGCCGGGGTCGCCCTCGACGAGGTAGAGCCTGTTGACGGGGAATCCGCCGTTTAGAACGTCGTCCAGTCCGGCGCTGCCAGTTGCCAGCCGCGTCTCAGCGCCATCAGCTACAATACCCTGATAGGTGTTTGACTGACTCATGAATGTTACTACCCGAACAATCTGGCCCACTGTTCCAGCCGTGTATGGGTGTCTAAGCAGGACTCCCTACCCTCGGGGCCATAAATTCGCAGAGCTGTGTCCACATCATTACACGAAAGGCGAATTTGAACTAGCGACATCTTCAACCGCAGAAAGTTTTTTTGATAACCCACATAACTGGCCCAGTGCACGCGGACGGTCAGCTGTTTATATGATGTGCGGAGACTCCAGAAGTGTTCAGAGTTGATGCCGGACGAATGGTAACTGCGGGAAAATTTACTGCTGTGGCTGATTAGACCGCTGGCAGCGGTCAAAGATGGCTCAGCTTAATCGCGGCCCGCGTTGAATGAGTTGTTAGATTGCGCGTTGATTTGGAACGAGCAACGTAACCTGGACGCTTTCGTTGCTTTATGCTTCGGCAACCTGCTTTCGTGCTGCCAGTCCGCCCGCGAATGCCGCCACGAACTTCGTTACAAACGAAATAACAAAAAGCCATGCCAAGCTGAAAAGCTCTCCTGCGAGGATAAGCACAGTTATATCAATGAGGAAATAGACCAACCAAACAAACAACGCGGCTGGAAGGCTAAACCGCGCAGAGAACTTTCTGCCTACCCATCGGCACACGAGAAACATTAAAGGCATCCCAACAACAATGCTTGAATATGGCGCACTTACTTTTGCGTGCGCTTGATAATACGCCGCATCTTGTCCCGGATTGATTAGATAGCTGTATATCACTACATACAGAATGTGGATTCCTACGTTCAGGATTAAGACCGCGATAGCTGCCGGAGCAATCAAGAGCCAACGATTTTTCGTCGCAGGAATTGGTTCCATACTCTTAGCATCTTCGAGAGTGTCCGAAATTGCAAGCATCTAATGCCCGAGTTAACCCGGCGCGGCTTGAAGCATACAATTTGCGATACAATGAAAGATGGTGAAAGCCGTTCAAACCGCATTCCGGACGAACGAGTTATTACGCTGCAAGCTATAAGATACCGGGCTTGATGTTCTTGATAAGCGAGACTGACCATAAGCTTAATGGCTCGCGTGTCGTGCGATTATGCTTTGCTGCCGCCTTGTTATATGTCGCCAGTAACTTTCGCCGATCGCACATACACTCGATCAATTTAGCTCGTCCATATGTTTTCTCAATCAGCACCGACATTTTCCACCCGACTGTGTACCACGGGCCTTGAGTGCCGAAGAATGAGAAGCCTTTCTTTTGGATATCGTCACCGCTTAACCTGTTCTCCAGGATGTCGAGGAAAAATGATTCCACCTTCTTCAAATCAGCATTGAAATTCGCCACATCTCTGTCCCACCGCGCCCGTTCCGCGGGATTACTGACTGCATGCGGGTGCTTATCAGGACTGCCAGCCGCCGCCAGCATGGCAAAGCCTTCACCGAAAGCACCTAACCACGTGAGGACGGTTTGGGCTGTCGGCGGCAGTTTAGCAATCTCATCAGCTGTCTGTTTGGAAGGACAACTGCTGCCATAACCGATGTGGTGGAGCTCATGCGCGAGCGTATTCTCAAGCTTCTCGCGGCTCACCTTTGGATCAAGATATAGGAATATGGCCGGGTCATTTTCCACATCAAAAACGAAGCTATTTTCTCGCGGCTTAATAACCGGATAGATTTTAGCTCTAATATGCGCTTCCTTCGGTAAGTAAGCTAACGACAAACGGGCCGCTCCGGTAACATCAGCGCGCGTCCATCTGGCAAGCGTTTCTTCAAGTGCTTGCGCCCGCTCAGCCAATTGGTCAGAAAGGACGAAGTTTCTGAAATCGGCATCTTCAAAGGAGCGTTTCATTGAAGTCTCACGCGCTTTGAGTCGCGCATAACCCTCGCTTTGAAAGACCCTCTGCCAATCAGATTCGGTAATCGGCTGATTCGCTTTTTTCTTTGTGAGAATGGCGAGCACTGCTTCTGCCTCATCGGTAACCAGCCGCACTTCCACCTTAGATGAGATTGAAGATTGAGCAAAACAAACAGGTGCAAAGTCACACACACAACTAATAATTAACAGGCTTAGAACGTGGCGAACGATAAATGACAGTTTCATTCTTCTGCATACGCCCAAACCATCGGTCAGTTCCAAAAGTTATGTTCAAGTGACGATGCAGCGCGTTGCTGCATGAATGTAGAAGAGCTGAGTCAACTCTTGTCTCTCCGCTGTTCGTGATTCCAGCTTACTCATGCATAGTCATAAGAAGCGTCACAGATTTCTTTTCCAGAAGTCCAGCATCGTCAGTTGCAGGTGCATCGCGCCCGGTCGGTCAAAAATGCCGTGCTTACGCATGGGATATATCATCTGCTCAAAGAGCTTGCCGGACTGTATGAGCGCGTCGGCAAACGCCTGCGTATTCTGCGGGTGCACGTTGTCGTCATAGGTGCCGTGGATGAGCAGAAGACGACCGTACAAGTTGCCCGCGCGTCTGACCAGAGAGGCTCGCTCATACCCTGTGGGATTCTCTGAAGGCAGACCGGCTATCGCCTCAGCCCACTTGGTATCGTAGTAGCGCCAGTCAGTGACAGGCGCGCCCGAGATGCCCGCCTTGAACTCCTTCGAGCGGGTCATCAGGCTCAGCGTCATCGTGCCGCCGCCGCTCCAGCCCCAGACCCCTACGCGACCGGCATCAACCCACGGCTGCGCCTTGAGCCAACGCACGGCGTCCAGCAGGTCTGCCGTCTCCGGCTCTAACGACCCGTTTACGATGGTGTTCTCAAGCCGCTTGCTTATGCCTGTCGCCGCGCGGTTGTCCACAGTCAGCAACACGTATCCTTCGGCTAGAAAGAGCTGGTCGATGAGCAGGCCGCCCTGCCACGAGTTGATGACAGACGGGGCGGACGGCCCTCCGTAGACGTATATGATGACGGGATAGCGGCGGTCAGACCGGAACTCTTTCGGCTTTAATAATCGCGCGGGCATGGGAAAGCCGTCAGCCGCCGGGATAGTCAGCAGCTCCGGGTACTGCACGTCGAAGCGCGAGAGCAGCTCTGGCCTTGGAGCCGCCAGCACCATCTGGCGCGCACCGTCCGGGCGACGCAGCGTAAGCGACGGCAGCGTGCGTATGTCGGAGAAGTTGTCCAGGTAGAATCGCGCGTCCGCAGGCATAGATATGCGATGCACGCCCGTCTCCGATGACAGTCGCGTCATGCCGGAGCCGTCTAGCCTGACGCGGTACAAGTGGCGCTCGACTGATGAGCGCTCCAGGGCCGTGAAGTAAACCCAGCCAGCGGCCTCGTCTATCCCCACGACGGCTTGCCTGACCCAGAAGGCACCGCCGCCCGATGACGCCAGTGACCAAGGCCCCCGCGTGACCTGATTCACCAGCCGCCCTTCGGTCGTGTAACGGTAGAGGTGGTAGTACCCGTCGCGCTCTGACGCCCAGAGGAAGTGACGACCGTCTGCTAGAAAGTGCAGATCGTCGTGAATGTTGACCCAACCCGCGTCCGTCTCGGTCAGTATGCGTTTGGTCGCGCCCGTCTCTCGCGACGCGAAGTAGAGGCCCGACTCGTGCTGGTCGCGCGTCAGCGTCTGTACGCTCACGCGTCGAGCGTCCGGCAGCCACTTCACCCTCAGCACGTATTCGAAAGGACGGTCATTGATGTTGACCCAGGTCGTTGTGCCGCGACCGACTTCCGCGATGCCCACGCGGACGCGCGGGTTGGGAGTACCGGCTTTCGGGTAGCGCTGTTTGATGAGTCGCGGCGCGTTGTCGGGGCGGAAGTCAGCATAATAACTCATGCCGACGTTCGACTCGTCCGTTTGCAGGTAGGCCAGCGCGCTGGAGTCCGGCGACCACCAGTAGCCTATGTCGCGCCGCCCGAATATCTCCTCCCAGTAGACCCAAGACAGCCTGCCGTTCAAGGTCGTCTCCGAGCCGTCGCGCGTCACACGCGTCTCGGCCATCGTGTCGAGCTCCGCCACGTAGATGTCGTTTGAGCGGACAAACGCCAGCCGACGCCCGTCGGGCGAGAAGCCCGGTGACTGCTCTTCCGCCTCTGTCTTCGTCAGGCGCGTAAAGCGTGCTGTGCCCATGTCTAGTAAGAAGAGGTCGCCCTTGAACACGTAGAGAGCACGCCGCCCGGCCGGGTCGAGCGCTTCCGGCCAGTCGAGGGAGGCTGTCACGCCTGAGTCCGGGAGCAGCGCCTTGAGGCTCGCGACCGCAGCGGCCATATCCAGCGCAGGCTGACGCGCGCCTGTCACCGGGTTCACTACCTCGAAGGTGCGCTCCGCCGGGGGCCGCCTCACGTCGAGCATCAGCAGCTTACCATCCGACAACCAGGTGTGCGCCGGAAGGCTGGCGACGCTGCGGCCTTCGTCGCCGAAGATCCACTCCAGCGTGAGTTTGTTTGCGGCCTGTGTCTGGGAACGTGCTGTCGCCGCTCCGAGCAACGAGATGGATAGAATAACTGCCAGACAGAAGATGCGTATGACCATCGCTAACGCTCCTTAGAAAATCAACATTGAGCTAGACACGCTCATACATATGCCAGAGCTGGTACGGAGTATATCTAAATTTTTAGGAATAATTCACATATACTCCAATCACTTTTATAGGATATATTTAAACTTCAAGTTTCTTATCTCTCCCTTTATTACTGGTCATGCTATGAATAAATTGCTTTCATTCGCTCTCATTTTCCTTCTCTGGCTATCATACCTTTCTCCGGTACTTGCTCAGCAAGGTCAGTCCTCAGAGATTAAGCCCGCCGAATCGAGCCAAGACACCTCAAAGGAGCAGGATGACGTAATAAAAGTCAACACCAATGTTGTGCAGTTCGACGCTATAGTCACTGATAAACTCGGGCGTCAGGTACGTGATTTAAAGGCCGAAGATTTCGAGATTAGGGAGGGAGGGCAGGTTCGACAGGTTGATTATTGTTCATACGTTCCCATCCAGAAGGAGCAATCTGTTAGTACAAAGCGGTCTGATGCGCCTCCGGCCGTCGCCAATCTCAGGCGTACAGTCATCTTCATGGTTTCTAATCCTCTGATAGAAGTCTACGCTACGGGCATCGGTAGGGAATCGGCATTCTTTAATAGATATTTAAATGCTACGTGGGTCAAACACGATTCAACCTCTGCCTTTAAAGTACTAAATAATTTCATTGAACAACAGATGGGCCCCAATGACCTGGTCTCAATTCTCAGCTCAGAAGATCAGTTGGGCACGCTCTCTCGTTTTACCGCCGACCGTAGAATACTGCGCGCGGCCGCCGAGACGATAAGGGCAGACCCCATCAAGAAACGCGCAAAGAAAATAACAGTTACTGCCGGTTCCCCGCCTGAAATCTCGCAGTTGATTCAACAGAATCTTCGCGTCCTTGGGATGTTGAGCGCCTCTATCGACAAGGTTAAAAATCTGCCGGGTCGCAAGCTTGTCGTCTTCATATCGCGGGGCCTGGCTACAAGCCCACACATCGCCAGCACGGAAGTGGTGCGCAAGAGAATGCAGAATCTGATTTCGGCTGCCAACAAAGCGGGCGTTACCTTCTACGCCCTGGACCCTAGAGAACTTGACCCCGAGCCCGGCATTGTCGGCGGCGGACTTTTAGACCGTGATAGTCTCTTTAACATGGCCGAGGAGACCGGGGGGCGTATTGTTTACAACACAAATGACATCAGTCTCGGTTTCGCCAAGGTGGTAGAGGAGAACAGCGGCTACTACCTGCTCGGATACCGCACCGCGCCGGAGGTCACGGAGAAACCGCACAAGATTAATGTGAGCGTTAAGCGTCCCGGCCTCGCTATCCGCACTCGCTCTACGGCCTACTCTCGTATACAGGCTGCGACTGATACAAATTTGTCCAGAGGGAATGCGCTGGCGGTTCTGTTGAACCAACCGCTCGAAGCCAAAGAGATAGAGATAAACTTACTTCCGCTCTATATTCAGGAACAGGATGGAGGTGGACGTATCTTCTCTCTGCTTAACCTTGACCTGAGAAAACATAAGCCGGACATTGAGAGGCCCGAGGCAATCACAAAACTGGATTTTGTTATCCAGTTGATTGCCCCTGACGGGTCCGTAGTCAAACAGGAGGCCAGAACATTCAAATGGAGCAATGCCGAGCTGGCCCAGGCTATTAGCAAGGGGGTTAATCTGAACTTTAACGTAGCCGTCAACCGCCCGGGCTACTATCAGGTAAACGTGGCTACGCGTGAGGTTGAAACGGGGCTCGCGGGTAGTGCCAGCCGCTTCGTAGAGGTTCCGGACTTATCGACGGGAAAGCTCTTTATGTCTGAGCTGCTTCTCTTTAATTCTATGATTAATAATGATGCTCCCGAAGCCTCTCTTTCCTCGCTAGAGCTTAGCTACACCGGCCTGTTAAATAGAAGTTTTAGTCGAAAGGATACGCTCAAATACCAGTATTATATTTACTACGGCAGCTCTTCGGCTGCGGCGACTTCCACGCTCACAGTTCAGGCCAAAATTAAGCGCGACGGAAAAGTAATAGCGGAGACTCTTCCGAGAGCAGTCACTCTGAGCCGGTCGGGTCAAGTTCCGATGGGCGGCGAAATTCCTATGGAGACGTTTCCCCCCGGCAAATACACTCTTGACGTGGTAGTGGCAGATACATTGAAGAAGGACGTAACCAGCAGTAGGTCATCAGAGTTTGCAATTCATTAGTACATCATGATTACACCATACACCTGGTTAAAGATTACAAATCATATTTCCAACTTTGATTTGCTGTTCCTGCAATTCTGAGCATCTCTGTTCCCAGGGGGAGAGGTTAATTGAGCGGAGTGGAGTGAGATGAGAAAATTGAATGTTGCGCTATGGATTGTTCAGATATTGCTCGCCGCACTTTTTCTATTCGCCGGTGGGACAAAGCTGGTTCTCCCTCCTGAGGCGTTGAAAGGGCCAGTGTCGCTGCCCGCAGGGTTCGTGCGCTTCATCGGTGTCTGTGAAGTACTGGGTGCCATCGGACTGATTCTCCCCGGCCTGCTGAGAATTAAGCCCTGGCTCACGCCGCTGGCAGCCGTGGGGCTGGTGATTATTATGGTGGGTGCGGTGGTAGTCACGCTCATGGGCGGTCTTGTCGCACCGGCCTTGATTTCGCTCATAGTTGGGTTACTTGCCGCATTTGTCGCCTATGGCAGGTGGCGTCTGACCTCCCGGCACACGGAGACTTAAATGAGAAAGCTCAAAATCATCGAACACATCTCGCTCGACGGCGTGATACAGCACTCTAATGATGACGATGATTTCCCCTACAGCGACTGGACAGCGCCCTATCGAAGCCCCGAAGGCCGCGACGCAGTCCTCGCCGCGCAGGGCGAGAGCTTCGCTCTGCTGCTTGGCCGTCGCACCTACGACATCTGGTCTGGCTTCTGGCCGAAGGCACCGAGCAGCCCGCTTGCCAACGGCCTCAACGCGGCAACAAAATATGTCGCCACACACCGTCCGGAAAGTCTTGAGTGGGGCCCGTTCGAGGGCATTGGGCCGGACATTGTCGAGGGCGTTCACCGCATCAAGTCGCAGGACGGCCCGGACATTATCCTCTGGGGCAGCTCCACGCTGACATCGACGCTGCTCGAACACGGGCTCGCGGATGAAGTGTGGCTTGCCGTCTATCCGGTACTGTTGGGCACGGGGAAGCGCTTCTTTGCCGAGGAAACCCCTGCACGCTCATTCGAGGTTGTCAGCACGAAAGCTTTGCCGTCCGGTATCATCCTCAGTCACTACAAGGTCGCCGGGCCTTTGAAGACCGGATAGTTCGACGACTCGGACATTGGCGGTCAGGGCGTCATGCGTCAAGTGAAGGGCAAGCTCCAAGCGTTTCCAGTCAAGTAACGGGAGACAGGTAAATGGCACTTCGGCGGATGGACAATGTTCTCATAGTGGTTGACGACCTTGAGGCTATGAAGGCGTTTTTTATTGAGCTTGGTATGGAGCTTGAAGGCGAGATGCCGGTCGAGGGACGTTTGGTGGACAAGGTCGTCGGGCTTGAGAACGTTCGATGCGAGATAGCGATGTTGCGAACCCCGGACGGCCACGGTCGGATTGAGCTGGACAAGTTCCACACGCCCGCGGCTGTCGGAGCCGAGTCGAAGAACGCGCCGGTGAACACGCTGGGCATACGTCGCATCATGTTCGCAGTCGATGACATCGATGATGTACTCGCGCGCTTGCGGGCCCACGGTGCTGCGCTCATCGGTGAAGTCGCTCAGTACGAGGACAAGTACAGGCTATGTTACATTCGCGGCCCCGAGGGCATTATCGTCGCGCTTGCCGAACAACTCGGGTAAGGCATTTCCACATGGGCCAGAGCGAGCACGCCTTCGGCAGCCGCCGAACCATTTCTGTAGACAACCAACCCAAATGTATTTACAATCGCGCGGTTCTGGCGATTTAACACCTTCGCGGCGCTGCACAACCCCGATTAGTGCATCCCCTGAGCGTTGGTCTAGGTGGCTCGCTTCCCCTCGCATTTACAGCCAGGTTTCGTAGGGTACGCTTTCTCTGTCCGCGAATTGACCTGCCTGTACCGGTAATTCATCCAGTACTTCAAGCCACTTCAAACTGTCGCCACGCACAATAAGCATTCAGGCTTAACCTGTCCCTGTCTTCGTAGAAATTTTACAGCCAGATAGAGCCAGCGCCGACGTACAAAAAACGCCCGCCCCCGGGTGTGCTCGTAAAAGAAATATAGAAGGATTGTTCCCCCGCATGAAAAAGATAATCGTCTTAGGGTGCTTGCTGGGCACGCTTCTTTTTGTCAACACTGTTCGGGTAGAGGCTCAGATAACCAGTGTGCCCGCGCAACTTGACCCGGCGTTTACACCGGGCACCGGGGTGGGAGCAGGAGGGATTGTATTCACATCAGCCCTGCAACCTGACGGCAAAATTATCATCGCTGGCGAGTTCGGCGACTATAACGGCACGGCCGTGAGCAACATCGCGCGGCTCAACTCGAATGGCACGCTCGACGCTACATTTAACGTCGGTACGGGCCTGACTGGCGGACGGGTCTTGTCGGTTGTGCGCCAGCCGGACGGCAAGATTATTGCCGTGGGGTTCTTCGACCATTTCAACGGCACTCCGGTTGCGGAAATCGTAAGGATAAACCCGGACGGCTCGCTCGACTCTACATTTACCCCGGGCACGGCTACAAATGGGAATGCCACCGATATAGCTCTACAGCCGGACGGAAAGATTATCATCGTTGGCCGATTCACCTCCTACACCGGCACTTCGCGTAATAACATCGCGCGCATTAACCCGGACGGCTCTCTTGATACGTCATTCAATCCCGGCGCGGGCGTAGAAGGTGGAGGAGTTTTAGGAGGCCCGGTCACCGTCATTGTACAGCCCTGGGACGGCAAGATAATCGTCGGCGGTCAATTCGATTCCTACAACGGCACGCCTCGAACCAGCCTCGCGCGAGTGAACCCGGACGGCACGCTCGACTCTACATTTAACATTGGCGCGGGCGTGATACTTGACCGTGGCGCTCCTGAGCCGGGTATCGTCTACTCGCTGGCCCTGCGCCCGGACGGCAAGATTTTTATAGGGGGGTTATTCACTAACTATAACGGCGCGACCGTAAACTGCATCGCGCGGCTCAACTCGGACGGCTCGCTCGATGCCACTTTCAATTCCAGCGCCCCCGGCGCAGGCTTCCTGGGCACAGATACCCAGGTAATGGATATAGCGCTACAGCCGGACGGGAAGATTGTCCTCGGCGGTTTCTTCACCGGCTATAACTCACAGATTCGTCCCCGTCTTGCACGGGTGAACCCGAACGGCTCTCTTGACGACACCTTTGATACGTCGGCGGGCGGCGCAGGATTAACCAGCACCGGCATCACCAGTTTCGTATTTACGGTACAGGTGCAGCCCGACCGCAAGATTTTTGCCGGTGGGCTGTTCGATAACTACAGTCAGGCTAATAGTGTCAATACCCCTGTTCCGGGTGTCGCGCGCTTTCTGCCCGCGACGGGCGGGGCAATCGCGCTCAGCGCCCCAAACATTATTTTCGGCGTCCCGCTTTTCATCTCTAATGAGGGGGCAAGCAATGCCCCTATTACCTTCAAGCGCCAGTTGGGAAACGACGGACGCACGGTCGTTAAAATAAGTTTGGCCTTTACGCATCCCACTACGCCTGCCTCTCTGGCCGACTTTATCATCCCGCCCATAGGCACGCTCGATAAGTCTTTCAGCTACGGCAGCGGCAAGGGTACGAATAACACCGTCAACGCGGTGGCTGTGCAGCCCGACGGAAAGATTCTAGTCGGCGGTGAGTTCACAGGCTACAACGGCGACCTCAATGCGAGCGACGGCATCCTGCGGCTCAACGCGGACGGCTCGCTCGACACGACTTTCAATTACGGCCTGGGCAAAGGGACGTTCGGCGGCGTCAACGCGATAGTGATAGAGCCCGGCGGGAAGATACTTATCGGCGGGGCCTTCGCCGCCTATAACGGTGACGGCAGCGCCAGCGATTGCATCCTTAGACTCAACTCGGACGGCTCGCTTGATACCACCTTCAATTATGGCAAGAACGGCGCGAACGGCATTGTCAATGCGATAGCCTTACAGCCCGACGGCAAGATTCTAGTCGGCGGTGAGCTTACAGGCTACAACGAAGACCTCAGTGCCAGCGACAGAGTCATGAGGCTCAACCAGGACGGCTCGCTCGACAAAGCCTTCTTCAATTACGGTGCGACCAGGGGCGCGAACGGCACCGTCTTTGCTCTGGCCGTCCAGACAGACGGCAAGATTCTGGTCGGCGGGCAATTCACCACCTACAACAGCGACCCTAAGACCAGCAGCGGCATTATGCGGCTCGACGAAGTGGGCGCGCTCGATACTTCCTTCAATTACGGCAACAACCTTGGCGCAAACGCTGCTGTGAGAGCGCTCTGCTTACAGGATGACGGAAAGGTAATCATTGGCGGCGACTTTCAAATATTCAATAGCGATGCCAGCGCGAGCGATAGAATCTTACGCCTCAACGCAAACGGCTCGCTCGATAATTCCTTTAACTACGGAGCCGGTAACGGCGCGAATGGCGCTGTAAGGTCTGTGGCCTTAGAAGCAGACGGCAAAGTCGTCATAGGCGGAGACTTTACCGGCTACAACAGCGATGCTCAGGCGAGCGACAGGGTCTTGCGTCTGAACGCGGACGGTTCACTCGATACAGCTTTCAATTACGGCGCTAGCCTGGGCGCAGATAATTCCGTGAACGCTCTCTTAATACAGGGTGACGGCAAGATTCTTATAGGGGGAATCTTCAGTAGTCATAACGGCGACGCCAATGCTGGCGACAACATCGCGCGGCTCGGCGGAGAGCTTTACATCACATGGGAATCAGGAGATTTCAGTACAAAACCTCTGCTGCTCCCCCTCAACGACGACACGCTTGAGGAGCCCACGGAGTTTGTCAACATCACACCATCCGTAGTCTACGGGGATTCGATAATTGGCGACATCACCCTCGGAATTGAGAAGAACGGCAGTCTGGGCATAGAGGACAACGACCTGACTATATCGCTGGTCTCCGGCAGCGGAGTGCTGGGTGGCCCGGCGACACTGACGGCGAAGCTGACACACAGCGGCTCGCCATTGAACAACAAGACCGTTAACTTCTTAATCAACGGCACGCAGTTCGGACAGGCTGTCACTAATTCAAGCGGCGTGGCGACTTTTACCGGCGGAACACTCACAGGAGTAGGAACCGGAACTTTACCCAACGGCCTGACGGCCAGCTTCCCCGGCGACTCGACCTACGCAGCCGAGAGCGCCACGGGGCCGCTGTCCGTTAACAAGGGCGACCAAACCATCACGCTACTTCCCTTTGCCGACAGGCCATTCAACGCCCCTGACTTCATCGTCAGCGCGACCGCAAGCTCCGGCCTGCCCGTGGCTTTAGGCGTGATAGGAGACTGCACCATTGGCGGCCCGACCCAGAACATCGTTCATCTCACACGCGTAGGCACATGCACTGTGGTCGCGGCTCAGGCTGGCGACGCGAACTTTAATCCGGCTCCTACAGTCACACAGTCTTTCAACATCACTAAGGCTGACCAGACAATTACCTTCGGCGCTTTACCGGACAAGATTGTCGGCGACCCTGATTTTACTGTCAGCGCCACGGCCACCTCGGGCCTGCCCGTCGGCTTCGGCGTTTCCGGCAACTGCACAATTACGGGCAACACAGTCCACCTGACGGGAGCGGGCTCCTGCACCGTCACGGCCTCGCAAGGCGGCGATTCCAACTACAACGCGGCAGCCAACGTCGCCCGGTCATTTACCATCAAGTCAACTCAAACCATTACGTTCAACGCTCTGGCGAACAAAGCATTCAATGACCCGGACTTCATTGTCAGCGCTACGGCGAGCTCTGGCCTGCCAGTCAGCTTCGCCGCGAGCGGTCAATGCACAATCACAGGCAACACGGTTCACCTGACCGGCGTAGGCTCATGCGCCATCACGGCCTCGCAGGCAGGCAACGCGAGCTTCATCCCTGCCACGGATGTCTCACAGTCCTTCAACATCGTGAAGGCCAATCAGACTATTACTTTTGGGCCATTAACGAGCAAGACCTACGGCGACGCGGACTTTACCGTCAGCGCGACGACCAGCGCCAGCGGCCTCAGCGTGAGCTTCGGCGCGAGCGGTCAATGCAGCGTCACGGGTAACACGGTTCACCTGACGGGAGCGGGCTCCTGCACCGTCACGGCCTCGCAAGGCGGCGACTCGAATTACAACGCGGCGGCAAACGTTCAGCAGAGCTTCCAGATTGCAAAAGCTGCCACCGCTGCCGCCCTCTCTTCTTCAACCAACCCGTCCAACCCTGGGCAGAGCGTGACCTTTACCGCGACCATCACGTCTATCGCAGGCACGCCCACAGGCACAGTACAGTTTGCAGTAGACGGCACGAACACAGGCTCGCCCGTGTCCCTAAACTCAAGCGGCGTTGCGACCTTCTCGACTTCGAGTTTGAGTGGCGGCACACACGTTATCACGGCTGCTTATAGCGGAGACACAAACTTTGCTGCGAGCGACGCTACTCTTGCAGGCGGTCAGGTAGTAAACATTCAGACCTCCGTCTCCATCAATGACGTGCAGGTGACGGAAGGAAACTCCGGCACGACGAGCGCCGTCTTTAGCGTGACTCTCTCACAGGCCAGCAATCAGACTGTGACGGTGAGCTTCGCAACGGCTGACGGCACGGCTACCGCTTCAGGCAATGACTATCAATCGGCAACCGGCACGCTCGTCTTCAACCCTGGAGACCTGACCAGGAGCATTACCATACAGGTCAACGGCGACACCGCGAATGAGACGGATGAGACGTTCAAGGTGAATCTTACGAATCCGATTAACACCGCCCTGGCTGACGCTGAAGCGACCGGAACTATCCTTAACGATGACGCGCCGGGCGTCCAGCTGAGCAGCAGCACTTACCAGATTAGAGAAGATGCCGACAACACGCCGCAGCGCTTCACACTGCTTTCTATAGATGTCATTCGCGTTGGAGACATCTCGGCACCTGCCACCGTCAAATACATCACTTCCGACAATAGCGGCGGCAACGAATGCGGCCAGTTCACGGGCTTCGCCTCGCAGCGCTGCGACTACACGCTCGCAGGCTCCACCTTGCGCTTTGCCGCCGGGGAAGCCAGTAAGACCATCACCATTCCCATCATTAACGACGGATACAAGGAGGGGAATGAGGTCTTCACACTTCAGTTGCTGAATCCTGTTGGAATGAGTTTAGGCGTGACAGCGCAGGCCGCTATTACAATCGAAGACGACGACACAACCGCCACCGCTCCGGCGGATAATCCTTACCTGAAGAATAGCTTCTTCGTACGCATGAACTACCTGGATTATCTGGGCAGAGACACAGACCAGCTTGGGTTCGCTGACTGGACGAACGTCCTTGATACCTGCGGCCCCCAGAAGGGATTCCTTGGAGCGCCGAAGAGTTGCGACCGTATGCACGTCTCGCACGGCTTCTCCGCGTCGTCTGAATTTACCGACAGCGGCTTCTTCATCTACAGACTGTTCCAGGTGGGGTTGAACAGGATGCCGCGTTACAGGGAGTTTATCCCTGACATGGCCGGCCTGAGCGGCTTCAACGTGCCTGCCGGGACTCAGCAGCAGAACATTCAGGACTACCTACAGGAGTTCACAGGGAAACAGGAGTTCACAACGCGCTTCCAGGGAGCGCTGCTGCCGTCGCAAGCGGCGGAGTTGATTCTCAGGCTGGAGCAGACCGCCCAGGTCACTCTGCCCGCGACGGCTACGACCAGGGCCGGGCAGCCTCAGCAGTACGGACGCGCGGAGCTGATACAAAAGCGCGAGAGCGGGGTATTTACGATTGAACAGACTCTCAAGGCGTTCGTAGAGCAGCAGCCCGTTTACGACAAGTATTTCTGTAGCTCGCAGGTCACGATTCTGTACTTCGCACACCTGAGGCGAGACCCGGATTTGAATGACCCGAACCTCCTGGGATGGAACGACTGGGTTGATGTCTTCACGAACGGAAGGCCCGCTCAGGGCATTGCTCCCAGAGACATACACCACTTAATCTTTGGGTTCATCTACTCGGAGGAATATAGAAAACGCTTTGGCGCACCTTGACGAAACCTGAAAATAGACCCTCAGAAGGGCGTGCGGGTCAGTTCTCATCGAGCGCACGGACCACGATGGTCACAACGCCGGATTGACTCCCGCTGGCCCGCCGTAGAAGCAGTAGGGGCACAGCCCCTTGCGGTGGTTCTCCAGGAGACGCAGGGGGAAAGGCAGCCGGTCGGCCCTCTCGCGGTCGAATCGGTAACGGCCATGTGCGTTGACCGCGCGGCAGGGCGCGTCGGTACGGTGCCACTCCGACCATCGGCTTACTCGCACCTCGCCGCCATAACTCCACGTGTCAGTGGCCTCGTTGAGTTTGATCTGCTGGTTGCTCACCTCGGAGCGCCAGCGAATATACGTCTGCGGCGGGAGCGGCCCGCGCATGTGCACATTGAGCGACGTTGTCCCCAGCTCGGTCACGTTCGGTCCCAGCCGTCGGTACAGCCGCGTGATAATGCCGAACTCATTCGCGTTGGCGTGCGCGGCTGGCAAAAAGTCGAGCCGCAGCCGCCCGGCAGCCGCTCCATCCTCGTCAACCAGGACGACGTTGTTGGTCCTATCTTCGAGCGTCCAGCGGACGCGCAGCCCAGGGTCAGCCTCCGTTACTCCCGACGGAAGGCGCAGCAGGTACCGTAAGGTGTCGCCGTCGTAGGTGCGAGGCACCGCCGTCGGCCCCAACATCAGCATCGGCGAGGGGGTGGCCCGCACCGAGATCCCTATGAAGACGCCACTGTCGGTGACATCGAACTGGTCCAGGCCGACCCGCACGGACACCCCGCCCGGCGGCGGGATCGACTTGCGAATGCGGTTCGCTGGTGCGCCGGCCTTGGCCGACTTGAGCTGTCCCCCAAAGGCCGAGGCCGCAGCGCTGACCATACCTTCGATATAGAGGATCGACAGCCCGACCGTCAGGATGCCCAGAATCACCTCGCCGAACAGGATCACCCACCACGAGCGGTCAACGTCCGTCGTGACACCCTCGATGCGGAAGTCGAGCGCGGGCCACGTGCGACTGTAAACGAAGGGGGTTCGGCGCGGGTGGACATACTGGAAGTACCGGCCGGGACGGGTGTGGAACATAGACGGCACGACCCGGAACGTGAAGTTCACGGTGGCTGAGGACTTGCTCACGGCCCCGCTGACGTAGAAGTGACCGGCCCGCGGACGCACCGAAAAGCTGTTGAGGGAAGCGCCTTGGGCGTTGACACCCGCGACCAGCTTCGTACGGATGACGTCCAGCATGATGTCAGCCGCGTCCTTGTGAACGGCACCGGCGACATCATGGCTGCCCGCGAAATCCTGCAGGTTGTTCGGGTCGCCGATGAGATTGTGGTTCGCGTCGACGAACGTGAGCCCTATCAGCAGCACCCCGCTGCGTACGCGGCCGAGCGCCTGGGTCGCCTTGGCGACGACGCCGCCCAGGAAGCTCGCGTCGATCGAGGGCAGGGTGATCCTCCCGAAGAGCACGCCCTGGCGGAACTTGTCCTCGAACCGGGTCCGAAACTCGTTGCCCGTAATCAGAGCGGCCACCGCGGGCGGCGTGGCCGGGGATGTAACCGTCGCCGTCCATCGACGGGCAGTAATGGTGACGGTGAGAGGATCGAGCTCGACGGCCGTCTTTGGGTTCGCCCCGGGCGGGCCCGTGCGGAACTTCGGCGTCAGGGTCAGTTCCATCTCGCCGGACATCTGGACTTGATGTTCGACGCCGCTCTGCGTGACCTTGACCGTTCCCCACATAGGCAAGGTCGCGATCAACAGGTTCGTCGAGCCTTCGCAGTTGAAGTCCGGCCGACCGAGGAACAGGTTCGGCACCATTCCGAGCGCGGAATTGGACAGGTCTTCGGTGAACTTCTTGCTAGCGTCCGACCCGTTCGCGTACCCGGACTGTAGGGCAGTTCGCAGGACATGCTCGCGTACTGTAATAGCGGCGGCAAAACCAGCAGTGTTAGGCATGGCTATTCATCCAAGTGGAGAGGGCGCCGCAGATTCCTGGTGCACCAGTGAACGTCCGATAGATGCTGACGATTGGCCAGATCTCCATAGTCCTTCCGCGCGTTCATACGAGACGCGACATCCACAACGCCCGAAAATAGTATAGTCCCAGTAGCGTAAAAAAAAAAGCAATTTCTTGCTAGGTAGATAACATGCTATTTCTGAGTGTTATCTGTCGGGAAGCCGCCTAACGCCCGAATTAACCGGGCGGCACACACCGTCATTAAAGCCAAGTCTCGCGCATGAAAGCCACGCTATTTCCGCTCGCGTTGAATGAGTTGTTAGATCGCAGACAAGCTGAGGCATGATAACTCAGCAGATGCTTTTCTGCTTGTCTCATGGCTCAGCTTACTGTCGTGTCTAACGCCGGAATTGACCCGGCGGGAAGCACCTGACCAGGCATGGAAATGTATGTGGATAGCGACATGCGGCCGACTAAATCGCGTGAGATTAGATGTCATAGGTCTTACTTATCTAAAAGTCGTCTAGCCCTATTGTACTCCTCAGAAAAATCACCAAGGCCTTCTGCCAATTAGTCTGGCGCATTACATAAAATTCTGTGTGTGAAGCTCTGAGAGGGTCTTGGCTTCGCCAGGCTCGAAGCCCAGTTTGACCAGGCGACTCGTGCGGTCAGCAGCCATTTCCCCCTTCAGGTTCTGCACCCTCTCGAACCCGCTGCTGATAGCGTCCGGCTCCCAGCCGCCTGCGGCGAGAAGGATGAGGGCGTCGAACACCTCTTCGTTCAACCCGGCCGTCTGGGCCAGTGCGTCGTGCCGT
Source organism: Pyrinomonadaceae bacterium (assembly GCA_035276685.1). Taxonomy (GTDB): domain Bacteria; phylum Acidobacteriota; class Blastocatellia; order Pyrinomonadales; family Pyrinomonadaceae; genus JACVRN01. Next base: position 21,670 of record DATELK010000235.1, on the reverse strand, counting down.
TGGACGGCTGCCGAGGCAAGGCGGCCTCGCAAGCCTGGGTCGAGCGAGATGGCGTATTGTAGATGACCCATGCCAAAGGCCACGTGGCGCGACTCGTCCTGCGCCGCGAGTCGCGCGACCTGCCGTGTCACGGGGTCGGGCGCGTGCCGTTCGAGAAACCAGAGCAGATTCAGAAACGTCCCCTCTCCGAGGACAGAGAGCAGAAAGGAGGCGAGTGTAAAATCGGGCTCATCAAAGAGGGTCTTCAAAGACTGTTGTCCGCCAACGGTCGAGAGACCCAGCGTCTCTTTGCGCCGCAACGTGGCGCGTCGAGTGAAAACCTCTATGTGCCTAGCCTCGTCCGCGACCTGTATGGCCAGCAACTGCATGACCTCGCGGAAGTGCGGGTGAACCTGTGCGAGGAACTTCGCGGGTATGAGCAGCGCGGCCGTCTCATTCTCTATGAGGTAGGTCATCACCTGCACGACGGCCGACTCGACCTCCAACGACAGTTCGAAGGGCGTGTCCCAGTCGATAGCTGTCGCAGGGTTCCACTGCGCGGCGGCCGCTTGTTGATAGAGGCGCGGGACGCTCTCGGCCCACACCTCGGTCTTCGAATCGAGCCTGAAGTAGAACTCCGGCCCACCGGCTTCGACGACGGCACCGCGCGCGGCCAGGCCCCACCTCGCCGGAGGCCGCTCGACCACCGCGCCGGATTCGCGCGGGTCTGTTCCGCCTGCTGCCTCCGCCCCGCTCAAGCGCCCGCCTGTAACAGGGCCGCGCACGACCCATGCCACCACTGGCGAGCGGCCTTCCGGCTCCGCTTCGTCACTAATGCTTTCAGCCTCCGATTGAATGAACTCGTGGCCCTGCGCGCGACACCAGCCGCGCAGGTGTACGGCGAGGTCGGGCGCGCTCCCCCTGACACAGAGCCTCCCGCCGGGCGGCAATTCAGCCAGCGCACGCTTGAGCAGCAGGTGCGCGCCACTGTCTAGGCCCAGGCGCTTAATATCTATAGCCGTCGATGCTGATGTTCCCGCTTGCGTCATAAAAGCCTGCTTCGTCAGCCGCGCGTTCGAGCGCCGCGTAGCCTTCAACCCTCCCTTCGCGCCAGACCTTGAGCCCTTCAAGGTCAAGGAGCGGGCGCACTTCGGGGTCGTCGTAGCTCATTCCAAGTAACAGTTCGCGGAACCGCCCCACGAGTTGCGCGGGTGCCTCCGCGCTAACGGTGAAGTTGCAGTGATCGTAAGGCGCGGTCTGTGTCAGCACGCGAGTCGCCCCTGCGGGAAGCGTCCCTTCGTTGACGAAGAGGAGGTAGTTACCGTCTATCATACAGGCGGCGTCCGCTTCGCCTGACATGAGAGAGCGCGCAGCCTCTCGCTCGCCGCCGATGTGGTCGCCGTGCTTGCCGCCGAGCAGGTCGTTGTAGATGACCTCAAAGTCTTCGTCGGGAACAAGTCCTTGCGCTCGAAGGTGCGAGAGCGGAAGGAGCGTCGCTTGCGGCGAATCGACCGCGCCGACGGCCACGCGCTTCCCCCGCAGGTCGCCTACGGACTGAATGTCTGAGTCGTTCCGTACAACGACGATGGAGGTCAGGTCGCAGTCGGTGTCGCGCATGGCGACGGCCTCGACCTTATGACCGCGCGAGGCCGCCAGCCGCCTTGTTCTGACCCAGGCGAGGGGCGAGTTCCAGGCGACGTGAAAGTGGCCCGCCAGGTGCGCCTCGACCTGCCGCTCGTAGTTGGAATAGAGGATGTAATCGAACGGGAGGTCGTGGCGTGCGAAGTAGGCTTTGAAGCCTTCCCAGATGGTCACCACCTTCGGGTCATAGGCTACTGCTCCCAGCAGAAGAATCTCAGTCACACTCATTGGCGAAGTCACACCTTTCTTTTAACCGAACAGGGGGAGGCCGCAGACCGCCTTGCCTATGAAGTCATAGAGCGCGTCTGTGGTCGGTGCCATGACGGTCGCGGCGCGTGCGTCGCGGAAGTGGCGCTCGACCCCGACCTCCTTGCGGAACGCCGCCCCGCCGCAGACTCGCATCGCGAGGTCTGTCACCTCGGTCGAGGCTTCCCCGGCCGCGGCTTTAACTTCCAGGACGCGCAGCATGGCGTCTTCGCGTCCTCCTTCGAGTGCGGCGAGAGTGTCCAGCAACAAGGCGCGGCACATGTCCGTCTTGATACGCATGCGCGCGAGATACGCCCGCACCGTGGGCAGGTCGGCAAGCGACTGGCCCAGATGTTCCAGGCTCGTCCCGGCCACGTGTTGGGCAGCCTTTCGTGTCGCCGCCTCCATCGTCCCGACGGAGAAGCCCGCGTTCATCAACTGAAAGTACGGGAGCACTATCCCCATCATGACGTTGAAGCCGTCGCCGTCGGCCCCGAGCCTGTTCCCTTCGGGAATCACGACCCCTTCGGCGTTGACGGGAGACGAATGATTTCCGCGCAAGCCCATCCCGTCGAACTGGAATGGAATGGTCAGCCCCGCCGTCTCCGACGGGACGAGCCAGATTGTGCTCTGGCCTTCGGACTTGAGCGGGCGGCTGGACCAGACGTAAGAATCAGCCTGTCCTGCGGAAGTGACCCAACTCTTCTGCGCGTCTAGCCGGACGCCGCCCTCGTCCGTAGTTGCCGTGCTGGTCGGGGCCCAGAAATGGCTGCGCGACCCCTTCTCGGAGAAAGCCAGAGTGGTGACGTGCTCGCCGCGCGCGATGGCTCGGCGAATCTCCACGGGGCCGTGCGCTTCTATGACGGCGACCCCGGCATAGTGCATACAGACCACCATCGCGGTGGACGCACAGGCGGTCGCCAGACGCTCTACGACCAGTGCGGCCGCGCGGTGCGATTCACCGATGCCTCCCACCTCGGAGGAGCTCACGAGCCCCAGAAGGCCCGCCTCCCCTAGCGCCTTGAGCGCGCCACGCGGGAACTCCCCGGTACGGTCAATCTCTTCGGCGGCGGGTTCCACGGTCTCGCTGATAATCCTGTTCAGAGCGTCTTGATAAGATGTCCTGGAGGCTGGCTCTGCCATGCTCATTTCAGTGTCCTTTCATCTACCGGGGCGGGAATAAAGCTCGGCGACGCAGAAAGCTCCCGATTACGCTTTCGGCTTCGTGAACAAAAATATTTCAGACTCGCGGGGAAGCCGGGCCAGCCCCCGCAAAGAAGGAGGGACTAGGCGGCGAGACGCGAGTGATGAATTCGGTGTCGCAAAACTTGCGCCCACTGCGAGGCACAGGTTCAAGTCTTCATCATAAAGTTTCTCATCCTGTTATAGGCCGCACTACAATTGTCGTAGATATTATAGGTAGGTACGAACCAATCGCAAGGGATTAACCATTCAACGCCCTTCGACAATCTCTTTGACTCTGCCGACTTCACCCGTTTCAAGGCGCACCTTAATCCCGTGCGGGTGCTCGGCGGATTTAGTCAGAATATCCTGCACTATGCCTCGTGTTCTCTTTCCCGTTCGCTGGTCCTGCTTCAAAACTATCTCCACCTCCAGGCCCGGCCTGATGTCTTTCCTCTGTTGCCCACTCATGACTGATTCTCCTCACCGGAAGAGATGCCACGAACTATGCGCGCCGTCGTCACTATCTGCCCGGTGTGCCGCTGAGTATGTTCGGCGATGTGGAAGAGCAGCCCGAAGACTGTCGAAGGAAGTCCGGAGCGCCCGACCTCGCGCGGCTCGGCCAGCATCGTATCAGTAGTTGTCCTCAATACCTGAAGGGCATCTTCAATATGCGCCTTGGCCATACGAATAAGGGCCACGGCCTCTTCAGCCGCATCGCCCGGCTCAGACTCTGTTGCTAAAGCTCGAAACTGTTCTGCGCTGAGTTGTCCGCCGCGTGCATAGGTGAGTAGACGGTCTATACTGCCGGCGACGTGCCGCAGATGGAACCCGACCGAAGGCGCTCCGGCAGGCTTTCGCCAGACCTCTTCAACAGTCAAAGCGGAGGCGGCGCGCTCAATGTCTATGGCCGCCTGCATGAGCGCGTGGGCCGCCGGAGTCAGCATAAAGCTTGTGTCCGAGAGCGGCCCTAGAAGCCAAGCCTCCGTCCCGCCGGCCTTCTGGTTTACCGTTAGCTCATTCGTCATGATTGTGTGTTTCGGAAACATCATCAGAGGGTGCTTCGGGACTGAGCGCAAGAAGGGTGCGCTCCAGCATCATTCTGTGCGCCGGGTTGGTCGCGTGCTTTAGTTGTTCTTCGATACGCGCGCGAGATAGCCGTATGGACTCGGCGCGCTCTCTGCGCTCTAGCTCTTCCGGCGAGGTCTTCTCCTTGGGTGCCCGGCGTGCCTCTGCGGCCTCCTGTTGCCTCTCAAGCGCCTCTTCCATGCTCCCGGCGAGCGCGTCCCCATCCCATCCTGCCATACAGATTAGCCCCCTTTAGATCAATTCTACTCCTCATCATACATTTCGCTAGGAATTTACTTTAGTATGAATTATGTGGCGGTCGCGTCTAACAACTTACTTAACCGGAGCCGACAGAGCTTTGATGCCAAGAGATTGAATTGCGAAGGTCACGCGGATGAAAGCAACGCTATTCGCGCCGGGGTTGAATGAATTATTAGACGAAGCCGTTACTTAACCACTCCGATAATTGGCCCTAAGTCAGCTCTGGAATCGTTCCGTCGCAGGTCTGTAGAGTACAGGCTCGATACAACTCCGTCCAGATACAAAGCGTCCGGGCAATGCAACTCGTCGCGAAAATATATTGCGAGCTCGTAGAAGCTGACAGGCTGCTCGCTAATCACGAATACGACAGTGTCGCCCGAGATGCCGACGCCGTTACGTATGAGCCTTGAAGTTGACGCTGCATTGATAGCCGGATGAAGGGTTCCGTTGCGTACAAGCAAAGGGCCTGATTGAGTGGCAAGACGCGCGCCTTGAGCGAGCGCCGGATACTCGGCCGATTCGACGATTCGCGGCCCGGATTCGGAGACTAAGAATACGCCGTTCGGTTTCAGGAAGAAGTTGCCGGTGCCGTCAGAAAGGTTGAGTGCGGAGACCTGTTGCCCCTCCTGTACCAACAAGCCGACGGGAGAAAGGTCGGGCTCGAACATTCCGGCGTTCATGGCGAAGCGCAGCCGCTTATTTCGGCCCGCGAGCCAGGACGCAAGCCGGTCGAAGCTCTTGAACGGGCGTCCCTCGTCATCCTTCAGGAAAAGTTCCAGGCGCTCTGTTCGAACGTCAACTCGAATTGTCGTAAAGCGCTGCGCTGTGACGCCCCGGGATTCAGAAACTTCGCGCACGGAAGTTGGCGTGCTATTGGCCCCGCGCGAACATCCGTTCCACGCCGACAATGCGAAGAGCACCAGGAACAGTAAAGCTGATTTCTTCATGGCTTCAGCGTCGTCCAACACCCAATTAACCGCGCGGCAATTGAGCTTGGTGATGAAATAAGCTCTATAGCCGCCCCGGTCGAATCAATCTACTTTAAGCCAGCCTCTTTTTGATTCCAGGAGGTGTTTCATCTATGCTCTCCATCTGATGAACAAAAAGATGATACTGCTTATCGCCGTGCTCTCTGTGGCTACTGTTTGCACGGGGCACGTCAAAACTGCGTTAGCCGAATCGTTCCAACTCCGGCTGAGGCCTCACCACATTTCGCTCTCCCAGGGCAGGTCATTTAATCTTAATCTCCCAGAAGGCTTTTCCATAGCGGTTGCGGCGCAGGGACTAAAGCGTGTGCGATTCATGGCAAAGAGCCCGGACGGCCGCGTATTCGTCACCGACATGTATAGCCTCGCCGATAACAGCCGTGGCACTGTCTATGTCTTAGATGATTTCGATACCACGAGCAAAACTTTCAAAAAGGTGAAGCCCTACCTCACGCAATTACGCAATCCCAACAGCATTGCCTTTTACACTGATACGCAAGGCGTGAGCTGGTTTTATCTGGCGCTGACGGACAGGCTGGTGCGCTATAGGTATCACGCATCAGAGGAGAAGCCGAAAGGCCCGCCCGAGGTGCTCGCGACTTTCCCCGATTACGGGCTGAGCTATAAGTACGGCGGCTGGCACCTGACGCGCACGATTGCTGTCGGCGACAACGGCAAAATCTACGTGTCCGTAGGCAGCAGTTGTAATGCCTGTGAAGAGAAGGAAGAGGTTCGCGCCAGCATTATGGAGATGGATGCTGACGGGAAGAACCAGCGTTATTTCGCCAGGGGGTTGCGCAATGCCGTCGGCCTAAAGTGGGCGCAGGGGCGACTGTTTGCGACCAACATGGGAGCAGACCATCTGGGTGATGACATACCGGCGGACACTATGTACGTCGTTAGAGACGGCTTGAATTATGGCTGGCCTTACTGCTTTCAGTCAGGAATGAGGCGGCTCCCGGATGCTACTTTCAACGCGGGCGGAAGGAAGATGAATTGCCTGAATGTCCCTTTAGCCTACGCTGCTTTCTCCGCGCATAGTTCCCCCCTGGGGCTGGAATACTTTGACGCGAGTCATGGGGCCGAGTTGAGAACTTCCTTCCTTATCGCACTGCACGGCTCTACAAAGATGAGTCTCAGACGCGGGCACAAAGTGGTGCGCGTCACGGAAGGCAACAACAGGTCGTCGCGGACTGAAGATTTTATTACCGGTTTTCTTCAAATCGGTAAAATGTACGGACGCCCGGCAGATATTTTGAACGTAGGGAAAGATGCTTTTCTCTTAACTGATGACTACGCTGGCGTCGTTTATTACGTCTATAAACGGTAATAGTCGTTCTCGATTAGCCCTCTCCTGTTCGCCTATCATAGACTACTCAGGAACTCTTTTTCTCGGTCGGCCAGAAAGCCTTCCGCATCCTGGACTGTTCTAATCTGCGAAAGATCGACCGGGGCACCGCCAAGTTCGGCGGCTCTGCGCGCCGCGCCGACCATCATGGTCTGTTGAACCCGCGAGAGCGGCTTCAGAGTCGTCAGGTCTTTAGGCGCAGGCGTGCGCGCCGTAATCACAGGAGGCTGTCCCAGAGTTGATGATTCAGACAGCAGCCCGCTCAGGTCTGCGGCGGCAGCCTGCCGCTTGCCTAGCGTCTGCCCGCTTAGTCCGTTTTCGGTCGTGCCGAAGCAGTTGATAACCGTGCTGATGACCGACGTGTGATCGTAAACCGTATGACTTATCAGTCCTGCCTGCGAGATGTTGGGTGCAACTATCACGGCAGGTATACGCACGCCCAGCCGGTTAAACTCAAAGCTGCTGCCCCCGGGCTCAGTTGCCGGAATCACAACCCCGTCGGGCGAGATGGTGGCTGGCGGTACGATGTGGTCGTAATTGCCTCCGTGCTCGTCGAAGATAATTATCAGCATGGTGTTATCGCTATAGCTGCTGTTGCTGCCGAACAGAGCCGTATAAACCGTATTGATGAGCGCCTCCCCTTCCAGCACGTCCGAGGGCGGGTGCATATCATTCTCCGGCCCGTAGGCTTCGCTATCCATAAAATTCGGCTCTATGAAACAGTAACTCGGGAGCGTGCCGCTTGAAGAGGCGTCCGACAGAAACTGCTGGAACTGAAAGAAGCGGTTGTTTGAGCCGCCGTAGAATTGCGCGAGCTGCTCCTGCGTCATGAAGGCGTTGCACAGAAGCGCGTAGCTCCCGTAGTAAATCTTCCAGCTCACCCCGGCGGTCTCCAGCATATTGAATATCGTCGGCGTGTTATTTGAGAAGATCTCTTTGTCCCATGGCCAGGGGCCAGTAGACCAGTCATTAAAAACGTTGCCCGAGGATGTTCCCGCGTGCAGGTACGAACGGTTGCAGAATGTTTCAGTCGGAATCGACGAGAACCACTGGTCGCAGACAGCATAGCTGTTCGCCAGCGCGCTGATGACAGGCAGAAATGCAGGGGTGAAGCAGTTCAGTATGTCGCTCGCGTTAGCGCCTGATTGCAGGCCGTAGTTGTTGGCAAACCCGAGCATGTCGGCTTGAGAAGAAGGGTTCGGGGGAATATCCGTTATAGCAGGCGGCGGATTGACGTTGTACAACTGACCGTAGACCTCTATGTAATCCTCTCCCGGGTCAGGGGTCGGGTTGGTGTCGTCGGTGGTCTGGCCTATGGAGACCTCTTTGTTGTCCGGCGGCACCGGATTGTAAAGATTGTTCCCATAGATACCATTGAAGGTCTGCCCTCCGGGAGGCTCCTGATACGGAGAAGAGTTACTCGGGGCGTACAGCCAGCCTAGCACGTTATCGAAAGAACGGTTCTCCATCATGAGAACTACAATATGTTCTATGCCGCTATAGGGGTTCGTAGAGCTGCTCATTGGCCTTCTCCTGTTCACCTTCGAAACATCCGGGTGAGTCTGTTTTTTTGATACCCGTAGAGTATTGAAGACCGTGCCCTAGCTCGTCCCCCTTGCGCAAGAGAATAAAGAGTCAAACCGGAGACCTGAGATTAAAAACTCTTATACGCAGATAAAGAGATGTGCGTTCGCAGGCGACATTACGCTTCTGAAAGTATGCTGTCAACATTAACCCGGCCGACATTAATATTCGCTTCGGTTTGACCGCGGCGCGGCGAAATACTCTGTTAGAGGCGGCCAGCCTTGGGGCTACATCTCTATTAGGCAAACAAAGACTGATAAGCCGCGCAAAGTACTATTGAGGGGGCGAGCGCTTAAAATTCTCAGAGATTTAAGGCAAGAAGCCCCGATGATGAACGCGTCTTCGACCACAAGCGAACGGGACGAAAGCAAGCAAAGTTTTCGCTGGCAAGTTGTTAAAAGGGGTGGCGGAGAGGGTGGGATTCGAACCCACGGTGGGCGTTAACCCACTCCGGTTTTCGAGACCGAATCAGACCCTCTGCCTAAATGATAACAGAACGGATGAGCTAATATTTCAATAGAGTACGGAGTCGCCAAAGCAGACTACATATCAACAGGTATTAGCTCCTCATCGCGCCACCTTATAGGAAAGCCACCTCATCTGATTTTGAAGTTGACGCCAACCTTCATCACTGGCGGCAAAAAGATTCGGTATTTTACTACGCCAGCTTCACGCCAAGTTATGCATTAGCCCCAGCATCAAGAAGACGCTGCATAATTCACCTACATTTACTCAGATAAGATGAATAAATGTGCAAGGCCGTAGGAACATCCCCCCAAATGGTTCCTAGTTGCTGAACGCCAAATACTGAAATTACAATATTGGCTATCTATATAATCTGTTTTTAGATTTATTGTAATCACAGCTTGATATTTATATTATCTTCGTATACTTGGAAATTGATTTCATTTGACGACAAACTAAGTTTTGCATTTCGGTCAATTTATCAGTTCCAGCGAGAGTAACAGGGCAATCCAGGCAAAGCACAAAAGAATTTGTTTTAAACGATTTAGAATAACTTGAAGGTACTGGCCTTGCCGGTATTCCCACAGTATTATTCTTACTAAAGATCATGTAAGTTTTATTAGTTCCATTATTTTCTAAAAAAATTAGATAAATCCCATTTCCAGTTTTATAAACCTCGCTCCTCTCAGAAACTATTCCGTTGGCTGTGACTATCACATTAGACATCCGCAAATACAAACCACCTGTCAGCCAAAGAATAACCGAGAAAACTATAAAAAAGATGATAATAATAGTGAAGGATAAGGGAATTATCTTTTTCATGGCTTAATATACCTCAAATAAGAGAATCCGCTATTCGGGGTGTATGCCGAGGAAAATCTGCCAACACGAACTCCGTTACCAGGGCTTGCGCTGACAACAACTGAGCCTGATATAGCTACACCTGCATGTCCAGTATTATATCTATTAAACACCCGGTTTCCAGTTGCAGTCCCATGTCCAGCTACTATATCTCCAAGCTGAGGTGAGTTGAACATATTAAATTTGCCATTCCTCCACTCTGCATGTCATTTGCAACGGGGACGGTGTAGTTTCTTCACGTACTATTTACTTGATAGCCACCAGGGTTTTGAGATGATTGAAAGCCTATATTTGCGCCCAAGGCGTATGCGGCGGCAACGAAAAGATTACATTTATTGGTTCCAGTTCCAAGAGTAACCTTGTATCCGTTGCTATTGATGTATTTGCTTCCGCTAGTATCCCAACCTGGTTCTCCTATCTTGCCAATGGCATACAGAACAGCCCTAAGATTTTTAGGATCTTCCTTAGCATTATCAGGAACCGCAGCTATTGCATTCTCAATTACGCTTGCCGCCATTCTGACTTCATTTATAAATTGTTCCCTCTCTTTAGCATCAGAAATTTCATTATTTGCATAATCAATGCCCGACTGTATGAATTTCTGAATATTATTCCTCTCTTCATTTGTTAGAGGTCTTCTACCATCTGGATCAGAGATTGTTAGAGGGTTATTAAGTGAATAACTGTATTTATTCCATATTTGTGGCTGTGAAATATAGACTAAAAGAATTTGTAACTTATCTCCTGCGTTTTCGCCTTTTTCTTTCTCTAAGATAATGTTGTAAGGGTCTGGCGAGCTAAATCTTCCTTGAGTAGATGAGTAATAGCGATTGATTGCATAGTCCAGGTTGGTTTCAGTATCTCTCTCATAATTAGTGAACTTCTGTCTTGTATCTCCTACCTTATACTCCTGCTGCCCCACATCGCCTCTGCCGCTAACTCGCGCCTCCATCTCTTCTCCGAACGGCAAGTAATCATGTCTCTCCTTTACATTACCTGCCGAATCCGTCACCACTCTCGTGCTCCCCAGATGATCCTGTGTCAGATATCTAGTCCCACTGTTAATGGGCTCTCCTCCGTATTCGGCAATCAGTTGACCCATTATGTCGTAGACATAGATGGTCGTTACTCCATTGGCTACCCTTTTGACACGCCTGCCATCCCCGTCATAATAATAGCTTCCCTTATCAACCCCACTCTCCTGATAGCTCGTCTGCTTATTCTCCGCATCATAGACGTAGTCCTTCACTTCAGGGATTTACCTGCGAAGTATTCAGAGGCTGATTGATGACTGAAGAGAAAGATTTGAAGTTAGTATCTTGACGAAAATCAGGGAAGGACTAAAAAGCAAAATCACGGGCGAAGCAAGGGACTTAATCAAAGACACTATGTGATTCGCGTAGCACTCCTATATTCAATTCTTTCTACGGCGTCGAGGTGTAGTTTCATAGGTAGGTAAATTGCCGCTTCTAGAAGTAAAAGGAGGATGCCGTATTTCGACTTGATAGGGTGGTGTAAATATTGGTGTAAGGTCTTCTGCAGATGTATTATTTGGCATTATACGAAACAAAAAGGTTATAGATACGGTTCTAACCTCGACTTCGCTGGTTGTAGGAGCAAATCGCCAACGTCGTGCCGTTTGCTCAGATGATTTGCGCAGCAAAGGAGGGCCATTTATAGCCTGGGCTGAAATCACATTGCCTGTCTTATTAACTTCTAACTTTATATCTACTCTGCCACTTATATCAGGTGATCCAACAAGCGATGGATACACAGGTGCCACGGCTAATATTACTGCTGGTTGTTCGACGAGTTCCTCGCCTATTTCCTGAGCTGATAGAAAGGATGGAAATAAACAAGTTAATGCACAAAGGCAGATTGAGATTATTTTATTCCAACTCGATTTCATTATTTTCTCCCTTTATATGCATAAGGAATAATTTCAGTTCGGCCTTTCTACTATTAGTTTATCCCCTCTATTACTTACTGGGATCTTAAATTCTGGTGCGAGTTTCCGATTTCGGTCAGAATAAATAACACCTTGTGCAACATCAACCGACCGCTTCACATCGCCATCTGTCTGCGCAAATGTTGTGATAAATGCGGCAGCGGCTCTCTCTAAAGTAGATAATCCAGTTACGCCATCTTTTCCACCGTCATTTGCGATTATTGCTTGATCCTTTCCAGTCATATTAAAGGCGGAAGTCATTTCTGAAGCGTTACAGGTAAACAGACCCACAGCACTTGCATTAGTTTCCGGCTTCGTATCCGAAGGAACCAACGGTGGTGCATTGATTGGAGATATACCATTTGGGCCAAGCCAGCCACCATCTTTAAAGCTTTTTCCAAGCGTATATTGTCCGGTTGTAAACTTTCCATTTGTGTTTCTTGGATCATTTCCCTCTCCATGACCAACAATTATAGTAGCCGCAGAGTTTTTTAATGAATTAGTAAACTTAGACAACGAGATGGAATCTTGATCGAAAATCCGCACGGTATAGCCTGCTTTTTTAGCCTCAGCTACAACCTTATCCCAATTTGCGCGGGGCAGGCCCTTTGGCACCTCTTTCAATGAATATGTTAGGAACACATCAATGGTCTTGCTTCCATTGTCACCTTGCGGATCACGCCCATCTGGATCAATTAAGATTAGTGGGTTATTGTTAACATATACATAGAGATTCCATCTTTGCGGATTAACCATATGATTCTTTGAAAGTAATTTAGGATCAGCTGATAAGAATCTCCCCTGCGCGCTCGAATAATACCTCGCCTCAAAGTAATCCAGCCCAGATTCCACATCCCTCTCTTTTCCAGTGAACTTCTGCCTGATGTTACCTACCCTGTAATCCTCCTGCCCGACATCGCCTCTGCCGCTAACTCGCGCCTCTATCTCTTCTCCGAACGGCAGGTAATCATGCCTCTCTTTTACTACACCTGCCGCATCCGTCACCACTCTCGTGCTCCCCAGATGATCTGCCGTCAGATATCTAGTCCCACTGTTAAGTGCCACTGTTAATGGGCTCTCCTCCGTACTCGGCAATCAGTTGACCCATTATGTCGTAGACATAGATGGTCGTTACTCCATTGGCTACCCTTTTGACACGCCTGCCATCTCCATCATAAAAATAGCTTCCCTTATCAACCCCACTCTCCTGATAGCTCGTCTGCTTATTCTCCGCATCATAGATGTAACTCTTATTATTCGGCCTTTGCGTCAGGTTGCCGGCGGGATCGTACACGTACCCGGCTACTGATACTTGATTGTTATTCGGGTCAATCGCCGGGCTCTCTGCTCGGAACAATACGTCATCCGTGGTCAGACTGTTATCAATAGTATGGTTGCCGTAACGGTCATAAGAGTAGACCTGATTCCACGTTTGATTACCGCTTCCCGTCTCCTGGAAGCTCTTCAAACTGCTGAGTGAATCTATAGATTATTCTGAGGTGTGGAACAGGTGTGTCGTAGCCTCACTTGGAATTTTTGATGGGACTTTGTAAAAATGAGTTAGTCGCTGTCAGTCCTGCGAGGCCGTACTAGTATTCTTAAGTCACCCATTTCAACGACCTCCATCCGTTTAATCAGGGGGCCACGCAATCTCACGGGATCTTCGCCTGGCTTTAACTTACGATCTATCCCATTCGTATCATATACAAAACCTAACCCGATGGATATACGAAGATCTTCTTCTCGCTGGATAATATTACCTGGAATCACGATTTGCCCGTTGTAATTGCCACCCGGTTCTATTCTATGAAATGAAAAATCGTATTCTTCCTTATCTGCGGGAATCGGAACCGGAGAGGAGATGACTATATCACCTCCTTTATTTGTAATTTCCGGTGCTTCTTTTCTCACAAGAAAGATCGGCTTACTGCCATTATTATTTACAGTTATTAAAATGGGGAAACTCTCACCTACTTTTACCTCTGTCTTCTCCACCCTAACCATAATTTTAAGCTGATTGCTTGTTTCGGCTTGCAGTTTTGTAACCCAAATCTCCTCTACCCCTTGACTGAATCCGACTACAGCAAGAACGCAGAGTGAAGCACTAATCAAAATGATTCTGAATAAATAGTTTCTATGCATTATTATCCGTTTGCCCATCCATTTGCTTACGGGCTTGTCTGTGCTTTCATCAAACATGTCTACTTTATTGCCCCCTCTTTAGATCTCCGCCAGCAAAACCACCCGTCAGCTTTAAGGCCTGACGGATACGCTCTTCAACTCTCATACCCTCTTGGTGAGCGTTTAGGTAATTATCCCTTCCACTGAATCGGTTTATGAACCCGATTCGGTTAAAGGTCTGAGCCTCCGCTCCCTCGTGTATGAAAAAACTCGCTGCGCTAACGCGTTGTCCAAGTCCACTAAGTTGCCCGGAAAGAGCGACTATGCCTCCTCCATTAGCAAAATCCGAAGTTCTCGTATCAAGGCCCTCTTGGATCATAGGGATATCAGAATTGATTGCTATTATGGCAAAGATCGGGGCACCGTCAATTTTCCCTGGTTGAGCATATTGACCTCGTCTACCGCCAACAGCAACCAGATAACCTAAATGGGGCTGATTATAATAATTACCATTAAATATCCTTTGTAACTGTCTACCTTCACGTGTAAGCTCTCCGCGCTCGTTAGTCGCCCCATCGAATAAATCGGCGATTTCTCTGAAATCATTCCCGTTATAAAAAAGGTATATCTCCCCCACGTTGACCAACCCGGCGAGATTTCGAACCCCCTCACTTGCGCCAGATAAATCTACACCATCTCTCATCCAAATGCGGTCGCCTTCAACAACAAAATATCTATCGAATTCTTCCTGCCCCCCCGCCATTTCGTAAATCGAACCTATGGTATTTGCCCCCCGAATTCGAACAGATTCACCTGAAGGATCGGTGAATCTGAGTGGATTATTCCTAGCGTGGGAATAAAGATTAAAGAACTGGGGATCTAACGCCATGGTAACTTGAAAATACATCGGATCGGGAGATATAAATCTCCCTAATTGGCTTCGATACATTCTCGCTTGGGCAAAATCCAATCCCGATTCAGTATCTCTCTCATAATTAGTGAACTTCTGCCTGATGTCACCTACCTTATACTCCTCCTGCCCGACATCGCCTCTGCCGCTAACTCGCGCCTCTATCTCTTCCCCGAACGGCAGGTAATCATGCCTCTCCTTTACATTGCCTGCCGCATCCGTCACCACTCTCGTGCTCCCCAGATGATCTGCCGTCAGATATCTAGTCCCACTGTTAATGGGCTCTCCTCCGTACTCGGCAATCAGTTGACCCATCACGTTGTAGACGTAGATGGTCGTTACTCCATTGGCTACCCTTTTGACACGCCTGCCATCCCCGTCATAATAATAGCTTCCCTTCTCTACACCACTCTCCTGATAGCTCGTCTGCTTATTCTCCGCATCATAGATGTAACTCTTATTATTCCGATTGTTATTCGGGTCAATCGCTGGGCTCTCTGCTCGGAACAATACGTCATCCGTGGTCAGAGTGTTATCAATCCTGCGGTTGCCGTAACGGATAGGAGAGTTGGATAATACGAGTGGAATGTTGGCGGGTGGCTATGTAGCCAATGCGATTAATACACCTCATTGTCGTGTTGGAAAGCAGGCTGCCCGCCATTAGATTAATCCGGCTTGGATTTGTGAGAAGGAATTACATAACCTGAATACTCTATAGTAGTTTCGGACATTAACTTAACTAGGTTCTGTTGCAAAAATTAAGAAAGAACCACGAGCGGAAAGATTTAAAGTGATTATAAAATGTAGGCGATAATCAGTTGCGCAACTGTTGGTTAGAAGTAGGGGCCCCGCAGATTTTCTTCTGAGCATCTAATGGCAATTTATTAGGAGTCCATCCATCTTTGGAAATAACTTCAATACGACTAACGGCTTTCACTATAAACCTGAAACTGTACCCCCCGTCTCCAAAAGGCCCGTTTGAGCTCTGAAATGTGCCGGTAAACACTGCATTGATTGTTCCCTGATGCTTAGGTAGTTTCCTAAGTTGAGCTTTCACATCTGGCGCAATATCTTTAAACTCAATCCATGTCTTGCCTATCTCCCGACATTCCAAGCAAAACATCTCTTGCCACTCGAAGCCGTATCTATACGTGGCACGTACGGTGACTTCCTTACTGTCATATTTTTCAGGATTTCTTACTAGGTCACAATACGTTACAACAGAGGGCTCACATTTGCCGATTTGAACTGTTCTCATTCCTAGGCTTATAGGATTCATCCATAAGAATGAAAACAAGAGCGCTCCTGTAAGAAAGCAAATTCTTTTTTTGATAGATTTTCTCTTCATGGCACACGTGGAAGTTTTTTCTCGTAAGAATATGTATCTATATCAGAGGGAGATAAGCCACTGTATTCTAGAATAGTTCTCACCCCTTTAGCGCGTAATGTTTCACGTTCAGTCGCTTTCCACCCGCGATCCCATACTTTATAGCTTTCTGTGCCTCCCGCCGGTGCATACGAACCAAGATTCAATGCCTGTGCAACATAAGAACTAACATTCCAAGCTCGCCGTTCACGTGCATAATGATTAAGATCCGTGTCACCAAAAGCAAGGTCAAAAGCTAGCGATGAATCAGCAACCCAAGCTTGGGCGTCACCGATATGTCGACCTTCATGAGACAAAACAACCGCAAGCGCGTTACCTTCTAGTCCAAGTTTAAAAGTAACACTAATGGTTCGATCATCATTAAGTAGGGTCGTCGCTGAGTTATGTCCTATTTCATCACTCACACCCACTATAACCCCATTTTGATCATTCTCCCTACCATAAGAGGCGACAGATTCCTGCACTTGCTGCTGTTGGGCTCGACTAAGCTCATCACTGGAGGATGCACCACTCGCTAAAGTACGCGCAGATCGAAAACGTTGTCTAAATTTATATGCCCTTTCCGCTGCTTCACGTTCCTTTTTCTTTAGAGACTTATTGTGCCACTTATCCCATAATGTGCTATCTGAATCAGATCCTCCAGCCGAGGCATCCCAGTTCCACATACCAGTAGGATCAATATATCTCAGCGGATTGTTTAGGGTATAGATGTAGCGATTCCATGATTGCGGATTTGTAACCTTGCCAGAAGAAAGTAATGGATCTGGTGAAGTGAATCTTCCTTGCGCGCTCGCGTAATGCCGGGCTCCAAAGTAATCCAGCCCAGATTCCACATCCCTCTCTTTTCCAGTGAACTTCTGCCTGATGTCACCTACCCTGTAATCCTCCTGACCCACATCGCCTCTGCCGCTAACTCGCGCCTCCATCTCTTCTCCGAACGGCAGGTAATCATGTCTCTCCTTTACTACACCCGTTGCATCCGTCACTACTCTCGTGCTCCCCAGATGATCTGCCGTCAGATATCTAGTCCCACTGTTAATGGGCTCTCCTCCGTACTCGGCAATCAGTTGACCCATCATGTCGTAGACATAGATGGTCGTTACTCCATTGGCTACCCTTTTGACACGCCTGCCATCCCCGTCATAATAATAGCTTCCCTTCTCTACACCACTCTCCTGATAGCTCGTCTGCTTATTCTCCGCGTCATAGATGTAACTCTTATTATTAGGCCTCTGCTTCAGATTACCCGCATCGTCGTACACGTACCCGGCAGACGATATCCGATTGTTATTCGGGTCAATCGCCGGGCTCTCGGCTCGGAATAATACGTCATCCGTGGTCAGAGTGTTATCAATAGTACGGTTGCCGTAACGGTCATAAGAGTAGACCTGATTCCACGTTTGATTACCGCTTCCCGTCTCCTGGAAGCTCTTCAGACGATTTAACTCGTCGTATGTATAGCTCTGTGTGAGATTCAGCCCCGGAACAGATATGGTCTGGCTCAGGACGTTGCCGTTATTGTTAGTCGTGCCGTAGGAATATCCGAGCACCAGTTTATTTGAATTAGCGGCAGGATCATTCAGCCTAATCTCTACGGGCTGTAGCCTGCTGTTGAACTCCGTGTATTCCCAAAGCCCGTTGCCGAGCTTAATCCGGCTGATAGCGCCGTGAGCCGTGTATTTAATGCGATTGGCTTCGTAACCCGGCGAAGTAGGGTCAGCGCCAGCGTAATAATTGCCGCCCTGCTTTTTGACGCCCGACATTCTTCCCACGGAGTCATACTCAGTGACGAAGACTTTACCGGAAGGATACTTCTGCGAGGTGAGGCCCCCGGCCAGGTTGTAGTTGTACTCAAAAGTATAAGGCGCTGTCGCTCCCTGTGTTTCCTGCTTGCTGGCCCTGACCCTGCCCATAGAGTCGTACTGCGTGATAGTGTTCGTCGAGACTGAAGAACTGACCGAAGTGAGCCTGCCCTTGCCATAAGTGAGCGTGTCGTAAGTATAGGTCACGCTCGGCGTGCCATCGTTATACGTCCGCTTAGTCAACCGGTTAAGTGAGTCGTACTTGTAGCAGGTAGCGATTGTGCTCCCCGTATACGCGACAGTGCAATCTAGAAGTGAATTACTGCCTGCGGTAGGGCGCGGGCGAGGGTCAATCTTTCTCTCCAGATTGCCGTTCGCGTCATACTGGTATTCGATGGTGCCGCTCTCAGGGTTGCTGGCCGAAGTCAGCCTCGACAGGCTGCTGTATTCAAACAGTCGCGGTTGCAGGCCTTGATCAACCCGCTTGAGATTCCCCAAAGCGTCGTACGTATAACTGGTAGCCTGCGCCGGCGCGCTCGTAGAGCCGAGATTAGCCGGATTATTTATGTCATTCGGCTCGTCAACCCTCAGGAGCCTTCCCAGAGCGTCAACCTTGCTCCGGCGCACTTTGCCGGCCTGATCCGTCACCGTGGTGAACTCGGCGTCATAATTTGTGACGACTGCGCCGGTGGAGCTTGTACTGTTGCCCCACGGGGCGGGCAGACCGGTGCCAGAGAATGTCTGGGCTTCAACGACGCGCCCGCTTATGTCGCTCTTTGATCTAGTCCAGCCCCTTGTGGAATCTGTGCTCGTATCACTAGAGTAATTCTCGCGGTAAGGATTTGAGACTAGCTGGTAATTGAAATGATTAGTCCTGTCTACACGGTAGCGCGTCTGGACTTTAATCCCCTTGGTCTCGTCCACGTCACAGCCAGCGCAGGCGTCCTCAAGCTGGCGCGTAAGCCTTACCCTTCCCAGCTGATCGTAATGCTGAATCGAGACCAGCTTCTTATCACCAGCGGTGTTAAGGTCGGAGCGAGTGATGACGCGCCTCAACGTGTCGGAGTACTCTATGACGGTGTGAGTCTCTTCATCCGTATCAACCGCTGCTTTAACTAAAGCAGGCCGACCGAAGTCATCATAATCAGTGGTTGTCGAAACATCGTTATCAACGTCCGTAGATTTGGTTACCGCGCCCGTGTAAATATCATACTCCAGGGTAGATGTGCGCTGTTCAGGCTTTCCTAATGCAGCCTTGGTCTGCGTCGGGTAGAGGCCGGATTCCTGCCCGTTCGGGCCTGCGATGTTTCCGTACGTTACTTCAGCCTTAATCCCTCGCGCGTCCGTAGTGAGAGTCACATTACCGAACTGGTCATACGCACGACTCACGATTACGGCGTTCGATGCTGACAAGGAAGTAGGCAGGGCCGGGGCCTTCACGGAGTCCCAGCTTCTTTGCTCCGTAAGATTTCCCTTCGTCTCAATATTGTTGTAATCGAACTCTGTACGCGCCAGCACCTGGGAATTGTCGCCGATTTCGCTTGATTTGATGAGATTAATGAGTCTCCTGTTAAGGTTTCTGAAGACGTAGATGTTTTCACACCCCGGTGAGGCCGGTATGCTCTGGTTACTCATGCAATAAGGAGAAGACCCGGCGGCAGGTGCCTGATTATAGTAGCTGTTCTTTGTAACTCGCTTTAAGACCAGTCCCGGAATGCCTGTGATTCTTCCTGTGCTACTATCTCTGCTTAGGCTGATCCTCTGGTTACCCGTATTTCTCGGTATGTCGCTGTAGTTTATCCAATCGTATTCGTAAATGGCCAGAACGTTACCGTTCTTATCATAGTCGTAGTCTTTGACGGCTGTCTTAACAGGCACTCCTGAAGCATTGGCAATGGAGTTGAATTCCGCCCGTACGTACCAGTTATATGCCTTCACCTCGTGCTGGTGCGGCAGGTTCTTCTCCCACACCTGCTCGCTTACGCCACCGTCCGGCCCCACACTCTTGTAGGCAAGGCCGCTCTCGGGAAGTCCGCTACCGGTGTCGTTGAAGAATTGAGTGGTCACCCCACCATCAGGGCCTGTGACGCTGCCAGAGGTCTCAGCTACCTCATATGCCCACTGCTCTTTGATACATCCGGCTTCGCCCGGGTTACAGGAGGTGTTCTGAGGAGCGCCCGTCAGGTCATACTCATCCCAGTAGGTGAGAACTTTTTTCGTCGGATATCTTTTCAGCACCATTTGCGCCGTCGGTTTTATACTTAATGACGAATCAGTATCCAGCGAATACGTATAAGAAGCCTTTGCGCCCGATGGCAGCGTGATAGAGCTTAGCTCTCCCCAGCCCGTAGAATAATCCCCTGACTGTGGCACAGTTGCTTTTCCGTTGTAGCCGAAGGTGTAGCTCAGTCCCCCGGCCTGCGAAGGCAGAATGACCTGCCCCACACCGCCCACGTCGTCGGTGAGCGTGGCCTCTTGCTTATTTTCCGGGACGTTGAGTCCCACGCCCGACTTGTAGGTCTTATGGACCCAGTTCTGCGTGTGCACGATCTGGGTCACGAGCTCTTCCAGGCCGCCGAAGCCTTTGGTGCGAACCGTGTCGGTGCCTCCCGGGGAGCCTAATTCTAGTGTGATGGAGCGGCCCAACTGGTCTGTAATGGTTCTGTTTTTAATCTCTATGTAGTTATCATTGCGGTCATAGATACGCTGCTCGTAAACGGAATTCACCCAGGCGCTTGTCACCTTCGTCCCGTTCGGCATGTAGAGCGTCCAGGGGTTAGAGCTGCCGTCGCTTTGGTCAGAGGTATGCTCAACCTCCAGGCGCATGAAAGTGCCGTCGGTGCTGTAGTAGGTCATCCCCGTTGAATTTGCGGGCGTTCTGACAGCGCCGCACCCGCTATACTTGTACCCGTTAGCGTCTATATCGAAGTAGCCGTCGTCGAAGTAATCATTATGGCCGGAGGGGCGGAACTCGTGCACACTCCCGTCCGGGAAAGTCATGCTCAGCTTCCAGACGTAGTTGTTCCGCGCGTCAGTGGCTTCGCCTGTACATTTCGTGGAGTTATCCAGGTCAGTTCGCTCAGTCAACTCCATTTGATAATAGTAGCCGTACGACCAGCCTCCCTGGTCGCGCGCCTTCAGCTCCTCGTAGGTGTAAGTGGTTAGCGGCTTCTGTACCCCGTCTACGATTATGGAGCCGTTTTCACCGAAGGACTTCTTTGAATCCCACAGCTTACTGTTGTAGATGAGATAAAGAGTATGTCCGGGGTTGCCGCCCCGCCCCGCGGGGAGAGAAGCCAAGGGGAGCCTGACAATCATGTTGCCGTTAGTGAGGCTGATGGATTCCAGGTCAGAGAGAGCGTAGGAGCCCGGCGACTGAAAGCCCCGCTTAGGCGACCTATCCTCCTGCGCGCGGCCGATGCTTGCGCACAGTAGCATTATACAAGCGATTATCAGTACTTGCGCTTTTCTGGCCGAATTCTTCTTTATATTTAGTACCATCTCCGACAACATGACAACGATCCTGCTCCCAAAATTTTGACAGAACATCAGACTTAGCTGGTTCTTGGATCTATCCCTTACTGAATTGTGATCTGACAGGCCCAACCCGAGTGATTAGCCTCAGTCAGCGTGTAACTGCCTGCCGCAAGATTCACCATCTCACTCCAGTCTATCGACTCCTTCGGCAGACTTATCTCTTTCACCAGCTCGCCGCTCTGCTTCTTCAACCTCACCACCAAGTCATCCGCCCTCGGGCGCTTGTTCAGGCAGAGCCGGAACTCTCCTCCCGTGCGCGTCACCTGCACAGGGTCAAAGCCTCCCTGCGGCAGGATTGTGATAAAGAGCGCCTCTTCCGGAGCCACGGCAACACTATTAACCTG
>DATELK010000234.1:0-2566 GCA_035276685.1 Pyrinomonadaceae bacterium | reverse complement strand
CAGTGGAGCTGGTGGAACAACTCGACGACGCGCCTTCGCTTGCCGTGCGCTACGAGCGCACAGCCCTGTGGATTGCTCTGTCGGCGGTCGCGCTGATTACTCTCGCCACCTACCTGCTTTTTCGTCATCTGGTCTATCGACCCATAGAGCGGCTGCTCGGCGTCATGTCGAGGGTCGAGGCGGGAGACCTTCAGGCCGAAGCGCCCGTGCGCGCCTCAGACGAGCTTGGCCTCCTGACGAAAGATTTTAATCACATGATAGGCCGCGTGCGCGAGATGACGGAGGAGCGAGAGCGAGAGGCGCAAACTCTTCAGGAGCGAGTGCACGAAGCCACGGCCGAGCTTGAGCAGCGGAACGAGCAGCTTGAGGAGACGAACAGGGAGCTGTGGATGACCGCCAGACGCTTGACGGAACTGGAACGCCTCGCTGCCGCGGGCCAGACGGCGGCGCAGTTCGCGCACGAGGTAGGAACCCCTCTCAGCCTCATCAGCGGCCACGTACAGTTGTTAAAGTCCAAGCTCGCTGGCGACGAGCGCGCACAGGGCCGCCTTGAGACCATCAGCGCGCAGATAGAACGCATAGAGCGCATCGTGCGCTCCATGCTGGATAGAACGCGCCCCGCCGCAGTGGAGCTTGCGCCGCTGGACTTGAACGCGCTGCTCGAACGCATCTTCGAGGCGACGGCTCCGGCGCTCGACGTACGACGGGTGCGGCTGGTCAAAGAGCTGCAAGACCCCTTGCCGCCTGTCCGTGGAAACTCAGACCGCCTGCAACAGCTCTTCATAAATCTTATCAACAACTCTCTGGACGCGCTCCCCGAAGGCGGAGAGATAAGCGTACGCACGCGCACGGAAGATGACTCGGGCGATGCGCCGCGCGTCCTGATAGAGTTTTCCGACACGGGCTGCGGCATGCCGCAGGAGGTGCGAGCGCACATCTTCGACCCTCTCTATACGACCAAGGGGCGCGGGCGCGGCCTCGGCCTTGTCATAGTGCGGCAGGTGATTGAAGAGCATGAAGGACGAATAGAGGTCTCTTCGGAAGTAGGACGCGGCACTCTCTTTCACCTGTGGATACCGTTGATTGTCGCCTCTGCACAACAGGAAGCCTTCGACCCAGCGGCCCTGAAGGCCGACGAGGTGGAAGCCGTATGAAACGCATCCTCGTCATTGACGACGACCCGGCCTCCTGCGAGTTGCTCAGGGAGATATTCGCGGAGCAGGGATGGAGCACCGAGACGGCGCAAAGGCCTTTGCAGGCCCGCGCTCTGGCCGCGAGTCAGAAGCCGGATTTAGTCGTGAGCGACATCAATCTTGAGGCGGACGAGACGGGACTGGACCTGCTAAGAGAGCTGCGCGAGCACTGCCCGGTCATACTCATCACGGCCTTCGGCACGCTTGAGGCGGCGATTGAAGCCTCGCGCGAAGGCGCGTGGGACTTAATTTCAAAACCATTCAAGGTTGATGAAGTGGTGATGGCGGCGAGGCGCGCTATGGCTTCGAGCGGCCGGGCCGGGGAGGAGCCCGCGCACGAGCAGCCCATAGCCTTGACGCTCTCGGCGCGTTACGAGGAGGCGGGGCTACTGGGGCGTGCGCCCTCCATGATAGAGCTTTACAAGGAGATTGCGCGGGTCGCCCCGGCGCGCTCCACCGTGCTCATAGCCGGTGAGTCAGGCACGGGTAAAGAGCTGGTAGCCCGCGCCATACACAAGCATAGCCCGCGCGCCGCGCGTCCCTTCGTGGCCGTCAATTGCGGCGCGCTCACGGAGACGCTGTTGGAAGCAGAGCTGTTCGGCCACACCAAGGGCGCTTTCACGGGCGCAAGCTCCGAGCGAAAGGGGCTCTGGGAAGAGGCCGAAGAGGGGACGCTCTTTCTGGATGAAGTGGGCGAGACGAGTCCGGCCATGCAGGTCAAGCTCCTGCGTGCTTTGCAGGAGGGAGAGATTCGCCGCGTCGGCTCTTCGCGCTCGACACGCGTTGACGCGCGCGTCGTCGCTGCGACAAACCGTGACCTTGAGAGCGAAGTCAAATCGGGCGCGTTTCGTGAAGACCTCTTTTACAGGCTGAGCGTGGTGACGCTCAGGGTGCCGCCCTTGCGCGAGCGCAGCGCAGACATTCCCATCCTTGCCGCACGCTTCCTGCGCGTCGCCGCGAGCGACACGGGGCGCAGCCTTAGATTCTCGGAAGCGGCGTTGCGGCTTCTCATGGCCTACGAATGGCCGGGCAACGTGCGCGAGCTTGAGTCGGCCATAGAATACGCCGTCCTCAGGGCGCGGGGCTCGGAGGTCGCTGCGGAAGATTTACCCGCGAAGCTTCAGACGGAAGACGCGCCGCGCAGCCCGGTCGCCCAGCCTTCGAGTCTGCCGCTCTCGCTTCTCTCGGACGAGCTTGTCTCGCTGGACGAGCTTGAAAGACGCTATCTCATCTACGTGCTGGAAAAGACGGAGGGCAACCGCACGCGCGCCGCCGAAGTCCTTGGCATCGACCGCCGCACCCTCTATCGAATGGCCGAGCGCTTCGGCGTCAAGCTCGAAGGATAACTCGTTTATGCCGGGAGCGATTTTCAA
>DATELK010000233.1:0-19031 GCA_035276685.1 Pyrinomonadaceae bacterium | reverse complement strand
ACTGACCTGTTTGAACTTCTGCTCTTTTTAGCTTAGGCCGTGAAGGAAGAGCCGCAGCCGCAGCTTCCCGTGGCGTTCGGGTTCGTAAAGGTGAACCCGGAGCCCATCACGCCGCTCACGTAATCAATCTTCACGCCGTTCAGGTACTGGCCGCTGAACATGTCCACGAAGAGGCGCACGCCGTTCTGCTCCAGGATGTAGTCGCCCTGTCGCGATTCCTCTTCTATGTTCAGGCTGTACTGGAAGCCGGAGCAACCGCCGGGGACGACCCTCACGCGAAGCCCCGCCGTCTCAGGCAGGCCCTCTTCGCCAGACATGAATTTCCTGACCTCTGTGGCCGCGTTCTCTGTTAATTCCAACGTCACTGTCGGGGTATCTACTGTTGCTGCCATTTTCTCTCTCCTATATTACTGATATTTTCGCTTCGTCTATCTATGAGACTGCAAATTCCCTTTTTACGACTGGGCCTTGCCCAGAATAACCAGCTCAGGCTTCATAGCCTCAATCGAAACCTGTCGAGCAACCTCTTCGGCCACGCGCCGGAAGGCTTCTGCCTGCGGTGAATCCGGCTGGCTGACGACCACCGGCACTCCCTTGTCTCCGCCCTCGCGCACCTCCATGCCCAGAGGCACAGCGCCGAGGAAAGGAACATTGTACTGCTCGGAAAGCTTCTGGCCTCCGCCCGCGCCGAAGATGTCGTAGCGCGTCCCTGTGTCCGGGGCCACGAAGTAGCTCATGTTCTCGACCACGCCAAGCACCGGCACGGCCACCATCTCAAACATCCTCAGCGCGCGGCGCACGTCAGCGATTGCGACCTCCTGAGGCGTGGTCACGAGGACTGCGCCCTGCACCGGCACAAGCTGAGCTAAGCTTAGTTGCACGTCGCCCGTTCCGGGTGGCATGTCAACAATCAAATAATCCAGCTCGCCCCAGCGCACGTCCGAAAGAAACTGTCGCACCAGCCCGTGAAGGATAGGCCCGCGCACCACCATGGGCTTGTCGCCCGGCTGCAAGAGAGCCATGGACATCATCTTCACGCCGTAGGCTTCCACGGGGATGAGCTTGTTCTCGTTCGGCACCACCTGCGGCTGCGCGTTTGATGCGCCCAGCATGAGCGGCACGTTCGGCCCGTACACGTCCGCGTCCATCAGTCCCACACGAGCGCCGTTTAAGGCGAGCGAGACAGCCAGATTGACGGCGACCGTGGATTTCCCCACGCCGCCTTTGCCGCTTGATACGGCTATGATGTTGCGCACGCCGGGCACACTCACCTTGTCGCCGAGCCCGCGTCCCTTGGGCACCTCAGCATCCATCACTACATGGACAGATTCTACGCCCGGCAGCGCGGAGACAAGGCTACGAGCCTCCGTCTCCATCTGCTCTTTGACGGGGCAGGCGGGCGTGGTCAGCACTATGCGGAAAGAGACCGCGCCGCCCTCAATCTTCAAATCTCTGATAAAGCCGAGCGTCACTATGTCCTTGTGCAGGTCAGGGTCTCTCACCCCGCGCAAGGCATCCAGCACGCTCTGTTCCGTTACATTCGACATAAAATCAGTGATGACGAGAGGGAAGCTTCTTTCCCGACTCGTCACTTCCTTTTCGGTTTGAGCACGCGGTAGACGCAGCGCGATGCGCCGCCTGCTATGCGCGACTCACGAAAAACTTCCGTCTCTAAAAGCTCTCTGTAAACCTGTAGCTCGCGCTCGCACAACTGGCGATAGTCGCGCGCCACGTCCGTCAAAGGGCAGTTCCACTCGCTCAAAAGATACGAGCCGTCCGAGAGCCGCTCAGCCTCCGCGTCGTAGCCCTCTTCGTCCAGCAATTCCGCCAGCCTGCGAACGCGCGCGTCAAAGCCCAGCCCCTTCATGCGCGGCCTGAAGCGCGAGACCATCTCTTCGGCACAGCCGCAGAAGATGGTGTTCAGCCCGCGCTCGCCCCAGACGGCATTTATCTGTTGCAGCACGGAGCGGGCCAGCAGGTCGTAGCGCTTTGGGAAAAGCTCGGTCGTGGCTTTGGCGGTCAGGCGGTACATGTGCGACGGCCGCCCTCGCTCCTTGCGCTCCGCGTTGTGCTCTACGTAGCCGTCTCGCTCAAGCACGTCCAGGTGCTTCTTGACGCACTGGCGACTGATGCCAAGCTGGCGCGCAAGCTCGTCCGCGTTCACGCTCCCGCGCGAGCGCAGGACGTGTATGACTCGCTCGCGCGACCCCGCCAGATTTACCACTGTCGTAGACACAATTCGATGATAGGTTCGCCCCTCACTTTTGTCAACCGAATGGTTGCTTTAATCCGAGGCGGAAAAGAGGCCGGTAAAGACTGCTTTTTATTCATGCGTGTTTGAAATATTATCCTCGTCATGCCCTATTATCCTGTCCGCATCAGCGAGCATTTCCTCTCGCCGCAGAACGTAGGCGATGTGGGCGGCGCGGACGCGAGCGCCGAGGCGGGCTCTTTCATCTGCGGCGCTGTCGTGCGTCTTTCCTTGAAGCTCGACGCAGAGACTCGTGTCATCTCGGAGGCGCGCTTTAAGGCTGCGGGCTGCGGCTATCTGGTGGCTTGCGCTTCCGTCGTGACGGAGATTATACGAGGGCTGACTACGGCAGAGGCTGCGGCAGCGTCCGCTCTTCTACAGGAGACCTTGCGCGAGTACTTCGGCACCGTGCCGCGAGAGAGAGAGCATTGCCAGCTTCTTTGCGCGGAAGCGTTGAGGGAAGCCCTGGCGCGTTACAGCCAGAGGGTGCGTGACGAGTGGACGGGCGAAGAGGCGCTCATCTGCACCTGCTTCGGCATCTCGGAAAAGAGAATCGAGCAGCTGATTACGGACAGGAGCCTGCATACGGTGCGCGAAGTCACTCTGGCGTGCAACGCAGGCGGCGGCTGCCAGTCGTGCCGCCCGCTCATAGAAGAGATGCTGGAAGAGCACTGGCGCGAGACGGAAGATAGATTTTAAACGGGGAAGCCAAACGAATGATGAAGCCAGTAGAAAGCAGCGAAGCGGGCGGGCTGAAGCCTGACCAACTCGTTTATCTGGACAACAACGCCACGACGCGCGTCGCACCGGAAGTCTTCGAGGCCATGCGCCCGTACCTCTCTGAGCTTTACGGCAATCCCTCTTCGGCGCACACCTTCGGGCGCGAGATGCGCGCAAGCGTCGCACGCGCGCGTGAGCAGGTGGCAGCATGCTTAGGCGCGGGCTCGGCTGATGAAATCGTCTTCACCTCCTGCGGGACGGAATCGGACAACTGGGCCATAAGAGGCGCGCTTGAGTCTAGGCCGGACAGGCGGCACATCATCACTACGCGCGTGGAGCACGAGGCCGTGAGGCTCTTGTGCGAGAGATTGGAGCGACAGGGCTACGAGGTGACGTGGCTAGACGTTAATGAAGAAGGAGAGCTTGACCTTGAGGCTCTCCGAGCGGCTTTAAGAGCGGACACCTGTGTCGTCTCCGTGATGCTCGCCAACAACGAGACGGGCGTGCTCTTTCCCGTAGAAGAGGCCGCAAGCATCGTGCATGAGCAAGGGGACGCGCTCTTTCATGTTGACGGAGTGCAGGCTGTGGGCAAGGTTCCCATCAACCTGGCAGACTCGCAGGTAGACCTCTTCTCCATGTCCGGCCACAAGCTGCACGCGCCGAAGGGAGTCGGCGCTCTCTACGTACGCGAGGGGCTGCGTCTTCCCTCCTTCCTGATAGGCGGCGGGCAGGAGAAGGGCCGTCGCGCAGGCACGGAGGCCGTCCCTTACATAGTCGCACTCGGCGCGGCCTGCGAGCTGGCGCAGAAGTTCGACGGGCACGAGACTGTCAGACGCCTGCGAGACAAATTGGAAGACACAATCCTTGAGACCTTCCCGAACGCGCGGGTGAACGGCACACGCGATAAGGCGAAGCGGCTGCCCAATACGGCGAACGTCTCTTTCTCTTATCTTGAAGGCGAAAGTATTCTGGCCCATCTGGACGAGGCTCGGATATGCGTCTCAACCGGCTCGGCCTGCAACGCGGAGTCTCACGTCTCAAGCGCCGTGCTGCGAGCCATGAACGTGCCATACACCGCCGCGCAGGGCTCCATACGCTTCTCCGTCGGCCGCTATAACACTCAGGAAGAGATTGACTACACGCTCGAAACGCTGCGCTCGGTCATCCAGCGACTCGTAGAGATGTCGCCGTATGACGAAGAGCTGAAGGGAAAAATTCAGGGCTAGAGTAGATGTGTCAGGCGCGGCTTTGAGGCTCGCATTTTTCACTTTTCACTCTTTTGTTGATACAATTTCCCTTCGGCTCACTTGCCTTGAAACTCGTCCGATAGGAGCAAGTTCAAACTAATGTCAGTCGAACAACCAGGCGCGGGGCAGAAGCGCGTGCCTGACACACCTGAAGAGAAACGCGCCGCGCCGCGCCGCGTTCGCAACGACAGCGTCAGCCAGCTTGAGACGGACGATTACGTCTGCATAGAGCCCACGACGACGCTCACCGAAGCCATCAAACAGATGAGGGAAGACGAGGGCGGCTGCGCCATCATCTGCGAAGAAGGGAGCATCAAGGGCATCTTCACCGAGCGCGACCTCATCACGAAGGTCGTGGGCGAAGAGGTGGACATGAACGCTCCCGTCAGCCGCTACATGACGCAGGCGGTCGAGACGCTATCAATGGATGCGACCATAGGAGACGCGGTCGAGCTGATGAACCGCAAGGGCTACCGGAACATTCCGCTCGTGCGCGATGGGCAGCTTCAGGGCTCCATCTCCGTCTTCGACATCATCACTTACTTAGCCGAGAGCTACCCGAAAGAGACCATGAACCTGCCGCCAGTCCCCGCACAGGTCATGGACACACAGGAAGGCGGCTGAAACCATTTTGGATTTTAGATTGCCGATTTTGGATTGGAGTGTCATTCAAGATTGAATGGCTCTAATCCGTGTCGCTAATCCAAAATCCAAAATCTACAATCCAAAATCGTTAAAGGAATCTTATGAGTACCGTCATAGAGAACCCTCCTGAGCAAGCGGAGAAAAATTTTGAAGAGGTAGAGACCGTCACGATACGCTTTGCCGGTGACTCCGGCGACGGCATGCAGTTGACGGGAACGCAGTTCACTAACACTTCGGCCGTCGTCGGCAACGACATCTCGACGCTGCCGGACTTCCCGGCCGAGATTCGCGCCCCCGCCGGAAGTCTTCCCGGCGTCTCGGGCTTCCAGTTGAACTTCTCAAGCCAGGACATCAGAACGCCCGGCGACCAGCCGAACGTGCTTGTAGCCATGAACCCTGCGGCGCTGAAGGTGAACCTGCCGGACTTGGAAGAGGGCGGCACCTTGATTATCAACACGGACGAGTTCACGAAAGACAATCTGGACAAGGCCGCTTATAAATCGAACCCGCTCGAAGACGGCACGCTCAAAGGCTATCGCGTTCACAAGCTGCCCATCACGACGCTCAACATGAACGCGCTCAAGGAGCAGGTGAAGCTCTCGCGCAAGGAGATGGACAGGTGCAAGAACTTCTTCGCGCTAGGCGTGCTCTACTGGCTCTACGACCGTCCCATGGAGCCCACGCTCAACTGGATTAACGCTAAGTTCTCTAAGAACCCTGAGGTGCAGAAGGCCAACGAGATTGCGCTTCGCACGGGCTACAACTTCGCGGACACGACGGAAGTCTTCACCACGCACTACACCGTGCGCAAGGCGCAGATTACTCCGGGCAAGTACCGCAAGATTACAGGCAACGAGGCCACCGCCATAGGCTTCGTCGCGGCCTCTCATCTTTCGGGCAGGCCCCTCTTCTACGGCTCGTACCCGATTACGCCTGCCTCGGACATTCTGCACGAGCTAGCGCGCCACAAAAATTTCGGCGTCAGGACATTTCAGGCCGAAGATGAGATAGCGGCTGTCTGCGCCGCCATCGGCGCGAGCTTCACGGGACACATTGGACTGACCGGAACATCCGGGCCGGGCGTGGCTCTCAAGCAGGAGGCGATAGGGCTCGCGGTGATGACGGAGCTGCCGCTCGTGATAATCAACGTTCAGCGCGGCGGCCCTTCAACGGGACTGCCTACGAAGACCGAGCAGGCAGACCTCTTTCAAGCCGTCTGGGGACGAAACGGCGAGTGCCCTGCGATTGTCGTAGCGCCTTCGACGCCCGCAGACTGTTTCCACATGGCTCTGGAAGCCGTCCGTCTCGCCTTCAAATACATGACGCCCGTCTTCTATCTCTCGGACGGCTATCTGGCGAACGGCGCGGAGCCGTGGAAGATTCCGGCCATTGATGAGCTGCCGAAGATTGAGATTAAGTTTGCGTCGAACCCGGAAGGCTTCATGCCCTACGCGCGTGACGAAGAGACGCTGGCGCGCCCCTACGCCATTCCCGGCACGCCCGGCCTTGAGCATCGCATCGGCGGCATAGAGAAGCAGCACCTGACGGGCAACGTCAACTACGACCCCGAGAACCATCACTTCATGGTCAAGCTCAGGCAGGAGAAGGTTGACCGCGCGGCGAATGATATCCCGCCCGTGGAAGTCTTCGGTGAAAAGACGGGCAAGATTCTACTGCTCGGCTGGGGCTCGACCTACGGCTCCATCACGTCCGCCGTTGAGAAGCTACAGCGCGAAGGCAAGTCAGTGTCGAGCGCCCATCTCAGGCACCTTAACCCCTTCCCGAAGAACCTTGGCGAGGTGCTCAGCAGCTTTGAGACGGTAATCATCCCCGAGATGAACCTCGGGCAGCTCTGCACAATGATTCGCGCAAAGTATCTGGTGGACGCCATCCCCTTCTCGAAGGTCAAGGGCCGTCCCTTCCAGATACGCGAAATCATGCGCAAGGTGGAAGAGTATTTGTAATGAGAGCGTCTTCTGAACATGTCGAGCGCCGGACAATTCAGGAAGTCTACGCGGAAGGATTGCGTTACTTCATGGGACAGGGGCAACTGAACGACGCGCTCTCCCGTCTCTGCGCCGACATGAAAGCGCACGGCATTGACTACATGGTCATAGGGGCGGTCGCTCTGATGGCCTACGGTTACCCGCGCTTTACGGAAGACATTGACCTGGTGCTGACGCCGGAAGGATTGGAAAAGTTTCATAGCGAGCTAATCGGTCTCGGATATGTCCCGGCATTTCCCGGCGCAAAGAAGAGGCTGCGCTCCGCGCCCGAAGGCGTCAGCATAGAGGTGATTATGACGGGAGAGTATCCGGGCGATGGGCGGCCCAAGCCCGTCAGCTTTCCCATCCCGGCTGAAGCTTCCGTTGAGATGGACGGCGTGCGGATTGTTACGCTTGAAAAGCTGGTTGAGTTGAAGCTGGCTTCGGGCATGACCGCCTCAGACCGTCTGAAGGACTTGGCGGACGTGCAGGAACTAATCAAGGCACGCCGTCTCACACGTGATTTCTCGGAGCGCCTCGACCCCTACGTGCGGGAGCAATATCTGAAGCTCTGGCTCGCAGTCGAGCAGGCGCGGCGGGATTCGTGAGGTCAAAGCCGTAAGGCTTAAGAGTACTTGTAAGCTTGAGCGACGAGTGTATGCATAGCGGCGGCGGCGGTTCATTCAGGAGGGCGGGGCGGCGAGCCGCTATGGCTCTGGCCTGTTGCTGCGTCATGCTGCTCACAGCTTATGCTCAAACGGGCTCTCAGGAAGAGAGACAGAACGATGCGGATTTGGAGTTAAAGCTGAGCGCGTATGAGGCGAGCGTGTGCTCGGGCTCTTCATTGACGCTTTCTCTGGAGTTGACCAATACGGGCGAGCGGCAGTTGAAAGTCCTCAGGTCGGATTTGTGGAGGGCGTTTAGTTACTTCAAGGCTGGACAGGCGCGCGGCGGCGCTGAAGTTGGCTGCGGCGGTGGCGACCAAACGGAAGGCGGCTGGATAGTGCTTGAGCCGGGTGATAGATACTCCGCCTCGACCAATTACGGCTTCGGCGCGACCTCCTTCTTCAAGGAGGCGGGCCGTTACAAAATCGCCACCAGCCTGTCTTACTACGTCGCGGACAGGAAGGCCGAGAAGGCACTCTCCAACGGCGCTGAGTTTGAAATCGAGGACTGCGCGGCTAAATAGAATTTAGAGGAATAATGATGGAAACCAAAAGCAACGGAACAAACGGTAACGGGCATAAGGATAACGCGGAGGCTGCCGCGTCGGGCGAGCCTTACGCGGGCTCTATGGCGGCGGGCGAGACGGCTCCGCCAGCGGTGAAGCTGACGCGCCAGGACTTCATCTCGGGCCAGGAGGTCAGGTGGTGTCCGGGCTGCGGCGACTACGCCATACTGAATAACGTGCAGAAGGTCATGCCCGAGCTTGGCATCAAGCGCGAGAAGATGGTCTTCGTCTCGGGCATAGGCTGCTCAAGCCGCTTTCCTTACTACATGAACACCTACGGCTTTCACTCCATACACGGTCGCGCGCCTGCGGTTGCCACAGGCATCAAGAGCGCCAACCCGGACTTGAGCGTGTGGGTCGTGACGGGTGACGGCGACGCGCTTTCAATCGGCGGCAACCATTTCATGCACGCCATACGACGCAACCTTGACCTGAACATCATACTCTTCAACAACCGCATATACGGATTGACGAAGGGGCAGTACAGCCCTACATCAGAGCTTGGCAAGAAGACCAAGTCTACGCCCATGGGCGTGATTGACTATCCGCTGAACCCTCTGTCCGTGGCCATAGCTTCGGAGGCAACGTTCGTCGCGCGCTCGATTGACATAGACGTGAAGCACCTAGGCTCCATGGTGGACGCGGCGGCCAAGCACAAGGGCGTCTCGTTTTTGGAGGTCTATCAGAACTGCAACATCTTCAACGACGGCGCGTTCGAGGGCTTCACGGACAGGAGCGTCAGGCAAGACCGCGTGCTCTATCTTGAGCACGGCAAGCCCATGGTCTTCGGCAAGGAGCGGAACAAGGGCATACGCATGAACGGCGCTCACCCGGAGGTAGTCACCTTGGGCGAGAACGGCATCACGGAGAACGACCTGCTGGTGCATGACATACACCTGACAGACCCGTCCGTGGCTTTCATGCTCGCCCGCATGGAGTATCACGAGGGCGCGGAGTTCCCGCAGCCCGTCGGCATCTTCCGAGCGGTCGAGCGCGCCACCTACGAAGACATGATGACAGACCAGATTGAAGCCGCCATAAGCAAGCAGGGCATGGGAAGCCTTGAGAAGCTGATTCATAGCGGCGACACCTGGACGGTAGAATAAAAACAGTAGTCAGAATTCAGGACTCAGGAGTCAGAATAAAAGCGATTGTCTTTATTCTGACTCCTGAGTCCTGAATTCTGAGTCCTGAAAGGAGCGGAGCGACTGAAATGCTTTGTCCTGACTGTGGTCACGATAACATAGAGGGAATGGACAGGTGCGAGAACTGCATGAAGCCTCTGCGCGATTTGGACGTGCCGAGGTCGGAGGCGACAGCGGGGCTGGTGCGCTCCGTGATGGAAGACGACCTGCGCGGGCTGCTGGAAGATGCGCCCGCCCTGCGGGTCGGCTCCGACACGCCCGCGAGAGAGGTCGTCAGGCGCATGAAGGAAGGTGCTACGAGCTGCGCGCTGGTGGTTGACTCCGGCAAGCTCTCAGGCATCTTCACGGAGCACGACGTGCTTCGCAAGCTCGCCGGAGGCGAAGCCGTCAAGATTGACACTCCGATTAGCGAGCTGATGACCTCTCATCCTGACGTGCTCAAAGAGACGGATTCGATTGCCTCGGCGCTCAACAAGATGGCTGTCGGTCGCTACCGCAACGTGCCCGTAGAGACCGCAGACGGAAGCTACAGACTAATCTCCATACGCCACGTCCTGAAATACATCGCACAGGAAGACTGGTAAGAACAAGTCAGAAGGCAGAGTGCAGAATGATGAATGAAGACCTTCTTTAATTCATCATTCTGCACTCTGCCTTCTGCATTTTACTTCTTCCCTTTTGCCTTCTGCCTTGCCTTGAAGGCTCTTTCGTCGTTGCTTTCGCCGAGCTTGGTGCCTGTCGGCATGGCCGCGGGAAGCGAGGGCTGGTTGCTGCGCGGTTTGGCCGCGTCTGTTCCCACCTGCTGCGACGACTCGTCGTCGAACATCTTGGTGGCTACTTTGCGGCGTCCGCGCAGGGCGGGAGTATTCTTCATCTCTTCGCGGTTCTGGTCAGGGTTCCCTACAAAACCCGTCTGCTGCCCCCTTGGCTTACGCTTACTTCCCACCTTGCGCTGCTCTTTTTTACTACTGCTCATCCTAATCTCCCTTTCTCGTTCTCAAGCGCCCTTTACCCTCAAGGGCTCTGGCTCGGTGGCGCGGGAGCCGTCGCGGGATTGTTCGGTTGAAGATGGCGGCGCGGGCGGAGGCGCGGCGACGATGGTTTCGAGCGCGGCGTCTACGACTTCGCCTATGCGAGAGACTGTGACGACTTCGAGCTGCTTGCGCACGTCTTCGGGGATGTCTTCTAGGTCTGCTTCGTTGCGCGCGGGCAGGATGATGCGTCGTATGCCTGCGCGGTGCGCGGCCAATACCTTCTCTTTAATTCCGCCCACGGGAAAGACCAGACCTGACAGTGTTATCTCGCCGGTCATGGCAGTGTCGGGCCTCACTCTTCGGCCAGTGTAAAGCGAGGCGAGCGCGGCCGTGATGGTGACGCCTGCCGACGGGCCGTCCTTCGGAATCGCGCCCGCAGGAACGTGCAGGTGCACGCCGTAGCCCTTGAACATCTCCGGGTCTATGCCGAACTCCTGCGCGTGCGACCAGAGGTAGCTGCGCGCGGCGCGTGCAGACTCCTGCATCACTTCGCCAAGCTGCCCCGTCAGAGTCAGGCCCGAGCCGCCGGGCAAAAGCGTCGCTTCTATGAAAAGCACTTCGCCGCCCATCTCAGTCCATGCCATGCCCGTCGAGACACCCGTGGGCAACTCTTTACGCGCCTCTTCAGGATAAAAGCGCGGCGCGCCAAGGTAGCCTTTGATGTCTCCCTCTTCGACCGTGATGTGCTCGGCCTCGCCCTTGGCGACTTTGAGCGCGGCTTTGCGGACGACGCTGCCTATGGTGCGCTCAAGCTGTCGCACACCGGCCTCGCGCGTGTAGCGAGCGGCGATGAGCTGAATCGCGCCGTCCGTGATGTCGAACTGCTCAGGCTTGAGACCGTTCTCCGTCACCTGACGCGGCACAAGGTACTGGCGCGCGATGTGCAGCTTCTCCTGGTCTGAGTAGCCCGCGAGCCCAATCACCTCCATGCGGTCACGCAGCGGAGGCGGAATAGGCCCAAGCTGGTTGGCCGTCGCTATGAAGAAGACCTTCGAGAGGTCGAACGGCAAATCTATGTAGTGGTCGCGGAACGTGGAGTTCTGCTGCGGGTCAAGGATTTCAAGGAGCGCGGCGGCCGGGTCTCCGCGATAATCCGCGCCGAGCTTGTCTATCTCGTCCAGCATCATGACGGGATTATTGACGCCGGAGCGCCGTATGGATTGAATGATGCGGCCCGGCATTGCGCCTATGTAAGTTCTGCGGTGGCCGCGAAGCTCCGCCTCGTCGCGCACGCCTCCCAAAGAGAGGCGCTCGAATTGACGGCCCAAGGCGCGGGCAATCGAGCGTCCAAGACTCGTCTTGCCCACGCCCGGCGGGCCCACGAAACAGAGGATGGGGCTCTTGGCATCGGGCCTCAGCTTGATGACGGCTAAGAATTCAAGTATGCGCTCCTTTATATCTTCTAGCCCGTAGTGGTCTTCGTCCAACACGCGACGCGCTTCGACTAAATCCAGCTTGTCCTCGCTGGACTTTTTCCACGGCAGCTCAAGTATGTATTCCAGATAAGTGCGTATGACGTGATAATCGGGAGCGGCCTGCGGCAGCTTCTCCATGCGCTTCAGCTCTCGCTCGGCCTCCTTGCGCACGTCTTCGGGAAGGTCTGCCGCTTCGAGCCTCTCTCTCATCATAGCGGCTTCGGCCTGCTCGCCGCCCTCGTCGTCGCCAAGCTCCTTCTGTATGGCCTTCATCTGCTGGCGCAGTATGTAGTCGCGCTGCGCCTTGTTCATCTCGGTCTGCGCCTCGCTCTGTATGCGCGAGCGTATCTGCATTATCTCTATCTCGTGCGCGAGATAGCTGTGCGCGAGTTGCAGAAGCTCGTCGGCCGTGTCGGCTTCGAGCATCTTCTGCTCCTGCTCTACGCCCAGGGTTAGAAGCGAGCCCAGGAAGTATGCGAGGCGCACGGCGTCGTTTGCGCCGAGCACAATTGAGCGGACTTCGGGCGGAATCTGCGGCATCATCGCCAGAGCCTGCTGAATCAGTCCCTGCACGTTGCGCCTCAGGGCTTCGACCTGGTCTGCGTCCTCAGTTCTCACTTCCGGCAGAATCTCCACGCGGGCGCGCAGGTAAGGCTCTTCCTGTAGCCATTCAACGACGCGCACTCTCTCCGTGCCCTGCACAATCAGGTTCAGCACGTCGTCCGTTCGCATCATGCGCTTAATCATGACGAGCGTGCCTACTTTGTACAGGTCGTCGGGGCGCGCTTCGGCTGCCATCTCGTTCTCGCTGCGGGCGCTGATGCAGGCCAGCAGCTTCTCTTCCGTGGCGAGCGCCGATTCGACCGCCGCGATTGAGCGCGTGCGGCCCACGGCCAGCGGCACGACCGTCTCAGGAAAGAGCGTCGTGTTCTGCAAGGGCAGCACGGCTATCTCGAAAGGCACGGCCTGGGTCTGCAAAGGGCTCTCGCCTTCCTGTTTCTGAATGTCCCCCTGTATGTCAGCCATAAAAAATTTCCGGTGAACGGTGAATAGTAAATAGTGATTAGAAAGAAGCGCTCTTCTATTCACTATTCACCATCTACTATTCACCATTCTCCTTCTCTTCACAATTTTCTTCGCTCTTGAGATGAAGTATGAGCAGGCCGTCGCGGTAATCGCGCGCCAGGTGCGCGCCTTCTATTGAGCAGGGAAAGCGCAGTATGCGCTCGAACCGGCTGTAGGTGATTTCCAACTGCTGGTAAGAGATGCCTTCGCCGTAGAAGGTGTCGCGGCGGCAACCGCTGACGCGAAGCTGCGCGCCTATAATCTCTATCTCCAGGTCTTCGGGGCTGATGCCTGCCAGGTCAAGCTTGACTATCCAGCCGTCGCTGGTGCGGTACACGTCCGCCGCAGGTCGCCACAGCCGCCCCTTGATGGGACGCTTCCCGCCCCGCCCCGCAGACATCAACAGAAAATAGCGCTCAACCGATTCAGCCATAAAAAGAGTTATAAGTGATGCGTGACAAGTGACGAGTGAAGAAGATGTTTATCCTGACACTCGTCCCTTGTCACCTGTCACTTCTTTATCCGAATATTTTGCTCCAGAAGGAAGAGCCGCTTGAAATCTCTTCGAGGGCGTCTGCCAGCTCCTGATCCTCTTCCGTTTCAAGCGCCACGTCTGCCATGGAGATGATGCCGCGTAGGTTGCCCTGGTCGTCCACGACGGGGATGCGCCGCACCTGCTTGTCGCCCATAGTCCGTATGGCGTCTATCACGCGGTCGTTCGGATGGGCCGAGTGAATGTCGTCGGTCATAATCTCTTCGGCGCGAGCCTCGCGCACGTCGCGGCCTTCGGCCAGAGCGCGAATCACTATGTCGCGGTCTGTGATGAGACCTACGAGGCGGCCGTTGCTGCGTATGCGTGTGTTGTTGATGCGAGGAGCCTCTTCCGGCTTCACGTCGCTGGCGAGGATGGAAGTATCCTGCCGCTCTACAACGGGGATGACGCCGGTGTCTTCGTCACGCATCATCTGTGCGACTTCCTGCAAAGAGGTCTCGCGGGTGGCGACCGTCACGTCGCGCGTCATGATGTCGCGGCAGCGCACGTGCGAGCGCGTGGCTCGTCTTCCGCGAAGGGGACGCCCGCCGCCTTCATACCGGCGACGCTCGTTGGATTCGCGCTCGTCTCTATAGTAGCCGCGACCTTCGCCGTAATAGCCACCGCCGCCCCCGCCTCCGCGCTCGTACTCTTCCGTCTCATAGCGCTCGCCGGAGCGGCCGTAATCATCGCGCCCGTAGCCGTAGTCGCGACCCAGGCCGCCGCCCGCGCGCCCCGCACGTCCTCCCCTGTAATCGTCCAGGCCGTAATCGTCGCGGCCATACATGCGCTCGCCGCCGTTGCCGCGCCTGTCGCGCTCTCGCCCGCCGTAGCCTCTATCGTCGTCGTCATAATACCTAGACATACTTTTCCTCCCGTCCAATTAATCGAAAGACGCGCGAAGTCCGGGCCGCAAATATGTCGGGGACGCGGGCCAGACCGCTCATCTCTTTCAGAGTCTCAGGGGAACTTGATGCGCTGATTATACATTAAAGCAAGGCCGGATGTCAGAGTGCGGAATGCGGAATGAAGAGAAGATGCGGTGTCCGTTGCCGTGCCGTCGGCTCTTTTGTTACGATGACTTTGAATGCAGCCTTCAAGATTCGGTAATTTCAGGAAGCCCCGAAGGACAGGGCAGAAGATAGTCGTCGGTCGTGTAGAAGACGTGCCGGAGGGACGTGGCGCGACCGTCGAGCTTTTGGACGGGACGGAGCTTGCGCTCTACAACGTGGGCGGCGAGTTCTTCGCCATAGAAAATTTCTGCCCGCACAAGGGAGCGCCGCTCGCGGACGGTAATCTTTGCGGCCATTCGGTTCAGTGCGACTGGCACGGCTGGCGCTTTGACGTTCGCACGGGCCGCTGCCTCACAAACTCCAGCCACGTAGAAGCCTACGAGGTCGTCATAGAAGACGGCCAGATAAAAATCATTGTCTGAATAAAGCAGAATTCAGGACTCAGGAGTCAGAATAAAAGCAAAGCTTCTCTTTCTTTATGCTGACTCCTGAATTCTGAGTCCTGACTCCTGCTTTGTCAGCCATCGTTGCCTATGGCTTCGACGGGGCAGGAGGCAAGGGCTTCTTCGCAGAGGGCGCGCTCGTCTTCCGTCTCGGGCTGCTTGCAGACGAAGGAATAGCCCTTCTCATCCGAGCGCGCAAAGTTGTCGGGCGCGGTGTCGCGGCACACGTCGCAGTCAATGCAGGTCACGTCCACGTAATACGCGCCCTCGACGTTCTCCTCCACACGCTCCTTAGGGTCAGCCAAAGCTTCTACTCTCCTCAAACATACGCAGAATTCAGGAGTCAGAAGAAGAGCTTCCGTCTTTATTCTGACTCCTGAGTCCTGACTTCTGAATTCTGCTTTTATGGATGCGTCATCTCTTCCGGCTTGACGTACTCGTCGAACTGCTCGGCAGTCAGGAGGCCAAGCTCCACGGCAGACTCGCGCAAAGAGATTCCCTTCTGGTGCGCGTTCTTGGCTATCTTCGCGGCGTTGTCGTAGCCTATGTGAGGATTCAGAGCCGTCACCAGCATGAGAGAGTTCCTCAAATGCTCCTCTATGCGCTCGCGGTTTAGCCGGATGCCTTCGACACAGTGCTCCACGAAGCCGTGGCAGGCATCCTTCAGCAGTCGAATCGAGTGCAGCAGGTTGTGAATCATCACAGGGTTAAAGACGTTCAGCTCGAAGTTTCCCTGCGAGCCCGCAAAGCCTATGGCGGCGTCGTTGCCCATCACCTGCACGGCGACCATGGTCATAGCCTCACTCTGCGTAGGGTTCACCTTCCCCGGCATAATCGAAGAGCCCGGCTCGTTCTCAGGCAGTATCAATTCTCCGAAGCCCGCGCGCGGCCCCGAAGCCAGCCAGCGTATGTCGTTGGCTATCTTCATCAGCGACGCCGCCAGCGTCTTCAAAGCGCCGCTCGCAAAGACCATCTCGTCGTGAGCAGACAGGGCCGCGAACTTGTTCGGATGCGACTTGAAGGGCAGCCCCGTCAGCTCCGCAATCTTCGCGGCCGCTCGCTCGGCAAACTCCGGGTGAGAGTTAAGGCCGGTGCCTACAGCCGTGCCGCCTATAGCCAGATCGTAGAGCCCCGGCAGCACAACTCGCAGCCTCTCCACGTCCCTGTCAAGCAAGCTGGCCCAGCCGCCCATCTCCTGCCCCACCGTCAAAGGCGTAGCGTCCTGCAAGTGCGTCCTGCCAATCTTCACCACGTCGCGGTACTCGTCCGCCTTGGCCTGTATAGCATCCCTCAGCCGCTCCACTTCCGGTATGAGCTTGTTCATCTCTTCCGCAGCGGCAATGTGCATAGCAGTCGGAAAGGTGTCGTTAGAGGACTGAGACATGTTCACGTCGTCGTTTGGATGAACGGGCTTCTTGCTTCCCATCACGCCGCCCGCAATCTCAATCGCTCGGTTCGAGATGACCTCGTTGGCGTTCATGTTCGTCTGCGTGCCGCTTCCTGTCTGCCACACGCGCAGAGGGAAATGCTCGTCCAGCCCGCCCTCTATCACCTCGTCCGCCGCCTGAGTAATCAGCCGCGCCTTCTCCGCAGGCAGCTTCCCCAGCGCCTCATTCGTCAACGCCGCAGCCTTTTTCAAGATGCCCAGCGCCCTAATCATCTCCCTCGGCATCACGTCGAAGCCTATGTCGAAGTGCATCAAAGAGCGCTCGGTCTGCGCCCCCCAGTACCTATCCGAAGGCACCTGCACACTCCCCATAGAATCCGACTCCGCCCTCATCTCCAACGTCTTATCGTCCTGCTCACCCGCCCTCTTCGTCTGCGACATCACCCACACTCATCCTTTACCAAAATTATCGAAGCACCTTAAGCCCTCATGCTCTCCCGTCACACCACAATTGTACACCGCCCTCCCGCCTATAATGAATCCACCAAAGGAATCATCCTAAGATTTGCTCTTTATCCTTTCTAAATTCCGACGCGCATCCTCTGCATCGGATAAGCCGAGCCGGTCATAAATGCTCAAAGATTCTCGCCACAACCGCTCGGCTTCAGCTAAATTACCTTGCCCCTCCGCAACAATTGCTAAATTGTACAGTGTGGTAGCCATACCATACTGATTTCCCAGATTCTTCTGGATGTCCAAACTCTCATTGTAGAAACGCCGTGCTTCTTCAATCTTCCCTTGCTTCCGTGCTAGCTGACCTAACTGATTCAGAACTCCCGCACTGTTTATTTCGTCATGTAAGTCTCGAAGTATCTTCAATGCTTCTTCAAACAGATTCTTAGACTTAACGTACTCCTTCTGTTCCAAAGCAACATTTCCTAACCCCGATATGCTTAGAGCTATTCCATGCTGTCTATCAAGTTTCCGGTCAATTTCTAAACTCTCAGTATAAAGTTGCTCAGCCCCTTTAAAATCTCCCTGTCGAAAAGCTATGCTAGCTAATTGGGTCAGCGCAGTCGAAATATTTGGCTCATCATTTAACGATTTGAAAGCCCCAAGAACTCGTTGAAGTGACAATCGTGCCTCATCGTATTCACCTAGATTCGTGCGAATAATTGCAGTATTCCCTGCAAACGCAGCCACTGTGCCTTCATCATTTCTCTGCTGGGCTAAGGCCATAGCCTTCTCATTACACCATATAGCCTCATTCCAGTAACCGCGTACACTTAGTATGCCC
This sequence comes from Pyrinomonadaceae bacterium, assembly GCA_035276685.1. Classification (GTDB taxonomy): domain Bacteria; phylum Acidobacteriota; class Blastocatellia; order Pyrinomonadales; family Pyrinomonadaceae; genus JACVRN01. Next base: position 1,621 of record DATELK010000233.1, on the reverse strand, counting down.
TTCGGGGGGTTTGCCAAAATAAACGCCATTTTCATCACACTTTCCAAATAACCTAAATCAAAAGATGTATCTATCGCTCTCAGCAGATTATCTTTCTCCGCTTCAAGCAAGTCGTAGTCTTTGGGTGTCGGCTGGGCATGATTCCCTGTGTAACTCTGGAAGTATTTAATGAAACGCTCTTTAAACTCTGCGGCGTGTTCGTCTTTAGATAAACGTGCTCTGGCTAAGGTGCGCGTCAAGCCTTCTATGGTGAGGCGACGGTTCTGGTCAATACCCTTTACCAGCCATAAGGCGCGAAGGTTAGTTATCGCATCATTAACGCGCTTCATGTTGTCCTCGAAGCCTGCGACTGCTGCAAGTGCTTCGCGGGTCGCGCTCGGCGTGAAGAGGGAGAGAGCTAGTAGAGTATCGCGCCCGTCGTCGCCTAGTTGGGGAAGATTGAAGGAGCGGTCAAAGACGCGCTGGGCTGCGTCGCCTTCGCCATGCCTTAACTCTTCGAGTATGGTGTCGGGCTCCTGTGCGGCGGTGTCAATCTGCGCGACAATCCATTCCATGACGAAAGGGTTTTTCCCTGCCGTCTCATAGATGCGCTGGCGGATGTCGTCGGAGAAAATCTCGCCGCCCTCTATCTGCTCTACCAGACGCTTCAGGAACTCCTGCGCCTCTTCGGGCGTCATGGCGTGGATGGCGATATTCAGTGTCTTATTGATTGTCTGGCGCGAAGTGATAAGGGCGGAGCAGTTCGTGCGCTGGAGCCACGTTTCAATAGCTTGTCGTTCAGCCTTCGGAATCGTCTCGTAGTTATCAAGGACAATCAGAGCGGGCGGGTCTGTGACGAGGGCGCGAACCTGCGCCTCTTTATCCTCGGCCCCGAGCGTACGCAAAGCGGGTTGCCCTAGTTGAGTGGCGATGTCGTCGAGCAAAGTTGAGAGCGTAAAGCTTGCGCGGGCATTAACGTCGCTCCAGACTAAGCGGTGCTGATAAGTCTTCTCCAATATGCGCGCGGCCTCTGCCGCCAGAGTGGTTTTTCCAACGCCGCCGGGGCCCGAGAGCGTGACAAGCCGGTTCTTTCCCGGCGCAAGCTCCTCCTTAAGACGCTCTATGATATCTCGCCCGTCCGCGTCTCGACGCGCGACAAAGCCTATGATGGGAGGCCGGGGAATGAGTAGAGAGGCTGGATGATTCATGCTACGGCTGGTAGCACTTCCTTGATTGTCATCCAGCAGAGCTTCTACGACTTTTTCTACGCCCTCGGAGACAATCTTGAAAGCCTCGTCTCGATTCGGCCAGGAGGTCACAGATTTGGCATTTGTCGGGAGTCCCTGAAGCTTGCCGAAGGGTGCGCCCTTCCAATTAACGTCGCGCAGGAAGATAGGAATGACTCGCGCTTCTCCCGCATCATGCCGCTCCATCGCGCGCGTCATCTCTTTAGCGTAACAGTATTTTGAGAAGATAAAGTCCGGGCTGATGAGCAGAAGAATTATGTCTGCGGATTCCAGATGCTCGTCTATCTCGTTCTCCCACTCCGAGCCTGCGCCAATCTGCCGGTCGTGCCAGACAGCGGCCAATTCGCGCCACTCCAGCATCTTGAGGTGCTTCACAAGCTCTTTCTTCAGCTCTT
>DATELK010000232.1:0-57540 GCA_035276685.1 Pyrinomonadaceae bacterium | reverse complement strand
TTATCAGAACGCCGAGACGGAGTTCCGCGCAGCCATCGAGCAGCAAAACGGAAATTTCGCGGACGCTCATTACAGCCTCGCCATGCTTTACGAGAGGACTGAGCGCGTGCCGGAAGCCATAAGCGAGTACGAGACCTACTTGCAGCAGAGCCCCTCCGCGTATAACCGCCGCGAGGTAGAGCAGCGCTTGCGCGTGCTCAAGCGACAGGGCCAGAATAAGTAGAGGAGATGGAAGCTAAAAAAGTGGAATCATTCAGGGTCGGGGACGTGACGTTCGGTGATGGCCGACTGACGATTATCGCGGGCCCCTGCGTCATAGAATCCCTTGAGCACGCTATGATGATGGCGCGCGAGTGCCGCAGCCGCGCAGAAAAGGCGGGGCTCGATTACGTCTTCAAGGCTTCGTTCGACAAGGCGAACCGCTCTTCGATTAAAGGCTTCAGAGGCCCCGGCATGGAAGATGGCTTGGCTGTGCTTCAGCAGATTAAAGACGAGACGGGCCTGCCCGTGCTGACTGACGTACACGAGGTCTCGCAGGTAGAGCAAGTGGCAGAGGTCGCGGACGTGCTTCAAATCCCCGCCTTCCTTTGCAGGCAGACCGACCTGATTACCGCTTGCGTTAAAACGGGCCGCGCAGTCAACGTGAAAAAGGGACAGTTTCTTTCGCCGCAGGACGCGCGAAACATCGTGGAGAAGGCTCAGGCCGCCGGAGGCAGAAAGCTCTTGCTGACCGAGCGCGGCGCAAGCTTCGGCTACAACAATCTGGTAGTCGACATGCGCTCTTTCCCCATCATGCGGGAGTTCGGCGTGCCCGTCGTCTTCGACGTGACGCACTCTTTGCAGTTGCCGGGGGGCCTGGGCCATGCAACGGGCGGACTCTCTCAATACATCGAACCGCTCGCACGAGCCGGAGTCGCCTGCGGAGTGGACGCGGTCTTCATGGAAGTTCACGACGCGCCCGAGCGTGCTCCCTCGGACGGGCCGAACATGCTGCCGCTTGAGAGGATGGAAGCGCTGCTCGTGATGCTCAGAGACCTGCACGCGCTGGTTAATCAGGCCAAGGCCGAGAGCGCCCCGCGTTGATTGACAGAAGAGGCTCGCGGCGAACATTATTCCCCATCAATCAAATTTTTAATCGCTAACCCTTTATCGGCATGAAATTGTTCAGACTAATTCTTGCACTCTGTCTTTTAATCGCACTCAATTCTTACGCGCCTCTCAGAGCGTCCGCGCAGGAAGAGGCTCGCGCCGCGTGGCAGGTGACGCGCTTCGACATCACCGCGAGCGTGGGCCAGCCGGATAGAGCGCTCACCGCGCGCGCAACCATCTCGGCCAGAAACGTGGGACGCGGCGCGGGCTCCACGCTGACGCTTCGCATCAACTCGAAGGCGGAGATAAAGCAGGTCACCGTCAACAACGCGCAGGCCAGCTTTCGCCCTTCGCCCGAGAGGCAGGCGAACCTTCAGCGCGTCACGATTAATCTTCCCGCGCCGGTTCAGCCCGAAGGCACCGTGAGCGTAAGCATTGATTATCGCTTGCCATTGACGGAGAACACCGGGCTCGCGGCTATTTCCTCGGCGGGCTCGCAGTTTCTTCCGCTCGCGTTCTGGTATCCGACGCCGAACACCACCTTCTCTTTGCGAGGCCCGGACACGGCCCCCTTCCGCCTGAGCGTGACGGGCGCTTCGGGCGAGACCATCATCGCAAGCGGCAAGGCGAGCGGCGGAACTTTTGAGCAGACACTTAACGCTCAGCCGCTTTTCCTGACAGGCAGTTGGGACAATGTAGAAGGGACTGGCGACGCGCGCGGAGCCACAGCTTATCTCCTAAAGGGAGCGGGCGCGGACGAGCGCAAGCAGGCAGAGAGTCTGCTGGCGCTGGCTGGTGCGGCGCGTGCGTTTTACGCTGGCTTGCTAGGCCAAGCGCCCGACGCTCCTGTTCGCATAGTCGCCGTCACGCGGGGCGGCGGCACAAGCGACGGCGGCACGCTGCTTCTGCCCGCTGCGGCCTTTCGCCGTCCGAAGATTGATTCTCAGACGGCGCTGCAAATCGCTGAGGCCGTGGCAAAGCTCTGGATAGGCGGAGCAACTCCGGTCAGGGGCGAAGGCGTGGGCGTCATCACCGAGGGCCTGTCGCGATACCTTGCGAACGCATTTCTTGAGAAGCAGTACGGCGCTCAGACGGCTGATGCAGAGAGGCTGCGCCAGCGACTGGCTTACGCAGCCGTTGCCAAGCGCGACGCGCCGCTCGCCAGGACAACGCCGCTCGACGATACCTACTACACTTCTGTCGCCAACAAGGGCGCGATGGTCTGGCGGCTGGCAGAGCGCCTCATGGGGCGCGATGCTTTTCTGGGGAGCCTTCGCACCTTTCTACAGAAGGGCGCGGAAGGCGAGCTGACGCTTGAGCTGCTTCGTGCGAGCCTGAGCGGGCGAGGCGGCCCGACTGTGAAAACAGTGCTGGATGCTTTGCTTGATAAGCCTACGGAGCTTGACCTGATGGTGGGACTCCCGCAGCAGCGCGGCGCGCAAAGTGTCGCGGCGCTCAGAAACCTAGCAGAGTTCGAGGTCACTGTTCCTGTGGCGGCGACTACCGCTAGCGGCGAGCGCGTCACGGCCGACGCGACCATCCCTGCGCGCAGCTTCGGAGAGGTCGTCTTCAAAACTTCCGCTCGCATCACACGCGCAGAGATTGACCCGGAAAAGCTCTACCCGCAGCTGGATTATTCGAACGACATAGCGCCGCGCGTGCGCGCCATTGACGAAGCTCTCACGGAGGCCCGCGCGACTCTTGCGCGCGGAGAGAACGCCAAGGCGGAAGCGGCTGCGCGTGAGGTGCTCACCGTTGCGCCGAGTCTACAGGAGGCTAGGATTCTGCTGGCGCGTGCGATGCTCGCGGCGGGCAGGGCCGACGAGGCCGAGCGAGAGTTTCGCTCCGTGATGGATGACCCGCTGCCTTCGCCCGTCGCGCTCGGGTGGGCCACAGAGGGCTTGGGCGAAGTTGCTCTACGTAAGGGCCAGTCGCCGGAGGCCGTGCGACGCTTCACGGAAGCCGCGCGCGTCGAAGGCGAGTATGCTTCGACACTGGCCGCGCGCCTGAACCGCATCAAGGCCGAGGGGAGCGCCGCGCCCGCCGTCGAAGAGAGCGTCAAAAGCTTTGTCGCTCAGCTAGACCAGGCCATCAAGACGGGCGGCAAGGCCGACATAGACGCTCTTATCCTGCCGGGCGAGCTGCCGAACTTCTCGCGCGGCATCATAGGCACACGTCCCGAGCTATGGCAGACGCGCGTGCTCAGGGTCGAGCCGTTGGATGCTAATCGCGTCGCCGTGGACGTGTCGCTCAGCGTGCGCGAGCTCGGGCGCGACCAGTCGGGCACGGCCGTTCTAATCCTTTCGCGCGCGGGCAGCGCCTGGCGGCTTGGCGGAATAGAGTTTCTGGAAGTTCGCTGATAGAGACTACTGATGCAAGAGATAAGAGAGATAGAGCGGCGAGCCTCGCGCATACGTCTTCTGCTGATGGACTGCGACGGCGTGCTCACGGACGGCCGCATCACGCTCCTGGGCGACGGCGACGAAGAGAAGAGCTTTCACACGCGCGACGGGCACGGGCTGGTGCTGCTGCATCGCGCGGGCCTTCGCTCAGGGATAATCTCCGGGCGCACCTCCACGCTGGTCGAGCGGCGCGCACGCGAGCTTGGCATGACTTACGTGAAGCAGGGGACGTGGGACAAGATTAAGGAGTTCGATGAAGTCCTGCGTGAGGCCGGTGTCGAAGACGACGAGGTGGCCTTTATAGGCGACGACGTAACGGACATTCCCCTCATGCAGCGCTCGGAGCTGGCGGTGGCGGTCGCGGACGCTGTTGAAGAGACGCGACGCGCGGCGCACTTCGTCACTAAGCTTCCGGGCGGCGTCGGCGCAGTGCGAGAAGTCTGCGAGCTGATACTCAAGGCTCAGGGGCACTGGGAAGATCTTATGCAGCGTTATATCAAGTAAAGGACTGGCAAGATGGATAAGCAGGGGCAGCAGGTACTTTTTGTAGAGGACACGCGGGACACGCGCAGCCTCGTGGAGTTTTCGCTTGAAAGGGAAGGCTTTCAGGTGACGACGGCTGAGACCGCCGACGAGGGCCTTGACCTTGCGCGCACGAAAAACTTCGCGCTCATACTGCTGGACATAGGTCTGCCGGACAAGGACGGCCTTGAGCTTTGCCGCGACATACGCCGCTTCGACCAGAAGACGCCCATACTCTTCTACACAGCCTTCTCCGACCTGATAGACGAGCAGGAGACGAAGAGCGCCGGGGCGCAAGGGTGCCTGCGCAAGCCCGAAGACACCGCCCGCCTTGGCGAAATCGCCAAGAGCCTCGTCGAAGGCACAAGCGCGACATGAAGGCGCACGCTGCGCTCGGATAAAATTTGACAGTCTCGGCTCTGCTTGATTATCTTTACCTCGTTACTACAGGTAATTTTTTTGGCTTCTTGATAATTTAAACCTCATCGTCTCTTTTGCAGGCACTATGATGAGGTTATGGAGACTAGGGAAAAAGGAAATCTTAGCGAAGCTAAAATACTGGCCGCATTCATAGAGGCCGGTTATCTGGTGCTTCTTCCTTTTGGCGATGGTCACAAATACGACCTTGTAGTTGATGACGGTCGGCGTGTTCAAAGAGTTCAGTGCAAAACCGGGCGAGTACGCAATGGCTGTCTGATGTTCAATGCGTGCAGCTTCTCAGGGAACGCCGGGACTCGACGCAACTACAAAGGCTTAGCAGATTCATTCGCCGTACTTAATCCAGAGACCGGAAAAGTATATATAGTCCCGGTAGAGGAAGTCGGACATACAGTTGCTTCTCTGAGATTAAGCCCGCCACTGAGCGGGCAGAGTAAAAGAATAAGGTGGGCTAAGAGTTATCTCTTAGCTTCATGTCGGAATGACTTTTAGCGGGAGTGGCGTAATGGTAACGCAACGGCTTCCCAAGCCGTGGATTGCGGGTTCGAGTCCCGTCTCCCGCTCCAACATTTCCCCCCTGATGTTTTTAAAGGTTGGATATTCTTAAGGAGGGAGAAAAACTGTGTCTAGCAAGCTTTTGCTGAGCATCTGTCTGCTCATCCTGGGGGCTTTGGCTTTTGGCTGCAATTCGGCCGACACCAATACCACTTCTAACTCGACTACCGCCAACACGACCAATACTTCTACCGTGACCAACACGAGCACGACTACTACGACCGCGACGAACACCTCGTCGGGCGAGTACGAGACGACGGTCACGAATGATGCTGGCGGGGCAAGAACCGAGACGCGCACCTATCGTAACAACCCGCGCATCTCAAAGGTTGAAATTACCACGCGCAACGGCAAGCGCACCGCCAGAGTAACTTCGAACACGGGCGAGACGCGCAACATTCCCGAAGACAAAGTCGAAAGCGTGATTGACGGCAGCGCCGACGCCATAGCCGACGCCGCCGGGTTTGTCGCGGACAAATCCAAAGAGGCTGCTTCCGCTGTGAAAGAGGGCGGCGAGAAGGCCGTGGATAAGGGTAAAGAGGGAGCGCAGAAAGTAGGCGAGGGCGCAAAGACCGTGGGCGAGAAGACTGCCGAGGGTGCAAAGACGGCTGCCGAAAAGACTGCGGAGGGCGCTAAGAAAACAGGCAAGGCTATCAAGGACGCCGTCAAGCCCTGAGATTGAAAGAGAAGCTGTCAGGAACTGAATAGAGCAGTCGTCTCAAAGGGGCGGCTGCTTTTTCTTTTTGCCAGCAGATGAGGGCGGCGCTTTGATGTTATACTCTGGGACGACCTGGATTAGCTTTCTTTCTAAGGAGCAGCAGAGCGATGCCGGACAATTCCCGATTTACGATTATTTGCCCCTGTTGTGAAGCCGCCATTACACTCGACGCGCAGACGGGCGCAATCATCTCCCACGAAGAGAAGACGAAGCCCGTGGCCTCTTTCGACGAGATGCTCAAGGGACTGGATAAGCAGAAGCAGCAGCGCGAGCAGATTTTTCAGCAGGAGCTTGGCTCAATGAAAGACCGCGAGCGGCTGCTGGAAGAGAAGTTCCGCGAGGCCATGAAGCGCGCCGAAAAGGATAAGGACAAGCCCTTCATCAACCCCATGGACATTGACTGACGAGTGTCGGTCGTCCGTTTCAAAAGCCATTCTTCTCGCCGCTATAATTCCAGCCTCCCAGAGACAAGAGGGGCGTGAGGGAGATGTTGAAACCCTTCAGGGGCGCTTGTGCGTAAAAGCATGGCCTGTGTTAGAACTTAATTTCCGTGTGCAACAGCTTTTCCGCCCCTGAGCATCATAAAGGACGCGCTATTAGAGCCCGGTCAGGCTCATCCCCTTTTTCTGGAAGGAAACACTATGCTTCGTATCTTTGTCGCACTCGCCCTGATGTGCGCCTCTGTTTTAGCCAACACCCGCACGGATGCTTCGTCCACGCCCACGCAAAAGATGCCAAAGATTAGCTACCGCGAGAGAACGCTCCCGAACGGGCTTAAGGTTTACACGCTTGAAGACCATTCTAGCCCGACCGTCTCCATACAGGTCTGGTATCACGTAGGCTCCAAGGACGACCCCGAAGGGCGCAGCGGCTTCGCGCATCTCTTCGAGCACATGATGTTCAAGTCCACGAAGAACATGAAGGCCGAGATGATGGACAGGCTGACGGAAGACGTGGGCGGCTTCAACAACGCTTTCACGGCCGACGACGTGACCGTTTATTTTGAGGTCGTGCCGTCTAACTATCTTGAGACGCTGCTCTGGGCAGAGGCAGACCGCCTCGGCGCGCTCAACGTTGACGACCCGAACTTCAAGTCCGAGCGCGACGTGGTCAAGGAAGAGTATAGACAGAGCTACCTGTCCAGACCCTACGGCAGGCTTGAGCTGCTCATACAGCAGAAGTCTTTCACCAAGCACCCCTACAAGCGTCCAGGCATTGGCAGCATAGAAGAGCTGGACGCGGCCACCATCACGGACGTGAAATCTTTTCACCAGACCTTCTATCGCCCCGACAACGCGACGCTCATCGTCGCGGGCGACTTTGACCAGAAGCAACTCGACGCATGGATTGACAAGTATTTCGGGAAGATAGGGAAGCCTAACGGGCCTCTGCCGCGCGTGAACGTGAAGGAGCCTGAGCGCACTAAGGAAGCGCGCTACGTTGAGTACGGCGAGCACGAGCCTCTTCCTGCGGTCGCCATCTCTTACCTTGCGCCGCCGCAGGCGAGCGAAGACGCTTTCGCACTCCGTGTGGCGAGCGCGATTCTCTCTGCGGGCGAATCATCAAGGCTCTACCAGTCGCTCATATATCGCCAGCAGCTGGCCTCGCAGGTTGACGCCGAGGCGGATTTTCGTGAAGACACGGGCCTCTTCCTGCTCAGGGCCACTATGGCTTCCGGCAAGACTGCCGAAGAGGGAGAGAAGGCGCTGCTCTCGGAGCTGAAGCGATTGCAGACCGAGACGGTCAGCGCGGCCGAGCTTGAGAAGGCAAAGAACCAGCTCATCACTGAACGATTGAGGGCGCGCGAGACCAGCTACGGCAAGGCCTTCGCGCTAGGCGAGGCGGCTGTCCTGCTGGGCAACCCCGACCGCGTCAACTCTGACAACGAGCGGCTCATGGCCGTCACGGCTGCGGACGTTCAGCGAGTCATGAAAAAGTATTTCACGGACACGAACCGCGTGGTCATACACTACCTGCCGAAGAACGGCCCGCCCGACGGCGGCGGGATGAAGATGGAAGGCACGAGCCGGTGGAGCACGGATGGTAACGTCACAAAGGCAGAGGGGGGAAGATAAGATGAGACGCGGAAAAAGATTGAAGAGCTTTTTATCCCTGCTCGTTGCCTGTCACCTATCGGTCGTCACACTTTTTATGATGCAGACAAACTCTCAGGGGCAGCAGGAGGCTCCGCCGCCTCCGGCCGCGCCCAGGCCCGTAAACTTTCCCAAGCCTGCGGAGAAGACTCTGCCGAACGGCCTACGCGTCATCTTCGTGGAGCGGCCCGGAACGTCTCTCGCCACGGCGCAGCTGTTAATCAAGAACGGCGGCGAGATTGACCCGCCCCGGCTCGCGGGGCTCTCCGACATGACCGTCAGCCTTTTGACTAAAGGGACTACGAAGCGCACCGCGCCGCAGATAGCCGAAGCCATAGAAGCCCTGGGCGGCATGATTGATTACGGCGCGCTATGGGACTCTTCCAAGGTAAGCGTCAACGTCGCGTCCTCGCAGTTTGACCCGGCGATGGAGATTTTGTCGGACGTGGTCAGGCGGCCCACCTTCAAAGAGGACGAGCTTGAGAGACAACGTCAACAGAGCATAGACATGCTGAGCTTCATGCTGGCAGACCCGGGACAGCTTGCGCGTTACGTTGCCTCGCGAGTGGTCTTCGGCGACTCGCCCTACGGCCATCCCTTAAACGGCACGCCGGAATCACTGGCCCTTATCAAGCGCGAAGACATCACTCGCCTGCACAGCACCTACTACCGCCCGGACAACGCCATACTCGTCATCGGCGGCGACCTTCGCACGGACGACGCATTTAAGCTGGCCGAGCGATACTTCGGCGACTGGGCAAAGCCTGCCGCGCCTCTTCCTACTTCTACCGAAAGGGAATCGACCCTGAAAAAGAGCGGGCCGAGAGTGGTCGTCATAGACATGGAGCACGCTGGACAGGCGGCAGTGATTCTGACTCGCACGGGCCTGAAGCGCACAGACCCCGACTTCTTTCGCGGCATAGTGACGAACTCCGTGCTGGGCGGCGGTTATTCGGCGCGGCTCAATCAGGAGATTCGCACCAAGCGCGGCCTGAGCTACGGGGCGGGAAGCGCGCTCGAAGTACGCCGCAGCACTGGCCCATTCATAGCCGTCACGCAGACCAAGAATGAATCGGGCGCTGAGGTCGCTTCGATACTTATGACGGAGCTTGCACGATTGTCCAGCGCCAGCATCCCCGACACGGAGCTGACGCCGCGCAAGGCCACGCTCATAGGCAACTACGCGCGCCAGCTTGAGACCATAGAGGGGCTCGTCACACAGGTGGCCTCGCTTGCTTTGAACGGCCTGAGCCTTGACGAAATCAACACCTACATCAGGAACGTGCAGGAGGTTAAGGCGGCTGAGATTCAGAAGTTCGCGGGCGCTCGCCTCGATGCGAAGGGCGCGGACATCATCATCGTAGGCAAAGCCTCGGACTTCCTGACAGACCTTCGCAAGCGCTTCCAGAACGTAGAGGTCATCCCGGAAGCGGAGCTTGACCTGAACAGCGCTAAACTCAGAAAGGCTGCCGGAGGCGGCGCTGGCAGCAATGGTTCCAGAATGAAATAAGGAGTCCCGGCTGTATGGTGAAAGAGAAGCTATTCGCGGCGGCGTTTGTTCTTCTGCTCGTGTGCGTCTTCTCGGGCGCGGCGCGTGCTCAGGGCGACGATGAAGAGGCTGCTAATCCGGCTGACGCTCAGGCGCAGGCGGCCGTGCAGAGGCTTGCGAGCGCACTTCCCGCTATGAGGCAGCAGGCGGCGGAAGAGCTTGCGCGGCTCTCAGCTAACGAGCAGCAGAAGCTGGTGCAGGGCTACTACATTCAGGAGAAGAGCTCTCGCGTTAAGCTCGCGCTCGCGTGGGCGCTCTATCGCATGAGCGTGTCGAAGATGCTCTTTGAAATCGTGCGTGACCTCGACTCTTCTCGCTCGGAACAGGCCGCAGGGTACTTAAGAACGCTTGACGACCCGCAGCCTCTCTACATGTTTCTAGGCACGGCCAAGCCTCGCGTCGTCGTGGAGCTTTTGAAGGTGCTGGCGGACATCGGAAATCAGACGACGCTCGCGCAGATTAAGCCTCTGACCGAAGCTTACGACCCGAAGGTGAGCATCGCGGCGCAAAGAGCGACTGACGCTATCACAGAGCGGCTGGCCCGCTCTCAGCCCGACGCGCCCTCGCGCCCGCGACAGGTAGGGAAAGCCGGACAGGACTCGCCTTAATCCCGCCAGAGCCAGATGCACAGAAGCCTGCGTTCATTCCTGGAGCTGCTCGCGCGAGAGGGCGACATCGTCCATATAGAGGCCGAGGTTGACCCTAATCTTGAGCTGGCGGAGATTCACCGTCGAGTGATTGCGGAGGGCGGCCCGGCACTTCTCTTCAAGCGCGTGAAGGGAAGCCGATATCCTGTAGTCACGAATCTCTTCGGCACGAAAGGGAGAATCGAGCGGGCCTTCGGACAGAAGCCCGAGGCGCTGGTGCGTGAAGCCGTGAAGGTGGCCGAAGCCCTTCTGCCTCCGCGCCCCAGAGAGCTCTGGCAGCATCGCTCGCTTGCCATGGAAGCGTTGAAGCTTGGGACTCGCAGCGTCGGTCGCGCGCCCGTGCTTCAGGTGATGGACAGACCCGCGCGGCTCGACGAGCTTCCAATCCTGACGACGTGGCAGGAGGACGGCGGCCCCTTCATCACGCTGCCGCTGGTTTACACGGAGCATCCCGAGACAAAGAAGCACAACCTTGGGATGTACCGCATGCAGCGATACGACGCCGCGACCACTGGCATGCACTGGCAGATACACAAGGGCGGAGGCTTTCATTATCACGAAGCCGAGCGTGTGAACAGCGCGCTTCCCGTGACGGTCTTCCTGGGCGGCCCGCCCGCGCTCATCCTCTCCGCGATTGCACCTCTGCCGGAAGACGTGCCTGAGCTTGTGCTTGCATCTGTGCTTGCGGGAGAGAAGATAAGGATGGCGAAGAACCCTCTGGATGGAGCGCACCGTCTTGTGGCCGAAAGTGAGTTCGCGCTGGTGGGCCGCGTCCCGCCCGGTGAGCGCAGGCCCGAAGGCCCCTTCGGAGACCACTACGGCTACTATTCCTTGCAGCACGACTATCCCGTCTTTCACGTTGACGCGGTCTTTCATCGCCGCGACGCCATCTATCCCGCGACGGTCGTCGGAAAGCCACGGCAGGAAGACTTCTTCATAGGCGATTACTTACAGGAGCTTCTCTCGCCTCTCTTTCCACTCGTCATGCCCAGCGTGCGAGACCTCTGGACTTACGGCGAGACGGGCTTTCATTCCCTGTGCGCGGCCGTGGTGCGAGAGCGCTACGGTCGTGAAGCGCTCGTCTCCGGCTTTCGCATACTCGGCGAAGGACAGCTCTCGCTCACGAAATTCCTGCTCCTGACGGACACGCCGCAGGACTTGAGAGATTTACCAAAGCTCTTTGAGCACGTACTCGCGCGCTTCGCTCCCGAAAGCGACCTCTTCATCTTCTCGAACGTCTCTATGGACACGCTGGATTACACGAGCGGAGTGGTGAACAAGGGAAGCAAGGCCATCATGCTTGGCCTGGGAGAGCCCGTAAGAGAACTGCCGCGCGAGTTCACAGGCTCGCTGCCTGCCGGTGTGAAGCGAGCGGAGGTCTTCTGCGGCGGCTGTCTGGTAATAGAGGGCGAGCCGTTCGAGAAAGAGCCCGAGCAGGCGGCACGCCTTGCGCGCGATGGAGCCTTCGGCGCGTGGCCGCTCGTTGTCCTTCACGACGACGCGGGCGTGGCCCGCTCGGCTGAAGATTTCCTCTGGGCCACCTGGACTCGGTTCGAGCCCGCCTCGGACATACACGCGGCGGACGCGCGAGTCGTACGCAACCACATCTCCTACACCGCGCCCATCGTCATAGACGCGCGCATGAAGCCCGGCTACCCAGACGAGCTTATAGTCCGCCCCGACGTAGAAGAGCTTGTCACCAAACGCTGGCGCGAATATTTCCCAACATAACTAACAGGTCAGAACCGCCTGCGGTAGCGGGCGGGTATTAGATAAGCATGACTCTAGCCTGCATCATACCCGCGCGCTACCGCAGGCGGTTCTGACCTGATTCATAGCGGGAGTCGTATGGTGAAGACCGCGCCGCCTTCCGTGGAGTTTGAAGCGGTGAGCGTGCCGCCGTGCTCCGTGACGACGCGGTGCGCCAGCGCGAGCCCTATGCCGTGCCCCTTCGACTTGGTGGTGAAGAAGGGGATGAAGATGCGCTCCCTGTCGGCATCCATGATGCCTGAGCCTGTATCCGTGATTTCGACGACAGCCCATGCTTTCTCTGTAGAATCCTTTTCGCTGCCGCCTCGCACGCGCACGAGCCGTTCAGGTTTTTCTTCGCCGATGGACTCTGCCGCGTTCCTCATCAGGTTAAGCACGGCCTGCCGCAGCATACGCTCGTCCGCGTGAACGGAAGGGAAGTCGCCGTCCGTCTCAAGCTGAGCGCGCCGCTCCACGAAGAGAGGCTGTAGCTCCGCAGCGCAGTCATCAATCAACTCCCGCAGCGAAACGTCCTGACGCTGTAGCGGCTGCGGGCGCGCAAAGTTTAGAAAGGCCGTCACGGTTTCGGATAGGCTTCGCACCTCTTCGAGTAGCGCCGCAGAGGCTATGCGCCCGCGCTCGTCCTCCGCGTGCGACTGTATGAGCTGAGCGTAGCCGTGAAGAGTGGCGAGCGCATTCTTGAACTCGTGCGAAAGCCCTGCGGCCATCTCTCCAAGGCTCTCAAGGTTGCGTTTGAGCGCCACCTGCTCGCGCAGCTCCGTGACCTCCGTGATGTCTGTCAGCAGGCACAGAGCGCCACGGCCAGCAGCTTCTCCTTCAAGCTCAATCGGAGCAACGGTCGCGCCCAATCGCCGCTTGCGCCCGTTGGAAGTCGAAGCCTCGACCTCTTCGCGCCTGTAAAGCTCGCCCGTAGAAAGACAGCGCTCGACCATCTCCGCGAGTGCAGGGGCGTGGGCCAGAATGCTGCGAACGTGCCTGCCCGAAAGCTCTTCGCCCGCGTCTACGAGCGAGCGTGCGGGAGCGTTCACGACGGTCGCCTGGCCCTCTGCGTCGAAGGCTATGAGGCCCGAAGGGACGCTTGCGATGATGCGCTCGCTGAACTTTTCGGCGGAGGCCGCACGCGCACGCGCCTCCGCGCCCAGCGCTTCAAGCTCTCGCTGCTGCGCCTGAAGACGCGCGACCACGGATTGAAAAGTCTCAAGCACGAACTCCGCTTCGTTACGCGCGCTCGTGGAGGCGATTGACACAGGCACTCGCTCTGCCTCGCCCACAAGCTGCCTGTACGGCCTGAGCATCCACCTGAGCAGGAGCACTATGCAGACGAGGCCTGCCACCAGAGTCGTCACCGCCACTATGACCAGCAGCGACCCTCGCTGAGCCTCGCCACGCGAAGCCACGGCCAGCACTCCCACGGCGAACAGGTTGGCGAGCAGGAACACCCCCACCAACAACACCAGCACCAGATTCGACCGATTCCTGTAGCGCATAAGAAACAATGCAGAAGGCAGAGTGCAGAATGATGAATGAAAAGAATCACTCAACTTGAATTATTTCTTTAATTCATCATTCTGCACTCTGCCTTCTGCACTTCTTAAAACTGTCTGGCGTACCAGCCTATGATGGCGGCTCCCGCGAGCAGGGCCAGGATGGAGCCTATGCCTAAGAAGATGCCGAAGGGGAGCAGCATCTGCATGTCTCGCTCGCCGCGCTTGAGCATCAGCAGGATGCCTGTCAGGGAGGCCGTGATGACGCCCAGGAAGATTGTCAGCACGCTCAGCCGCCAGCCAAGATACGCTCCCACCATAAACATCATCTTCACGTCGCCAAGCCCCATGGCCTCCACCTTACGCAGCTTCTCCCAGAGCCAGCCCATAAGCCATAGAGAGCCGCCGCCTGCGAGTGCTCCAAGCACTGCGCCCACCAGCGAGACGGCCCAAATCGGCAGGCCCGACAAAGCTGAGACGCGCGCAAGCGACGATAAGTCGTCGAAAGCGTTCGCGCCCATCAGGAAGGGAAGCAGCAGCCTTGCTATGAGCGCGAAGGCTATGCCCGGATAGGTGATGGCGTTCGGCAGAATCATGTGCTCGGCGTCTATGAAGATAAGCGCGACGAGAGCAGAGACGAATGCTAAATCGAAGGGGAGCGCAGCGGTCGGCCCGCCGCGTCCTATAACGTCGTGCAGAAAGACGGCGACAAAGAGCAGGCCTGTCAGGGCTTCAACGATGGGATAGCGCGCGGGGATGCGCGTCTCGCACTTGCGGCAGCGGCCCTTGAGAATCAGGTAGCTTATGACGGGAATGTTGTCGTAAGCGTGAATCGCCGTGGAGCATTGCGGGCAGCGAGAGTTGGGAAAGACTATGGACTCCTCGCGCGGCAGGCGATAGATGACCACGTTTAGAAAGCTTCCGATGATTGCGCCGAGCGCCCCTACTAAAACGGCTGCGACAGGCAGCGGCAACCCCAGGATAGAGTCATTGACCAGCAGAGAGATGAACATGTTCATTCGCAGTTTACCCTGTGCCCGAAAGGGCGCTCACGCTCTTTATCATCACTCCGAAGGCTTGACGTGCGCCACGGGCCTCTCGCATCATACGGCTTCTGCGGCTGTTTGCGAAAGAGCCTTTTCATTTGACCGCCCGCAGCCAGCCGTCAATCATCGCTCGACGGCTGATTCTCTTGTAGCTTCGGAGAAAAGATTTGAAACGTTCCCCGCGTCACATAGTCGCGCTGCTTTGCCTCGGGCTTTTAGCCGTCACAACGCTCGCGCTCATCCCTTACTCGCTTACAGAGAGCCTTGAGAGGCGCGAGTCCGCCGCCACGATTGTCTCAGCCGTGGCTACGGACGCGGCTGCCGCAGGTAAGGCTACGACTGCGGCTGCGGTCGAGCCCGTCTTCGATGCGGCCGTCTGGTACGCTGAGCGAAACGAGGCCCCGGAAACTCACGGCCTGCTGATAGAGTCTCTCAATCACGAAAAGCTGTTCGCCTCACACAACGCGGACGTGGTTTTTAACCCGGCTTCGCTGATTAAGCTGGCAACGTCGCTCGTTGCATTGAAGAAGCTTGGCGCGGACTATCGCTTCCGCACGCAGGTTTACGCGGACGGCAAAGTGGACGAGCAGGGAACCTTTCGCGGCCTGCTCTACTTCATGGGCAGCGACCCTACCTTCGGAGACGCGGGTGCTGGCATGATTGCGGCTGAGCTTCGCTCGCGCGGCATCAAAAGGTTGCAGGGCGGCGTGATGGTCTCGCCCGACTTCTGTTTCAATTTCAGCGAGTCGCCGGAAGACTCTGCCGCGAGGCTCGGACGCGCGCTGCGTCTCGGAGACGTGACGACGGGAGTCGCTGGCGGAACAAGCGGCACGCGGCTCTTCGCCGTCGCCTCGCATCCTTTGCGCGACGTGCTGCTTTACATGAACGCGCGCTCAAGCAACTTCATGGCCGAGAGAATCGGTGCCGTCATAGGCGGCCCGGGCGCGGTTCAGCAGTTCCTGATTAACGAATTGAAGCTGCCCTCGCAGCAGGTGACAATCGCAAGGGTCTCCGGCCGGGAGCACAATCGCATGACGCCGCGCGGGCTCCTGACGGTGATTCGCGCGCTGGTGGAAGAGGCCGCTAGACAGGGCTTGCGCCCGGAAGACATCATGCCCGTGGCGAGCGACGATGCGGGCACGCTTCGCCGCAGACTGGCTGGAACGGGACTCGAAGGGGCAGTAGTCGGCAAGACCGGAACGCTCACATCCGAAGTGGACGGCGGGATGGCGAGCCTCGCGGGCATAGTCTACACGTACGACAAGGGGATGATTGTTTTCGCCATACTGGATAAAGGCAACCGCATCTGGGACAACCGTCAGATGGAAGACCAGCTGCTCTCGGAAGTCATCAACTCGCAGGCATCGCCCCTGGCCGTAGCAGGAGAGGTTACACGCCAACTGCTTCCATCATCAAACCTGCGTTTAGAAAAATAGAGTAGTGGGTCAGTTTGAATAGAAGAAGAAATTAACAGGGATGGACAGGATGAACAGGATAAAGAAGAAATAGTTTCTCTTTTATCCTGTCCATCCTGTTTGAATCCTCCCAAACTAACCCGCTATCGAAGCGGCAGCTTTCATCCTTCTTTCGCTCGCTTCTTATTCTGCATCTCCCACAGCAGCAGGTGCTTTAGATAAGCATTGTGCGCGGCGAAGCGCGCGATGGCGTAACCGGCGAGGCGGTCGCGGAAGCCGCCCTTGAGAAGAAAGCTCCTGAGGAAAGCCGCCGTCCCGGCCGTGGCGATTTTAAGAGTCGAGGTGCGGCGGCCCGCCTCGTACATCTGCCGAGCGGCCAGCGGAGCGTAGCGCTCGCCAATCATCCTGTTATGATGCTCCGCGTCGCGTATGCTGTAGTGCAGCAGGTCTCCGCTCAAGGTCTCGACGCGCGAGCCCTCCTTCATCTTCACGGACTCGTGTATGTAAGCGCCCTTCCACTCTCCCATTGATTTTCTGTAGAGACGCAGCTGGTGGTTCGGATACCAGCCGCCGCCGCGAATCCATCGGCCCATGTAGAAGGAGCGCCGCGCCACGCGATAACCGTCGGCCAGCCTCTCTTCATTCGTATAAAGCAGGTCTTCGATTGAGTGGCGAAGCTCTTCCGAGACGCGCTCGTCGGCGTCTAGGCTGAAAACCCATTCGTGCGCCGCCTCGGTGGCCGCGAACTGCTTCTGCTCCGCGAAGCCGGGCCACGCTCTATTGACGACGCGAGCGCCGCACTCTCTGGCAATCTCGCGCGTCCTATCGGTCGACTCCGAATCAACCACCAGAATCTCGTTTGCCCACGCGACCGACTCGCAGGCCGCGCGTATGTTCGACTCTTCGTTGAAGGTGATAATCGTTGCGGTAATCTTCATCTCTGGCCCGCAACACTTATAAAAGCGTAAGCGGCGAGCCGTCAACTTCCGCTGGCGGTCTCGCCGCTCACACTTAAGCGAACGGTTAAGAAAGAATCTGAATCAGGGGCCCGTGGGCGATTCTATGATGATGTTGTTGGCGCGCAAGGTCGTGCTGGTGGCGCGCTGCAATTCGGCCAATGCCTTGTTGTAGTCGGTCTCTGCGCGAATCTCAAGGTTTCTGGCGTTCGCCAGCTCGTTCTCTCTCTGAATCAGCAGGAACGTGGTGCTTCTGCCTACCTGATAAAGCCTGCGCTCGCCTTCGAGCTGAACCTCTGCGCTCTGTCGCGCTGCGCGAGCGGCCAGCACTCTCTGGCGGCTCGTCTCAACATTCTGCGCGGCGTTGCGGACTTCGACCTCTACGACCTGCTCCTGGCTTCTTTTCAAGGCCTCTGTCTGCGTCTGCTGTATGCGCGCTCCGGCGAGGTTGGCCTCGGCCGTCTTGTTCCTGAAGGGAATCTGTATGTTGACGCCTACGACAATGTTCCTGTTCTCAAAGCTGAAGAGGTTCCTGAGCGTCCTGCCGTAGCCGCCCACGAGTCTCTCGGGCACGCTGGAAGGAACTTCGACGCTAGGCACAGCGACACCGGGCAAGCCCTGTGTGGCTCTTATCTGATTAATCTGGTCGAGCAGAAATGCCGTGGCGTTGGCATTCGGATTGTCGCTGATGAGCGGGACGACCGTGCCGGATGTGGCGACGGTCGGCGTGCCTGAAAGCCCTGTGGTTGAGACGCCGCCCGTCAGGTCTATCTGCGGCCGCGTCTGATTCTTGAAGTACTGTATGTCTATCTGGTTAATCTCCTGTTGAAGATTAAGGCGCTTCAGCTCGGGACGATTGGCGCGAGCTTCCGTCAGGGCGTCCTGTAGATTGACAGGCGTCGAGTCGAAAGTCGGATTGTCGGTCGGCACAAGCTGAGAGTGCCATTCAGGGTTCTGCGAGTCTTTGAGGATTAGCTGCTTGAGAGTGTTCTCCGCTATAGAGACCTGCTGCACGCTTGAGAGCAGCTCTGACTCGCGGTTGGCAAGCTCCGTCTGAACCTCCGCGCGAGAGAAGGGAGCGGCTGCACCGGCGGCAATCTGCGCCTCTATGCGCCGGAAATTCTCGCGCGCCAGGTTCAGGTTGGTTATCTGGTTCTGCTGGTTCCTCAGCGCAAAGACAAGGTTCCAGTATGCCGCCTGCACACTCGATATGACCTCTATCGTGCGGCGGCGAAAGTCCGCGTCCGACTGCTCAAGCCGCTTCTTCTGTATACGAATCTGTCGGCGGTTGTTGTCTATGGAACGGTTACGCCAGAGCGGCTGTGTGAACTGCACGCCGAGCGCGCCCGAGTAGACAGGGTTGAACTGGTTGAAGCTTGAGTTGGTCGTGCGGCGCAGGTTGTTGAAGAAGAACTCGTACTGGCCGCCGCCCGTGCGGAAAAACTTCACGACAGAGTTGTTAAGCTGTATGTCCGTGCGGTTGACCGTGCCGCTTGAGCCCGAAGCTCCGCCGAGCGTGGACTGCTGCGCCTCGACGTTATTGGTTATCTGCGGGTTGAAGTTCAAAGTCGGCTCGTAGAAGCCTTCGAGCGCACGCAACTGCGTCTCAGCGAAGCGAACGTCCTGACGCGCCACCTCTATGTCGTTGTTCTGCTCAAGCGCCCTGCGAATGGCGTCGTTCAGAGAGAGAGGCAGTGTGTCGTCCGAAGTGACGCCAAGCCTAGTCAGTGACGGAAGCGGCGGCACAGGTCTGGGCTGCTCCTGCGGGAAGAGCGGGTCTTTGACGCCGCCCGACTGGTCCTGAATCGTGCCCGGAGTGGTTGTAGTCGAGTCAGTAGACGTGGACGGCACGGCAGGCGTCACCGTGGGCGTCTGTGCAGGCGTCTGCGCTGGCGTCACGGGCTGCGTCGTCTGCGGAGTGGTAGTGACCGCTCCCGGCGGCGCTTGCGGATTCTGCGGCTGCGCTCCCGGCGGCTGCGAAGGGTTCGTAGTAGGCTGCGCTTCTCTGGGCAGGTTAGGGTTCGGCTGCGTGCCCGGCGGCTGCTGCACGGGCGACGTGGACGGAGGCGTGGGCGCAGGCTTCGCGCTCGCGTCGGCTGATGCGGCAGTCTCGCCGTCCGCGTAGAAGAGCACCTCAAGCCGGTTGAACTTCTGTGTGACCTTGGCGGTCGTGCCGGGTTTCAGTCGAAAAGAGATGACGGCGTCGCCTTCGCGCTTCTGAAGCTGAGCGTCGTCAAAGCCTGGGCCGTTCAGGTTCGCCTCCACGCGGGCCACGTCGGCCGAGCGCACGACCACGAAGAAGCGGTCTTCGCTCCTGTACGAAGCGTAGTCCATCTGCGGCGCGTCCGACGTGATGGTGATAATGGAGCCCGTGGACGTGTCCGCGCCTCGAAGCAGCGTGATGGTTCTGGCCGCTTGCAGGCTTTGAGCGTGCGCGTTCAAGTGTGCTGCCTGAAGCAGCAGGATTGATAGAGCTAAAGTGGCGGCGGCTGCGAGTGTGCGGCGCACCAGACTGATTCTCATTCGACCGAAACTCCCTAGATTGAGATTCCGTAGATTCCTTAAGCCTGAACGCAAAATGTATCTGTTTTCCGACCAGATTGCGAGGAGCCAAAGCCTACTACGACCCTTCTACCTTGACGGTTTCAAAAACATGCACCTCCTGTACCTCGCTTGACAGCCCGCGCAAGCGCGCATTATCTTGCACTTCTTTATCTATCACGCGAGTTTACGCCTTATTGTAGCGGTACAATTTCCGCTTTTGGGAATCATTTGACCAATAGTGGGACAGAGAGGAAAAGCGTGAGTCCTCGGTTCTATGATGTTTCATCTTAAATCATGTGGGCCCGCGTGTCTTCATGACCACAGCTTAGGCTAGGAGGTAGGAAAATGGCAGTCAAAGTTGGCATCAACGGCTTCGGCCGCATAGGCCGCAACGTCCTTCGCACGGCAATCGGTGACGGCGACATAGATTTCGTAGCCGTCAACGACCTGACGGACACAAAGACGCTGGCGCATCTTTTGAAATACGACTCGGTGCTTGGCAATCTTGAGCACGACATCTCGGCCACGGACAACGGCATTCGCGTGGGCTCCGACGAGTTTCGAGTCTTTTCGGAGAAAGACCCCGCGGCCATTCCCTGGGAAGAGGTGGGAGCCGAGATTGTCATAGAATCCACGGGCCGCTTCACAGAGGCCAAGGATGCGCGCAAGCACATGCGCGGCACCGTCAAGAAGGTCATCATCTCGGCCCCGGCCAAGAACGAGGACATCACGATTGTCTTGGGCGTCAACGAGAATGATTACGACGCGTCGGCGCATCACATCATCTCGAACGCCTCTTGCACGACGAACTGCCTCGCCCCCGTGGCCAAGGTCATACACGAGCGCTTCGGCATACGCACGGCGCAGATGACCACGATTCACTCGTACACCAACGACCAGCAGCTTCTGGACCTGCCGCACAAGGACATGAGACGCGCTCGCGCAGCGGCGCTCTCAATGATTCCGACCTCTACGGGCGCGGCCAAGGCCGTCGCGCTCGTGCTGCCCGAGCTTAAGGGAAAATTCGACGGCATCTCTGTCCGCGTGCCTACGCCGAACGTCTCGCTGGTGGACGTGGTGATGGAGGTCGAAAAAGAGACCACGACCGAAGAGGTCAACACGGCCCTGAAGGACGCGGCCAACGAAGAACTGAACGGCATCCTTGCTTTCTCGGAAGAGCCGCTCGTCTCCGTGGATTTCCGCAAGAACCCGAATTCGAGCATCATTGACGCAGAGTACACAAAGGTCATCGGCGGCAACCTTGTCAAAGTCCTCTCATGGTACGACAACGAGTGGGGCTACTCCTGCCGCGTGCGCGACCTCATCAAGTACATCGCCGGGAAAGGACTGTAAAGCAGTGCAGAAGGCAGAGTGCAGAATGATGAATGAGAAGATAGCTCAACATGAGTTCTTTCTTTAATTCATCATTCTGCACTCTGCGTTCATCATTTTTTATGAATAAGCTTTCTATCAAAGATGTTGACCTGGCGGGGAAGCGAGTCTTTGTGCGCGTGGATTTCAACGTGCCGCTTTGCGATGACGGCAGGGTCGAAGACGATACTCGTATACGCGCGGCGCTGCCTACGATTCAGTATGTGGTGGAGCGAGGCGGGCGCGTGATTCTGGCTTCTCATCTGGGTCGGCCTAAGGGACAGCGACAGGAGAAGTACAGCCTGCGGCCCGTGGCCGAGCACCTGTCGGGCTTGCTGGGAAAGCCCGTGAAGTTCGCTTCGGACTGCGTGGGCGATGAAGTAAAAGCCGAGGTCGCCTCTCTCAAAGACGGCGACGTGATGTTGCTTGAGAACCTGCGCTTTCACCCGGAAGAAGAGAAGAACGACGACGCGTTCGCTGCCGAGCTTGCCGCGCTCTGCGACGTTTACGTCAACGATGCTTTCGGCGCGGCGCATCGCGCGCACGCCTCCACGGCAGGAATCACAAAGCACGTTAAGGTCGCGGCGGCGGGCCTGTTGATGGAGAAGGAACTGGATTATCTGGGGCGCGTCATCAACAACCCCGAGCACCCGTTCGTGGCAATCCTCGGCGGCGCGAAAGTCTCGGACAAGATTCCCGTCATCAACGCCCTGATTGACAGGAAAGTGGACAGGCTCCTGATAGGCGGCGCGATGGCCTACACCTTCTTCAAGGCCGAAGGCTTCACGGTCGGAAAATCCCTCGTCGAAAACGAGATGCAGCAGACCGCGCTTGAGATAAAGCGTCGCGCTGAAGAGGCTGGCGTTCAACTGCTCCTGCCTACAGACCATCAGGTGGTGGATTCATACGAGCCTGTGAAGGGCGAGGCTGTGGTTGCCAAAACCATTCCGATTGAATTCACGAACGCGGGCCACGTTGGTCTGGACATAGGCGTGGAAACGGCGGCGCACTTTGCAGAAGCGCTGACGGACGCGAAGACCATCATCTGGAACGGCCCCATGGGCTACTTTGAAGAGAAGCCCTTTGACCAGGGCACAATCGCAATCGCGCGAGCCGTGGCAGAGGCGGCAGACCGTGGCGCGACAGTTATAGTCGGCGGCGGAGATTCCGTCTCGGCCGTCACGCAGGCTGGCGTCGCAGACCGCATCACGCACATCTCAACGGGCGGCGGCGCGACGCTTGAGTTTCTGGCGGGCGACGATCTGCCCGGCGTCGCCGCTCTTAATGATAAGGAATAGTTTTCAGTTTAAGCCAATGAGAAAACCCGTTATTGCCGGAAACTGGAAGATGTACAAGTCCATGGCCGAAAGCGTGGAGACTGTGCTTGCGCTGAAGCCGCTTGTGGCGAACGCCAACCACTGCGAGGTGGTGATTGCGCCCGTCTTCACTGCCTTAAAGACCGTGGCCGACCGCCTTGAGGGCTCGAACATACGCGTCGCGGGGCAGGACTGCTCTACGGAGATGGAGTTCGGCGCGCACACAGGCGAGGTCACGGCCAGCCAGTTAAAAGACGTGGGCTGCTCGCACGTCATCATAGGCCACTCGGAGCGCAGGCAGTTTTACTGCGAGACGGACACCTTCGTCAGCCGCAAGACGCAGGCGGCGCTGGTCGCCGGTCTGACAGTCATCATGTGCGTCGGAGAGACGCTTGAGCAGCGCGACGAGGGCAACGCCGAAGCGGTCGTGAGCGGCCAGTTAGAGGGCGGGCTTAGCGGTTTGACAGCCTCAGACATGGCGCGTATCATAATCGCCTACGAGCCCGTCTGGGCTATAGGCACGGGACGCACAGCGACGCCGGAGCAAGCGCAGGAGATGCACGCGTTTATCCGGCGCGTTTTCGCGCAGAGACATTCTGATGAGGCGGCACAGGGGCTCAGAATCCTCTACGGAGGCTCTGTCAAGCCCGACAACGTAGCGGGCCTCATGCTTCAAGCAGACATAGACGGAGCGCTCGTAGGCGGCGCAAGCCTCAAGGCGGACAGCTTCGCGCAGATTGTTAATTACAACAGAGGATAGTGTTTTGTTAGTTTATACTTTATACGGTCTTTTCATACTGGCCTGCATAGTCCTGGTCGTGGCGATACTGTTGCAGCCGGGCAAGGCAGACGCGGGCGCGCTCTTTTCCAGCAGCGTATCAAGCACGGCGTTCGGCCCGCGCGGCACACAGACCTTGCTCGCCAAGATAACCATAGGAGCGGCGGCGCTCTTCATGCTGTGCGCTCTGGCGCTGGGGCTGCCCGCAATCTTAGGCTCGCGCTCAGTCTTGCAGTCTGAGCCGGAAAGCAGCACGCAGCCTGCCGCGCCCGCGCCCGCGAACACGGCTAACACCAACACGGGTTCGCAATCCGTCACGGTGCAGCCCGCAGCGCCTGAGACGAACGCAAACGCGGCTACGACGCCTGCTAACAGTAATACAACGACTAATGCTCCTGCGGCGTCAAATACGGCCAACAGTGGGCAGGGCCAGCAGAAGCCGCCCGCGAAGAAGTAACGGGCGCAAAGCTATAGAGAGCTTACGCTCCCTTTTTTTGACAAAGAGCCGAAGTGGCGGAACTGGTAGACGCGCACGTTTGAGGGGCGTGTGAGGAAACTCGTGGGGGTTCGAGTCCCCCCTTCGGCATACAGTTACTCACCTAAAGATTTTCTTTCCTTAATTTGGCTTTGTCCCGGCGGCAGCGCCTTCAACACACTTAATAGAATCGAGGCGTCCTCAGATGTTTTTTCTGGCCTCTAAAAAAATTCAGATTGGCCTTCTGCTATCAGCCTTTCTCGTCATCGGCCTGCTGATTTCTGTACGGGCGCACGACGGCGAAGAGCACCCGCACGGGGGCGGGCCGAACGGCCAGCCTAACGAGCAGGCGTTGGTCGCTATGGGCAAGACGCCCTGCGTGGGCGGGATGGCGGGAACATTCCCTTGCCGCAACGTTGACCTTGCATCTTTCCTTCCGCTCGCAGCCATAGGCGGCGGCACCGTCAACGACGTGTGGGGCTGGACAGACCCTCTGACAGATAAGGAATACGCACTGGTGGGGCGCTCAAACGGCACGGCCTTCGTGGACATCAGCAACCCTGAGCATCCCATCTATCTTGGAAACCTGCCGACTCATAGCATTGATTCGGTCTGGCGCGGGCTGAAGGTCTATGCCGACCACGCTTTCATCATAAGTGAAGCCGCAGGACACGGCATGCAGGTCTTCGACCTGACGCGGCTCAGAAACGTCGCGAACGCGCCGGTCACCTTTACGGAGGATGCTCATTACAACGGCTTCGGCCGGGCGCATACGCTGGCGATAAATGAGGCGACCGGGTTCGCTTATGCTGCGGGCGTGCGTGACTCATCCTGCATCTCCGGCCTTCACATAGTTGATGTGCGTAGCCCTAAGACGCCCGTTTACGCGGGCTGCTCGAATCAGGACGGCTACACGCACGAGGCGCAGTGCGTAAGCTATAGAGGGCCTGACTCCGCGTACGTGGGGCGCGAGGTCTGCTTTAACAGCAACGAGGACACGCTCACGATTGTAGACGTAACGAATAAAAGCGCGCCCGTGCAGCTCTCGCGCACGACTTATCAGGGCGTAGGCTATACGCACCAGGGATGGTTGACTGAAGACCAGAAGCACTTCCTGCTCGATGACGAGCTTGACGAACAAAAAGCGGGCACCAATTCTTCGACCTACATCTGGGACGTGTCTGACTTGGACGCCCCCGTGCTGAAGGGCGTCTACAGTGGGCCCAGCAAGGCTATTGACCATAACCTTTATATACGCGGCAACCGTGCCTATGAATCAAACTACAGGAGCGGCCTTCGCATACTGGACATAAGCAACGTAGGCACGGCGAGCCTGAGCGAAGTAGGCTTCTTTGACATCTATCCGATAGACGACCTCCCGCAGTTCAACGGCGCGTGGAGCAACTATCCGTTCTTCCGCAGCGGGATAGTGATTGTCGGCGGCATAGAGCAGGGGCTGTTCGTCTTAAGACCCAGGACTGCCGCAGACTCGGCCGTTCCATTTCAAATGGTGCTGGACCAATCGGGCCCAGACCCTCAGCAGGCAGCGGCCCTGGACGCGATGCTCCTTTACAGAGACCCTTTCCCGGTCGTCAACACGACCAACCTGCTCAATACGGGGACGGACAAAAACACAAGAGTCATGCTCTTCATGGCAGACCTCTACTTAGCGGAAGGCGAGGCGGCTTCCTCCGTCAAAGTGAGTCTGGTTGATAGCAGCAATCAGGTTTTTGAGGTAGCGGCTGAGGCCGTGCGGCCCAACTTCGACTTTGTGCAGGTGGTTTTCAGGCTGCCCGATAATCTGGCTCCCGGCAAATGCACCGTTAAAGTAAAAGCGCACGGGCAGGAGAGCAACGCTGGCACTATCAGAATCAAAAGTTAAAGAAACGGGCGCACGGTTCTCAGGTTAGATAGGAAGACCGCGCCTGTCGCGGTTTTTCTATTTACCGGAATCTGATACCCTTGAGGCAGATAGAGAAGAGAAGTTTTCCCCGTCTTCTTTACAGATGTTACAAATTGGAACTTCGATGAGTAAGACCATATCCGCCCCTGCATTCCGGAATCGAATCGTCACACTGTTAGCCTTTCTACTGTTGACAGCTACGGGCGCGCTGGCGCAATCTACGAGCGTTGACCAGCCCACGCCTGTCACCTCCAACAGGGTATCGGGTGAAATCACGGCGCGCGACATCGGCGACTCGCGCCTCACCCGACACTTCTATGTTTTGACGGGCACGCCCGGCGACCTTGTCGTGACGGTCGAGAGCCGCAACTTAAACGGCGACATAGACCTCTTTCAGTCAGGGACGCTCAGACCTCTGGCAAAGGTGAGCATCTACGCGGGCGAGCTTTCCACGAGCACTTCAAAGAGCATCTACCTTCGTCAGCGCGAGACCATCATCCTCCGAGTCGAAGCGCGCACGCCGAACGACGACAGGGGCGAGTACCGCATAACTTTTAGCGGAGGCTTTGAAGCGATGGCCGCCCCGGCCGAGACGGACACGGCGACGGAGCAGCCCGCGGTGGCCGCTCGCCGTAACAGTGGAACAAGACGCGTCTCTTCCGTCGGCGCGCGAATAGATGAGCCCGTAGAGACCGCGAAGACTGCTACGCCTGAGACTGCTACCGAGAGGCCCGCAGATTCCGGCAGCGCAGCAGAGAATCGTTCAAGCGATAACGCCGCGACCGAGACTTCGCCTCAGCCTGTGACTACCGCCAGAGCGCAGCGGCCGCCCACGTCGCGCAGCACCACGGGCCGCCGCCGTCGCGGGCGCGCTACGCCTTCGAGGCCGCCCGAGACCGCTACGCAGAATAGTCCTGAGCCTGTGACGGCAGGCGAGCCGCCGCCTGTGGTCGCAGCCAGACCCACGGGAATAGAGGCGGGCGCAAAGCTCGTGATTGAGACGCGGGACGGCATGCGCGTCGAGCGCTTCATGAACACGGTGCGCCGCGTCACGGTCGAGAACGGCCAGATTGTGGTTGTGATGAGAGACGGCAAAGTCACACGGCACCCAATGGCAAGCGTCACGCGCATGGCCATAGAGCCTTAGAACAGGTCGGAACCGCAGGCGGTTCTGACCTGTGGTTACTGTCGCGGCGTCTGCTGACTTGAAAGCTCCTGAAGCTGCGAGCGCATGCGCGCAAGGTCAGGGTTGTTGGGGTTCACCTTCTCAAGCCGGGCTATCATCTCCTGTGCTTCTTTGGCCTGTCCCTTCTTGGTGTAGGCAATGACTATGTTGTGCAGCGACTGCTCGTGCTCTGGGTTTATCTCAAGAGAGCGGCGATACTCCTTGATGGCGCGGTCGAAGTCCGGCGGCGTGCGCGCCATGAAGGTAGTCCCCAAATCCGTCCTCACGCTCACGTCCTTGGCGTTCTTCGTGAGCGCGCTCGTGTACCACTGCTCCGCCAACTCATACTTGCCCGCCTCGAAATAGGCGTTGCCTAGGCTCACGAGAGTCCCGTAATCGTCGGGCTTAATTTTGTTGGCCTTGAGCCAGTAATCAATCGCTTCGTCAAAGCGCTGGATGCGGTAGAACATCTCGCCCGCAGCCTTCTGTGCCTCGAAATTGTCCGGCTCGTTTCTGGCCTTCTCAATCGCGGCCTGCACGCCGGGCATAGCTGCCTGCTGCGCGGAGCCCGGCTGGTCTGCCACAGCGTTCGAAGGAATCTGTGGATGGTCGGGCGGCAGGTTGCCCTGCGCGGCGGTTGCAGACGTGGCTGCGGTGCGAGGCTTCGTGCCCTGCTGGTTAGCGTTGTTGGCGAACACGAAGCCTATGATAAAGCCCAGCAGCACGCCTATGATGGAGAACAGAACGTTGTCTTTACTCATTCGCGTTGTCTTGTGGCCGTCACCTTAAGCGTAAGAGTGCAGGCCGGGAAGAAGATAGCTGACTCCCAGGTAAGTGAATATCACCAGCAGGAATCCTATGATGGCAAAGTATGCTGAAGAGCGTCCCTTCCATCCACGACTGATTCGGGTGTGAAGGAAAGCCGCGTATGTCAGCCACGCAACCAAAGCTCCCGTCTCTTTACTGTCCCACCCCCAGTATCTTCCCCACGACTCGTTGGCCCAGACCGCTCCGGTAATCAGAAGCATCGCGAGTCCCGCGAATGCAACCGAGCCCGTCTTGTACATCAACGAGTCCAGTTTCTCTTTAGACGGGAGAGCCGCAATCAGTTTCTCTGTTCTGAAGCTGAAGAGAATGACGAACAGCGTCGCTGCGAAGGCAGTGATGAGCGCCGACAGCTCTACGGGGTTGGCGTTTGTGCTGAGAAAGAGCTTCGGGCCGTTGGCCTGTAGAAAATCGCGCGCCGCCATCTCAAGCCGCTCCACGGGAACTTGCGCTATCTCTGCGGGCTTTAGACCCTGCTGCTCGGCTATCCATTGCCCGAGGCGCTGATACCCGACCGGGTCTTGCGCAAGCTGTTCCTGAAGACGCGGCCACACGTCCTTGATGGTCTTAATCTGAGAAACCAGCAGCGCGATGGCCGAAGCCTGCGCCACCAGCGAGAGCTTCAAAAGGCGGTGGCCCCAGACGCGCGCCTGCTCGCTCCTTTTCGACAGGTACGTCCAGAACAGAATAATCACGGCCAGAAGCAGCAGCCCCGAAAGGACAAGCACAGGGCCTACCATTGGAATCTCCACGCGCAGCGGAATCGGCCTTCGCCCCCCCGACGGCGTCTGCATGAAGGTCGAAGCGCCGTAGGCAAAGCTCGTGAAGACGGAGAAGCGGCTGACAGTGGCCAGAACCGCAATCGAAAAGATGCTCGACCAGATGGCCATGGCCTCCGTCTTGATGCCGTCTTTCAATAGATAGATGACCGCGATGGCGAAGCAGACCAGCGCCACGCCGTAAGATAGCGAAGCCACGCCGACGTGAATGGGCCGCCAGTAAGAATCAAGGATAGGCGGCAGGTCTACGAACTCGTTTCCTATGAAGCGTGCCAGCAGCAGAATCAGCGACGCCAGCGGAAGAGAGATTGCGCCTAAGAAGCGGAAGTTCTTGCGGTGCGCTATGAGAAGCGTAGTGATGCCTGCCCCGAACGCAAACGCGAGACTCAAGTCATAAAGGTTCGCGAACGGGATGTAGCGGAAGAACCACGGCATCTGTTCGGGGCCGTACCCGTTGCGCTGCAAGATGGCAAGCTCTCTATCGTGAGCCGCCAGCCAGCGCACTCCCCAGCTCGAAAGATTAAAGAAGACGCCTGCCGTCGCAGTCCACAAGCCTACCTTCTGAGCCATCTCTGACGGAGCGTAGAGGTTCATCAGGTAGAAGGTGGCGGCCGTCAGATAGCAGGCCAGTGCCAGCATCATCAGCGCGCCGTCCGAGATGAATCCAGCGCCGCCCATACGCCAGCGCAGCAGGACTATGAGAATCGAGCCGCCCACGGCGAGCATGGCTGGCACGTACCCGAGCCATGATTTCTTAAACTCCACGCCCGCAGCAAACTCCGCGGGCTGTTTCAAAACTTCACTCATGATTGCTCTCCCTCGGCTACCGGCTGGCCCTTGATTTCGCCGACCAGCCTCTTGAATCTATCCTCGAATCCGAGCTTGTTCCTGTTGGTGTTGCCGCCTAAGACGACATCGAATCCCTTGCCGTCCGCTCTCTCTTCCAACAGCGACCAGACCCTCTGGTGCGAGAAGAAGAAGACTCCGCAGAGCGTCAATATCAGCAGCGTGCCTCCGGC
The DNA here is from genome assembly GCA_035276685.1 of Pyrinomonadaceae bacterium. Lineage (GTDB taxonomy): Bacteria > Acidobacteriota > Blastocatellia > Pyrinomonadales > Pyrinomonadaceae > JACVRN01. Next base: position 28,681 of record DATELK010000232.1, on the reverse strand, counting down.
GTAGAAGGGCCACTTGCCGGGGTCTTTCTGTATGGAGAGGACGTGCGCGTATGGCACTTTCTCAAAATCCACCATGCGGAACTTGTAACCGCCGACCGCCGCGCTGACGGGTGCTCCGGAAGGCAGCTCTGCGGCGAAGGCGAATGCCTGTAGCTGTTTCCCTTCGGGCGTCGTGAGCTTCAGTACGGCAGCAGGGTTGTTATACTCGTCCGACTCCGTGCCGGGCTTGCCGTTGATGATGCGAAAGTCAGGGAAGAATTCAAGGAAGTCTATGCGCGTGCCGTCCGCCAGTTGCGCGGAGCCGTTGCGCCCTACGCTCAACTCTTGCGTAGAGCCGTCGGCTTCCTTAGTCAGGCGAAGCGTGATGGTGCGCGCGGAGCCCTGTGCTATGAAGCTGGCCTGAAAGAACCTGTAGCCCCGATAGTCGAGCGGGTTGTTCAGGTGAACAAGGCCCTCGCGCGTGCCTGTCTCGTCCGTTATCTGAATTCTGGTCAGCCAATCGATGGTGTTGTTCGCCATGATTGAGCCGTCCTTGTGTATCAGCTTCTGCTGAATGTCCGTGCAGATGACTGTGAAGGGAAGCCCAACGGGCACGCGCTTCACTTCGTCCAGATTGAATTGAAGGTTGGTCATCTGGTTAGTGCTCAGGCCCGGCGTCAGCATCATCTGACCTTCCTCGCTGAACTGCGCCGTCATAAAGCCGCCCAGAAAGATTGTCAGAAGCGCTACGTGAACGGCGTATGCTCCGAGGCGATTCCACGCCCCGCGCTCGCCGAAGACGTAAACGCGGCCGTCCTTCTCCGTCACCGTGGGGCGAAGCCCGACTGCGCGGAACGCACGGCTGACCCGCTCGGAAAGCTCCGTGCTCGTCTTCGTTTCCAGCTGCACCTTCGCGTGCTGCTGCTGGCTCTCAAGGAACCTGTGCCCGGCCTCAAGCTTCTTGTGCCTGATGAAGCGCCACGCGGTCGGAAACCTGTCTATCGAGGCCAGAACAATGTTGAGAGAGAGAACCAGCAGCAGCAGGTTGAAGTACCACGCGTGGTAGATGTCGAAGAAGCCTAAGCTTCCGTAGAGCAGCTTCTGCGACGGCTGTAGCTCCGCGTAGTACTTGTCAAAGCCGTCCACGTTCTGCTGCATAATCAGCATGCCTATCATGCTCAGCGCGACCACGATTATCAGCAGCACGACGCCGAAGCGCACGGAGCTTAGGAGCGCAAGGAACTTTGACAGGATAAGCGACGGCGTCACCGCATCTTTTTTGGAGACGGCGACAGGGGGCGTGGCTATGGCAGTTTCGTTTTTAGTCTCTTCTATTGCGGACATTCGTATGTATCTTGGAAAGAGATGTATGCGACAAAAGCAATGGCGCATGAAACCTCACGCGCGCGAAATCTAAAACTGTGTAAGGCCAATGATAACTGAGAGCCGCAAGAGAAGGCAAAAGTAAAAACACTTATAGCGCGACGGATGCCGTGGGCGGGAAAGAAAGAGGAGCGGTTTTTCTTTTCTACGGCACCCTGTGCCTGACACCCGACACCATTTTCTTTGCCTTTACCCGTCTTTGCGGTTAAATTGTGGGCGCTATCTGGAATGCTTCCGGCCTGCCTGGCCCGTCCGGCTGCTTTAATGAGAACAGAGCGTGCCTCCCGAAAAAATCCCGAACGGTTGAGGACTGAGCGTCCCGTCTATCCCTTTGCCGCGATTGTGGGGCAGGAGGAGATGAAGCTAGGCCTGCTGCTGAACGTAATTGAGCCGCGCATAGGCGGCGTCCTCATCATGGGGCATCGCGGCACGGGCAAGTCCACGGCCGTTCGCGCGCTGGCAGACCTCTTGCCGCCAACGTGGCGCGTGCGCGGCTGCCTCTACGGCTGCGACCCGCAAGCGGAAGAGAATCTTTGCGAGGATTGCGCCCGGCGCATCGAGCGCGGCGAGAAGCTCGCAAAGGAGCGCTCAAGAGTCCCCGTAGTTGACCTCCCGCTCGGCGCGACGGAAGACCGCGTGTGCGGGGCCATCAACATCGAGCGAGCCTTGAGCGGAGGCGTCAAGGCTTTCGAGCCGGGTCTTCTGGCGCGTGCCAATCGCGGGTTCCTCTACATAGACGAAGTGAACCTGCTGGAAGACCATCTGGTTGACCTGCTGCTGGACGTGGCCGCGACGGGGCGCAACAAGGTGGAGCGCGAGAGCATCTCTGTCGAGCATCCCTCGCGCTTCGTGCTGGTGGGCTCCGGGAATCCGGAAGAGGGAGAGCTGCGCCCGCAGCTTCTTGACCGCTTCGGCCTGCACGTTGAAATCAGAACGATTGAAGACCTTGACGAAAGGCTCCTGATTGTCTTGCGCTCTCAAAGCTTCGAGCGCGACGCCGCCGCTTTCCGCGCCGAGTGGGAGGCGGAGCAGGAGAGTCTAAGGCGACGCATCGTGCGCGCTCAGAAGCTAGTAGGGGACGTGCAACTCTCTAAAGAGAGCCTGCGCCGCATAGCCGAGCTTTGCCTGCGGCTCAGGGTGGACGGGCATAGAGGGGAGTTGACGATTGCCCGCGCGGCGCGTGCGCTGGCGGCCTTTGAGGGAAGACGCGAGGCCACGGAAAAAGATATAGAGCGGGTGGCCGTGATGTCCCTGCGGCATCGACTGCGCCGCGACCCTCTGGACCAGACGCCGGGCGGCGCACGCATAGAGCAGGCTCTCAAGGAGCTTTTCCCCGCGAGCGATTCCGAAGAGTCTTCAGGCAGGCAAAGCAGCCGTCGCGAGCCGGATGATTTTCAGGGCAGAGAGTCAAGAGCTTCTGACAGAGAGAGTAAGGTTAACGGCAACGGCCAACACTCGGGGCAGATTGAGCAGACGCCGCTGCCGGAGCCGGGCGCTCTCGTGTATGAGCCAGAAGCGTTGCAGGCAAATCAGGGCAGGCATCCCGCCAAACAACTCTCTTCACGCAGGCAGGGGCTTAAGACGAGGGCGAGCTATAACACGTCGCGCGGTCGCTACAGCCGCTCTACGGAAAGGAAAAGCGATGGGTCAAGGCTCGCGCTCGACGCGACGCTCAGGGCGATGATAGTGGATGCGAAGAACGCTTCTTTATCATCTACGTCGTTGCTTCGCTACAAGCTCTACAAGCGAAAGACGGGGGCGCTCTTCATCTTCGCCGTGGATGCCTCGGGGAGCATGGCTTTGAATCGTATACGGCAGGCGAAGGGCGCGCTGGCACAACTGCTTGAGCGCTCTTATGTCAGGCGCGACCACGTTGCGCTCATAAGCTTTCGTGGCGAAGGGGCGGAAATTCTGATGTCGCCCGCACGCAGCGCCGCCCGCGCACGCCGCCTCCTGGACGAGCTTCCAATCGGAGGCTCTACGCCTCTGGCGCACGGCCTGAGCGCCTCTCTTGAGCTGGCGCGCAGGGCCACGGCGCAGGGCACGCGACAGATTCAACTCTTTCTCTTTACGGACGGGCGGGCCAATGTGACTATGAGGACGCAAGCTCCTGCGGACAAGGCCCTGCGGAGGGAGTTGATTCGGCGCGAGATTGAAGCGCTCGGCCTCGCGCTCAAAGGCGCGCAGGTTTCCGTGATGGTTGTTGACACTCAAACCGGCTTCACCTCAAGCGGTGAAGGACGCGCTCTTTCAGAAACGCTCGGCGCGCATTACGTAACGCTTCCGGCGACGGGAAAAGCTAGAGAGACCGATTCGTTCAATCATCTTTTATGACTGGCAAAGACAGAGACAGTCGTGTGCTGGCGCTCTTCGAGCAGGTGCTTGAGATTGAAGAGCGACTGATTCCAACTGGGCTGCACGTCTTCGGGCGCGCGGACGCGGAGCGCTCCATAGTGGACATGCTGCGAATGGTCGCGTCCTTCGACAGGCCCGAAGCTCAGGTGCGCGCACTGACAGACCTCGTCGCCGCCGGGCTGAATCTCCCCGGCTACTCCACGCTCCTGAAACAGAGCATTGCGGACGAGTCTCGCTTACGCGAGCGCGAGCAGGTGGAGTCGCTCGTCGGTCGGGCGGTTGAGCTTTTCGTCAAAGACGGCGCGGAGGCTGCGGCGCGTCTGCTTTTGACGGAGGCGCGCGTCTCTCCTGATGATTCGCTTCAGAGCTTCAGACTGCTTGAGAAAATCTGCTCGGAGCTTAAGACCAACCAGGAGATGGATGCTCTCGTGAGGGCGCTTCGAGGCGAGTACATAGAGCCGGGGCCGGGCGCGGACATAGTGCAGAACCCCTCTATACTTCCCACGGGGCGAAACACTCACGCCGTCAATCCTTACATGGTGCCTTCAGAGCTTGCCACGACGCGCGCCGAAGCTACGGCCGACGCGCTGCTTGAGCGACACCTGGAAGAGCATGGCCGTTACCCGCGCGCGATGGCGCTGGTGCTGTGGGGGCTGGACAATATCAAGACCGAAGGCGAAGGCGTGGCCCAGGCGCTCAGGCTGCTAGGCGTGCGCCCCGTCAGAGATTCCCTGAACCGGGCCACGGAAATCGAAGTCATCCCGCTTGAAGAATTGAAGCGCCCGCGCATAGACCTTGTGATGACCGTCTCGGGCATCTTCCGAGACCTCTTCGGCGCAACCGTTGTGCTGCTGGACAAGGCCGTCAGATGCGTCGCCGCTCTGGACGAGCCTGCGGAGATGAACTTCGTGCGCCGCCACGTGCTTGAGCAGATGAAGGCGGAAGAGAGCTCGTTTGATGAAGCGACCGTGCGCGTCTTCTCGAACGCTCCCGGCAACTACGGCACGAACGTCAACTTCATGGTGATGGACTCCCAGTGGGAGACGGCAGACGCGCTCGGAGACCTCTTTGTGACGCGCAAGTGCTTCGCCTACGGGCGCGACTCTCAAGGCAGAGCTTTCGAGGGACGCGAAGCGCGCAGGGCCATGGACAGGGCGCTCTCGCGTGTTGAAGCCGCGTACCAGAACATAGACTCTTTCGAGATAGGCATCACGGACGTTGACCACTACTTCGAATATCTGGGCGGCGTCTCAAAGGCCGTGGAGAAGAGGGCGCAGGCGCGGCCCGCCATCTACGTCGGCGACAATCTCTCTCGCTCAAGCCGCGTGCGCTCGCTTGAAGAGACCGTCCGTCTTGAGACGCGCGCCAAAACTCTTAACCCGAAATGGTACGAAGGGATGCTCAAGCACGGCTTTCGCGGCGTGGCCGAGATTGAGAGCCACGTCACGAACACCTTCGGATGGAGCGCAACCGCCGATGCCGTTGACGACTGGGTCTACACGGAGGTCGCGCGAACCTTTGTGCTGGACGAAGCCATGCTTGAGCGCCTGCGTCATCTCAATCCACATTCGGCGCGCTCGCTCGTGGGCAGACTTCTTGAGGCCGAAGGGCGCGGCTTCTGGAAAGCCGAACAGGAGATGCTTGAGCGACTGCGCGAGATTTTCTCAGACCTCGAAGACCAGCTTGAAGGCGTCGCATGAAATCTAAAGGGGAGCTTCATATCTCAGTCTTCTACGTCGGCACGAGCCTGCTTGCGCCGCTCCGTCAGGCCGAGCGGGAGCTGAACGCCGGGCTGAGGCTGGACGTGCGTGTCGCGGCATACAACTTCGGCTCGCCCCTTGCGGAAGATGAATGGTCTGAGGTCGCACGCGACCTGAGCCGCGCAGACGTGGTCTTCGTCATTCACGTTATGGACGGCGAGAATGCCACGCGACTTTTAGCGGAGCTTGAGAGTCACAGGGAGCGTCCCTCTGCGGTCATAGTCATCAACTGCATGCCTGACCTCATGCGACGCACGCGCATGGGCCGTCTGGACTTCGCGCAGATGTTCAAGGGCGCGCAAGGAGAGGACGGTGCGGAGAGACGAGCCAAAGGGCTTGTGGCGCGGGTCGGCTCGTGGATGGGAGAGCAGGCGCGCTCTCATGTGAAGAAGAGAAGAAGCGGGAGCCACACGCATTATCTAAAGCTGGTTGACCGTCTGCCGCATCTGCTGCGCCTTGTGCCGAGCGCGGGAAAGCTGCGCGACATCAAGCATTACCTGTATCTCTTCTGCTACTTCCTGCAACCGACGCCCGCCAACATACGCTCCATGCTGCTCTACGCGCTGAAGCATTACGTAGAGGACGAGCGCTTGAAGAGGGTAGAGAAGGTGCCTCCGCCCGAGACGGTTCCGGCCGTGGCGATTTATCACCCTGACGCGCCCGCCATGTTCGAGTCCTTCGCTACATACAGGAAATGGTACGCGCGCCGCAAGATAAAGAATGCTTCCGGGGCGCTTAAGGCGGAAGAGACCGTGGGGCTTCTGCTCATGCGCCCGCAGATAGTGAGCGGAGCGCGCCGACACTACGACCACCTGATTCGAGCCATAGAGTCGGAGGGGCTCTCGGTCATCCCTGTGCTTTCGACATTGATGGATAATCGCGAGGCGTGCGAGCGCTACTTCGTGGAAGAAGCGGCAGATAAAAGCGCGGCTCGCGTGCATAGCTCTCGTGTGAGCCAGATTGTTTCCCTTACGGGCTTCAGCTTCGTAGGAGGCCCCGCGATGAACGACAGCGAGGCTGCCGCGCGCTATCTTCGCGAGCTTAATGTTCCCCTGCGCTCTGTCATAAGCCTCGACACGCAGACGATTGAGACGTGGCGAGACTCCGGAAGCGGCCTCAACCCTGTGCAGGCGGGGATGCAGATAGCCATACCTGAGCTGGACGGTGCGACCGAGCCTTTCGTCTTCGGCGGCATCCCCTCGGGCGGCTCCGAGCCTGTGCCTCTGGAAGAGCGCTGCCAGAGGTTAGCGCGGCGACTGCGGCGCTGGAACCGCTTGCAACGGGCGGAGCGCGCTGACTTGCGGCTGGCCTTTATCGTCTACTGCTTTCCGCCCAACAAGGGCAACATAGGCACGGCCGCAGAGCTTGAGGTTTTCGAGAGCGCGTTCGAGATGCTGAAGCGTCTCTGCGAGGAAGGCTACAGCGTCGAGCTTCCCGCTTCATCGACAGAGCTTCGCGAAAGGCTTTTGTGTGGCAATTCGGAAAGCTTCGCGGCGACTGCGAGCGTCGCTCACGCCATGAGCGTGGACGAGTATCTGAGGCTCTGCCCGTACGTCGAAGAGATTGAAAGAGAGTGGGGCGCGGCTCCCGGTGAAATCAACTCCTTCGGCGGGAGGCTGCTGGTTCAGGGCGCGCATTTCGGCAACGTCTTCATAGGCGTGCAGCCCACCTTCGGCTACGAGGGAGACCCCATGCGGCTCCTGATGGCACAGTCGGGCGCGCCGCATCACGGCTTCATGGCCTTCTACACTTATCTCGAAAAAATCTTTCGCGCGGACGCATTGCTTCATCTGGGAACGCACGGCGCTATGGAGTTCATGCCGGGCAAGCAGGTAGGGCTCTCCGAGTCTTGCTGGCCTGACCGGCTGACGGGAGAGCTGCCTAATATTTACATCTACAGCGTCAACAATCCTTCGGAAGGGACAATCGCCAAGCGCCGCGCTTACGCAGAGCTTATCTCGTATCTCACACCGCCTATTGAGAACGCGGGGCTCTACAGGGAGCTTTCTTCTCTGAAGGAGTTGCTGACGGCCTATCGCCGGACGCAGGATGAAGACGAGCGCGAGCGGCTTTATGCTTCGATTGAAGAGACGGCGAGCGCCCTAAGGCTGTGAGAATTAATCAGGAAAATTTTGTTGGGGAGGGACTTATGAAAAGAGGCTTTATATACCTGCTGTTGGCGGTCGCGTTCTTATCTCTTCAGCTGAGCGCGCACGCACAGGAGAAGACGGGCACGCCGTCTTCGGCCACGCAGACTGAACGCGCCGACGACTACGCCTACAGGCTCACGTTCTTCGTCGTGCAGAAGCTTGAAAGAAGCACAGATAATCGTCTGGGCGACCCGCTGTCTCAGGCTGCGAATGAATTGTTTGCCGCAGACAAGCAGGAGCAGATTCGCAGAGACCTTGACCGCCGAATCGGACGCCCCGGCAGCCGCAACAGGGACACAAAATATGATGCGCTGCTGGAGAAAGTTGACAGGAAGTTGTCGGACAAGACTATCAGAGAGCTGAGGGAAGACCTGGCCAAAAAGCAGAGGGGCGGGATAGGCAAGTGGCCCTGGCCGCTATGCGCCATAGTCGGCTGTAGGTAGAGCGGCTAGCCCTGTTTGCGGCGTAAGACGCGGCGTCGAAAGTCCTCGGCCGTCAGGCGGTACTTGAAGGCCTTGCGGCCGTCTACCGTGACGACCGGAATCTCGAACCTGTAGCGCTCGTAAGCCTCCGCGTCATCTTCAATATTGACCTCTTCAAAGGTGTACTCGTCCTCTATCCGGGCGGCCAGCATCTCGCCTCTGGCCTCTTCGCAGAGGTGGCAGCCGGGCTTTGTGTAGAGCTTGACGTGTGGTTTTTCGCTCATCCGTTCTCCTTGAATGAGAGCCTCGGCGGGCTGAAGAATGTGTGCGCTAAGTGTGGCGGGCGTGACTTCATCGTAAAAAATAAAACTTGCCTCAATTTCTAGAAAAGGAGTATAAATAGCGCACCGGGCCATTATAATCATTTTTCGGGCGCGGCGCTCTTCATGACATTGCTTATCAACCCGAGGGTCTTTTCGCAGAGAGTAATCCCTGTGCCGGGATTTCTATAATCTTTCTCTGTGTGCGTTTATAGGGTCGCGGTCTATCCAGAGGATAGAACGGGGCGTAAACTGCTAGCCATTTCGCAAGGTTCGCCAGAAGGGGAGGAACTGCGGCGTGGAAGAGAACCCAAACCGCTCAAGTGAAACCAACGCGGACGCTGTGCCCGCAGCGGACGAAGGCGCGAAAGAGAGCGCGCCTGCCACTTCGCCAAAGACGCCTGCGCCCACAAGCGCAACTCCGAGCGAAGCGTCTACATCTGACGCTGCGCCTTCGGGGACAGCCGCAAGCCCGCCCGCGCCACGCGCGCCCGCGAAGGAAGTCCCGGCCGGAACCAAGCCCGCCGCGCGAGTCGCTCCGGGCGCTGCCAAGGCCGGAGCCACGCCGACCGCTACGGTCGCCAAAGGCATCCCTAAGCCTGCCGCCAGGCCAGCCGTCGGAGCCGTCGTCGAGAGCACGCCCGACCAGCCTGTCAACAAGATGCGTCGCCGCATCATCTGGGCCAGCGTCGCGGGCTTTCTGGCCACGAGCTTTCTGATGTTCGTGCGCTTCTTCCTGCCGCGCTCGATTCTTGAGCCTTCTACAATTTTCCGCATAGGCTTTCCTTCCGACTACGGCCTTGGCGTTGATACCAAGTGGCAGCAGCAGCACCGCATCTGGGTCGATAAGACCTCAGACCGCCTCTTCGTCATCTACGCGCGCTGCACTCACTTGGGCTGCACGCCCGACTGGAAGGCGAGCGAGAACAAGTTCAAGTGCCCGTGCCACGGCAGCGGCTACGACTCCGAGGGCATCAACTTCGAAGGCCCCGCGCCGAGGCCCATGGACAGGGCGCACGTAGAGCTTGACGCAGAAGGGCAGATAGTCGTCAACACCAATCGTCTTTACACATGGCCCAAGGGGGAGACCAATCAGTTCAACGACGACGGGTCATACATACCACTGTGACGATTTTGGATTTTAGATTTTGGATTTTGGATTGGAGTGACATTCAAGTTTGATTAGCTTCAACCCGTCTCGTTAATCCAAAATCTAAAATCCGAAATCCAAAATTGCTTGGGGGGCCGTTATGGAGCCTGAAGGTTCTGATCCGAAGGGGACGAAGCAGCAGGAGACAGAGGCTGCTAGCACAAGCCTGACGGCGCGCGTGCGCGAAGAGGGCATGGCTATTAAGGAGCAGGCCACGGAAGAGTTGAAGAATCTTCGTGACCCGCGCGACACGCAGCTCTGGAAATCCATCTTCCGCGTCTCGCACGACCGCTCAGACCCTCGCAATCGCTCGCTCGCCATTCTCTCGAACGTCTTCCTTCATCTTCATCCGGCGAAAGTCAACCGCGACGCCGTGCGCTACAACTTCACCTGGGGCATGGGCGGCATCACCTTCTACCTCTTCATAGTCCTGACCTTCACGGGCGTGCTGCTGATGTTCTACTACCACCCGACCAAGGTGCAGGCTTTCCGCGACATTCTGTACTTAGAGCATGACGTGCCGTTCGGAAAGCTCTTAAGAAACATGCACCGCTGGGCCGCACACCTGATGATTATCACCACATGGCTGCACATGTTCCGTGTGGTGCTGACGGGCTCTTACAAACGGCCGCGTGAGTTTAACTGGTGCGTGGGCGTGGTGCTGCTGGTTTTGACGATGCTGCTCTCGTTTACGGGTTACTTGCTGCCGGACGACCAGCTTGGCTTCTGGGCCGTGACGGTCGGGACGAACATGGCGCGAGCCACACCCATGCTCGGCAGCGAAGGCCCCTTCGGCCCGCAGCTTGGAATGACGCCCTTTAATGACGTGCGCTTCGGGCTCTTGGGCGGCTCTGTGGTAGACGCGAACGCGCTCCTGCGCTCATACATCTGGCACTGCATAGGCATCCCGCTCGTGGCCTCAATCTTCATGGCCGTGCACTTCTGGCGCATAAGGAAGGACGGCGGCATCAGCGGCCCAGCGCCTGTTCAGCTCGAAAGCGAGATGAAGCCGGTGAAGAAGCCTTCGGTGCTCGTGAATCTGATGGGCAACGGCTCGAACGGGCAGAAGGTGGCGGCGGCCGAAGGAGCGGCGAAGAAGGAAGAGAAGCGTGTGACTCCTGTGAGTTGAATCGTTCGGGGAGAACGTTGAGATGGCGACAGAGATTCAAGATCGCGGGTCAAGGTTCGGCTTAGGCTACATCATATTAATCGCCACGGCGGTTCTGCTGGCCGTCTACATCTATTTTGTCGTAGACGACTGGCACCAGCTCTGGAAGATAACCAGCGCGCCGGACAACGTGCCGATTGTCGGCCTGCTGCTGATTGTGCCTTTCTTTACCTGGCTTGGCATCAGGCAGGCGCGCGACAACGACCAGTTGATTAAGCGGCTGGAGAAAGACCCGCAGCTTGCCAAGACGCATCATAGGAAGACGCTGCCGTGGCGTCCCGGCTGGGCAAGGGAGCTTCACGTCTGGCCCTATCTGGTTCGCATAGAGTTTCTGGCCGCAGTCATCGTCACGGTGATTCTCTTCGTCTGGTCAATCCTTCTGGACGCGCCCTTGGAAGAGCCAGCCAATCCGAACCTGACGATGAACCCTTCGAAAGCGCCCTGGTACTTTCTGGGCCTTCAGGAGATGCTCGTCTACTTCGACCCTTGGATAGCGGGCGTGGTGATGCCTTCGCTCCTGATTGTAGGGCTGATGGTCTTTCCCTACGTTGACTCGAACCCTCTGGGCAACGGCTACTATAGCCTGAGGCAGCGACGCTTCGCCGTAGGCATGTTCGCGTGGGGATTCTTCATGTGGATTATCCTCATCATCATTGGCACGTTTATTCGCGGGCCCGGCTGGATATGGTTCTGGCCCGGACAGAACTGGGATCACAACGCAGTGGTCTTCGATAAGAACCGCGACCTGCATGAAATCATAGCCGGCTGGTGGCCTGCGGGTTTGGGATGGCTCAACGCCTATCCGGGCAAGGCCATCTTCGGGGCGCTAGTGGTAGGCGGCTTCTTCATTCTCGGCGGCATCTTCTTTCACTGGCTGATGCTCTGGAAGCCCGTGCGCTTCAGCCGCATAGACCCGTCGCTTCCGATTCACAAACGCATCTGGCGATGGCTGACTACGTGGGACGAGTTCGAGAAGAAGCTTCTGGCCCGTACAAGCCTGCTGCAATACATGACGTTCCAGTTCTTCGCCATCTCGGTGCTGCTGGCGTTTCCCGTCAAGCTGCTTTTACGTCTGGTGTTCACAATCAAGTACGTCTGGGTTACACCCTGGTTCAACGTTTAAAGTCTCCCGCCCTAGCGGAGGTGAATGAATCCCGTGGCTGAAACTCCTGATTCCGACAAGCTGGTTAAGAAAGAGACGGAAGGCCCGCAGCCTGACCCTATTACCAGGCGCTCAACCAGCAGCATCCTGCTCATCTCGTCGCTGCTGATGATGGCCGTGCTGGCGTGGGCTCTCTACGACGAGGCCTATTCGCAGAGGCCCTGGAAGAGGATGCAGCGAGAGTTCGTCGCGCGCTACGAGCGTTACCTGAAGAGCATCCGGCGGCGCTCGGGCAACACGGAAAAGCAGGTCAAGGAGTCGGAGGAGTACCAGCGGCTGGATGCGGAGGCTAAGGCTTCGCGCGAGCAGGTTAAGCCCCGCGTTGATGTGATTGATAAAGAGGTCGCCTCAGTACAGAGCCAGTTGGACGCCATCACAGACCCTTATCAGGATGCGCGCGGCAGAATCACCGTCATCACCTACAACGCAGAGGTCGCGGGCTCGCCCTCCAAAAAACAGAAGTACTTGCAGGACGTGGAGCGGCGCAAGCAGGAGAACATAAAAGTTCAGATGCCCGTGGACGGCACGGGAAAGAAGACAACTCAGACTTTCAACTACGTCACTCTTGAGAACAAGTACAACGAGCTGAGGGACAAGAAGGCTCAGCTTCTGACGGACAAAGGAAACCTGCTCAAGGAGCCCACGGAGCTTGCCAAGAAGCGCGACGACTACCTGAAGAACCAGCTCACGGGGCTGCGCGAAGACCAGGTCAGAGGCTTGATAGCCAAGGCCGAGAACTTCGACTACTCCATGAAGCAGATTAACGTGCTTGAGCACAACATAGTCGACCGCTGCGAGTCGTGCCATCTCGGAATACGAGAGCCGCTGACCTTAACCGCCGCCAACATGAGACCGGGCAGGGGCAAGAAGCCTGACGCGTTGTCGCGCGCCTTCGTCAGCCACCCTAGCAAGGAACTGCTGGAGATACACAATCCTGACCGCTTCGGCTGCTCAAGCTGCCACTGGGGCAACGGCCGCGCCACCACCAGCGTAGAGAAGGGACACGGTATGAATCCCTTCTGGCTGCATCCCATGTTCGAGAAAGAGAACATGCAGGCCGGTTGCCAGCAGTGCCACTCGGGCGACCGCGTGACGCAGGGCGCGGACACTCTTAACTTAGGCCGTGACCTGTTTCAGGAGCGAGGCTGCGTGGGCTGCCACCGTTACGAGGGCTTTGACAGGGAGGCGGACGCTCTCTCGGGCACGCGCCAGACCATCACGCAGCTTGAAGAGCAGATTACGAATAACGACAGAGATGCTCGCATAGCCACGGAGGCTGCGGCCACGGCCAAGAGCGACACGGAGGCTCAGCAGCTACAGTCACGCGCCGAAAGCTTACGCGTCACCAACAGCCAGATTGCCGCGCGCATAGACCAGCTCAACCTGCAATCGCGTTACCTGCTTCAGGACCAGAAGAAGGTCGGGCCGAATTTGAAGGACGTGCGATTGAAGCTCAGGAAGGAATGGATTCCCATCTGGCTGCACGACCCGCAGAGCTTCCGTCCCGGCACCAAGATGCCTACCTTCTGGCGCATAGACGGGCAAGGGAACTCTCGCTCGCAGGAGAACACGCGCGAGGACGAAGAGCGAAAAGCCATAGCCGCCTTCCTCTGGCAGGAGTCCTTCGACGGGCGCTTGCCTGAAGCTGCGGGCGGCAATGCTGGCGGCAACGGCGCAAACGGCAAGGAGCTTTTCGAGACCAAGGGCTGCATGGCGTGCCACTCCATAGGCGAGGGCGACCAGGCCGTCGGAGGACGCTTCGCCGCAAACCTGACGCGCGTCGGCGACAAGGCAAACTTCGAATACATAACCCACTGGATTTATAACCCGCGCGAGCGCTACGCGCCTTATTGCCCGAAGGAGAAGCGAGACTTATCCAGAGAGGATTACGAGAAGAAGGGCTTGCCCTACGTCTTCGACGCAGACCATTCGAAGTGCCCGAACGACGGGGCCGAGCTGCAAATCCAGAACATGACGGTCATGCCCAACTTCCGTCTGACTCAAGCCGAAGCACGCGACATAGCCACCTATCTCTTCTCTCTGGGCAAGGGCGCGAACTATCCTGCCGCTGCCTATATGGACGACGCGAACCTGAAAGAGAAGGGACGCACGCTCGTCAAGCAGTACGGCTGCGCCGGTTGCCACGAGATAAAGGGGCTCGAAGACGAGCAGCGCATAGGCAAGGAGCTGACGGCGGAAGGCGCGACGCCCATAGAGCGTCTGGACTTCGCCATGCTCACGCGGCCCGCCGAGTACGGCAGCGACCCCTCGGGGCTCTATCCGAAGGGCAAGGAGTGGTACAACCACAAGGGATTCTTCGACCACAAGCTGAACGACCCTGCGGTCTACGACATGGGCAAGGAGAAGGAGCCCAAAGACCAGCTACGCATGCCCAAGCCGTATTTGACGGAGGAGTGGCGCAACGCGCTCGTGACCTTCCTCAGGGGAAGCGTCGGCATAGAGGGCGCGAACGTGCCCGCCTCGCTCTTCTACAATCCTGAGAATCGCGCTCGTGACATACAGGATGGCTGGTGGGTCGTCAAGAAGTACAACTGCATGGGCTGTCACAATCTACAGGTCGGGCAGAAGTCTGTCCTGAGCGGCCTGCCGCTCTACCAGAATGAGGACTGGCGCTCGCAGCTGCCGCCGCAGCTGACTTCAGAAGGCGCTCGCGTAGACCCTGACTGGCTCCTGCGCTTCCTGCTTGACCCGTCGCTGAGCGGGGACTCGGGCGCGGCAGAACCGGGCCGCTCCGACAAGACCGTTGGCGTGCAGCCACAACGCTCGAACGAATCAACGTTCCCGACGACGGGCAACAGCAACAGCGCCCAGCGCAGCAACAATCAGACTGGCCAGCAGGCAAGGTCTGGGAATAATCAGACGGCACAGCTTCCGGGCCAGAGCGGCGATAAGAACAACGCGCAGGGAGGCGGCGGAGGCAGCGCTACGCCTGCAAGCACTGCTGGCAATACTGGCAGCGGCGGAGGCGGGCCGCAGTTCTTCAGGCCGCAGCCGGGCCTCGACCGCAACGGCATACGGCCGTACCTGAAGGCGCGCATGCCCACGTTCAACTTCTCGCCCAACGAGCTGAGGACGCTCGTGCGCTTCTTCATGGCCATCTCTTCGCAGGAAGAGCCGTACATCAAGGAGAAGCTTGAGCCCATGAGCGACCAGGAGAAGCTGCTGGCACGCTCGCTCTTTACCTCTCAGGGTGCGCCCTGCCTGAAGTGTCACATCACGGGCGACCCGGAGCATGACAAGACGGCTTCGGCTCCCAACTTCCTTTTGGCGAGCGAGCGACTGAAGCCCGACTGGACTTTCCGCTGGCTGCTCGACCCGCAGCAGATAGCGCCGGGCACGGCCATGCCTTCGGAATTGTTCAAGCGCGACGGCGAGCGATGGGTCTTCAACGGCCCCACGCCCGACGCCTTCAAGGATTATCACAGAGACCACGCGCGGCTGCTTGTGCGCTACATGTTCCTGATGACGCCGCAGGAGCAGAGGGCGCTCGGCACTGGCTCGCCTCCGGCCACGAGCGGGCAAACGCCCGCGCCCACGGAGAAGTCTCAGCCAGCCGCAAGCGGAGGCCAGCCCGTGAGCCGTAACAATCGCGCCGCACCGGCAAAGCGCCGTAACAGTCTGGCCATGAGCGGGAGGCGTGCGACGCGCTCGCGCGCGGCCCATGCTCGCACGGTTAACAGGTGGCGCACTCTGGCCGAGAGCGCTCGGGCCTTCGCGGCGCAGAGGCGATGAGTGGCTTCGCGCATTTGCCTGAACCCTTGGTGTTGCGTTATCTATTAACCCCAGGAGGGGACAACCAATATGTTTTCAAAACGAGCTAAATTCTGGCTCACATTTCTAATTCTTTTATCGCTTTCTCTCTTCACTCTGGCTTCATGCAAGAAGAGCGACGAGGCAGAGGGCGAGGACGATTCGGAAGAAGAGCAGGCGGGCACGCCCTACAAGCCGCCCGCAAATCTGGGCAGCATCACAGGCGCGATAGCCCTGAACGGCAGCGCGCCCGCGCAACAGTCCATAGACATGAGCGCAGACACGGCCTGCGCGTCTAAGAACCCTAACGCGGTCGCCGAGACTGTGGTGGCCAAGGACGGAAAGCTACAGAACGTCTTCGTGTATGTTAAGGATGGCTCTGTGACGGGCGGCAACCGCATCAGCGGTTATACCTTCCCAACGCCGGGAAGCCCCGTCGTGCTTGACCAGGTTGGATGCCACTACGCGCCGCACATCGTAGGCATACAGGTCAACCAGAAGCTGAGCGTGGTCAACAGCGACCCGACGGCGCACAACATCAACGTCCAGCCCAAGCAGGGCAATCCGTCGTGGAACGTCTCGCAGCCGCCTTCTACGCCGCCGATTGAGAAGACCTTCGCGCGCCCCGAGACGCTCATCCCGGTCAAGTGCAACCAGCACCCCTGGATGAAAGCTTACGTGGGCGTGCTCAAGCATCCGTTCTTCGCCGTGAGCGGAGCCGACGGCTCTTTCACCATCAAGGACGTGCCGCCGGGCAAGTACACGGTCGTCGCTTGGCACGAGAAGTTCGGCGAGCAGACTATAGAGGTGACGGTTCCCGCGAGCGGAGCGGGCACGGCCAACTTCTCTTTCGACAGCAGCAAGACGGTGGCCGAGCTGACGGGAGGATCCTTAGAGCTGCTGCCCGCGCTCGAATTTCCTATGATGATGGGGATGCATCACTGAACAACTGCGACTTGAAAATGGCGGGTGACAAAGTGACAAGCGGGAGCCGTTTCCTGTAACCTGTCACTGTCACCCATCATTTTGGAGGTAAGCCGAGTCGCCGGGGTTCTCGAAAGTTTTTAGAGCCTGAGGGTTTCGACTGAAGTCTGTTTATGAAAAGCGTCGTTATAGAACTTGACCAGGGGAGTGTCACCACTACAGCCGTGGCCGAGCCTTTAGCTGTAGAGCCGATAGCCGTAGAGGCCGCAGGGCCTCTGTCACTGCGCGAGCGAGTCAACGCTTATGTTGAGCTGACCAAGCCGCGCATAACCTTTCTCATTGTGCTGACGGCCGCCGCAGGCTTCTGCCTTGCCGCGCCCTCCGGCGATTTCAATTACACGCGGTTCTTTCACTCCATGATTGGCATAGCGCTCCTCTCTTCTGGAATCGCTACGCTCAATCAATACATGGAGCGGCATCTGGACGCGCGCATGCGTCGCACGGCCACCAGGCCTCTGCCTACGGGGAAGCTGCGGCCATCTGAGGCGCTCGTCTTCGGCGCGGCGCTGACTCTGGGAGCCGAAGCCTACCTCGCGCTTCTGGTCAATCCTTTGACGGCGGCGCTCGGCCTGACGGTCATAGGCGGCTATCTGTTTCTCTACACGCCGCTCAAGACGCGCACGACGCTCTCGACGGCAATCGGAGCCTTCCCCGGAGCCATGCCTCCGCTTATGGGCTGGACTGCCGCGACGGGTGAAGTGACCATAGGCGCGTGGGCGCTCTTTGCCATCCTGTTCCTGTGGCAGTTCCCGCACTTTCTGGCGATTGCCTGGATGTACAAGGAGGATTACGCGCGGGCCGGTATCTGCATGCTGCCCGTGGTCGAGCCCGAAGGGCGTTTGACGGCGCAGCAGATTGTCGTCAACACGCTGATGCTCATCCCCGTCAGCCTGATGCCGACCGCCTTGGGAATTTCAGGCACAATCTATCTGGCGGGCGCGATAATTCTGGGCCTTCTCTTTCTTTACAGCAGCATCACCTGCGCCGTCTACAGAACGAGACAACAGGCGCGCAGGCTTCTGCTGGCGTCCGTTCTGTACTTGCCTTTGCTGTTCGTCCTGATGGTCTTAAATCGGTGAGTGGTAAGTAGTGAACCTGCTCACTGCTTACTCTAAAAGGAGCTTCTATGACAGGTCGCGCGCTGGCCGTTGTGATTTGGCTTCTGACTATCTTCTGTGTGGGCCTTTTCTTCATGGGCTGGTGGTTCCCGCCGTCCATCTCCGAGCACGGCCCCGCCTACGACCAGCAGTTTCTCATCACCATCATAGTGGTCGGCATCTCCTTCGTGCTGGCTCAAGTAGGTCTCGGCTACATGGTCTGGCGCTACCGCGACACGGGCCACGGCGAGCGGGCGCTCTACTCGCACGGCAGCAACAAGCTGGAGATGACCTGGACTGTGATTACGGCCATCATCTTCATCTCGCTGGCGGTTCTGGGGCAGAGAGTCTGGGCCAGTTTGCACTTTCAAGCGGCCCCGCCGGGCTCGGCTCAGATAGAAGTAGTCGCACAGCAATTCCAGTGGAACTTTCATTATCCCGGCGCTGACAAGAAGTTCGGGCGCACAGACCCCAAGCTCGTCTCCGACGCAGACCTCAACTTCGTGGGCCTTGACCAAACGGACGGCTCGGCGCGAGACGACGCGGTTGTCGCCAGCATCGCCGTTCCCTTGAATCGCCCGGTCGAGCTGACCTTAAGAGCCAAGGACGTGACGCACAGCTTCTGGGTTCCGCAGCTCAGGTTCAAGCAAGACCTCGTGCCGGGCATGAACATCAAGGTTCACTTCACGGCGAACAAGGCGGGCAAGTACGAGTTGGCCTGCGCGGAGCTGTGCGGCCAGTTCCACTTCAAGATGAAGAGCTACATGCTGGTCATTCCCGCGAACGAGTATGACGAGCTGGTGGCGCTGCCGCAGGCCCAGTTTCAGGCGCGCATGGGCGAGCTGTTGAAAAGATATCAATGAGACGATTTTGGATTTTAGATTGCCGATTTTGGATTGGAGTGGCTGAGTAGTTTGAATAGCTTCAACCCTGTCTCGTTAATCCAAAATCCAAAATCTAAAATCCAAAATCGCTGGAGGAATTGATGGCTGAAGCGGAACCTGTTCACGGGACTCACGCGGAGGGCGTGCATCGTCACCCCGCGCCGACGAACTTCATACGCAAATACATCTTCAGCATTGACCATAAGGTGATAGGCATACAGTATCTCCTGCTGGCGATGGTCTCCGTCTTCGTGGGCATGTTCCTGTCCATACTGATGCGCCTGAACCTGACGTGGCCGGGGACGACCTGGCCCATCCTCGGCACGCTCTTTCCCACGGGAGCGCCGAACGGCGTCATGCAGCCGGAGTTCTACCTCTCGCTGGTCACTATGCACGGAACCATGATGGTCTTCTTTGTGCTGACGACCGCGCCGCAGGGAGGCTTCGGCAACTACTTCCTGCCGGTTCAAATCGGCGCGGACGACATGGCCTTCCCGACGCTCAACATGATGTCGTTCTGGGTGACGCTCGTGGGCTTTCTGGTGCTCATCTCGGCCCTCTTCGTGCAGGGCGGAGCGCCCATAGGAGGCTGGACTGGCTATCCTACCCTGAGCGCGATTGGAGAGGCCGCAGGCCCAGGGCAGGGCCTCGGCATGAACCTCTGGATTATAAGCATAGCCATCTTCTGCATGGGCTCGCTGCTGGGCGCTCTGAACTTCATCACGACGCTGCTTAACATGCGCGCTCGCGGGATGAGCTTGATGCGTATGCCCCTGACCTGCTGGTCATGGTTCACTACAGCCGTGCTGGCGCTGCTGGCCTTTCCGGTTCTGCTGGCAGCGGGCATTCTTCTCTTTCTTGATAGACAGGCGGGCACCAGCTTCTTTATCCCCGGCGGCCTCGTCGTCAGCGACAAGCTGCTGACGGCTCACAAGGGAGGCTCGCCCATACTGTGGCAGCACCTCTTCTGGTTCTTCGGCCACCCGGAGGTTTACATAGCGATACTTCCGGGCATGGGAGCAACGTCGCACATTCTCTCTACCTTCGCGCGCAAGCCCGTCTTCGGCTACCGAGCGATGGTCTTCGCCATGTTCGGCATAGGTCTCTTGGGCTTCTTCGTCTGGGGCCATCACATGTTCCTGTCGGGCATGAGCCCCTATTCGGGCATGGCCTTCTCCATCCTGACGCTCTCCATAGGCGTGCCTTCGGCCATTAAGACCTTCAACTGGATAGGCACTCTCTGGGGAGGGCGTATACGCTTTACGAGCCCTATGCTCTTTGCCATAGGCTTCGTCTCGCTCTTCGTGGCTGGCGGCATCACGGGCCTCGTGCTGGGGCAGACGACCCTTGACCTTTCCATGCACGACACCTATTTCGTGCTGGCGCACTTTCATCTGGTGATGGGAGTGGCGGCTATTTTCGGCATCTTCGCGGGCATATACTTCTGGTTCCCGAAGATGTTCGGAAGGATGATGAACGAGACTTTAGGCAAGCTGCACTTCTGGGTGACGTTCATAGGCGTCTACGTCATCTTTGCTCCCATGCACATCATGGGAATCGTCGGGATGCCGCGCCGCTACGCGCAGTTTACCGAGTACGAGTTTCTGAAACCCCTGCACTCGCTGGTGCTGCTCGTGACGATTGGCGTCATCGTCACCGCTTCAATCCAGATTGTCTTTCTCTTCAATTTCTTCTGGAGCATGTTTAAGGGACGGCGCGCGGGTGATAACCCCTGGGAGGCGACCACGCTTGAGTGGTCTATACCTAGCCCGCCGCCGCACGATAATTTCGCGGGCATTCCTCCGGTCGTCTATCGCGGCTCTTACGAGTTCAGCGTGCCGGGCGCGTCCAAGGATTTTCTGATGCAGACGGAGCCTGACCCTGGCGAGGCCGAGGAAGTAGTGAGCAGGGAGGGGAGTAGCGGTAATGGTCACAACGGCCACAAGCACTAAAGGCGTAGGCATAAGAGAGCGGGAGCAGCCCGTAACGCTGCCGCACGGCGGGCCTTCAGGCAAGGGAGGCAACGGCTCGCGCGGAAACGGCGGCGGTGGCGGCGGCAACAGCGGCGACCGCCAGTACAGGGACGACCGTGGACGCTTAGGCATGTGGGTGGGGCTCGCCTCCATCCTGATGCTCTTCACGGCGCTCACCTCCGCTTACATAGTCCGCGCGGGGCTCTCGGACGACTGGCGGCCCATTCAGGTGCCGGGCTTTCTCTGGGCCAGCACCGCGCTCATTCTTGCTTCGAGCGTGACCTTTCACATGGCGCGTCGCGCCATCAAGCAGTTTGAGGTCAAGTCCTACACGCTCTGGGTCGCAGTGACGGGGCTGCTGGGCTTAGGGTTTTTGACAACGCAGCTTCTGGCATGGAGGCAGCTGGTGGCGCAGGGCGTTTATCTTGCCAGCAACCCGCACAGTTCCTTCTTCTACGTGCTGACGGGCACGCACGCCGTACACCTTATGGGCGGAATCCTCGGCCTCGTCTACCTGCTCGCGCGCTCTTGGAATAAGCTCGCGAGCCGCGAGGCAATCGTGAAGCGGCAAAGGGCCGCCAGTGTGATAGGGATTTACTGGCATTTCATGGACGGTCTTTGGGTCTACCTGTTCTTACTCCTTTTCCTTTGGAGGTGAGAAGTATGAGCGCTGAGGCGCATGCGGATAAGATGATAGCCGGTGAGTGGAGCGGAGGCACGCTCCCCTACCGTGTGGGCCACAAGAAGCTGGGCATGTGGCTCTTCATAGTCTCGGACGCGCTGACCTTCACGGCGCTCCTGATAGCCTACTCTTACGCCCGCGCTTCCAGCGACGAATGGGCCACGCCCTTCAAGTTTTATCCGAGCATCGTTTATTCGACCGTCATGACGCTGTGCCTGCTGGCCTCAAGCTTCACTATGGTCATGGCCGTGAAGGCCTCTGCCGCGCGAAACTACAAGGGCGTGAGGCTCTGGATTCTGGCGACGATGCTGGGCGGCACTGCCTTCCTGGTGCTTCACTTGATTGAGTGGCAGCACCTGATTCACGACGGGCTAAGCACGAACACTCTGCCCGCCGAATGGGTGAAGGAGTTCCCGAGGGCTTCGACTAATTTCGGCGCGGCCTTTTTCGGCATCACGGGCCTGCACATGTTCCACGTCCTGACGGGCGTGCTGTACTTAGGGGTCATAGCTCTGCGAGCGAGACGCAACACACACGAGGACGTGGAAATCAGCGGCCTCTACTGGCACTTCGTAGACCTTGTCTGGATGTTCGTCTTCCCGCTCATCTATCTTATGAGCGTTGATATGAAGGGCTGAAAGCTACCGAGGAGGCATTGAGGAAACGGATGAGCCGCCTTTTTAAGTCATCGAATCGAGAAGAGATTATCCTGAATCTCATCTGCCTGGTGCTGGCGACTATCTTCATAGTCATAGCCGTGATGAACGTCAACTGGGCCGGGGACATACTGACCATCGACGGCCTCTTCATGTCCGTGGTGATGCTGATGCTGGCGGCCTTCTTTCTGATAAGCCCGCTGCACTGGGGCTACACGCACGGCTACGTGAAGATGCCTTTCTCCGTGCGCGAGGGCGAGGGGCCGAAGGCGGACATGGTGCCCATACATTTCGAGGGCTCCACGAAGCTCTTCATGGCCGTGCTGGGCTACCTGCTTGGGCTCACCTTGGTAGAAGTCTTTCTGGCCTACATACACACGCCGCTTCACATCATGCTGACGATACTGATGGGACTTTCCATCGTCAAGGCGGCGCTCATCATGGCCTACTTCATGCACCTGAGGTTCGAGCGCCTGAGCCTGGTCGTCACGCTCATCCCCATGCTGGTCATCTGCATCTGCCTCTTCTTCGTCTTCTTCCCCGACAGCAACAGGTCTAACAGGCTGCGCTATCAGGGAAGCTCTGACGCGGCCCCGGCCACGAGTGAGGAGAAATGAGAGGCAAGGCTAAATTGAAGGGGCTACTGTTTGCGCTCGGCGCGCTGCTGTTTTCGGCGTGGCAGCCAACAATCGCACTTGCTCAGTGCGCCATGTGCAAGGCAAGCGTGCAGGCGGGCGCAAACTCCAGCGTCAATCCGCAGGCCTTCGCCAACACGCTTAACTTTGCCATACTGGTGCTGTTGATTCCCCCGGTCGTCATCTTCTCCGCGCTCTTCATAGTCCTGCTGCGTTATCGAGGCGGCAAGGGTGAAAGAGAGGCTGGCGGGCTAAGACGCTTAGCGGGCGCGCTGGACTAAAACGTTATGTCTGAAAAAGAGGAAGAGATAGTTCTTAACCTTGAGCGGCAGAGCATACGTGGGCGCGCTTGCCCCATCTGCGGCGGCAAGATAATCCCTTCGAACCAGGCCGTGTACCAGAGCGCGGGAGCGCCCGACGAAGTGATGCCGCTCTGGCAGTGCGAGCGCTGCGGGCATCTAGAGATTTCGGAGAAGCCCAAGGCGGCCGCGCCCAAGCACCCGCCCAAAGCTGCGCCTAAGAAACCCGCAGGGACGGCGGAAGAATAAGAGCGCCTACTTTCATGGACGAGCAGACACGAAAAGTGCTGGGACAGTTCAAGCGATTCAACAAGGAGTCGCTCGATTTGCACGAGCTGTTCGAGGCCGGAGGCAACGACCCCGAAGAGAGGAAAGAGGTCTTCTACACGGTCGAGCGATTAGTAGATGAGGGATTACTCGAAGAGCGCGGCAACGACTTTTACGCTTTGACCGAGAAGGGCAGGGAGGCTGCTCGGGGCGTCAAATTAGAGCCCGAGCCGGAAGAAGGAGAAGTTGGATATTTCTGAGAATGCCTACCGGGGCAGCGCGTTCTTTGAAAAAATCCGGTTGTCATGGATTACACGCAGTTGCCGCACCTGAACGCGGTTCTCAACAGCCTGAGCGCGGTGTTTCTGGTCGCGGGCTTTCTCTTCATTCGTCGCGGGAGGATAAGCGCGCACCGGCGCATGATGACAGGGGCGCTCCTGTCTTCGACGCTCTTTCTCATCTCGTATCTTACATATCACTTCGTCTTCCAGGGGCTGACGCGCTTTACGGGCCAGGGAGCCATACGCGCCATCTATCTGGGCATACTCTTCACGCATACGGTGCTCGCAGCCGTCATACTCCCCTTCGTACTCGTCACAGTGGCACGCGCGCTTCGCGGAGACTTTGCGCGTCACCGTCGCGTAGCACGCTGGACTCTCCCCATGTGGCTCTACGTTTCGGTGACGGGAGTAATCGTCTACCTTATGCTCTACCAACTCTATCCGTCGCGCTAACTAATCTACATCAACGCCAACTTCGATTTGAGCCTTACATGAGCGGTAATAATTCAAAGCCTGCGATGGATGCGAAGGACGTTAAGCCTGAAGGGCGTCGTCGCTCGCCTTGGCCGCTCGCTCTGGTGGCGGGGCTCTTCGTCGTGGCGGCCTTTCTGACGTGGTACGGAACGTGGTTCGGCCGCAGCCTTTCCGACGATGACCTTGCGCGCTACCTGAAGGAAGAGAACAAGCCGCGCCACGTGCAGCACGCGCTCTTTCAGATAGCAGAGCGCATCAACAATCATGACGAAGGCGTTAAGAAATTC
Source organism: Pyrinomonadaceae bacterium (assembly GCA_035276685.1). Taxonomy (GTDB): domain Bacteria; phylum Acidobacteriota; class Blastocatellia; order Pyrinomonadales; family Pyrinomonadaceae; genus JACVRN01. Next base: position 4,542 of record DATELK010000232.1, on the reverse strand, counting down.
TACCCGCAGGTCGTAAGCCTCGTGGCAAGTCCCGTGACGGAAGTCCGGCAGGCCGCAGCCTGGGTGATGGGTCAGGACAACTCTTCGGAAGAGTTTCACGCGGCGCTCTTGAAACTGGTGGAAGACCGCGAGCCTATAGTCAGGCGCAACGCCGCCGTGCAGCTTGTCAGGTTCAGAGATGCGCGCGGCCTGCCAGAGCTTCGAGCGATACTAAAGCCTTATGACGTGAAGGCTCTCGCGCAGGGACGCGTTGACAATGCTTTGCCTGACAACACGAACGTCACTTTCGGGACGCTGCTCGCGAGGATAGAGAAGGCTGATAAGGGCATGGAAGAGCTGCGCTCGCCTCTGTCCGGTGTCATTAGAAGAGTCGGCGCGGGCGAGAATAAAGAGATACAAGAGGGCGAGACCCTTTTCTCGATTGCGCCCGACGGCGAATTTGTCTGGGAGGCTCTGAGAGCGCTTTACGTCGTGGGCGAGGCGGAAGACTTGAAGGAAGTTGAAAGGTACGCTCAGGGAGTGGAGCACATGCCGGAGCGTATAAAAGAACAAGCGGCCATGACGGCTCGCGCCATACGTGACCGCTCGAAAGATAACAACGGCTCTGGCTCTAGCGCGCGATAGGCGCGTCCGAGAGCACAACGCCGTGCGCCGCTTCCCAGTCGTCTGTCGGAATCATCTCAATAGCGTCCCACGGGCAACCGTCAAGGAACGCGCCTTCGGGGCCTTTGCTGATGCACTTCTGGCAACCTATGCAGAGATTCGGGTCAACTTCTATGCGACCGAACGGCGGGTGGTCTTCGTCCGGCACCCAGAACATGCAGGCTTCTATGGGGCAGTACTCTATGCAAGCAGGAGAGCCCGCGCAGCCCGTGCAGCAGTCGGTCGTGACGGCTAAGATTCGCGGCTTTTTCTTACGAGTGGCCTTGCCGTCGCCGACGGACATGGGCCAGTGTTTCTCTACGATTTCAATCATAAAAGTTTTTCCGTCCAGAATAAGCTTCCGGTCTGGGAGAGCTTGAGCTACTTTAACACGGCAGGCAATTAAGGAAAAAGTTAAAAAGTAGAAAAGGAGACCGCTTTAGAGATGATAACCGTCGCCGGAATCTTCAACTCCTACGTGGACGCGAGCCGCGCCGCAGAGAATCTGCGCTCGGCTGGCATCAGCGAAGACCGCATCAACCTTCTGGCTCCGGGCACAGGGCTCGACGAGCTTGAGAAGGACGTGCCTACGACAGAGACGGAGCAGCCCGGCATGGGTAAAGCCCTGGGCGGCGCGGTCGGCGGGGCGCTGGGCGTGGCGGGCGGCCTGCACATGGGCGCGGCCGCAGCCAGCCTCTTTGTGCCGGGCGTCGGGCCTATTCTCGCGGCGGGGATTGCGGGCGCGGCGCTATTAGGATTAGGCGGCGCGGCGACGGGCGCAATGGCAGGCGACAAGATTGAAGACTCGTTCGGAGAAGGCGTGCCGCACGACGAGCTTTACGTTTATGAAGATGCTCTGAGGCGCGGGCGCTCCGTCGTCATAGCCTTCGCGGAAGACGACACGCAGAAGGATGCCGCGCGCGAAGTGCTCTCTCAATCCGGCGCTGAAAGCCTGGATGCTGCGCGCGACGAGTGGTGGGTGGGCCTACGCGACGCGGAGCAGGAGGAGTACGCTAGAGAAGGCGGGGACTTCGGCGCGGACGAGGCATCGTTCCGTCAGGGGTTCGAAGCCTCGCTGCACCCGAAGGTGCGCGGTCGCTCTTATGATGAGGCGCGCGAGCGTCTTCAGGAGCGGCACGGCGAGGCATGCACGGCAGAGGCCTTCCGTCGCGGCTACGCGCGCGGCTGCGCCTATCACCGGCAGATGCAGGAGAAGTACAAGGCTTGATGGATACCGTCCTAGGCTTCGCAGTCCTGGCGGCGATACTGATTGTGAGCGCGCTTATCACCAACTGGTTCGCGCGCACTATGTACAATCGCTGCGGTAGCTGCGGCACGCTCAACGCCAGGCGCCGCTCGCAATGCCGCGCCTGCGACAAAGAGATTAGATAAGCCACAGCATCAGCCCCTGAAAAGGTGGAATATCAATAGCCCCCGCAGGGGGCGATATATCAGTAGCCCACGACGCCAGTCGTGGGTAGATGGAAGCGAAAAAGATTAAAGCCCCTGAAAGGGGCGACATAAGCTAACGTTCCTTATGTCGCCCCTTTCAGGGGCTTAACTTCCTTTGGGACGTGTGTCCCATGACTTACGTCATGGGCTACTGATATATCGCCCCTTTCAGGGGCTACTCCGCGTCTTTCGCAAAGAGAATGGAGAAGGCCAGTTTTAATGTTGCGCTCTCGGGAGCTTTTGCAGAGTAGGCCTCTTTAATCGCCTTGATGGCGACAGAGCTAACGCGGCCGTCCTTGTCCTTGGTCGCTTCAAGCAGGGCGCTCATCGCCCGGCTGCCCTTGAATCTCGTCAGGGCATTAGCCGCAGGAGCGCGCACGCCGTAGAAGGAGTCCTTCGCGAGCGCGTCTCCCAGTGCCTTGACTATCTCACGCCTATCACCTTCGAAGTTGTGCCTGCCAGCCATCTCTCCAAGCTGCTCCGCCGCAGCCTTGCGCGCCATCGAGTCCGTGCTATTGAGAAGCTGAAACGCGGTCATCTCTGCCGGCTGAGGAAAGTCAAGATTCTTCAGCACGCGCTCGCCCTTGTCGAAGACAATCATGCGGGGGCGGCTGTCCAGCGTGAAGGTGAAGCGCTCAGTGCGCTTAGTGATATCAATCCTCTCGGTCTTTCTCCCGCGAGTGGTGCCGAATTCGATGTCGACTCCGGGCAGGCGAAAGACCGCGGGCGTCATGGCATCCGGCGTTTGCGTCTGCTCTACATCGAGCGTGAGCTGTCTGGTCTGCGGGTTATAGTTGTGTCTGACGCGCAGCTCTGGATAGCCCGCCTTGTAGAGCCACTGGTCGAAGAACCAGTCCAAACTCTTGCCCGAGACTCTCTCGAAGACTCGCTGCACGTCTCGCGCGTCCGTGTTCTGATACTTGAACTCGTTCAGATAAGCGTTGAGCGCTTTCCAGAACACGTCGTCGCCCACGACTTCGCGCAGCATGTGAACGACCAGTCCGCCCTTCTTGTAGACAGTGGAGTCGAAGAGGTCTACGGGCTTCTGGTAGCGGTTGGAGATGATGGGCCGCCGGTACTGGTACAGGTCTTCGCTGAAGTAGGCGGAGGCGTTGGCGCTCATCTCTTCCATGTAGGCGTCCCGGCCCGCCACATGCTCCTTGTAAGCCGCCTCGAAGAAGGTTGCGAATCCCTCGTTGACCCACAGGTTGGCCCAGTCCTTGGCGGTCGCGATGTTGCCGAACCAAGAGTGCGACAACTCGTGCGAGACGAGGTTGTCTGCCCCCGTGTAGGTCTCCGAGTCGGTGCCGCTCAGGATTTCCGTGTCGGCCTGAGTGGTGGCGGTGATGTTCTCCATTCCTCCGAAGATGAAGTTCGCCACAATCGTCTGCGCGTACCTGTTGAAGGGGAAGTCGTACTGGAAACGCTCTGCGAAGAACTGCATCATCTTCGGCGTGCGGCCGAAGGCAGAGCGCGCCTGAGCCTCCGTCCCCGGATAGGTGTAATACTCTATGGGAATGTTTCTGTAGCTGTCCGTGAGCTTCACGTAGTTGCCCACGACCATAGAGATTAAGTAGCTGGAATGAGGCTGCTCCATCTTCCAGTGAAATGTGCGAGTGCCGTCCGCGTTCGTCTTAGTCTCCAGCAACTCACCGTTTGAGATTGCCACCTCGTTTGCGCCAGTAGTTATGTACTGCTCGCTCGTCGCCTTGTCATCCGGAAAGTCGTAGCAGGGAAACCAGAAGTGATTCTCTTCGGGCTCGCCCTGCGTCCAGATTTGAGCGGGCTTCGTGTAGCGACGATAGCGCGTCGCGGGCGAAGCCGCGATGAAGTAGAGCCCCTTTTCGGGCGTAGTCCTGTACTTGATTCTGACGGCCACCGTGTCCGAAGAGCCGTAGCTTTTATCAAGCGTGATGGAGAGCTTGTTTGGAGCCTGCGCAAAGCGCAAAGCCTTGCCCTCGGGCTCAAGTTTGACGGACTCGAACTCCATCCCCGTTGCGTCCAGCTCAAACGTCTGGAAGCCGGATGAAAGCGGCTTGAGCTGGACGGTCGTGTCGCCGTACACGGTCTTGTTCGGCACGTCGAAGCGCGTGCGAATAATGTAATGCTGAACGTCGTAGGTTCGCTGCGGCCTTCTATGCTCGACCCCGCGCAGCTGCCTTCGCGGAGGCGTTGCGGCCTCAGCGCCGCTCTGCCTGCGCGCTCTCCTCTGGGCCTGCGCCACTGGCGCGAGGGCCGAAAGCGTGAACGATAAAAGGAGCGCGAGGACAAGGGTGCGGCGGGCAATCTGGCGGAAGCTCATCAATCTTTCCCCGAAAGGATTCACGTTTAAGTTAGCCATATCGTCTCTTCAGATTCTCATTGTGCCCCACAAGTTGCTGAGAAGGCAAAGACAGGTCAGTACCGCCTGCGGTAGCGGGCGGATCTCTAGTCTAACTAATACCCACC
>DATELK010000231.1:0-1030 GCA_035276685.1 Pyrinomonadaceae bacterium | reverse complement strand
TCAGGTAAGACGTGTCTTACCTGAGCCATTTCTATTTTTCACCCCAACCGGGCGAGAGTTTATCTTTTGACCTACAGGCTTAGTAAGCCTTCGCCAGTTGCTCGTTCAAGGCTTCGCGCAGGCGGTCGAAATAGCCGTCGAAGGTGACGAAACCATTCGTGCCCTGGAAGAAGGCCCGGCCGCCCGTCTCGTTCGACAGGCGATTGAGCGCGCTCTGACCGTAACCGGCAAGCACGTTGCTGCGGCTAGTCAATCCCACGCCCGGAGCATAGAAGGAGTAGACCGTCACGTTGCGACGCTGCGCTTCCTTGACGGCGCGGCGCAGGTCTATGGAATCAATCGTCGAAGACGGGTCAAGCCCGCGCGACGCATCCAGCCCGTCCGAGACCAGAAGCACCACGTTGCGATTCTGTCCCTGGCCGTCAAACTTCTTCAGAGCCTCGACGACTTCTACGTACGGATTGTAGGCCGAGGCGAAATCACTCGAAAGCGGCAGACGAAGCGAGCGCGCAGCCTTGTCAAGGTCTTCCGTGAAGGGCTGACGCATCTGCAAGGAGCCTGAAGTGATGTAGCCGACCATGACGCGCGAGCCCGCAGGCAGGCTGCGAATGAAGTCACGAGTCACGTCCAGCTCGTTGCCGACTTTGGACACCAGGTCGTCCTGTATAAGAACCGCCAGATTGAGCGGCGCTTCAACGCGCGCCCTCGAAGAAGCAGCCTTACCGTCGTCGTCGGAAGACGCCAGCACGTTTGCCGGAAGGGCAACGAACGTGGCCATGACCAGCATAAAGGCCGCTAAAATTGAACCTAATTTTCTTGCACCCTGAAACATTTTCATTTTCCCCTGTAATCGAGTCCCGCCCTATAACTAAAATTAGTAGGGAGACAATTCGCGCCCCTCGTATACTCCACCTGACGGGACAATTTCTTGCGCTATTAAGATGCCCATGCGCGCAAAAGCGTGGCCTGAAAAGCAAGTCAGAAGGCAGAGTGCAGAATGATGAATGAAGAGCAGAATTGTCTTTAATTC
>DATELK010000230.1:0-46478 GCA_035276685.1 Pyrinomonadaceae bacterium | reverse complement strand
GGATAATGGACGAGTACCGCGCATACACGATATGGACTCTGGAGTTTTATGAGTTTCCAAAAATTGAAGGGAAGATCAACTCGAAAGTCCTCAAGTCAAAATTTCATAATCCGGTATGGGACAAGATCAAGGACGCGCTGTCGAGTAATACTTCTCCTGCAAGCATCGATTTCTCCAATTCTCCTTTCGTTTGGAAGCGCGAGGACTACAAACAAGAGTTCGAGTTGTTGGACAAAAACGGGCGCATCACGCTCTCGTTACCGGTCGATAAGCGCTCTAAAATATACTTTGAGCGGCTGATTGACGCCAAGATTTATCTGCGCGGCGCTAAAGCCGAAGCGGGCTCGCCCTTCTATTGCATATTGCGCCACAGCGGAATTTCCGACTTTCTGAACGAGAAACGTGAAGTGACGACTTGTTATCAGGAGCCGCGAACAATCGAATTCTCATACGTTGTCGAAGGCGAAGGCGATAAGGCAAAGCCCAACTATAATTATGAGGGCGCTCTTGAGCAGAATTTCGATGAGAAGAAGAAATATCTGGAGCGAATCAGGTATAGTCCGTACACCACCTGGGAGGTGGAAATAATCAGCAATTACCAGCAGAATGAGCGGTCGTCCACGGTGTTCAACAAAGATATCGCGCTCAATTCGATACAGGCGATAGAACTGCGTGGCGATAAGCTCTTCCGCAGCTTTCACGTTCCGCCCAAGAATGAGGGCACGTAGGCAGCTTCCGGAGTCGCGCCAGAGCTTCCTGCGGCTAACATTTCCTTTCCAGTTTCATCCCGGCATCTTCCCGAAATCCCATCCCGCCGCTGTCTACGAAGATTTTCGTTGACATTACGAATCCTTTCGTAGTAGTCTCCCGCCCGTCAGATTACAACCTTGATGATGAAGGTGAATGATGGCTAGTAAAAATTTGCTGCCGAGGCCGACCGACGCGGAGCTTGAGATTCTCAACGTGCTTTGGCGGCGCGGCCCCAGCACCGTGCGAGAGGTTTATGAGGTGTTGCTTGAGAGCAGGGAGATTGGCTACACGACCGTTCTGAAGCTGATGCAGATTATGTCAGAGAAGGGGCTCGTGAGCCGCGACGAGAGCGACAGGACGCACGTCTATCATGCCGAGCGGGCGCAGGACGAGACGCAGCGACAGCTTCTCTCAGACCTTCTGGACAGGGCCTTCAACGGCTCTCCGACGAAGCTCGTGATGCAAGCGCTCTCTTCTAAGAAGGCTTCTAGAGAAGAGCTGGCGGAGATTCGGCGCATGCTGGACGAGCTTGAGGGAGGGAAAAAATGATTCTCGAAACAGGTTTGCAGCCTCTGGTGCAGGCGCTAGGGTGGGCGCTTCTGCATTCCGTCTGGCAGGGAATGCTGGTCATGATTCTGCTCGTGCTGGCCTTTCAGCTCATGCGCGGCTTCTCTTCGCACGCGCGTTACGTAGCGGCAACGCTTGGCTTGACTCTGATGCTGGCAGCGCCCGCTGCGACTCTCTACAGCCTTTACCGCGCAATGCCAAACGCGGCTTCTTCTGCCGGACAAAAGGCCGCGCTTTCAGACAGCCTTAGGGCCGTAGACGCCAGGGGCAGCATGCCGAAGGGGTCGCCAGCCGCTCAGGCTGATGCTGCGGGAGGGGCTGACAGGCCTGCCGAATTCAGCTCCTTCCAGACGCTGGCCGAAGGCAGATTCGCCGGCCTTGCGCGCTGGGTGGTGCTCTTCTGGCTGGGCGGGATAGCTCTCTTTTCGGCGCGGCTCTTTAGAGGCTGGGCGGCGACTGAGCGGCTGAAGCGAAGAGGCCTCGGCAGAGCGGGCGCGGCCTGCGAAGAGTCCTTTGCGCGGCTGGCCGAGCGCATGAGGCTCTCGCGCCCCGTGCGTCTCTATAAATCCGTGCTGGTCGAAGTTCCCACAGTCATAGGTTGGCTGCGGCCGGTAGTGCTGGTGCCGGTCAGCGCCTTCACGGGACTTAGCCAGCAGCAGCTGGATGCGCTGCTGGCTCACGAGCTGGCGCACGTTCGCCGTTACGATTACCTGGTCAACCTGCTGCAATCAATCGCGGAGACGCTGCTCTTTTATCATCCCGCGGTCTGGTGGGTCTCAAGGCACATACGCGTTGAGAGAGAGCACGCCTGCGACGACTTGGCGGTGGAGGCTTGCGGCGACACGCTGCTTTACGCGCGGGCGCTGGCGGAGCTTGAGACGCTTAGAGCCCGGCCTGAGCAGGGGCTTGCGCTCGCGGCCACGGGCGGCGGCTCGCTCATCTCGCGCGTGCGCCGTCTAATCTCGGCCGCGCCGTCGCGTGACGAACAGCGGCGGCCCGCGTGGCTCGCGGCGCTACTTCTCTTCGTCACGATTTCAAGCGCGCTCGTGGTCGCGCAGGGCGCGCTCATCGCGGTCACCGACCCTGAAGGGATAAGGCCGGAGACGGCTGCCGCGAGGCGTGCCGTGGCCGTGACCTTCGTGGGCCTTCCTTACTATCGCGGCGGCGATGAGACGGTCGAGTCGCTGAACGAGACCACGGATAAGCTGCTGGCGGGGATGGCGCGATACAACGTCAAGGCTGTGGGCTTCGTTGGCGAAGGCATGCTTTACAAAGAAGGGCAAACGGAGGCGCGCATAGGCCTCCTGAGAAGGTGGCTGGACGCGGGTCACGAGCTTGGCAATCAGAGCTACAAGCACATGAGCCTCTACAACACGCCGCTGGATGTTTACGAGGCCAACGTGATTCGAGGCGAGCAGGTGACGCGCTCTCTCATGCAGGAGCGTGGGCGGACACTGAAGTATTTCAGCTATCCTTTCCTCAACACGGGGCCGAACGTTGAGACGAAGCAGTCCTTCGAGCAGTTTCTGAAAGAGCGCGGCTACCGCATACATGCCGTGACGATTGACAACGCGGACTGGATATTCTCGAACGCCTACCTTGAAGCGCGGCGTCGCGGCGAGGCGGACGTGATGAAGCGCATCAGCGACGAGTACGTGGCTTATATTGAGAGCGTCTTCGCGCACTATGAGCAGTTGTCAAAGAAAATCTTCGGCCGAGAGATTTCGCAGGTTCTGATGCTTTCGGCAAGCGCGCTCAACGCGGACAACTTCGACCGCCTGATGGAGATGCTCAAGCGGCGCGGCTACGACTTCATCACTATGGACGAAGCGCTCGAAGATAAAGCCTTCTCAGAGACTCCCGGCTACGCGGGGCCGTGGGGCATCTCTTGGCTTGAGCGCTGGGCGCTAGACAAGAGCATAGACATTCGCGGCGACCCCGTTCTTCCGAAATACATGTTGCAGTTCGGTAAAGACGGGCTGAAGAATCCAAACAAGCCTCAGTAAGAAGAAGGAAAAAGCTTTAGTCCTGAACGGGGGATGATTGAAATTCGGAATCATCCCTCGTGGGGAGAAGTGTGTCTGTAGACACGTGGAAGAACCGGAGTTAAATGATGCTGCCTCGCTACATAAAAGAGATTGTGCCGCTTCATCTGCTTTCGTGCTGCGTTTTGCTGCTCCTGCTGTTTTCGTCATCTGCGGCCTCCTTCGCGCAAAGTGCTACGGGCACGCTCAGAGGGCGAGTGCGTGACGAGCTTGGCGGTCTGATTGTGAGCGCCGGGGTAACTGTGATTGACGCCAGGGGCAGGGAGCGCGCCGCTCTGACTAACGAGCGCGGAGAGTTCGCGCTTGAAGGGCTTGAGGCGGGGCTCTATCGCCTGCGCGTCTCTGCCAGGGGCTTCGCGCTCTATGAAAGCGCGGAGGTGATTGTCGTGTCAGGCAAGGCGCAGACGCTCGACATAGAGCTTCGCGTTGAGCTGAAGCAGGAAGAGGTGGCGGTCGGCGCGGGCGAGCGTCTGACTACAGACATGGAGAATAACCGCAGCGCGACCGTACTGCGCGGCGTGGAGCTGGAAGCACTGCCCGACGACCCCGATGATTTGCAGGCGGCATTGCAGGCGCTCGTCGGCCCAACAGCCGGGCCGCAGGGCGGACAGATTCTGATAGACGGCTTTATGAACACGGGCCAGCCGCTTCCTCCACGCTCGACGATTCGAGAGATACGCATCAACCAGAATCCTTTTTCGGCGGAGAACGACAGGCTCGGCTTTGGCCAGATACAAATCCTGACGCGTCCGGGCGCAGACCGCTGGCGGGGCGAAGCCTTGCTTGGCTTTTCGGACGAGAGCCTGAACTCGCGCAATCCCTTCGCGCAGAATCGAGCCGCCTACCAGACGCGTCAATACGGCGGAAGCTTGAGCGGCCCCGTCAGCAAAAACAGAGCCTCCGTCATCTTCAACCTTGAGCGGCGAGAGACGGACGACAATGCTGTGGTGAACGCTACCGTCCTTGACGGCTCCCTCAACATAGTGCCTTTCAGAGAGGCCGTGACGGTGCCGCAGACCCGTCTCAACACGGGCGCGCGTCTAGATTACCAGCTCACCCGCAATCATAACCTGACTGCGCGCTACGCGCTCTTTCGTTTTGATAACTCTCGCGCAAACGTCGGCGGCTTCTTTCTGCCCGAAGCCTCTTACCGCATCACGAACACCATTCAGACCTTTCAGCTGACGGAGACGGCGGTGCTGAGCGAGCGGCTGTTGAACGAGTTCCGCGCGCAGTTCATCTACGAGAATCAGGTGGAGTACGGCGACTCGTCCCGGCCCACAATCAACGTCCTCGGAGCCTTTAACGGAGGCGGCACAGGCATAGGCCACGAGGTTAATCCCGAATGGCGCTTGTGGCTTCAGGATAACGTGACGTGGACGAGCGGCAATCACACGCTAAGATTTGGCGGACGCCTGCGAGTCACAAGCATAGAAGACATCTCAAGCTTCAACTTCGGAGGCGCGTTCACTTTCGCGGGCGGCCTCGCGCCTGTGCTGGACGCTTCGGGCGAGCCTGTTAAAGATGCTGGCGGCGAAGTAATCACGACTACCATCACGAGCATAGAGCGTTATCGCCGCACGCTTCTTTTTCAGCGGAGGGGTTTGACTGCGGCCGAAGTTCGCCTGAGAGGCGGCGGCGCAACACAGTTCTCGATTACGGGCGGCGACCCTCTGTCAACCGGGCGGCAACTGGACTTCGGCGCTTTCGCTCAGGACGAGTGGCGCGTGCGGCCCGAGCTTAGCCTGAGCCTGGGCCTGCGTTTTGAATCGCAGACGAACATCAGCAACGGCCTGAACCTTGCGCCGCGCATCTCTTTCGCGTGGGCTCCCGTGGCCGCGACGGGGACGAAGGAGCCGCTGGTTGTCGTGCGCGGCGGCTTAGGTCTCTTCTACGACCGCTTCAACGAGAACATAGTCGTCACCGCCAGCCGCTACAACGGCGTCACGCAGAGGCAGTTCGTACTCTCGGACGAAGCAGTGCTGAACCTTTTCCCCTCCGTGCCTTCGTTTGAATCGGTAGCGGCTGGCGCAGGCTTCCCGCCGCTCATACGGCGCATCGGCGAAGCCTTGCGTGTGCCATACATGATTCAATCTGCGCTGAGCCTTGAGCGGCAGTTGCCTATGAAGACAACGCTGACAGTGACCTACATCAACTCTCGCACGCGCCGCGCCTTCAACTCGCGCAACGTGAACGCGCCGCTTCCAGTGAGCGGCGTTCGCCCTGACCCTGGCGCGGGCAACATTCTTCAGTTTGAATCGCAGGGACGCATCAATCAGAATCAGCTGCTCGTAGCCGTCCACAACAGGCTCAGCAGCAGCTTCTCCTTCTTCGTCAACTACAGCCTGACGAAGGCCAGGAGCGACACGGAAGGCCTGGGGAGTTTCCCTTCGAACAGTTACAACTTCGATGCCGAGTACAGCCGCGCTTCCACGGACGTGCGCCACACCTTCTCGTTCGGAGGGAACTTCGCCACGCTGTTCGGGATTCGCCTTAATCCGCTCGTGATAGCAACCTCCGGCCGCCCCTTCAACATCGTCACGGGGCTGGACGGAAACGGCGACACGCTCTTCACAGACCGGCCCGCGTTCGCCACGGATTTGACGAAGCCGGGCGTGGTTGTGACTCGCTTCGGGGCCTTTGACCCGAACCCCGAAGCCGGACAGCAGATTGTCCCGCGCAACTTCGGGAGTGGCCCTGCCTTCTTCGTGGTCAACATGAACGTGAGCCGTGCTTTTAGCTTTGGCAAAGTGGTCTCGGACAAAACTCAAGGTGCGGCTCAAAAAGAGAAGCGATATGGTTTGACCTTGACCCTGCGTGTGCAGAACCTCTTCAATCGAGCCAACGGCGGCTTGCCCGTAGGCAATCTTTCGTCGCCGCTCTTCGGCCAGTCGGTCGTGTCGGCCGGAAGCTTCGGCTTCGCGGGCGTGAATCCTTCCGCCGGAAACCGCAGACTTGAGACGCAGCTTCGCTTCACCTTCTAAAAGGAAATTAACAGGGATGGACAGGATGGACAGGATGAAAGATAAAGTATTACTTCTTTATCCTGCTTATCCTGTCCATCCTGTTTGAATTCTGCGCTATGATTGGACGACGAGACTTCTGTTTAGCTCAGGGCCTTCGCGCAGAGAGCCGGAAAACCGTAGATGAAGAGTCCGAATCACACATTAAGCATGAGAGCCTCACACACGCGCGCTTTCATCTTCATCTCTCTGTCTCTGCTCCTTCTTCTAGTTCCGCAAATAGAGACACGCGCCGCCACCACAGACATTGACGTTCTACACTACGACGCTTCCCTAGAGCCGAGTCTACAGGAGCAGACGATTGCGGGTGAGGTGAGTATAAGCTTCGTTAACCGCGTCGAGAGTCTCTCTGAGCTGTCGCTGGATGCTCAGGAGCTACAGGTGGAAGAGGTGCGGGACGGGCGCGAGACTTTGAAGTTCGAGGCGAGGGAAGGAAAGCTCTTCATACAATTCCCTCGCGCTCTCTCTTCGGGCGAGACGCGCGTGCTGAAGATTCGTTACAGGGCCAAGCCCACGCGCGGCCTGAGGTTTTACGCAGACCATCTCTATGCCGCTTACAACACTCCGCGCTGGATGGTCTGCAACTTCGACCCCGGCGATAAGGCGACGCTCGACCTCAAGCTAATCCTGCCCGACGATTTCCGCATGGTGGCGAACGGCGAGCCTGTTGAGAAGAAGAGCCTGGGGCAAAATCGCACCGAGCACGTCTGGGCAGAGCGAGCGAGCGTGCCGCCCTTTGTCTTCGGCTTCGCCGCGGGACAGTTTCAGGAGGTGACGCGTCAGGCGGGCAACGTGCAGCTACTTTTCATGGCTCGCAGCCTTTACACGCCCTCGGAAATCGAGCGCATCTTCGCGGACACTTCCGACATCCTCGCCTTCTTCGAAGAGCGCGCGGGTGTTCGTTACCCTCTGAAGCGTTACACGCAGGTGCTCGCTTCGGGCGGCGTGGCGCAGGAGATGAGCGCCTTCACCGTGATGCGCGAGAACTATGGCCGCGACGTGCTGGCGGAGCCAAGAGAGAACTGGCTCATCGCGCACGAGCTCGCGCACCAGTGGTGGGGAATCAGAATCACCTGCGCTGGCTGGGCCGACTTCTGGCTCAACGAAGGCTTCGCGGAGTTTATGATGAGCGCTTACCGCGAGCGACGCTTCGGCCAGGAGGAGTACGACCGGGACATGTGGCTCGCACGCGCGGGCTACGAGCGAATCAGGACGGCCGGGAAGGACAGGCAACTGGCCTTTCGCTCACCTATTCCTGAGTCTCAGGCCGGTGGGCCAATCGTTTATGACAAGGGCGCGCTGGTGCTGAACCTGCTGCGCTACGAGATTGGAGAGAAGGCTTTCTGGCGCGGCGTGCGGCTCTACACGACGCGCGGCTTCAACAGGAGCGTCACGACACGCGACCTGCAAAAAGCTATGGAGGAAGCGAGCAGAAAGCAGCTCTCGCGCTTCTTCGAGCAATGGATTTACGGCGCGAGCGCGCCCGTCATCATCGCAAGACACCGCGTTGAGAACGAACAGGTCATAATAGAGCTTGAGCAACAGGGGAGCGCTCTCTGGAGCATCCCGCTTCAGGTCGCGGTTGAAACTACCGGCGCGGGCCGCGTGAGCCGCCGCGTCGAGCTGAAGGATAAAAAACAGGAGGTGCGGTTCAGCCTTCGAGGCGAGCTTTTATCCGTCAGGCTGGACGACGGCGGCCGTCTTCCTCTTCGCGTGAAGCAGGAAGCGAGGCCGCTAGCCATGCTGCTCTATCAACTCTCGCACGAGCCGGACACGGCTGGCCGCGCGGAAGCTTTAGAGCAGCTTCAATCGCTTCTGGCAGCTGCTAAAGAAGAGAACGTGAGGGCCGCGCTCAGGGCTGCGCTGGAAGAGCGTGCTGCGAAAGATTCCACACGCCTCATACGCGCGATGGCGAAGAGGGCGCTTGAACAGAAGCCTTGAGAAGCTTCAGACGGCTTCGCCGCGCCTGATGCGCTCTATGCGGCGCACGCGGCCGACGTAGGCCTGTGCGAACTCTGACTGGAACATCTCGCGCGTCTCCACCTCGTCGTCCGTGACGGGCGTGATGGCCAAGTCCATGTAGTCCCGGCGCGCGGGGTCTCGCTTCACCTTTCGATAGATGAGGCGCAGCCGCGTGTAGAGCGAAATCCACCGGGTCACCTTCGAGACAGTCTCAAACAGGAATTTAGGATAAAAGAGCAGCGCTGATTCCGGCTTTAACCCAGACCTTCGCGTGAGGCGGTGCTTCATGCGAAGGAAGCCGCCTTCGAGTGGGTGAATCTTCTCAATCCCTATGCAGCCCTTGAACCAGAAGATTAAGAACAGTGCCTTGCCCGGACTTATCCCCGTGGCAATCGCGCGCCTCAGCACGGTCTCTATGTGCTCGTTCGAGTAGTATGTCTCCCACGCGAGCCTGTAGGTCTCTTCCCACTCGCGGCGCGACATGTTCTGATGCTCCGCGACGGCGTGGTTGAGGTCGTACTTGTTCAGGTCTGCGTCCATCCACGCTCCCGCCTCGTGCAGCTTCTTGTGGTCTTCCGAGCCTGGAAGCGGCGTCAGGTAAAAGAACTCAAGCAGGTCTACGGGCAGCTCCTTCTGTATGACCTTTATGTCGTGGATGATGGATTCCGGAGTGTCGTTAGGAAAGCCGAGTATGTAGCCGCAATAGGTCAACACCCGCGCCTCTTTCCACGCCAGCAGCATCTTGCGATACTCGGTTATCTTGTTCTGCTGTTTTTTAGCGCCGAGCAGGTTCGCGGGATTTATGTTCTCAAGCCCTATGAAGACGCGCTTGACTCCGGCGCGCGAGCACTTCTCTATAAAGTTCGGCAGTCGATGACAGAGCGTGTCCACCTGTATGATGAAGTTCATCTCAAGGCGCTCGACCTCTCGCAGGTGAATCAGGCGGTCAAGCACTGCTTCCCAGTCCTTGTTGCGCGCGAAGTTGTCGTCCGTGATGAAGAAGCGGTGTATGCCCTGCGCGATGTTGGCGCGCACGATTCGCTCTATGTCGTCGGGCGAGCGCCGACGGGATTTGCGCCCCTGCACGTTGATGATGGTGCAGAAGGAGCATTGATAGGGGCAGCCGCGTCCGGCGTCAAAGCTCGTGTTAGCGCCCGCCGTCCGCATGACCCTCTCTGCCGGGAGAAGCGGAATCGCCACTCCTTCAAGATTCGGCAGGTCGTTCATGAAGTTGTAGAGAGGCTCAAGCCTTCCACGTGAGGCATCCAACAACACCTGTCCGAGCCTTCCTTCAGCCTCGCCCGCGAAGAGCGAGACGCCCATCTCCATTGCACGAGCCACGTCCGGGTCGCGCTCCTTCAGCATGGAGATGGTGCCTGAGACGTGAAAGCCTCCGACGGCTACCAATAGATTCATCTCGCGCAGAGGCTTCGCTATGTCCAGAGCGCGCGGGAACTGGTTAGACTGCACGCCGACCAGCATCACCATCCCCATGTCAGCGCCCTTTATCAGGGACTCTATGCGGCCGGGGCGTATGTGCGTGTTGGTCTCGTCAAAGGCGTGAATCTCAAGCTCAACGTCCTCGCCCAGCACCTTCTCTTCGGCGCATTCGAGCGCTAAGCCGTAAAGCACCGCCAGACTGTTAGACGGTATGGCAGACCTGAGCCACTGTATAACGTAGCCCTCGTCGTCATAATGCGACGGCTTGATGAGTACAAGGCAGAAACGCCGTCTCTGTTTGCCTATGGCTTCGCTCACGAGCAAGCAAAGTATCTGATACCGGAGAAGTTGTAAAGCTAAGGAGATAAATTAACAGGGATGGACAGGATAGACAGGATAAAAGAGAAGAGCTTGCTTCTTCTTTTATCCTGTCTATCCTGTCTATCCCTGTTTGAATCCGCCTCTAAATTAGAGCGCGAGGTTTACAGTACGCCGCAGGCCGTCCAGGCGGTGGCGACTGCCGTGTACTCGACGCTGCCCGCGCCGTAGAGGTCGCTCGCGGCGTTCAGCGTTGCCGTCCTCGCTCCCGCGAAGTTGGTGGAGGAGGTCATGTAGGTGGTGATGGCTCTGTACCAAATCTTCGCGGCCTTGTCCGCGCCGATGCCGGTCACGAAAGGCCCAGGGACGTGCGCGTGCGTTCCGCCCTTCGCCACGAGGTAGAAGACGTGGTTGGAGATGCCGGAGTTGATGTGCACGCCGCCGTTATCCTGCGTGCCGGTGTAGCGCTCGGTGTAGTAGTCCGGCTGGTCGTTAGACGTGTAGCCGTAGTTCATGCCGTTGTGCGGTATGTCCATCCAGCGCTCGGCGTCGCCAGCCGTGGCGGGAGTGCGGGCGTCCTCGCCTATGCGCCACGTGCCTGCGGTCTCTCCGCCTCTGGCGTAAAGCTCTACCATGACGCCGAAGACATCAGACCATGACTCGTTCAGAGCGCCCGACTCGCCCGAGTAGACCAGGCCAGCCGTGCGAGAGGTGATGCCGTGCTGCATCTCGTGGCCGCAGATGTCGAGGGTGACAATCGGCCCCCATGCTGTGCCGTCGCCGTCGCCGTAGAACATCTGGTTCTTGCTGTCCGTCCAGAAGGCGTTGTTGTAGGACTTGCCGAAGTGGACTATGGAGCTGATGAGGCCGGTCGTGCCGTTGATGGAGGCGTAGGTGCGCGGGCCTCCATTGCCGTCGATGCCGTTGCGCCCGTGAACGTTGAGGTAGTAGTCGTAGACCTTTGAAGCGCCGAATTGAGCGTCGACGGCCGCACGCTGAGTGGTGCTGTTCCAGATGTTGTCCGTGTCGGAGAATCTGTAGACAGAGCCGAAGCTGGTGATAGCTCCGGTGAGCGAGCTAATCCTCGCGGTGTTGCGGTTGTCAAAGGTTCCTACCCCGCGATTGACATCTTCCATGTAGTAGTTGCCAGCCGAGAGGTAAGTCGTGATGCTCTGCGTGCCGCTGTAGAGTGAGGAGCCGGAGCCAGTGGCAGACTGCGTCTGAAGGTTGTCGTAGCTCCAGACAAGCTCGCCCGAGTGAGCGTTGATGAAGTAGACGGGCTCGGAAGTGTTCTCGGTGCCGTCAAGGCGCGAGAGCTGTACGCGGTAGACCAGGTAGTCAACGCCTTCGTGACGCAGAACCCAGAGGTCTGCCTTCGCAGGGTCTGTGAAGCAGTCGTCGCAGCCTTTCTTCTCCTTGTACTTGCCCTTGGCCGAGCCTATGGCGTCTTCGGCCGTGAGGTTGGGCGTGATGTTTACGTCTACGTTCTCGATTAAATTATCGGTGGCCGGGACGGCTTCCGATTCGCTGGCCGTGTCGAGGTGAACAATCGCCTGGCCGCCGAAGACGGGGATGCCTTTATAGGTCTGCTGAAAATGTGTGTGAGCGCGATTCGCTTTGTCTTTGTCGTTGAAGACGCGCAGGGTCTTCACGTCGTCTGCGGCTATGCCTTTTCTGGCCAGCCTGTTCTGGATACGCATCTTGCTGACGGCTTCGGCGCGTGCCAGCCCCTTCTCGCCGTTCGAGCGTTGGGCGTTAGCTAAGGCCGGGAGGATAACAGCGGCAGCGAGCGCAGCCGTCAAGAGTAAAGCTGAAAATCTCTTCATTTCTTCTCCTTGCGTAAGGGTTGAGGGTTGAGGTGAGATAGAAACCCGCCCGCCGGGACAGGCTCCCAGTTAAAACATGACGCGATTTAAGTAAAACTCTACCGAGCACAGTTCAATTACGGGTGAAGAAGCCGTAACTCTCCGCCTTCGAGAGGCACGAGGTTATGGGTTTTGTGTTGAGCTTGAGTTACCGCCACGCGGAGCCAGTCCGAGGTTAATTTCCGGCACGGCGGTAAGAAGTTTAAGTTACATGCAGCAGCACTGCTTGCAGGGGGACGCACAGTATACGCATTTCTTTTCAGAATGCAAGCGCAACCTCGTGATAGGCGCGAAAAAAGTTGAAAACCGCCGAATTCCGCCTGTTTTCGCGGGTTTATTCGGCTCCCGTGAGCTGTGCGCGAGGCAGCACGTCGGGCGGGATGGGCTCAAGAAAGCGGGAGACGGAGGGCGGCACGTCCGGCTCTGCGCGGTTGAAGGCGTGCTCCGGATGAACGAAGTAAAGCTGCTCTTTGGCTCTTGTCGAGGCGACGTAAAGCAGTCGTCGCTCTTCCTCCAAATCCTCGAACTCGTCCGTGGAGCGCGAGGAAGGGAACCAGCCGTCCATCATCCAGATGATAAAGAGCGCCTTCCACTCAAGCCCCTTCGCAGAGTGAACCGTGGAGAGCGTGACGTAGCCGCGTGCGCCGGCCCTGTCCTGCGGCGCAACATCGTTCGGGTCCATCACCACGTCCGCCAGCAGCTCGGCAGTCGTCTTGTAGCGTTTGGCAATCTGTTGCAGGTGCTCAAGGTCGCGCGTGCGCCTCGGGTGGTCGTCAAAGCGTGCGCGAAGAATGGGGCGGTAAAGCCTGAGCACGGCTGAAAGCTGAGAGGAAGGCTCCTTCTGCTCGTTGATGGTGGAAAGCAGGTGAGCGAGCTTCGTCAGCTGGTCCTGATAGCTTGCGCGTGCAGGGAACTGCTTGAGGCGAGCAAAGAGCGTCTCACGCGCGCGAGCCGTCTTGAAGTCCCTGCGCTCCACGTTCAGGTAATCCAGAATCTGCTCGACCGTCGCATCGCCCACGTGGTCTATAAGCTTGAGCATGCGAAACCAAGAGAGAGTGTCGGAAGGGTTGACAAGCACGCGCAGGAAAGAGAGCACGTCTTTGATGTGAGCCGATTCCGTGAAGCGTATGCCGCCGAACTTGCGAAAGGGGATGCCGTGACGCGCAAGCTCTATCTCAAGGTCGAAGGAATGAGAGCCCGCGCGAAAGAGGACTGCCATCTCGGATAGAGGCACGCCTTCGTCGCGCAGCTCTTCTATGCGCTCGCAAACGAAGCGCGACTGCTCGTTCTCGTCGCGAGCGGTGACGAGCACGGGCGGCTCTCCCTCTGTCATGCCGGAATAGAGACGCTTGGAGTATGACTCGGGCGCGTCCGAGATGATGGCGTTGGCCACGTCCAGTATAGGTTGTGTGCTGCGGTAGTTCTCCTCAAGCTTGATGACCTCTGCTTTCGGGAAAAGCTCCGGGAACTCAAGCATGTTACGGAAGCTTGCGCCGCGAAAGGAGTAGATTGACTGGCACTCGTCGCCGACTACCGCGACGTTGTCGTGCGTCGCTGCCAGCAGTCGCATGATGCGCGCCTGCAAACGGTTGGTGTCCTGATACTCGTCTACCATGATGTAGCCGTACTGCTCCGACAATCGCCTGCACAGCTCAGGACTCTCTTCCAGCGTCTCCTGCAAGCGCAACAGAAGGTCGTCGTAAGAGAGCAGGTGTCGCTCGCGCTTGAAGGCCTCGAACGCGCGGTGCAGCGTCTCAATAGCCTCAGTCTCGTGTATGAACTGCGGGTAGTAATTTCTCACGACCTCTTGGACAGGCATCAGCTTGTTGACGGACATGCTGAAGATGGAGCAGAGCGTGCGCCTTCTGGGGAGCCTGCCGCTTTTGCCGGTCACCTTCGTCTGTCGGCGCACAAGGTCAATCACGTCTTCCGTGTCGCCCTGGTCTAAGACTGTGAAGGTGCGCGCGATGCCAGCCTCGTCCGAATACTTTCTCAGTACGGAATGAGCAAGGGAATGAAAGGTGCCGCCCGAGACTCTCTGGCAGCGTTGGTCTGCGAGGCTGGCGGCGCGGGCCAGCATGCTCGTCGCCGCGCGGCGCGTGAAAGAGAGAAGCAGCACCGATTCCGGCTTGACGTTTGCTTCTACGAGCCGCGCCACGCGGTAGACGAGCGTGCGAGTCTTGCCTGTGCCCGCGCCTGCGACTATCAGGAGCGGCCCGTCCACGGTGGTCACGGCTTTGTACTGTGACTCGTTCAGCTCCTTCTCGTAGTCTATGGAGGCGGAGCGCGGCCACGACTCGACGCGCTTAAGGACGAGCTTTGTTCTGGCCGGAGCATGGCGCGCTCGTCCAAGCTCAAGGTCGCGCCTGAGCGCCTTGAGGTCGTCGCAAAGCTCTCTAGCCTTCTGGTATCGCTCCTTCGGCTGTTTTTTGAGGGCGCGCGTGAGAATCCTTTCCAGCTCAAGCGGCAATCCCTTTTTGACTACGTAGGGAGCGGGCGGCTCTTCGTGCAGGATTGCGTGCATCGTGTCAATCCTGTTCTCGTTGCTGAAGGGGCAGCGGCCCGTCAGCATCTCGTAGAGAACTATGCCGAAGGAGAAGATGTCGCTCCTTAAATCTACGCGCTGCCCGAGGAGTTGTTCCGGCGACATGTAGCTGATGGTGCCCATGATGGTGCCGGACTGGGTGTCTACCTTCAGGAGAGTCTTTTCCGTGCTGCCCGCCGTCATCTGCGCCTGACGCTTCTCTACGAGCTTCGCCAGCCCGAAGTCCAGAATCTTCGCGTACCCGTCGCGGCTCACGATTAGATTCTCGGGCTTCAAGTCCCTGTGCGCGATGCCGTGCTCGTGCGCCTTGCACAAGCCTTCGCCGACCTGTATGGCTATGTCCAGCGCTTCCTTGAGAGACATCCTGCCCGCGTCAATCTTCTGTCTCAGTGTCTCGCCCTCTACGTACTCCATGGCCATGTAGGGCGAGTCTTCCGCCTCTCCTATTTCAAAGACGGTGAGGATGTGCGGGTGATTGAGCGATGAAGCGGCGCGTGCTTCCTGTAGAAAGCGGCGGCGGCGCTCTTTATCCGCGACCGCTTCGGCGGGCAGCACCTTGAGCGCCACTATTCGACTGAGCTTTTCGTCCAGAGCCTTGTAGACCGCGCCCATGCCGCCGGAGCCTATCAGCTCCAGGACACGGTAATGAGCGATTAATGCACCCTTAGCTATAACGTCCATTGTACGTTCTTGTGAATTGGCTGCGATTAATGCTGATTCGGGAGTAAAAGCTTTAGCATTTCAGAAGCCCTCATTATATCACTTAAATTCATTAGCCGAAGTCTTAAGCACATGAAAGAGGAGGAATATTAATAGCCTCCGCAGGGGGCGGCATATCAGTAGCCCATGACGTAAGTCATGGGACACATGTTGTAGAAAAAGAGAACCCCCTGCGGGGGCTACTAATATAAGTCAGAGATAATTTCGGGAAAGTTTTCTGTTCAGATGCGCTTCATGAAGGTATGGCCGGGGCAGCCCTATCCGCTGGGGGCTACGTGGGATGGCGCGGGCGTGAACTTCGCGCTCTTTTCCGAGAACGCTACGCGCGTCGAGCTTTGTCTGTTCGACTCTGTGGACGCGGGCTATGAGACCGCGCGCATAGCTCTGACGGAGCAGACAGACCAGGTCTGGCACGCTTACCTGCCGGAGGCGCGGCCGGGGCAGCTTTACGGCTATCGCGTTCACGGGCCTTACGAGCCGCGAGACGGGCATCGCTTCAACCCTCACAAGCTCTTGATAGACCCATACGGCAAGGCTCTTGCCAGCAATGTCAACTGGAGCGAAGAGGTCTTCGGCTACACGATTGGCGACGAGGGCGAAGACCTGACGATGGACGAGCGCGACAGTGCGCCCTTCGTCCCGAAGTGTGTAGTCGTAGACCCTGCCTTTAGCTGGGGAGACGACGAGCATCCTCGAACTCCTTGGCACAAGACCTTAATCTACGAGATGCACGTCAAGGGATTCACAAAGCTTCACCCGGACGTGCCGGAAGATTTGCGTGGGACTTACGCGGGCATGACGCACCCTGCGGTCATAGAGTACCTGCTGTCTCTCGGCGTGACGGCTGTGGAGCTTCTTCCCGTTCACCAGTTCGTCTCGGGCAAGCACCTGACGGACAGGGGACTGACGAACTACTGGGGCTACAACTCCATAGCCTTCCTCGCGCCGGACGTGCGCTATTCGAGCAGCGGGAACATGGGCCAGCAGGTAGCAGAGTTCAAGACCATGATCAAGACGCTGCACCGCGAAGGCATAGAAGTCATACTGGACGTGGTCTATAACCACACGGGCGAGGGCAACCATATGGGGCCTACGCTCTCGTTTAGAGGGATAGACAACGCTGCCTACTACCGTCTAGTGGGAGACGACCCGCGCTACTACATGGACTACACGGGCACGGGCAACACGCTGAACATGACGCACCCGCGCACTTTGCAGCTCATCATGGACTCTCTGCGCTACTGGGTCTTGGAGATGCACGTTGACGGGTTCCGCTTTGATTTGGCTTCGGCCCTGGCACGCGAGCTTCACGAAGTAGACCGCCTTGGCGCTTTCTTCGACATCATTCACCAAGACCCAGTGCTCTCGCAGGTCAAGCTCATAGCAGAGCCCTGGGACTTGGGCGAGGGCGGTTATCAGGTGGGGAACTTTCCAGTCCTGTGGGCCGAGTGGAACGGCATCTACCGCGACGTGGTCAGAGGCTTCTGGCGCGGCGATAAAGGATTGATGGACAACCTCGCCTATCGTCTGACGGGAAGCTCAGACCTCTACGAGCGGAGCGGGCGCAGGCCCTACGCCAGCATCAACTTCGTCACGGCGCACGACGGCTTCACGCTGAGGGACTTGGTCAGCTACAACGAGAAGCACAACGAGGCGAACGGTGAAGAGAACCGCGACGGGACAGATGATAACCTGAGTTTCAACTACGGAGTCGAAGGGCCGACTGAAGACGCGCAGATAGAGAGCGTGCGCGCCCGCCAGCAGAGAAATTTTCTGGCAACGATGCTGCTTTCGCAGGGCGTGCCTATGCTTCAGGCGGGCGACGAGCTGGGGCGCACGCAAGGAGGCAACAACAACGCCTACTGTCAGGACAACGAGATTTCGTGGCTCGACTGGAATCTGGACGAGGCCCGGTGGCAGCTTCTGGAATTCACTCGCAACGTCATACGCATCTTTCACGAGCACCCCGTCCTGCGGCGCAGCAAGTTTTTTCAGGGAAGACAGATTCGCGGCTCGGAGGTCAAAGACCTTTCCTGGTTTCGCCCCGACGGCGAAGAGATGCAGGAAGAGGACTGGCGCAACCGCTCACGCCGCGCCCTTGGCATACGCTTCGCCGGAGACGCCATAGACGAGGTGGACGAGCGCGGCCGCCGCATCACGGGCGACACGCTCCTGCTGCTCTTAAACGCCCAGGACAGGCAGGTCACTTTCACGCTGCCCGCGCACCGCGAGGAAGTCCGCTGGGAATTGATGCTGGACACGCGCGAGGCAACGGGCCTAGCCAGAACCCGCCGTCCCTTGAAGGGCCGACAGAGCTACAGGCTGGAATCGCGCTCGCTCGCGCTCTTCTGCCTACAGTCCGGCGCGCAGAGTGAAGAGAGGTCGTGAGCTGGATAAAAGTAAGTGACCGTCTGCCGCGCTGCCTGAATCATTGACGTAGACAGCTACGGTTTTTATATTAAGTAGACGCCGTCTCATAAACGCCTCCAGCTCAATTTTGAGCAGCATAGACATTGGCTCTCAGAACTGCCAGCTCTCTTAAGATGGCGTCCAGCAATCAAATTGCCTGCGAGGAATTTGAATATGTCTAAGTCGGATGACAGAAAATCACAACCGATATTTGAGAATATAGATTTATCCTTGTCTCCAATTAAAAGCAGCAAAGGGAGCCTGAAGGGATTAGTACTTATACCGCTTGGAATCATTGTTTTTACCTCGCTTCTTTACTCCTTAGGCTTGATGCGATTCCCAAATTTCAGGCAAGAGCAAACGGTTGCTCTACTGCTCATTGTTTTTGCAACAGTCGTGTGGGTGATTATGGCCTGGCGGCTGCGCCCGGTTACTTTTGAACAACGTAAGGATTTTATAGACCTATATGCCAAGATACTCGGGGCGGTAATCGTCATCATCGGCACGTTTTTCACCTGGTATAATATTAAGCGCACACAGGAAACAACAGCAGCAAACCTGGCGCTTGCTAATCAAACGCTCGCTAATCAGCGCGCCAATCGCATTTCTGAAGAATTCCTGAGGGCCAATGAAAAACTGAGAGACACCAATTCCAATGCGCGAGTCGCGGCAATCTTATCCCTGGAGAGGCTAGCAGATGAAATTGCCGGAGAATATACCGAAGTCCAGAATACAAATCTTCAAATCAATCAAAAGAATGAGCAACTGGATAAGCTCAGGCGAGACTACTTACGGATAATTTATGTTCTCACGACGTTCATCCACGATTTCGCTCCGTTAAAAAAGGAGACGACAAAAGACCAGCCATCAAAAGGCTCTACGGAAGATATTATTGATGACTGTGAGTCAATCGTAGCGGTTGATACTCCAAAAGACATTCAAGCTGCGATGGGTGCGCTGGGTAAACGCAGGCTTACGTATATGAACGGAGAAGGGGGGAAAGAACAGCGGCTGGGTCTATACGAGGTGGACTTGCGAGGAGTCACTCTGGTTGATAATGAAAACTTTGACGGAGCGTCATTCAGAGGCAGTAATCTGGAAGGTGCCAGGCTCCGAAACGCAAGTCTTAAAAATGCTCTTTTCAGTGATGCCAAACTTCGAGGTGTAAATTTTGCCGGTGCCGATTTGGAGGGGGCAGACCTGAGGGGCGCTGACTTAGCATGCGCTAATCTAGCTACTGCAAAATGCCTGACGATGGAACAACTCAAACTAGCAAATAATTTCGATAAAGCTACTCTTCCATACTATCTGCGCTATCCGGGTCAAGGCGGCAATCCTTGTCCCACAGCCAGGTGACACGAAGCGCTCAGCGCTTAGGAGGATAAGACCTTGAGAAATATTAGCAGATTCATCACCCTTTCAATCCTTATCATAGTGTTGGCCTCTCATACGCTCGACCGGCGTTACTTCGCGACTGCCAATACGGTGGAATCATTTTCTTCTTCGGCCTTAATTGACTCTGCGAACGACGCTCCGGATAAACAAGAGCGCGAGGAGGCGCGTTTATTTGTCCCGTATAGAGTTCAAAACTGGAATGCAGAAGTGGCGGAACTTGATGATTACGCCATAGAGCTACGTAGAGAGCCGAACTCAGAGGGATACATCATCGGCTATGGAGCGCGCTGCTCTAAGAAAAACCAGGGTGAGTATCTGGCCGAGCGCGCTAAGTCGTATTTAGTTAAAAGCCTCAACATCCATGAACAACGTCTCACGGCAATCAATGGGGGCTCTCGCGGAGTAGATGCCGTTGAGCTCTGGATTGTCCCAATAGGAGCGAAACTCCCAAAAGCAACTCCACGAGTTAACCCTAATGCTCCGCCATGCCCGTCTAAGAAACAATCCCACAAATCCTAGTCAGGAGGCACAACGCCCGAATTAACCGGGCGCGCGGACAATCTCTAAATCATTTAAGTTGACGATGAAAGACAAGCCGGCTCGCGCTCCGGTCGACTAATTTACGCTTGACGCACCTCATGCCCAGTTTCTCAAGCACTCGCACCGACTCGACATTAGGCTCATCCACGTCGGCCTGTACTTTAGCAAGGGCGAGTCTCTCTAAAGCGTAACGCAGCACGGTTCGGGCAGCCTCCTAGGTCATCTTTGACCCCTATCCACAGAGGTTCGCTAGCCGTAATTAACGCGGTAAACACAAGGGCTTTATTTATCACTCTGCTCGCTGAATATTGAGAGTCACATTTACCCGTACGGCTTACTTCACCGTTAACACTGTCTTCGCCAGGTATTCAGTCAGATTCCCGCGTTTCATCATTAGCTCCCGCTTTCCCCAGGTGATGATGTAGACGCTGTAAGTACCGGCAGGTAGTTTTAACTCATCTCCCACCGTCGCATACTTAGTATTCTTCTCGCCTATGTTCTGCTGATACTCATTAATGAATTCCGCGTCCTTGCCGTCTTCGCCCTGCTTGTAAAAGACTATGCCTATGAAATCCACTCCAACCGCCTTCGGATATTCAAACAAGACGTTGAAAGGCGAGTCTGCCGTCCATTGATTCGACTGCCCTACACATTTCCAGTCATCATCAATTTCTTTGCAGATGCTGACCTTGCCCTGGCCGGAAGGCGAGGTGCCGGCTGTCTTGTCCTGAGCCTGAGCGGTAAGTGCAAATAAGATAAAGCAGCAGAGCGGCAATGCTAAAAGCACTGGGTATTGAATTCGCCTGGGCACTAGCATAATTGTTCAATCTCCTTTCGTGTCGACGAATATTAGTGACCGAGAGAGTCCCAAGTCAATGATTCCGAACTAACGTTGCGACGGAACGCTATAACAATATGGCGTCGCACATGAAAGCGATTCTGTTCGCGCTCCGGTTGAATTAGTTGTTAGGCGCTGCCGAGCGCGCCAGGAGTCGGCGCTGCATCCACACTGTTAATAGAATGAGACTCAGGCCTAACAACGCCAGCGCAAACGGGAAGAGAAACGAGTCTTCAAAGACCCTGTATGCCAGGTGGCCCAGATAGAGATGCACGCCGAGCGCGCCGAAAATAAGAAAGGTTGTCCGGCGCAGCTTCACCGCGAGCCCGATTAATCCGATATTCAGCAATGCGTAAAGCGCTCGCTTCACCTCCGACCCGCTATCCATTGCCGTCAGGCCACCCCAGAAAGCAAGCATCCCAAACAGATAGCACCAGAACGCGTAATCTTCCGAGTCCGGTCTTTCAGACTTATGTAATCGCCTGTCAAGCCCGTAGCCTATAAGCAGTATGCACAGGCCCACGATAACGCTTATCCATTTGCGCGACTCCCAGTCGTCATTCGCCTCTCCCAGAATCAACGACGCCACGTCCATAGAAAGAAACCAGAACGAAAACGCCATAGGCGCTGTCAGAAATCCGAAGCGCACAAAGCGCAGCGCGACGGCTGATGCTATGATTGTCGCCAGTTCCATGACAATCCATGAGCCATGAATCAGTGGATAGTAATTTTTATAGGCTCCCGGGTCTCCGTCGGGCCAGAGCCCTATCATGTCCTCAATCGTGTAGGTGAGCAGCGGCACGAGGCAGACGGCTACAGTAATCAGCAGACCGCCTCCCACCAAATATCCTTTGCCGCGAAGCCACCATCCCAACCCCGCCGCCGCCGTCATATAGATTAAGACCGTAATTAGGATTCCGGGCGAGCCAAGCGCCTCCCACTTATCGCCGAGGAACCATGCGCACGCTGAAATCATCAGCATCGCGCCGAAGTAGTAGGCAACCGTTACCAGGTTGAGCCCCTTGCGAAGCTCCGACGCAGGCGGCTTTGGCTCATGCGCAATCGAACGGTCAAAGTGCTGCTCATAACCCCACTGCACGAGGCGCTCAGCATCGGCTTGTGGAAGCACACCTTCAGCGGCGGCGCGATAAATATCGGATGGTGTGAGCAGGAGCTCCGAGCCGCGAGGTTCAGACTGAGTTGTGGACATGACGCCCCCTTTCGTAACCCGGCGACCATTTCAGACAGTAATTGACTTCTGATGACAGCGCGCAAGCTATCTCGTCAACACGCGCTATATTAACTATTAGGTGCCAAATATGAAATGGTAAATATGTCCCGGGCATCACAAGCGCCTGACGCCCGAATTAACCGGGGGCACAGAGCGATTGATGCTAATGACAAGCCGCGTGTCTGCGCATCGGTTGAGTGAGTTGTTATGCCGATTTTGGCCGTCACCACGGTGTTCTTCTAATACTTCTGCTTCACAGCTTCTTTCGCCCGCCTCCGCCTTTGAATGAATGGCTAGCTTCCTCTTCCGGATCAGGCTTGTACTCGAACAATAGTGCTGGATGAGCCTTCAATTTATTGCACAGCGTATTCAATGTTTCCAACGAAACCATTTGAGCCGTTCCCTCCCATAGCTGGTAACAAGAAGTCAGCCCAAGCCCCGTTAGTTTCGCCAACTGAGATGCGTTCTCTATTCCTAGCTTTCTGGCTATCTCTTGAATTTGTAGTTTCAGCGCCATAGGCATGTGACTATAGCATCGCTATGACATTGATTTTAGATGGCTTGCCAAAGGTGGTAAGCAGGTTTTGCTTATAAAGGAACGATAAGGCCGATTTACAGCATTTTTGAGATTTACTATTGATTAAAAACTACTAAGGTTGGTAATATACTGCCTAGACCTCATCAATCATTTTTCCAGAATCTACGCATGTGTGTCTTGAAAGAACCTACTAGCTCAACTGGCAATGAACGTTACTTGATTGCAGGTCATGAAGATTGGACTGCCATTCTTGAGGCTACCTTGTGTCAGGATTCAGCCGCCGTTGACTGTCTAGCGCGGTTACTGTTTACGATTAGGAAGGCGATTGACAACGGGCCAGAAGGAGTAGAAGAAGCGAGCAGGACGCTCCTGGCCGGTATTGAAGTAGCTTATCTCTACACTGATGCACATAGGGCGGCACTCAAATTGTATCTCTTATCTTTAACAGGACAACTAAATCCACAAGATGAGCCGCTCCAACTAATCAACGAGGCGATTAACAGAGGAGCGATTCAGGGGAAGGTTAAGAAAAAGAGGCGTGCATCGAATAGAAACATCACCCGTTAGTCTGAAAACATTACATATATCGGCATAACGCCCGAATTAACGTGGTGGGAATCAATCATATCGTGTAACAAGTTGACGATGAGAGGCAAGCTCATTTCCGCTCGGGTGGAATGGGTTGTTAGTTCTGATGTGAAAACTCTCAGCGTCTCTTCGGTGTCTTGGGACGGGAAGAGACGCTGAGGTGGTTTTGATTTTAGGAGGTCTTGACCCAGCAGCGCAGGACTTCGGCTATGCTCCAGGCCTGGGCGATGCAGCCTCTGGGGGTGAAGGGCTCCACGGCGTCGAAGACTTCGCTGATGGAGCCTATGCAGGCTTCGTTGAGGTGCTCGCTGAAGCCATTGAGGAAGCGGCGAGCGCCAGCGCGGTCTTCCGGGTAGACCTTGAGCCACGCGTCTATGAAGGGGCCTATCAGCCACGCCCAGACCGTTCCCTGATGATAGGCGGCGTCGCGCGTCTTCAGGTCGCCGTGGTAGGTGGGCTTGAACTCCGGGTCGTCCGGCGCGAGCGAGCGCAGGCCCACGGGCGTGAGCAGTTTGTCGTGCGCGACCTGAAGCACAGAAGCCCAGCGCTCCTTGTCCAGCACGGCGTTCGGCAGAGAGATTGCGAAGAGCTGGTTGGGACGACAAGACGCGTCGTTGCCTCCGCCTTCCGCGTCCACCACGTCGTAGAGGTAGCCGCCCTCTTCGTACCAGAACCTTTTGTTGAAAGAGTCGTAAGCTCGCTCCGCGTGCTCTTTGAAGGGACGCGCGGCTTCGTCGCCTTTTATCTGTCCGACCCACTTCTCCAGAAGCCTGAGCGCGTTGTACCAGAGCGCGTTAATCTCCACGGCCTTGCCACGGCGCGGCGTCACTACCCAGCCGTCGCACTTCGCATCCATCCACGTCAGCTGGTAATCGGCGGCTCCCTGACGCAGGAGTCCATCGCTTGAGTCCACGCCTATGCCGAAGCGTGTGCCCTTCAGGTGATGCTCTACGATGTCGGTGAGCTTCGGCAGGAAAAGCTCAAGCGTCGCACGGTCATTCGTGTAATCCAGATAACGGTCTATGGCGTGAAAGTACCAGAGCGTGGCGTCTGCCGTGTGATAGAGCCCTTCGTTCTCGCCTTCGGGGAACATGTTGGGGATGAGTCCGTCGCGCACGTAATGCGCGAAGGTGCTGAGTATCCAGTCCGCCTCCGTGTGGCGGCCCGTGGTGAGCGATAAGCCTTCGAGGCTAATCATGGTGTCGCGGCCCCAGTCCGTGAACCAGTGATAGCCTGCTATGACGGAGCGCACCTCTTCGCCCGCAGCCCGTGCGCGTGCTTCGTCCTCGCGGCGGCCCGCGGGCTTGATGACGAACTGGTCTGCTGCCAGCACAAGCTCTGCTGCGACGCCTTCGCGCGCCTTCTCAGGGGCGCAAGAGATAAGACGCCTGCGCCGCTCCGTCTCCGCTTCAAAGGCCTCTTCGGGAATGAGCGCCGTGACTATCTCCCACGATTCCGTGGAGGCTACGAGAGTCGCGTCGGTCTTGTGAGTCACGTCCACGCTGAAGTAGCCGGGGCTCCAAAGCTCGCCCGTGTGGTCATAGCCGCGCTCTGCTTCCAGACGATAAAAGAGGTCTTTCAGCATCCTGCCGTCCAAGGTAAAGGTTGCGCGCGTGCCGTAGATTTTGAGCCGCAGCGGAGGATAGGTGCGGCCCGAAGAAATCTCCAGCCGGTCTTCCGTCGAAGTCACGGAGTAAGGCTTCTTGATTGGCTTGTTGACAGCGCCTTCGAGCGGGCGAAACTGCACGGACGGGCGAAGCTTCAGCCGCACGCTCTCGTCGCCCTCTATGATTCGGTAGTTGACATAAACGCTGTTCTGCATGTGCGGCATGAGGATGCGCTTTTCCAGCACCGTCTCTCCAAGCTCATAACGCCAGACGGGCAATCCATCTTCGAGCCGAAACTCCGCAAGGTGAGCGGCTCCCGGCAGTTCAGGCTCGCGGCCCGCGCGCTCCTGCCCGCCGATGAAGAAGCGCTTGCCGTCCGCAATGCGCGCCCACTCGTCCAGATGATTGAGCATGACGGAGCGGCCCAGCGGCGTGGGCAGAGCAGAGATGAGCATGCCGTGATAGCGGCGCGTAGCCACGCCAGCGACAGAGCCTGAGGCGAAGCCGCCGAGGCCGTTCGTGACGAGCCATTCGTGGCTCAAAAGCCTGTCCGCTCTTTGTCTGTCGCCTTCCCTGAAAGAAATCCTTCGCACCAGCTCACTCATTGGGCCACCTCGCAAGCATCTCTCTGCGAACCTCCGCCTCTTCGCTCTCTTCACCTTCGATTACTGCCAAGTCTTCAACCTCGCCTGCGGGCGCTGGCGTCAGGACGACAGCCGCACGGCCCGGAAGATGCCAGTTCGTTCTGGTCTCTACGGGCGGCGTGCCCGAGCCATTGTAGCGGCAGTCTTCGCTTGACCAGAGAACCTTCCAGAGCCTTCCTTCGGGCGGTGCCAGAAGGGGCTCGGGCGCGGGGTTCAGGTTCAAATCCACGCCCATGTTCACGAGCATGAGTCGGTCATCTCCATCTTCTCCGAAGAAGCGAAGGACGAACGCTTCGTCTCCAAGCACAGCGCCGTCCACTCCTCGCTCGCGCTGTAGGCTAAAGACCGCGTCCTCGCGTCTCAGCTTCAACAGGTCTTTGTGCATGTCGTAGACGGCGCGGTTTGTCTCGCGCTCTGAAAAATCGAGCTTGCACTTTTCAAATGCTTCAGCGCTCGCCGGGTCAACAAGACAGGCGCGCATCTCTGGCGTGGCTATGCTGCGAAACTGTGCGAGGAACTCCACGCGACCCTTTCTGACAAGCGAGGCTAGCTCTCCCTCGTGGTCTGCGAAGTAGTAGAAGGGAGTCGAGGCCGCGAACTCCTGCCCCTGAAAGAGCATGGGCGTGCTCGGGGCAAGCAGGGTGAGCGCCGTCATGGCCCTATACAGACCCGGGCTCGTCAGAAGATGCACGCGCTCGCCCCTGCCCGAGTTGGCCACCTGGTCATGATTCTCCATGAAGATGACCATCTGCTCCGGCTTAAGGTTAAGCGAGGGCGTGCCGCGCCTGTGCCTCTGCCATTTGTAGCGCTGCCCCTGATATAGATAGCCCCACTTGAGCGCGGAGATGAACTCCTGCGGCCTGCCGCGATAGTCCGTGTAGTATGCCTCGCTCTTTCCCGTCAGAGCCACGCGCGCCGAGTGATGAAAGTCGTCGTTCCAGAGGCCGTCCAGCCCGTAGCCGCCAACGCTCGCGGGCCTTATCATCTTAACCTCCTGCGGCTCGTTCTCTCCCACGATGATGGTCTCGCGCCCGCTGGCGCTCGCGCGCACCTCGCGCGTGACGGCCGCCAGTATGTGCTCCGGGGAGCTGTCATGAATGCTCTGCGTGGCGTCTATGCGAACGCCGTCCATGTGAAACTCTTTAATCCAGTAGCCAGCGTTCGCAGTGAAGAACTCGCGCACCGGGCCGGAATTTTCGCCGTCGAAGTTGAGCGCGTCGCCCCACTCGGTCTTTCGCTCGGCGTTGAAGTAGCCCTCGGAAAACTGGCTCAGGTAATTTCCGTCCGGCCCAAGATGGTTGTAGACGACATCCAGTATGACGGCGATGCCTACACGATGCGCTTCGTCTACAAAGCGGCGCAGGTCGTCAGGCTCGCCGTAAAGGCGCGTCGGAGCGTACAGGTCAACGCCGTCATAGCCCCAGCCGAATCTTCCCGGAAACTCCGCGACAGGCATCATCTCCACGACCGTCACGCCGAGCGCGGATAGCTCCTTTAGCTCGCGGCCAGCGGCCCGCCACGTTCCCTCTCGCGTGAAGGTGCCCACGTGCATCTCGTATATGACCTGCCCGCGAAGGCTGCGGCCCCGCCAGCCGTCGTCTGTCCAGCGAAAGCTGCCAGCGTCGATTACGCAGGACGGCCCGTGCGGCCCCTCGGGCTGAAATCTGGAAGCAGGGTCTGGGTATGGATAATCGTCGTCGTCCAGTTGAAAGCGATAGAGCGAGCCCGCACGCGCCGCCTCCGCGTAAGCGTGGAAGTAGCCGCCCGGCTCGCGCTCCATCTCAATCGTCTGCGACGCTGCGCCCTCTCCCGTCTCAAGGCGCAGGCGGACGCGCTTGCGCCTGCTGGCCCAGACGCGAAAGTGCACGCCTCCTTCAGGCAATACCTCCGCCCCTACGGGAAGCATCCTCTTCACCGCCTCACCCTTCATCCCTTTATCGCTTAACCTTTTTCATTTTTGATTTGTTATTAGATTAACACCCTAAGAAGGCGAAAAGTCAAAAGGGCAAAAGTTAAGAGAGATTGAAATCTCTCCCGACTTTCGCCCTTTGCGACTTTTTACTTAAGGCTTTAGTGTGCGCCAGCCGTGTGGCCCGTGTCCCTGAGGTCTTCTATGCGCCAGCGCGACTCTGCTTCGTCAATCACGACTCGGCCCTCGTCATCCACCATGAAATCCGGCTCGTCGTGAAAGGCCCAGGCGTAGCGGCTGAAGAGGAAGAAGATGTTGCCCATCCCCGTTTGAATCGCGGCCTTGCCCGTCTGGAAGACGGAGCGGCGCGTGCGGCTGGCTACAAACTGTTTGCCCCCCGGAACCGTATAAATCCCTCGTTCTCTTAACTCTTTCACCCCTCTTGGTTCTCCCCTTGATAACGCTGATTTTGGGGAGAGTAATTTTTAGATGCGCGAGCCGGGCAAGGCGGTAGCCCGCCCTTGAAAGAGGCCCGCGCTCTAGGGTACAAATCAACGTACAGGAATTTTTATGATGATGCAGGAAGAGTCGGAACAGTTAGATTTTCGCGCGGTGATAATGGTCAAGAACGAGACGCTGGCGCTGGTCGGAATGCTGACTACGCCGGAAGGGGCCAGGGTCGCTAGGTTCGACCCGCGCTCGGAGCCTCCCGTCAGCCTCGGCCCCATAGAAGACCCGCCCAAGGTGGCATACGCCTTCCGCCGCTCGCTTCAAACCAGCCGTACCAACGGCTGGACTGTCATCTACGACGGCCCGCCCCTCATTGGGTAAAGAATTAACAGGGATGGACAGGATGAACAGGATAAAGAAAAAACAATTCTTTCTTTTTCATCCTGTCTATCCTGTCCATCCCTGTTAAATTTCTTTCCCTATTTTTTCCCGGCAAGCATGGACTCGGCGCGTATGAGCCAGGCCAGCCGCTTGCGGTCTTCCTCCGTGGCGGTCGTGAACTCTATGGCAAAGCCCATCTCTTCGATTTTGTAGACGACGTAGCCCTCAAGCTTTATCTCGCCCTTCGGGAGTTGAATATCAAGCTTGACGGCTTCGCCCGGCTTCACCAGGTCTGGCGTCAGTATGAAGCAGCCGACGGCGCTTAAGTCCGTGATGTGGCCTTCGCGCGTGGCCCACGAGCCCTCCCACTTGGCCCTGAAGTTCACGCGGTAGCGCGGCGCACGCCTGCGCTCGCTGCCGCCATACTTTTTTGTAGAGTCTCTCATTGTCGGGGATTCCCATGCTTGCTGGCTCTTAAAAAGTATATCGAATAAGCATTGCTTGCAAGACCCGCACTCGGGCCCGCAGGACAAGGCGTCCCGCTTCCTGCTACACTCTCAGGGCCATTTATGCAGAGCATCACTCTTCACAAGCCTGAGACGAACAGAGAGCCGCCGGACGTTGCGGGCGAGATTGCGCGCCTCGAATCGTTACTCGAAGAGCGCAGGCTTGAGCTTGCCGCGATGCAGGAGGAGATGCGCGTCTTCAAGGCGCGATACACGGAGGTAGTGGGAAGCCGCCTCGCGGAGCTTGCCGAAATCGAGCGCGAGATAAAGCAAGCCAAGGCTCGCATGCTCGGGCTTGAAGACGAAGAAGAAGCGGAAGACGAGACGGCAGAAGAGAAGTCCGTGCAGGAAGAGACGGGCGCGGCTCCCGTGGGTAAGGCCATGCGAAAGCTGTTCTGGGCCGTGGCCAAGATGTTTCATCCGGACAAGGCCTCGGACGAAAGAGAAGCACGCGCCCGCCACACGGTCATGGCGGAGGCCAGCCGCGCTTACCGCGAAGGCGACGTGGAGAGCCTGCACACGCTCCTGGGAGACGAGCAGCTTCAGTCACTCTGCGCCGTGGGCGGCGACCTCACGGAGACGGACGACCTTGAGGCAAAGCTTCTCGCGCTTGAGATAGAGCTGCGGACTGTGGAGTTCGGCATACGCCGCATACGGCAGGACGCTCTTTATCACACGCGGCTCAAGGTGGAAGAGGAAGCTCGCGCGGGCCGCGACGCGCTGCTACAGATGGCAGAGCAGATTGACAGGCAGATAACAAAGGCACGCCACCGCCTCGTTCATCTATCTTGAGAGGTTCTCAATCTCGACTGGCTCAACCGGGTCTGCCAGCTCAAAGCCGAAGATTCTGGAATAGAAGTAAAGCTCGCCGTCCAGCGCGCGGCGTATATTTTCGGCTCGACGAAAGCCGTGCTGCTCGCCCTCAAACGGAACGTAGGCGACCGCCAGGCCCTTCTCCTTTAGCGCGTCCACCATCATCTCCGCCTGATTCGGCAGCACTATCTTGTCTTCCAATCCCTGAAAGAAGATGACGGGGCACGAGAGCCTGTCCGTGAAGAAGATGGGCGAGCGCTCGCGGTAGAGGTCTGCGCGCTCAGGGTACGGGCCAATCAGCCGGTCTAGGTAACGCGACTCGAACTTGTGCGTCTCTGTCGCTAGAGCAGCGAGGTCGCTGACGCCGAAGTGGCTCGCGCCCGCTTTGAAGAGGTCTCGGAAGGTGAGGGCGCAGAGCGTCGTGTAGCCTCCTGCGCTTCCTCCGTCAATCGCGCACGCATTCTCATCTGCCAGCCCGCGCTCAATCAGGTACCGCGCGCCGTTGACGCAATCGTCCACGTCAACTATGCCCCAGCGGTCGTTGAGCCTCCGGCGGTAGTCTCGCCCGTAGCCGGAGCTTCCGCCGTAGTTGACATCCAGCACGGCAAAGCCCTTGCTCGTCCAGTACTGAATGCCTAGCGCGAAGGTCGTCGAGGTCGATGACGTTGGGCCGCCGTGGCTTTTGACCAGCAGCGGCGGGCGCGTGTTTTCGGGCGCGTCGTAATCGCAGTTGTGAGGCGCGTAGTAGAAGCCGTGCGCGGTCAAACCGTCTTCGGTCGGAAACTCTATCGCCTCCGGAACAGAGATGTAGCACTCGTCAATCTCTAAATCGGTAGAGCGCCGCAAGACCTTCGTCTCCGTCGTGCTTAAATCAAGCTCGACGATTGAAGCCGGTATCGTAGGCGAGCCCGCGCGAAAGACCGCTCTCCCGCTTGCAACCCGCACGGACGTGATGTCCGAATAAGGCGTCTCAATCATCTCAAGCTTCTTGCTGTTGGTGTCCAGTCGCGCGAGCCTTGAGCGTCCACGCTCTATCAGAGCGCAGATGATGGACGACTCGGATTCGAAGGCGTACATGGACATGCCGAAGACCCACTGCGGCAGCCCGAACTCCGCTTCCATAGGACAGAGCCCTTCCACGCTATTTTCATGATTAAGACGGTAAAGGTTCCACCAGCCGCTGCGGTCTGAGGCGAAATAGAGCGTGCCGTCCGGCGACCATTCCGGCTGAAAGACAGACTCGTCGGGGCCGCCCGCGACGTGCGTCCACGAGCTGGCCTGCCCGTCGTCCGCCAACTCGCAGAGCCACAAATCGCTCCCGTCCCACGGCATGTTCGGGTGATTCCACGTGAGAAAAGAGAGCCGCCTTCCGTCTGGACTCAGTCGCGGGCTTGAGTAGAAATCATTGCCGGAAGCGAAGGTCTGCCCCGCGTCGTTGCCGTTTAGGCTGACGGTGACGATTGAGTTAATGGCTTCTCGCTCGCTACGGGTGTGGTCTTCGCGCACGGCCATGAGCCGGTTGCGCCGCTCGTCAACCGTCACGTCCGCGTAGCGCATGTTCACGGCAGGCGTGAGCGCTTCAGGCTCCCCCGCATCGCCGGGCCGCCTGCGATAGATGCGCTGGTCTGCGAAGTTAGAGAAGTAGACCGTGCCGTTTGAGACGGCGTAGTCGCCGCCGCCGTACTCATGAACGCGAGTGCGCGCATTGAAATTCTGCGGCGTGACATCCTCCGTTTTCCCGTCCGCGCCGAGCCTGACAATGCAGCTACGGCCGCCCTCCTGCGGGCGCACCTCTATCCAGTAAGTGTCCTGGCCGTCGAGCGCAACCTGGCCCAGACCTATTGAGCCCTTCACAATCAGCTCGGACGTGATGGGCGATTTCCACGAGCCGTAAGGCGCGACCTTTTTTGAAGACATTCTCTCTCCCTCGCAAGAACTCGTTTCGTTATGTAGCGACCGTGCCCCGAGTATAACCGCTCTGCCGATACAGGAGGCAAGCGCACCGGCGGCGCGCGAGGCTATTGATTCCCGAGGCCGTTTCAGTCAACAATCCGCCATGCCCTATACGCCTCTCTCGTTTGCTTACAAGCTGGCTTACGCTCTGCTGCGCGTCTACTGGTTCATCTTTCGGCCGCAGATACGCGGCGTCAAGTGTTTGATTGAGTTCGAGGGGCGCATACTGATGATTCGCAACACCTACGGAGACATGTACTGGACGTTCCCGGGCGGAGGCTACAAGCGAAACGAGTCGCCGGAGATGGCCGCCATGCGAGAGGTCAGCGAGGAAGTCGGCATCTCTCTGAAGGACGTGCGCCCGCTTGGAGAGTACACGAGCAGGGAGGGCTACAAGCTGGACACGGTTAAGTGCTACGCGGGCCGTGTCACGAGCCCGGAGTTTGAGATTGAGAGAAACGAGATATATGAGGCGGCGTGGTTCGACTGGACTCGCCTGCCGCAGCCTCTGGCGCAGGACGCGCGCCGGGTGATAGAGCTTTACAGGAAGGCCGGTTAATTCAGTCTGAGTAACTCTACTTCACGCGCGAGTCTGTTGATGTCCTCTTCGCGGCATCGACCTGCGCCGCGTAGCGCGTTGGCCGCCCCGGCTGCTATTGAGAGTCTGGCCATCTCTTCCGCGTCCAGCCCGCGCACGAGCGCAGCCGCGATTCCGGCCATCACTGCGTCGCCTGAGCCAACGGAGTTTCTTGCTTCGACACGAGGCGCTTTGATTAGATACTCCGCGCCCCGGAAATTCAGGGCCGCGCCCGCTTCGCCGAGCGTCACCATCGCGTGCGAGGCTCCCGCTTCAATCAACGCACGCGACGCGCGCCTTGCTTCATCCGGCCCATTTATCTGAAGCCGAAGAAGCGCGCCAGCCTCCGCGCCGTTTATCTTAACGAAGAAGGGGCGAGCCTCCACGCCTCTTCGCAGAGCTTCTGAAGAGGTGTCGAGCAGAGCCTGCTTGTCATGCTCATTGGCCATGCGAATCAGGCGTGCGTAAAAATCCTGCTCGATGGCGGGCGGGAGGCTTCCCGTGATGATGACGATGCTGGCGGTTGAAAGAAGCTGCGCGTAGTGCTCTAGGAAAGCCGCCTGCTCCTCTTCGGAAATCAGCGGCCCCGCTTCGTTAATCACCGTCTGGGCGCGAGACGTGGCGTCGTCCAGTATGATGCAGGTGCGGCTCTCGTTTTTAATACGCACGTAGGATGATGAAAGCTCTTCTCGCTGAAGCTCTGAGGTGATGAGCTCTCCCGCGCGACCGCCTAGAAAGCCGGTCAGGTGCGCGGGCTCTTTCAGGGCTTTAAGCACGCGGGCCGCGTTGACGCCCTTGCCGCCCGCCAGGCGCTCCACATGCGTCGTGCGGTGAACTTCGCCCACGGTTAATCCGTCGAGGTGAACAATCTCGTCAACGGCCAGGTTCAGATTGACTATGAGAATCATACGACTTCCGCGTAAAGTTAAGGGCAAAAGTGTAGCGGCTTTGGCGGGAGTGTCAATTGACGGAAGAGAGAGCAGAGGTGTTGAAAGGGTAATGGCTAAGCAGAGACTATTCGTGTTGGCTATGTATGCCATGAAGCTTGACCCGGCGCGCGTGCGGTTCACGCCGCAGGAGGACGGCACGGTTCACTGGGAGCTGAAGGAGATGCTGGACGAGCAGGCGGGACTTTTCCCTTCAGTCTCGCTCTGGGCCGTGGCTGCTCTGGCCGAGTCGGAAGACGAAGCCAAGGAGATGGGCATGCAGAGGCTGCTGGAGGAATGCCCCTGGCAGGACGGCTGGGTCAATCATCACGTCACCATCAACACAGTGCCCCGCAAGATTCTGATGAAAGCCGCCGACTGGCCCGACGAAGACGAAGAGCCAGAGGATGAAGACGAGCAGGACGAGCCGGAAGTGATTATGTGAGAGCGAAGAAATTAACAGGGATGGACAGGATAGACAGGATAAAGAAAAGAGAATACTTCTTCTTTTATCCTGTCTATCCTGTCCATCCCTGTTAAAATCCGCTTCTGATTAAACTACACAGACAGGAGTTCGTGATGGCAGATTCCAACGCTTCAATCGGTACGAGTAAATCGGAGGCGTGGCCGAGCCTTCGGTTGGAAGAATGGGAGCCGACGCGCGCCACTCTACACATGTGGACGCAGGTCATAGGCAAGATACGGCTGGCGCAAACGCCGGTCGTCAATCACTGGTGGAACGTTCCGCTTTACGTGGACGCGCGGGGCCTGACCACCTCCGCCATGCCTTATGGCGAGCGCACCTTCGAGATTGACTTCGACTTCATAGACCACCGACTGCACATCAAGACCAGCGAGGGCCAGCACCGGGAGCTTCCACTTGAGCCGCGCTCGGTCGCGGACTTTCACAGAGAGGTCATGCGCCTTCTGAAGGAGCTGGACATAGAGGTGAAGATTTGGACGACGCCCGTCGAGATACCCGACCCCATCCCGTTCGAGAAGGATGACGTGCATGCTTCTTATGACCCGGAGTACGCGCATCGCTTCTGGCTCGTACTCTTGCAGGCGTCTAAGGTCTTCGAAGAGTTCCGCTCGCGCTTCATAGGCAAGTGCAGCCCCGTTCACTTCTTCTGGGGAAGCTTCGATTTAGCCGTGACGCGCTTTTCCGGACGCCCCGCGCCGGAACGCGCCGGGGCAGATTCAATCACGCGCGAGGCCTACTCGCACGAAGTCATCAGCCACGGCTTCTGGCCCGGCACACCGGGCGTGCTGGATGCTCCCGCCTTCTACTCTTACACGGCTCCCGAGCCCGCGGGGCTCTCGGAAGAGAAGATTCGGCCCGAGAAGGCTTTTTATCACGGCGAGCTGAAAGAGTTCCTGCTTTACTACGCGGACGTGCGTGAGGATGCGCGGCCCGAAGAGGCGCTCATGGAGTTTCTGGAAAGCACTTATGACGCGGGCGCGCGGCTGGCGGACTGGGACAGGGCTTCGCTCGAAAGAGCCTGAGAGCCGGGGGGAGTGGTGGCTTGAATCTGATAGATGTGCTGCTGATTCTGGTAATCCTGCTCAGCATGCTCTTCGGCTGGCAGCGAGGCTTCATACTCGGGCTGCTGGATTTGGTGCGATGGGTCGTGAGCTTTCTGCTTGCCCTGCGCTTTTACCAGCCGGTCGCGGGCTGGCTCAAGAGCGCCCTAGGCTGGACGGACGTGTGGGCCATGCCCGTGGGCTTTCTGCTCGTGGCCTTTATCTCGGGGACGCTGGTGCATCTTCTGGGCTACGCGCTTTTGAGAAGGCTGCCGCGCGGGATTCATCACCGCCGCCTCAACAGAGTCCTTGGCCTAGTGCCGGGCTTCGCGGGCGGCGTAGTCTTCGCGGCGATTCTCGCACCGCTTATCCTTGCCAGTCCTTTGCCGGACGGCCTGCGCGAGCACAGCCGCGAGAGCCGAGTCGCCAACCGCTTAGCGACCGTCACGGAAGGGCTCGAAGCGCGTCTTCGTCCCATCTTCGACGAGGCCATACGGCAGACGCTCACCGTCAGAACCATACGTCCCGATTCCGGCGAGACGGTAGAGCTTCCGTTCAAGGTCACGAATTCTAAGCCGAGGCCCGACCTTGAAGCGGAGATGCTGGTGCTGGTCAACCGCGAGAGGGTCGCCGCAGGGCTCAAGCCGCTCGCGGCTGACCCGGAGCTTCTGCCCGTCGCGCGTGCTCATTCCGTGGACATGTTCGAGCGCGGCTACTTCTCGCACTACACGCCCGAAGGCCGCAGCCCCTTCGACCGCATAGGCGCGGCGGGCATCTCTTTCAGCATCGCGGGCGAAAACCTTGCGCTCGCGCCTACCCTACAGATGGCGCACACGGGGCTTATGAACTCGCCCGGCCACCGCGCCAACATCCTGCGGCCCGAGTTCGGGCGCGTAGGCATAGGCATCATGGACGGAGGCGTGCGCGGCCTGATGGTCACGCAGAACTTCCGCAACTGAAACCTCTGTAGACAACAGCCACGGGGGCCGTCGCATCAAAATAGCGGCAAGGAAATCTCTCCCGCGAAACGACAATTTTACGTGCGCGTTAGATTCGCTCTAACGCCTTTTTTGTCTGACGGAAGAGGTTCGGGGTTAAGGAAATGGCTGAAGAGAAGATTTTAATTCCGGCATATAAGAGAGCGGCCAGTTGCGAGCGCTGCGGCGCAGATGTCTACGCGCCCGAGGTTGAGAATCGCGGCGACTGGCCTTTGATGTCCGCCTGCGCCTGTGCAGAGGGGCCGCAGCTTAGAGCCCGCGGCGGGGCGGAAGATTTAAGGCGGGGCAGGGAACAGAAGCCGGTTGAGCGAGCACAGGCTGCCTGAGAAGGGGGAACGCGTGATGAAAGAGCAAAGAAAGGCCGGAAAGGTAGAGCCCACACGGAAGGGCGCGATAGGCTTTGAGGTCAATCCGTACTACGAGCGTTTGCTTGAGATGAGAGAGCAGAAGCCAGCGGCCTACAAGGTGATGAGCGCGGCGACGCGTCTCGCCGTGGAAGCCTACGTCAAGGCAAAGGACGCGGCATCGACGGAGGTCGCAAGAAAAGCCGCCGCCTGATTCAAAGGGCTTGGACGGCCCCGGCGCGTCACAATCAGAGTTTCATTCAAAGCAGTGAGCCTTGAGGGTAGAAGCCTCAAGGCTCACTGCTTTCGCTTTAATCCGTAGTTTCGGCCAGGTTCGATTTGTACTTGGTGTTAGTCTTCCTGTCGTTCAGCTCTATATAAACCCAGCTTGGCGGCACGTCATTCCTCTCAAGCGCGAACCACAGGCGGCCAAGCCCGTCTCGATTCGCCAGCGTGCAGAAGCCGTAAAGCCGCTTGCCCGCCTGAGTGTAGATGTCCACCCACGTGCGCGAGGATTTGGTGTTGGTGCCGCAGGGCGGCAGCTCCGGCGCGGCCGCGAACATCTCGTTCGGATACTCCGCCATGTTAAAGACAGAATACTTGTACCTAGTCCATTGCTTGCCGCCCGTCTCGTAGTATTCCTGCCCCGCGTAGACCAGCACCGGATTCGGCGGAGCGAGCGGAGCAGGCGGCGGCGCAGTCGATACGCTGTCGGTCGCCAGAAGCGAGAGCGCCAGAACCGCTAAAAGCAGCAGCAGCTTCTTACCCAAGTTGAATCTCATCTCTCTTCCCTTTCCTGAAGGATTGAAGGAGCGCGAGTCTCTCGTCTCAGAATGTCAGGGCGGCAAAGTGACTACTTCGTGACCTCCATGGTCATCTCCGTGCCGAATCGGTCTCCGATGACATGCCTGACAAAACGGCGCGGGTAAACCAGCTTCGCCGCTTTCCAGTGCAGTCCCCGGTACTTGTCTGAAAAGTTGTGTGTCAGCAGGTCTCCGGCCCCCAGATAGGTGCGAACCTCCGGCTCTTTTCCGAAGTGACGGGAGACGAGGCCGCTCGCCTGATTTACCGAATACAGCTTCATTCCGGGGCTCTCCACGTTATGGTAGTAGCACTCCTTAACGGTCTCCATCTTCAGCGCCATGACGCTGTGACGCAGCCATACGAGGTAGGCTCCCACGCTCGGGTAATGGTAGAGCATGATGCGTAAGACCCCGCCGGGCTTTAAGACCCTGTGCGCCTCGCGAAGCGCGGCGTTGATGTCCGGCGTCGCCATCAGCACTCCCCACGAATAGTAGATGTCGAAGGTGTTGTCTGGAAATTCCAGCTTTTCGGCATCGCCCTGCGCCACGTCCGCCGTGAGCCCTTCCAGCCTGAGCCTTTCGCCGACTGTTTCAACCGACGCTCTCGTCAGGTCTCTTCCGTAAGCTTCCGCCCCTGCTCTCACCCACCGTATGAAATCCGCGCCCGTGCCTAAGCCTACTT
Source organism: Pyrinomonadaceae bacterium (assembly GCA_035276685.1). GTDB lineage: Bacteria > Acidobacteriota > Blastocatellia > Pyrinomonadales > Pyrinomonadaceae > JACVRN01. The sequence goes on along the minus strand of DATELK010000230.1, from coordinate 9,587 downwards.
CCAGAACCTTCCTGCCCTTTGATTCTTCAAAGCGCGCGAAGTCATGAATCATAGGCTCCTGCCTGTAACGCTCGCGGTCTATGTTGTCGAAGTACTCTTTACCCTGAGCGCCCAGGCCGTTGCGGTGCCCACAGACTTCCTGCTCCCAGTGCTCCCTGATGCGTTCCTTGAGTTCCATTCAGGGTCTCCTTTTGAGGATTAAGATTACCCGCCCGGTCTAGTGGGGCCAGAGCCACACCAGGATAAATAGAAGAATGACGCCCGCCGCGATGATTAAGTAAGGGCGGTAGTTCGTCCCCATGCAGTAGAAGCACTTGAGCCCGTGGAGGCGTTGGTGGCAATGAGGACAACGCATGCCGCCCCATATATCACAAGACCGAGCGCTTAGGGAAGAGAGAAAATTAAGCAGACGCAACGGCTGCACGGATACCGTCCAACAGTACATGCCGTGAGTATAGAAGCGATGCAAGACGACTGCTCGAAGAAGCGCGCGGCGACAGAGGCGCACGCACGGCTCTTTAGCCTTCGGAGCACAGTTTTGTGGGATTATAAATTAGGCGAGCGGCTGAGAGGTTGAATCAAGTATTGAGTGGTACGGCCGTTGCTATAATCAACGTCGGTAATTAAGAGGGAAAGAAACAAATCGGGTCAGGCTCTTTGAGACAGCAGTGGACTTGCAGCTTTGGGGGAGGCTTCCGGTTCACATTTATCCGATGAAGGCCCTTTGGGGGAGGGGCCGTCATTAGCTTAGGCTGTCTGTAGGGGCAACAAATGGGGCTGTTAATCTTTCCAAGCGATTTGGGGGAGTCGCTTGAAAAGACTAACAGCTCCGCTTTTTTATTCCCGCGTTAAGAGAGAGCGCTTGCCGTCCCGTTCCAATTTCTCAATAAAGTCAGGATGGTTTCGGGAACTTAAAGCGGTTGACTCTCGTCATAAGATTTATCATCAGAAACAGTTCAGCCTTCATACGGGAAGTATTAAATGTCAGAGGCCGGTTACGCACAGAGCAGCGCGATTGAAGAGCAGCCGCTTGAGATGTCGAAGCGAAGACGCTGGGCCGTCACGGCAGGCGTCATGACGGGAATGTTTCTGGCCGCTTTGGAGGCCACAGTCGTCTCGACGGCCATGCCTACCGTCATAGCCTCTCTGGGCGGACTGAGCCATTATAGCTGGGTCTTCTCCGCTTATCTCATCACGTCCACCGTGACGGTTCCCGTCTGGGGAAAGCTCTCAGACCTATACGGCCGCCGTCTCTTCTACCAGCTAGGGATAGCAGTCTTTCTAATTGGCTCGGCCCTGTCGGGCATGTCCACGTCCATGACGCAGCTGATAGCCTTCAGGGCTATTCAGGGACTCGGCGCGGGCGCGCTCATACCGCTCGGCATGACCATCATAGGCGACATCTACACACTCAAGGAGCGGGCGCGTATGCAGGCGCTCTTTAGCGGCGTCTGGGGATTTTCGAGCGTCATAGGCCCTGTGGCGGGCGGCTTCATCACAGACCAGCTCTCTTGGCGCTGGGTCTTCTACATAAACATCCCCGTAGGGCTGGCTGCGGCGCTCATCATGGGACTGGCCCTGAAGGAGCCCAGGCGGCAGCAGCGGCCAGCGATTGATTACGCTGGCGCAGCCGTGCTGATGATAGCCATCACGCTCCTGATGCTGGCTCTAGTCGAAGGCGGAGCAAGCGTCGCCACGCTCGTCAGCCCGCAGAACCTCGCGCTCTTCGCGGGCGCGCTCCTGCTCATGGCGCTGTTCGTCTGGATAGAGCTTCGCGCCAGCGACCCCATAGTGCCGTTCGTGCTCTTTCGCAATCGCGTAGTGGCCGTCTCCATAGTCGCAGGCTTCCTTGCCGGTGTGGCCATGTTTGGCGCGATTACCTTTGTCCCGCTCTTTGCACAGGGAGCATTAGGCTCGACCGCTACGGAGGCGGGCTCGCTTTTGACGCCGCTCATGCTGAGTTGGGTGGGATTGTCAGTCATAGGCGGCAGACTACTCCTGCGCGTGGGCTACAAGCCTACGAGCATAGTCGGCTTCATACTACTCACCGTGGGACTTGCGCTGCTCGCAAACTTCAACCGCGACACGCAAAGATTCTGGCTCTACCTGGATTTGGTCATGATAGGGGCGGGACTAGGGCTGACTATGCTGACGCTACTGATAGCCGTGCAGCAGGCCGTGCCGCGCTCGCAGCTAGGCATAGCCACCTCGCTCAACCAGTTCTTCAGAAGCATAGGCGGCGCGGTCGGCGTGGCCGTCATGGGCACTGTGCTTTCCGCCGGGCTGACCTCTTACCTGAGCGATTTCTCCAGCCGCAACCCGCAGGCGCTTGCGCCCGAGAGGGCCGCGGAATTGGCCGCCAACCCGAACGCGCTGATAGAGCCTGCGGCACGCGCGACCTTGCCGCCCACGGCGCTCGAAGCGCTTCAGAGCGCGCTCGCCTCCGCCATACACAACGTCTTCTGGGTCGCCACGGTCGTCTCGGCCCTTGCGCTTCTGGCCGTCTTCGCCCTGCCTCGCGCGAGCGAAGAGCATGCCTCGCATCCTCCGTCCGAAGAGGCTTGCTCCGCAGAGCAGTGCGAGCGACTGGTCGCGGCAGAGCTAGCCACCTTCGACCCGGAGCACGAGCCAGTAGAACAAGTATGAAGGCAGAGTGCAGAATGATGAATTAAAGAAAGCATTCAGGTTGAATCTTCTCTTCATTCATCATTCTGCACTCTGCCTTCTGCATTCTCTTTCTCATCCTTGCAGTAAGCTTTGAGCGCCGTCTATCCAGATTTCCGTGCCCGAGATGTGAGAGGACGCGTCCGAAGCCAGAAAGAGCACAAGCTGCGCCACCTGCTCCGAGGTGCCTGGCTTGCCGTCCGTCAGGGGAATCTCGCCTTCCGGAAATTCCACAGGCTCGCGTACCTTTTCAAGAGCGCGCTCCTCTCCGCTCTCTTCAATCTCCGTCTCAATCGCGCCCGGGCAGATGACGTTGACGCGTATGCGCGCTTCCGCCAGCTCAAGCGCCATCATCTTCGTGAAGGCTACCTGCGCGGCCTTCGAGCATGAGTAGGCCGTCGCGCCCGTGTTGCTGAAGATGCGCGTGCCGTTCACGCTCGACGTGACTATGACGGAGCCGCCGCGCTTCTTCAGGTACGGCGCTGCGTACTTGAGAGTCAGGAACGTCCCCTTCAGGTTAATGGTCAGAGTCCTGTCCCACTCCTTGGGCGTCAGCTCTTCTATGGGAGCCCAGACGCCGTTGATGCCCGCGTTAGCAAAGACAATATCGATGCGTCCCCATTTATCCGCGAGCTGCTCAATGGCGCTCAGCATCTCTTCCGGCTGAGAGATGTCCGCCGTCAGAGCTATCGCCTGACCCCTAGCCTTCTTGATAGCCCTGACCGTCTCCTTCAGCTCGTCCTCCGTGCGGCCCAGGGCCCCTATGCGCGCTCCCTCTTTCGCCAGCATGAGCGCCGCCGCCTTTCCTATCCCCGAGCCCGCGCCGGTAATCAGCGCAACCCTATCCTTTAACTGCATCCGAGTGATTCCTCCCCCTGATTGTTCTCTCAACTTCGGAAAGGCTACTTTAACCGAAAAGAAAGACTTGACAAAAGCGGCGGGTAGAATAAAATACGAGCGTTCGTTTTTTAGGTGAGGCGCATGCCAAAACTGACGGCCGAGGTCATTGAAGAGAAGAAGGGGCGCATAGAAGAGGCGGCCAAGCAGCTCTTCATCAAGCAGGGCTTTCACGCCACCTCCATGCGGGACATAGCTGCACGCACGGGCGCGAGCCTCGGCAACCTTTACAATTACTATTCGACCAAAGAGGAAATCCTAGAATCCATTATCAGCAAGTACCAGAAGGTGATTGACGCGCGCCTGCGCGCCATCTTCGACGAGATAGTCGAGCCTTTCGAGCCGGAAAGCCTGACCCGGTTCGGGCAGCTGGTCAAGCAGATGATTAACGACCATCACGACTTCTGGCTGCTGATGTACATTGACGTACTTGAGTTTGAGAATCGCCACTTTCGCAAGATGTTCGAGGGGCTGGCGCATAACCTCAGGCGACGCTTCGCAGGTTACTTCGCGGAGCTGAGACGCAGGGAAGCGCTTTACGACGGGATAGACCCGGCCGTTGGTTTCACGGCCGTCTACATGCAGTTCTTCAACTACTTTCTGGTCGAGAAGCTGTTCGGCGGCAACCGCCACTTCGGCATAGGCGACGACCAGGTGATAGTCAAGCTGACGGAGATTTTTCGTCGCGGCATATTGAAGCCCGACGACAGGCAGCTCAAGGAAGCTCAAACGGGGCGCGGCGCTAAGGCTGCTCGTCCCAAGTCCGCAAGAAAGCCAATTAAAAAGTAGCTCGGAAACAGAAAGCGGGGCGTGATGCAGAAAAGCGCGCCCTTACGGTAAAGCGAAAATAAAAACGTACGTTCGTTTTTATCCCGGCGGACTCTCCCTTCCGCCCCACACTCTTTTCGGAAAGCACATCGCTGGAGGTTTGCAAACAATGGTTCGGAGCAGATGTCTCAATCTCTTGATGCTCGTCGGCCTTCTCTTAACCGTCGCGGTTTCGGCGCACGCGCAGGGCGCGACCGGCCAGTTGAGCGGAACAGTCTCGGACGCGCAGGGCGGGCGCGTGCCAAATGCCTCCGTCAAGGTCACGAACCGCGACACGGCGCTTGAGCGCGATGTCGTCACGGACGAGAACGGTAACTTCGCCGTGCAGCTTCTGCCTCCGGGCAGGTATCGCGCAGAGGTCTCGGCGCAGGGCTTCCGCGCGGCCGTGGCCGAAGAGGTCATAGTCAACGTGGCGCAGACCGCTACGCTCGATGTCACGCTCGAAGCGGCTACGGTGCAGGGCGGGACGGTGACGGTCACGGCCGAGCAGCCTCTTGTGCAGACGGAAAGCTCGCAGGTGGGGCGCGTCATAGAAGAGACGCAGCTTCGCCAGCTGCCGCTTCCGACGCGCAACTTCCAGCAGCTTCTGACGCTTTCGCCCGGCACAAGCTCTTCCGTCTCAAATAACACGGAGCTTGGTAGAGGCGACACGACCATCACTGTCAACGGCCAGCGCACTACGAGCAACAACGTGCGAATCAACGGCATAGACGCCAACTCCATAGGCACCAACTCGACTCCGAACATAGCCGTGCCCGCGACCGACAGCCTTCAGGAGTTCATAGTCCAGACGAGCCTTTACGACGCGTCGCAGGGAAGGAACGCGGGCGGCAACGTAGAGGCCATTACCAAGTCCGGCTCGAACGAGTTTCACGGAAACGTCTACGAGTTCTTCCGCAACAAGGCTCTCAATTCCAACGACTTCTTTCTTGAGCGACAGGGACAGCCGAAGCCCGTGCTTTCGCGTAACCAGTTCGGAGGCACAATCGGCGGGCCTATCGTCAGAGACAGGGCCTTCTTCTTCGCCTCCTATCAGGGGACGCGCGAGCGCAACGGGGCGTCTCTGATTAACAGCCTGATGTCGCCGACGCTGCCGCCTTTTCTGACGGACGCGAATCGCACGGCCGCCGGAATCGTCGCGGCCTTCAACGCTTACAACGCAGCGCTTCCGCTGGCCCAACAGCAGCCCGCGCTGACCGCGGCCCAGATTGACCCGATTGCCGTCGCGCTCCTGAACGCTCGTCTGCCCAACGGCCAGTTTGCTATTCCGTCTGCTTCTACTTCTACGGGCTCCGTGACCATCTCTGACATCTCGACCTTCAGGGAAGACCAGTTCAACGGCAACTTCGACCTGAAGCTGAGCGAGAATCACTCCTTCTCGGCCAAGGCCTTTTTCGCGAGCAATCCTACGACGCAGGCCAACTACAACTTCGCTGGACTCGGCAACGGGCCGACGCAACTTCCAGGGTTCGGCGGCGAGCTGGACATCATACAGAGCCTCGCTTCGCTGACGGACACTTACGTCTTCAGCCCGAACGTGGTTAACCAGGCGCGCTTCGGCTTCAGCCGTCTTCGCGTCACCTCCGTGCCGGTTGAGCCTTTCACGGGCGCGCAGTTCGGCATCACTAACCCGATTGGAAATCTCTTTCCGGGACTGCCTACGATAGTGCTGCCGGGGCTCTTCACGCTCGGGTCATCGAGCTTCGCCGACCAGTCTTCGCGCATCAACGCTTGGAGCGTGAATGACACGCTGTCAATCGTGGCGGGCAATCACCGCCTTCGCATAGGCGGCGAGTATCGCTACTCGCAGGTCAACTTCTATTTCAACGCCTTCTCGCGCGGCTTCCTGCAATTCAACCCGACGACCCTGAATCCCTTCTCGGCCTTCACGAACTTCCTGACGGGCAACGGCATCTCCATCATAGGCTCGGGCGTTTACGACCGCGCGCTGAGGGTGAACGACCTGGGACTCTTCGTGCAGGACGACTGGAAGGTGACGAATCGGCTGACGCTGAACTTGGGGTTGCGTTATGACTTCTACGGCTATCCGAAGGACGTACGCGGCCGCCTCGTGAACTTCATCCCCGGCCAGTTCAAGCAGGGGACGGCTGCCGCGCCCGCAGGGCCGCCGAACGGCTTTGTGCAGGCGGGCAACGCCGCCAATCCTATTCCGGGTGTGCCGCTCGTGGATGACACGCTTGTCCCGACTGACAAGAACAACTTCGCGCCGCGCGTAGGCTTCGCTTACAACGTGTCGGAGTCGCGCCGCGTAGTCCTGCGCGGAGGCTACGGCATCTACTACGACCGTCTCTCTACGCGCTACGCCAACACGCAGCTGCTGAACTTCCCGTACCTTGCGCTCGCCGTAGGCGTAGTCAATCCTCTGGCAGTTATCGTGCCGAGCCTACGCCCCTTCTCAAGCCCGTTTGTGCCTGTGCCGCAGCCCACGCAGTTCCCAGTCAACGCGACCGTCCCGAGCCCGCTGAACCCGCTCACGCCTCTGGTAGGCGTGCCGATTAGCGGCATCTTCATTGACCCGAACCTTCGCACGCCCTACATACAGCAGTACAACACGAACGTGCAGTGGGAGTTCGCGGACAACTTCCTGCTTGAGATGGGTTACGTAGGAGCCACGGGCAGAAAGCTTCTACAGGTGATTACTCTGAACCAGCCCGTATACAATCAGGCTGCCAATAGCTTCACAGCGCCTCTGGGAGCCTTCCTTTCGACGCAGAAGAACAGCGCGGGCGGCATACAGCAGGTTCAGTCAAGCTCTAACTCGCAGTACAACTCGCTTCAGCTGAGCGTCACCAAGCGCTTCAGCCGTGGGCTGCAATTCCTCGCCGCTTACACTTTGAGCGATTCCACGGATTACTATTCGGGAACGGCTGTTAACGAGTTGCAGGCCGTGGCTGGCGACCAGTTGAACTGGCGCACGAATCGCGGGCCCTCTGATTTCGAGCGCAGGCACCGCTTCGTCTACAGCTTCGTCTACGACCTGCCGAAGTCGAATTCCGATTCGAGCGCGGCGCGCTTCATACTCAACAACTGGCAGATAGCAGGCATACTGACGCTGCAATCGGGCCTGCCTTTCTCCATCATTGACAACCCGAACAACAACATCATCCAGCGCGCAAACTTCGCACAAGGGTTCCCGGGTTTAATCTACACCAGCGGCTCGACCGAAGACCGTCTGAACGCTTACTTCAACACGGCTGCCTTCGCTACGTCTCGTCCGATTGTCGCGGGCGGGGCCGTCGGCGCTGTCAATAACCCGACCTTTGACCCTGCGTTTCCGTTCGGCAACGTGCCTCGCAACTTCCTGCGCGGGCCGGGGCAGAAGAATCTGGACTTCTCCGTCGTGAGGTTCATCCCTCTGGCCGAGAGTGTGCGCGCAGAGCTTCGCGCGGAGTTCTTCAATCTCTTTAACTGGACGAACTTCGCCAACCCGAACAACAACATAGCGGTGCCCGCTACCTTCGGACGCATCACGCAGACGAGCACGGGCCCGCGCGTTATTCAGCTCGCGTTCAAGCTTAACTTCTAAGCTCACGGAACGCGTCTCAAACAGACCCCGCAAGCACTCGCCTTTTCATACCCTGTTTTATATCGGGAGTGCTTCGGGGTTTGTACCCTTACGGGGCTCAGGCTTACTCTCAAAGGTATCATGCCGAAGATTGCCGCAGGCGAGATAGAGCTTTATTACGAGAGCCGTGGCGAGGGTGCGCCCCTCGTGCTGATTCCGGGCTTCGGCACGGGGCTCTGGATTTGGTTCAAGCAGGTGGAGGACTTCTCAAAGGAGTTTCGCACCATCTGTTTCGACCCGCGCGGCGTCTCTCGCTCCGATGCGCCGGAAGAGCCCATCACCATCAGGACGATTGCCGACGACTTGGCCGCGCTTCTCAAGGCTCTGAGGATTGAGAGCGCGCACATCCTCGGCGCTTCCTTCGGCGGCTTCGTCGCGCAGGAGTTCGCGCTCGGGCACCCTGAGATGACAAGGAGCCTCGTGCTTTGCTGCACGAGCTTCGGCGGCCCGCGTCACGTTCCCCCGACGCTTGAGACCTTGCAGGCTCTGGCTTCCACGAAGGGACTGAACACTGAAGAGCGCGTGCGCGAGAACCTGCTTATTGCCTTTTCGCCCGCGTATGTTGAGCAGAAGAGAGATGAAGTGGAGCGCGTGATAACTCTTCGGGCGCAGAACTTCGTGCCCGAATACGCCTACCTTCATCAGCTTCAGGCGGCCAGAGAGTTCGACACCGAAGAGAGAGTCTCTCGAATAGCTGCGCCGACGCTTGTCTTAAGCGGAGACGCGGACATCATCGTGCCCGTGGAGAACTCGCGCAATCTGGCCGCGCGCATTCCAGATGCGCGGCTCGTCATCATCAAAGGCGGCAGTCATACCTTCTTCATAGAGCAGGCCGAAGAGTTCAACTCGGCCGTCATAGAGTTCATCAAAGAGAACGAAAGGTAACATGCGCTACGCAAAGATAGCTGGCACGGGCTCATACGTGCCGGAGAAAATTCTGACGAACGAAGACCTCTCCCGCATGCTGGGCGAGGACGTCAACGAGTTCGTCTCACAAGTACTGGGGATACGCGAGCGGCACGTCTCTGCTCCAGATGAAAGCACGGCTGATTTGGCTACGGCTGCTGCCAAGCGCGCTCTGGAAGCCTCAGGCGTGCGCGCCGAAGAGCTTGACTTAATCGTGCTTGCGACCGACACGCCCGAGTACGTCTCGCCCGCGACATCGGTCGTCGTGCAGCACCGTTTGGGCGCAAAGAACGCTGGCACGTTCGATATGAACTGTGCCTGCGCGGGCTTCGTCACGGCGCTCGATACGGCGTCGAAGTACATCATCGCGGACGAGTCTTATAGAAACGTGCTCGTGATAGGCGCGTACGCCATGAGCAAGTACGTTGACTGGACGGACAAGAAGACCTGCACGATATTCGCGGACGGGGCGGGCGCGCTCGTGCTTCAGGCAGCGACGGACGGCCCCGGCTTTCTCGCCTCGAAGCTCGTGGCCGAAGGCAGCTTTCACGACCACATGGGAATTTACGCGGGCGGCACGCGCATCCCCATCACGGAAGAAATCTTACGCGAAGGCCAGTGGGCCAAGCTACGCTTTGCCAAAAAGTACCCGGCGGAAGTTAATAACGAAGGCTGGCCCGCAATCGTGCGCGACGTGCTTCAGAAG
>DATELK010000229.1:0-6640 GCA_035276685.1 Pyrinomonadaceae bacterium | reverse complement strand
CGGAGCTTACGATTAAGAGAGCGGAGGATAAACACAGGTCAGTACCGCCTGCGGTAGCGGGCGGGTATTACTCCCGGCTAGAGTCACGATGTATGTTAGACCCGCCCGCTACCGCAGGCGGTACCGACCTGTTTGCTAATTAAGATGTCTTTTCTCTCTCTACAGAATATTTCCAAGCGGTACGGCGCGACGCGCGCGGTGGCGGACGTGTCGCTTGAGGTCTTGGCGGGAGAGTTCTTCGGACTGCTGGGGCCGTCGGGCTGCGGCAAGACGACTACGCTCAGGATGGTGGCGGGGCTCGAAGCGCCGGATGACGGAAAGATATCGCTCGGCGGAGACGACATCACGCGTCTTCCGGCAGACCGCAGGGGCTTCGGCATGGTCTTTCAATCCTACGCGCTCTTCCCGCACCTGAACGTCTTCGAGAACGTGGCCTTCGGCCTTCGCGCTCGCCACATGGAGGCGCGTGAGGTCTCGCGGCGGGTGGCGGAAGCTCTAGGGATGGTCAGCCTCTCGGGCTACGAGCGGCGGGGCGTGGACGAGCTATCGGGCGGGCAGCAGCAGCGCGTGGCGATTGCCCGCGCCATAGCCATCAAGCCGCAGCTTCTGCTCTTTGACGAGCCGCTCTCGAACCTCGACGTGGCTCTTAGAGAAGAGACGCGCAGGGAATTACGCGAGCTGGTCAAGCGGCTCGGGCTCACGGCGCTCTACGTCACGCACGACCAGGAAGAGGCTTTCGCGCTCTGCGACCGCATCAGCGTCATGAGCGACGGCCGCATCCTTCAGACGGGCACGCCGCGCGAGCTTTACGAGCAGCCGGAAGAGATACGAGTCGCGCGCTTCCTCGGGCGCAACAATCTGATTGAGGCCGTGCGCCTGAGCGCTAGCCACTCGGAAGCCTCCATGTTCCGCACCACGACGGGCGGCCACACCCTGCGCGTCCATTCGGAGGTAGGCGCTAACCTTCCCCTGAACAAACCCTGCACGCTCTCGATTCGCCCGGAACACCTTCTGCTCTACGGAATGACGGAAGCGGAAGCGGCCGAGAATACTCTTTCAGCCACCGTCTCTTCAGTCAGCTTCTCAGGCGCGACCACAACCGTCAGGCTTGAGGCCGCAGGTCTTTCGTTGGAAGCGCTCGTGCTTCAGGCCGAAGGCTTTGAGCCGGGCTCGACAGTCACAGTCCGTCTTCCTCCCGAACGCATCATCATACTGAAGTGAGCAGACCGATGAAGAACGGCACAGGCAGAAGCACGAGCGCTTTCATCCCTCACGGCTCGTCCCTCGTCCTCGCGCTCATAGTAGGCGTGGTGCTTCTCTACGGCGTAATCTATCCGAACCTGCACGTCTTGACGGCTTCGCTTGAGCGGGACGGCGCGTGGACGCTCTACACTTACTTAGAGGTCTTAAGAGAGCGCGCCGTCATGGAAGCGACTCTCTCAAGCATCTGGCTCTCCGTCCTGACGGTGCTCTTCTGCGCGCTGGTCGGCGTGCCGCTCGCGTTTCTCTTCGAGCGCTACGAGTTTCCAGCGCGGCGCATCTTCTCCGTGCTGGCATCCCTGCCGCTGGTGCTGCCGCCCTTAGTAGGCACGGTCGCCTTCATCTTTCTCTGCGGCGAGAGCGGCATACTGGCACGCGCCGTCCAGCACCTGCTCGGCTTGAAAGAAGCGCCGTGGACTCTGCGCGGCTGGACTGCGCTGCTGCTCTTTCACACCTACACGATGTACCCCTTCTTTTACGTGCTGACGGGCGCGGGGCTCCGTCGCATAGATGCGAGTCTGGGAGAGGCTGCGCGAAGTTTGGGAGCAAGGCCCCTGAGAGTCTTGTTTAGAGTAGTGCTGCCGCAGCTTACCCCGTCTCTTCTGGCGGCGGCGCTCCTGACCTTCATGACCTCTATGGCGTCGTTCAGCGCGCCTCTCTTCTTCGGCGGTCAGGTGCGCGTGCTGACGCTGGAGATTTTCACGGCGAGGCAGCGCGGCGACGTGCAGCTTGCCCTGACCGAGACGGTGCTGCTGGCCCTGATTTCACTCGGCGCGCTGGTCTTCTTCCAGCGTTACGAGGGGACGCGCCGCTTCGTGGCCGCGGCCATGAAGGGAGCGCCGCGAAAGCGGCAGATGATAAGAAGCGGTGCCGCGCGCTTTGCCGCCGCGCTGTGCGGGATAATCTTCACCACGCTGCTTGCGCTGCCCGTCGTGACGCTCCTGATTGTGAGCTTTGCCCGCACGGGAAGCTGGACGACCGAGACGCTGCCTTCCGCTTACACGCTCTCGAACTACGCGCGCATCTTCACGGAAGAGGAGGCGCTCTCGGTGCTCTTCAACAGTCTTGAGATGGCGGCTCTCTCGGCCATCGCGGCCCTCCTGTGGAGCCTCTGTGTGGCGAGCCTAGTTGCGCGGCGCAGGCTCTTCGGGCGAAGAATCATCTCGCTTCTGGTGCTTGTGCCCTGGGCTCTGCCCGGAACGGTCGTGGCCGTCTCGATTGCGGAAGCCTACGGGCAGCCCAATCCGCTGACGGGCTCTTTCATACTCGTGGGCACCTTCTGGATTCTGCCCGTCATATACTTTCTGCGGTTCATGCCGCTCGTGGTGAGAGCGGTTCAGGCAAGCCTTGAGCAGATGGATCCGTCGCTGGAAGAGGCTGCCGCCGGTCTGGGCGCGAGGGCTTGGCGGCGCTTCCTGCGCGTGCGGCTCCCGCTCATCTGGCCGGGCGCGCTCGCCGGGACGCTGCTGGCCTTCGTCATAGCGCTCGGAGAATACGTCGCAAGCGTGCTCGTCTACGTCCCTCGCAACCGCCCCGTCTCCATAGCCATCGCCGCAGAGATGCGCGATTTCAACCTCGGCACGGCCGCAGCCTACGGCGTCCTACTGATTGGCATGATTGCCCTCAGCATGACCATCGCCGCGCGACTCGAAAAGAGCAGAGGGTAGTGGTTCAGCTTGAAGAAGGAATTAACAGGGATAGACAGGATGAGCAGGATAAAAGAGAAAGCATTTATTCTTTATCCTGAATATCCTGTCCATCCCTGTTTGAATCCTCTCACACTGAACCATTACTCTAGCCTCTGTTCCTTTGCATCAGCTCTACGCGGTTGCCGAAGGGGTCGCGGAACTCGAAGCGGTCGTAATCGGGGATGGGTATGCCTTCGAGGATTTTCACTCCGGCCTGTTGAAGCTCAAGGCGTGCGATGTTTAAATCTTCGACTTCGAATGCTACGTGGCGCTTGGAGGCGGCGCGGTCTGAGATGTCTTCCGTGCCGAAGTGTATGGATTGGTCTCCGACAATTAGCCAGAGGCCGCCGCGACCTTGAAGAGATTCCGGCTTGGGAACTTCACTGAGGCCTAGTATGTCGCAATAAAAGCGTCTGACTTCATCTTCGCTGCCGTGGGGTATGCTTAACTGTACGTGGTTGATTCTCTCTATACGCATTGGCTCTCTTCCCTTCGGACAGGCTACAATCTATGCGCTCCCGATTTTATACTGAACCGAGCGCGATAACACACTCCGGCTGGAGCGGCGTTATTCCGGCTCCTGCACTTTATGTCTCTATTCAACTGTCTCAAGTGGCCTGAGATGCGCGGCGTGGCCGTTGAGCTGATTACGCGCATGCACGAGGGGCACGCGTCGGGCGCGGAGTTCTCAATCCCCGTGGTGGATTTCGCGCGCATCTTCGCGCCGGGAGCGCCAGCCGAAGAGTTAGCGAAAGTCTCCGCGCGCGGCGACATACATTTTAAGCCTGCGGGTGAAAGCGCGGGCGCGTTCTCGCTGGCGGAAGGGCCGCGAGCGCTCTTTGACCTCGGGCGCGATGGGCTCGTGATGCGAATCAACGAGCGCATGAGCGGCGCTTACACTTTAAGCCCGGACGCTTTTCGCATAGAGTTCAATCGTGGCGAAGAGCTTGAGGGCTGCAAGCGGCTGCTCATGCTCGTCTGCAACCGGGTGGTGAGCGTAGAGGTCACCGGGAGGCGCGTGGACGTTCACCTGCCAACCAGAATTTTAGACCTCTGCGTGGAGTTTGAATAAAGTTTTTTTAAGGGTCTCGGGGAAGCTATGAGAATGAAGATGAAGCTATTAAAAATCGGTGTGGCGAAGACGGAGATGGTGCGTTCGCTCGTTGCGCTCGGTCTCGTCGCGTTAATACTCGCGGGCCTCGCGCCTTCTATCAAAACAGAGGGTGCCGGTCGTCAGTCCGCAAAGCCTGATGCAGAGCTTTACCAGTCGCTGCTCGACCTGACGAGCCCCTGGACGGTGATGTGCGTGGCGGCGCACCCGGACGACGAGGACGGCGCGACGCTGACCGTGCTCAGGCGCAAGATGGGCGTGCATACGGTGACGCTCTTTTCGACATACGGCGAGGGCGGGCAGAACGCCACCGGGCCTGAGCTTTACGAAGAGCTTGGCGTGATTCGTGCGCGCGAGACGGCAGAGGCTTCTGAGATACAGGGCTCGGAGCCTTACTTTCTGGGACTGAGGGATTTTGGATTCTCCAAGTCTGCCGAAGAGGCTTTTCGCATCTGGGGCCATGACGAAGCGCTGCGCCGGATGGTCTTGAAGATTAGAGAGCTTCGCCCGGACGTTATCATCACGAACCACAACACCACGAGCGGCCACGGGCATCATCAGGCCACTGGGCGGTTGGTGCTCGAAGCCTTCGACGCGGCGGCAGACCCCGCGCGCTTTCCCGACCAACTGAGAGACGGCAGGCTTCAGCCGTGGCAGGTGCAGAGAATCTTCGTGCGTTTCGGTTTCGGCGGCGACAGCGAAAGCAAAGCGCCCGAATCCGACCAGCGCGTCGTCAACATCAACCGCAACGAGCAAGACCCAGTGCGCGGCACTACCTACGCAGAGCAGGCACTACAGGCGCTTCGCCGTCACGCTACGCAGGGCCCCTGGCCGCAGACTCTTCCGCCTCAGGGCTGGCCGCCGGTTCGCTATCGCCTGGTGAAAGAGGCCAAAGGGGCTTCGCCCTTGCCCGCGAACGCGCAGACCTTTCTGGACAATCTCTCCATACCGGGCGAGCCTGAGAGCAAGATAGTGCCGCTGGCGGTCAGGGCCGTGCTGGCGCTTTACGAATCAGGCAGGGCGGGCCGTGAGAGTTTGGTTCGCGCGCTCGCTTCTCTGAGGCAGAGCAACGTCTTCACTGCTCCGGCAGACTCAAATGATAAGCCGCGCTTTCAACTGATGAACAGGCGTCTTGATAAAGCGCTCGCTGCGGCTTCTGGCATCACTGCGTCCTTCCGCGTGGACGGCGTGCCGCTACTGATACCCGGGACAGAGATGCCTTACACCGTGACGCTCTACAACGGCGGCGACAGGGACGTGAAGATAAAGTCGCGCGCGTTTCGCTTTCACGGCAGCACCTTGAGCGCGAGTCGTGGCGAGAGCCTGCTTCAAAGAGACCAGCCCTTTCGCTCGACGGGGACGGCTTCGGTTCCGCGCGACGCTTTTATAAACACGCCGCAGGCGGAGCATCTTTACGACGGGCGGCTGTGGGGCGAAGAGCTTAGCGAAGAGTTTGAGCTGGAAGCTGAAGGGGCTACGTTTACAGTCAGGGCCGCGAAGCGGTTCAACGTCTCGCCGCCCGTGGAGATTCAAAGCATAAGCCCGCGACTGCTGGTCGTCACGCCGCAGACCTTAAATGACAATCAATCCTTCACGTTTCAAATCACCAACAATACGACCGCGCCTGTGGACGTGCGCGTGGGCACAAAACAGTTGACCTACGCTGGTCGCGCGGTAGAGCCGTCTTGGAAGCGCGTCCCGGCGCGTGATTCCGTCAAGGACGAAATCACCTACATGCTCTCTGGCCAGGATATAAAAGCTATAAGGGAGCGAGGCGAGCTTTCAACGACGGCGCGCTTCTCTCTCAATCGCGTTAATCCAACAGCCCGCGCGCCCATCACGGAGCGCGAGGTGAAGATAGTTTACGCGGACGCGCGCGTTGACCCTAAGCTTCGTGTGGGCTACGTCAGGGGCACGGACTTCACGCTGCCTGAGGCGCTCTCGGCGCTAGGCGTTTGGTCTAAGGAGCTGACGGTGAATGAAGTCAGCGCCGGGAACCTTTCGAGCTACGACGCCATAGTCATAGACAACAGAGGCTATCAGGCGCACCCCGAATTGATGAAGGTGAATCAGAAGCTGCTGGAATACGCTGAAGCTGGCGGCACGCTGATAGTCTTTTATCACAAGAACAACGAGTGGAATCCGGACGAGAAGGCTGGCCGCCCGCAGCTCGCTCCCTTTCCCATACTGCTTGGCAACTCGCGCGTCACGGACGAGACCGCGCCCGTCACCTTCACAGACCCTCAGCATCCTTTGCTCAACGTGCCGAACAAGATAAGCGCGCGGGATTTCGAAGGATGGATACAGGAGCGCGGGCTCTACTTTCCGAGGGAGTGGGACAAGCGGTACAGCGCGCCGCTCTCTATGTCGGACGCGGGCGAGCCGCAGTTGACGGGAGGATTGCTGGCCGCAGAGTACGGGCGCGGGCGCTACATCTACACCAGCATAGTCTGGTACAGGCAGCTTAGAGAAGGCATCCCCGGCGCATACCGCGCCTTGGCCAACATGCTCAGCTACGGAAGAACGGATAAGGGACAAAGGTAAAACAGGACAGTACCGCCTGCGGTAGCGGGCGGGTCTA
>DATELK010000228.1:0-61565 GCA_035276685.1 Pyrinomonadaceae bacterium | reverse complement strand
TGCTCAAAAAAGAGAGGCGCGCTTAATCCGCAAGGTTTTACTTTGTATCTTGAATCTCACCTGCCCTCGGACAATGGGAGCGGCAGCGGCTTAGAAGTAAATGCACATAGCAGTAATCGGTACAGGATACGTAGGGCTCGTGACAGGCACCTGCTTCGCCGAGTTCGGCGTGGATGTCACATGCGTTGACATTGACAGTGAGAAGATAGCTCGTCTGATGGATGGCATCGTGCCCATCTACGAGCCGGGCCTTGAGCAGCTTGTCTCGAAGAACGTGCAGGCGGGCCGCCTGCATTTCACCACAGACGTTAAGCAGGCCGTAGAGCAGTCCCTGGTTATCTTCCTGGCGGTCGGGACGCCTCCGAAAGAGGACGGCTCGGCCGATTTGAGGTTCGTGGAAGAGGCCGCGCGCTCCGTGGCCGAGCACATGAACGGCTACAAGGTCGTCGTCACGAAATCCACAGTGCCCATAGGCACAGGCGAGCGCCTCAGAAAGCTCATACGCGAGCACCAGAAGAAGCAGTTTAATTTCGGCATCGTCTCAAACCCGGAGTTCCTTAGAGAAGGCGCGGCCATCAACGACTTCATGCGGCCCGACCGCGTAGTCATTGGCAGCAACGACGAAGAGGCCATAGCCATCATGCGAGACCTCTATCGCCCGCTCTACCTGATAGAGACGCCTTTTGTCATCACCTCTCTTGAGAGCGCGGAGCTTTCGAAGTACGCCGCCAACGCCTTCCTCGCCACGAAAATCTCCTTCATAAACGAGATAGCCAACATGTGCGACCGTATCGGGTGCGACGTGCATGACGTGTCGAGGGCTATGGGCATGGACAGGCGCATCGGCAACAAGTTCCTGCATCCGGGGCCAGGGTTTGGCGGCTCATGTTTCCCCAAGGACACGCGGGCTCTGGCGGCGCTGGCGCGAGAGTTCGACGCCGAATCACGCATCGTCGATGCCGTGATTGAAGTCAACGAGCGGCAGCGCGCGCTGATGATTCCCAAGATAGAGAGCCTCGTCGGCGGGGATTTGAAGGGGAAGGTAATCGCCGTGCTAGGCTTGGCCTTCAAGCCGGAGACGGACGACATGCGCGAGGCTCCTTCGGTAGACATCATACGCGGCCTGCTTGAGCGAGAGGCGGTTGTTCACGCCTACGACCCTGTGGCGATGCAGGAGGCGAAAAAGATTCTGCCAGATGTGCAGTACTGCGAGGACGAGTACGAGGCTGTGACGGGCGCGGATGTGCTGGTATTTATGACCGAGTGGAACCAGTTCCGCGCGCTCGACATGCAGCGTATTCGACAGATGATGCGCGCCCCCAAAATAGCTGACCTCAGAAACATCTACGAGCCCGACACCATGCGCGAGCTTGGCTTCGATTACATCGGAGTCGGACGATAGGAAAACAATGCAGAAGTCAGAGTGCAGAATGATGAATGAAAAGAAGCGCTGTTGTCTTTAATTCATCATTCTGCACTCTGACTTCATCACTTCTTTTATGTCTTTATCAGGAACAGTTCTGGTTACCGGCGGGGCCGGGTTCATAGGCTCTCACGTGGCGTCTGCGCTCTCTGAGCAAGGCGCTCGCGTGCGCGTGATAGACGACCTCTCGACGGGCTATAGAGAGAACGTGGATGAAATTCCGGGTGACGTTGAGTTCATTCACGCGAGCCTGACGGATGAAGAGGCACTTAAACGTGCGCTCAAAGACGTGGAGGTCGTCTTTCACCAGGCGGCGATTCCGAGCGTGCCGCGCTCCGTGGCGAACCCGCGCGAGACGCACAAGGCGAGCGTGGACGCGACCTTTTCGCTACTGCTGGCCGCGCGTGAGAGCGGCGTGCGCCGTGTGGTTTATGCCGCGTCAAGCTCCGCTTACGGCGACCAGCCGGAGCTTCCGAAAAGGGAAGAGATGCGTCCAGACCCTCTCTCGCCTTACGCCGTGGCGAAACTGGTCGGAGAGTATTACGCGCAGGTCTTTACGCGCACCTACAATCTTGAGACCGTCTCTTTGCGCTACTTCAACGTCTTCGGCCCGAGACAAGACCCCAGCTCGCAATATTCGGGCGTCATCTCACGCTTCATCAGCGCGCTTCTCTCGAACGAGCAGCCCGTCATATACGGTGACGGCGAGCAGTCGCGCGACTTCACCTACATAGCCAACGTGGTTGATGCCAACCTTCGCGCGGCAGAGACGGTGGACGGCGTGGGCCACGTCATCAACATAGCCAACGGGCAGAGGACTACGCTGAACGAGCTGCTTGAGGTGCTGAAGGGGCTTGTGGGTAAAGATGGCGTCGTGCCTGATTACAAGGAGCCCAGAGCTGGCGACGTGCGGCACAGCCTCGCAGACATCACCAGGGCGCGGCAGATGCTCGGCTACGAGCCGCGCGTAGGGCTCGAAGACGGCCTGCGTAAAACCATAGACTGGTGGCAGCAGAGCCGCTTCAACAAGTAAGGAATCAAAGGTCAGTACCGCAGGCGGTACTGACCTGCTTTAATGCTCAGGAGACCCAGGTCGGGCCGATGCCGGGGCCAACGACCCAGACGCCCTTCTTCTTCTTGAGCAGTATGTAGCCGCCGCCGCCGCAGAGCCCGCCGCAGCTCCATCCCTTGTAAACAATGGCCTGCGTCTTATCGGAATTGAAGCCCACGCGCGAGAGGCTGAGAATGCCGCTAGACTTCGGGTACTTTCGATGAAAGGCTTCCCACCCGCCCATCACGTTGTCCTTGAAGAGAGCTTCTATCTCTTCATCCTTGACTATGATGTACTTGATGTTGAGGGAGAATTTGCGCTCAAGCCTCTGCGTCTCCTTGCCCTTTATCTGAAGGTCGTTGAGCGTCTCCGGCTCCAATTCCGGCGAAGAGTTCTTCAGCTCCTCGAAAAAGGTTTTCGATTCGTCTGCCACAAATCCCTGCCAGAGCGAAGGGTTGTCGTTGATGATAAGCACGCGCTCGGCGGCATCCTTACGCTTCTCCTGCTCCCGGCCCTCCTTCAGAGCATCGTTAATCATGACTGAATAGACCGCGTATTCCTCTTCCTCAATCTCAAGAGGGCGCGCAGGCGCAGAGGCTGTGGCCATAGCGGGCTGCGGGCGGACGCTGACGTTAAAAGATGCCAGCGTCGCCGTGACCAATACCAGTAAACAAATAATTAGAAGAGGTGTGCGGTATCTCATGAGTCTTTCTCCGTTATCAATCTTCTACAAGCCTTCTGAGGCTCTCCGTGTAAGGCGGTCGGGCCACGCCCTTGTCCGTGATGATAGCCGTGATTAGCTCGTTTGGGGTAACGTCAAAGGCGGGGTTATGAACCTCTATGCCTTCGGGCGCGAGTTGCTGCGGGCCTACATGCGTGACCTCGCGCGTGTCGCGCTCTTCTATGGGAATCTGCTCGCCGGAATTTATGGCAAGGTCTATGGTGCTGATGGGCGCGGCCACGTAAAAGGGTATGTCGTGCTGGCGCGCAAGCACCGCGACCATGTAGGTGCCAATCTTGTTGGCCGTGTCGCCGTTGGCGGCTATGCGGTCTGCGCCTACCACTACCACGTCGACCTTGCCCTGCTTCATGACGTGCCCGGCCATGTTGTCCGTAATCAGTGTGACGGGAATCTCGTCCTTGCTCAATTCCCACGCGGTCAGTCTTGCGCCTTGAAGGAAGGGGCGCGTCTCGTCGGCTATGACGGCGACGCGTTTTCCCGCATCGCGCGCCCCGCGAACTACGCCGAGCGCCGTGCCGTAATCCCCGGCCGTGGCCAGAGCCCCCGCGTTACAGTGCGTGAGGACGGTTGCGCCGTCCGTGATTAGCTCGCCGCCGAAGCGCCCCAGACTGCGGTTCGATTCAATGTCTTCATCGAAAATCCGCCGTGCTTCGTCAACAAGCTGGTGCTTGGCCTCTTCCACGTCGTCCGTCTCTGTCTTTGCGCGGCGAAGGCGAGAGCGCATGCGCTCTATGGCCCAGAAGAGGTTGACGGCCGTGGGGCGTGTCGCGCCCATCACGTCACACATGTAGTTAAAGTCGAACTCCAAATCCGCGATAGAGGTTCCGACAGACTGCTTTGCCCCGAGCGCCAGGCCCATAGCGGCCGAGACTCCTATGGCGGGAGCGCCGCGCACGACCATCTTCTTAATGGCCTCGGCGACCTCTTCGTACGAGCGCAGGGTGAGATATTTTTCCTCCGTAGGCAGAAGGCGCTGGTCAAGCATGCGCACGCCCTCGTCCGTCCATTCGACCGTCTTAATCACTTATGAATGCTCCTTGATGATATTCATTCGAGCACGGAATCTTAGAAGGAAACGGGCAAAAGGTAAAATCGTCGGCACCCTTCTTTTGACATTTGCAGGGGGCGCGTGATAACTTCCGGCGCATCCTGAAGGGGGAAACCGGTAAAGTTTCCGCAAGCTCTTTTAAGAAAAAGCGTCCGGGTGTCCCGCGCCTTTCCCTTTGATTGGAAGGGTAAGCGGGAGGTTTAGGGAAGCGGGTGCGAGTCCCGCGCGGTTGCGCCACTGTGATGAAATGTAGCATGAAGAAATCGCTTTCAGGAGCGATGTCCACTCTAGCAAATCATTTCTAAGCCAGGAGACCTGCCCGTCCTGTTTTGACGCCACAGCAGCCTTTTTTTTGAGCGCCTCGCGTAAAGGTGTTCAGGCCGCGAACGGGTTTTCCTATCCGCCAAGTTAAAGAACAACCCGCCGTCTCCTGTCGCACCTGCCGCGCTCTTAGGCGCAATCACCAGACAGGAAGGCGACGGGATTTTGTTTACCCGAAACTCTCAAAAAAGATTTTCTCACAGGCCGGGGCTCACTCTGTTAATACTGCTATGCGCGCTCTCGCTCTTTGCGTCCTGCTCTAACAGGGGCGCGGGCTCTGCAAACGGCGGCGCTGGCCCAGCCACGCGAGAAGTAGTGGACGGCTCTGGCCGCCGCGTGCGCGTTCCACAGAGGCCTGAGCGAATCATCACGCTCGCTCCGAACCTGACGGAGATAGTCTACGCCGTGGGCGCTGGCCCGAGGCTTGTAGGCAACACCACCTACTGCGATTACCCGCAGGAGGCGCGGGCCGTTGAGAAGGTGGGCGACACGCTTCATCCGAGCATAGAGCGCATCATTGCTCTCAGGCCGCAGTTGATACTCATCTCCACGGCCTCGCAGCTGGAAGCCTTTACCAAGCAGCTTGACGAGCAGAACATAGCCGTCTACATCACAGACCCGCACGACCTGGAAGGCGTCTTTAAATCAATCGAAGCGATTGGCGACCTTGTTGATGAACGTGAGCGTGCGGCATCTGTCGTCAACGCCCTGCGCTCTCGCGCCTCTTCGATAGAAGAGAGGGTGAGTAAGCAGAAGCCCCTGTCCGTCTTCTACCAGCTTTCGGCCGAGCCGCTTTACACGGCTGGCCGAGACTCTTTCATCACAGACCTTGTGAGGCGCGCGGGCGGCGTGTCTGTGACGGCGAACGTGCCGGGAGCGTGGCCGCGCTACAGCGACGAGGCGGCGCTCGCGGCAAGACCCGAAGCGGTCATCATGGCGACGGGCGATTCCATGGGCGCGCAGGCTAACGTTGAGGTGGCGGAGCCGCTCCGGCGCTCACCCGCCGTACAGAATAATCGAGTCTACAAAATCAACGGCGACTTTCTCTCTCGCCCCGGCCCCAGACTCGTGGACGGTCTTGAGCAGATGGCGCGTGCGCTTCACCCGGAAGCTTTTAAGGATTAGAGGCGGCATTGTTTTCATGAGTGTCAGCACAGAAGTCGGAGCAAAGAATGAAGCGACGCGGGCCGTGGGAGAGGCGCGCGTGACGCTTCGATATGCGCTTCTGGTCTGTCTGGTGCTGGCGCTTCTGTTGCTGGTCGTGATGGTCGCGGGGCTACTCGTGGGAAGCGAGCGGCTGCCCGTGAGCGCTACGCTCTGCGCTATCTTTACTGCGGGCGGAAACGTCTGCTCGCTCTCTTCGATAGAGCGGGCCATTCTCTTTGACGTTAGGTTGCCGCGCATAGTGCTGGCCGCGACTGTCGGCGCGAGCCTCGCAGCGGCGGGCGCAGGCTATCAGGCGCTGCTTCGCAACCCGCTGGCGGAGCCTTACCTGCTCGGCATCTCTAACGGCGCTGCCGTAGGGACAATGATTGCGCTCGTCTTCTTCGGCGCGATGGAATGGAGCCGTCCAGTGATGGCGTTCGCGGGCGCGCTCGGCGCAACGTTCATCGTCTACAGGCTGGCGCGCGGGCGCGCGGGCACCTCGCCCGAGAGGCTGATTCTGGCGGGCGTGATTGTCACCACTTTTCTCTCTTCGGTCATAGTCTTTGTCACGACCCTGATGGATGCCACGCGCATTCGCTCCTTCACCTTCTGGTTATTGGGAGACCTGTCGGGCTCTACTGCACAGATGTTGACGATTGCGCTCGTGGCGGCGCTGGTAGGCGTAGTAGTGCTTGCCATGAACGCACGCGCACTGAACCTGATGATGCTGGGAGAGCGTGATGCTTTTGACTTAGGGGTAGAAGTCGAGCGCGTGCGCCTGACGGTCTTTCTGGTAGCGAGCCTTCTGGTGGGAGCTTCTGTCGCTTCGTCAGGCTCTGTGGGCTACGTAGGTCTCGTCGTGCCGCATCTGGTCAGGCTCTCCGTGGGGAGCGATAACCGCTTGGCTATTCCTGCGGCGGCGCTCGCGGGCGCGTCCTTCGTGATTGTGGCGGACACGGTGGCGCGGACTGTCATTGCGCCGCGAGAGTTGCCGGTGGGCGCAATCACGGCGCTGATTGGCGCGCCGCTCTTTATCTATCTCTTGAGAAGGGGCTGAAGAATTAAGGTTGCTGGAAGCCAGAGACATCACCGTCTGTTACAGCAAGCGAGAGGTAATCGCGGGCGTCTCTTTGACTGCCGAGCCGGGGAGCGTGACGGCCATCATCGGCCCGAACGGCGCGGGCAAATCGACGCTGATGCGAGCCCTGAACGGCGCTAAGGAGATAACGCGCGGAGAGGTGTTGCTGGATGGAAAGCCTCTCGCAGAGTTCGCGCGTCGCGTCGTGGGTCGGCGCATAGCTGTCGTGGCGCAGGAGTCCGATCTGAGGTTTCCCGTGACGGTGATGGAGTTCGTGCTGGGCGGTCGTTATAGCTGGGCCAGCATGGGCGCTTGGGGCTGGGAGACGGAGCGGGACGTTGAGGCCGCGAGGCTCGCGCTTGAAGAGACAGAGTTGACGGATTTCGGCACGCGGCTGGTGGGAGAGCTTTCGGGCGGAGAGCGACAGCGCGCCGTGCTGGCGCGTGCGCTTGCGACGGAGGCGGCGATTCTTTTACTGGACGAGCCGACCGCGAATCTTGATTTGGCGCATCAGGCCGCGATGCTCTCGCTGGTGCGCGAGCGCTCTGACAATTGCGGCGCTGCCGCCGTGGTCGTCACGCACGACGTTAATCTGGCGGCGGCATTCGCAGACCGTGTGCTGCTGCTTAAAGCGGGTCGCACGCTCGCGCACGGAGCGCCGCGCGAGGTGCTCACACCCGAAACCTTGCGGGAGCTTTTCGACATACAGGTTTTAGTGGACGACCACCCAATCACGGGTGCTCCACGCATCACGCCGGTGCTGCAAGACTTTCTGCGCCGGTAAAGCCACAACCAACGGGCGAACCGTTCAGGGAAGACGGTGAGAAGAAGGCTCTATAACGATAGCTTTCAGGCCTCTCTTCAAAGCCGTCACTGCCCGCGCAACTGTAGGCGGTAAGAACGCTCGACACACCATGCCACTGCTACTTCAGAAACAGTGAGGGGCGGGAAGGCGTCGAGCCGGAAAGCGAAAGTGTCAATTCGCTTTTCGTCGCCGCGAGTCAGGAGACCTAGCGGGTTCGCTCTTTAAGGCTCGTACTGCGACGGGCAGGAGAAGCTGACGATGACAGACAGACAATCTCTCTACACTGGAACACGGGCAGGCAGAAGGGCGAAGGCGTTCCTCTCGCTTGCCTTTGCGCTCATACTTTCACTTTCAGGCAGCGCTTTCGCTCAGGGCGGCGCGCAGATAACAGGCCGCGTGACTGACTCCGCAGGCGCAAGCATTGTGGGCGCTGAAGTGCGCCTGCGCTCGCGAAGCGGGCTCATGATTCTGGCCCGCTCGGATGAGAGCGGCGTTTACGCTTTCAACGGCCTTGGCCCCGGCGACTATTTTCTTGAGGCAAAGGCCAGAGGCTTCGCCGCGCGTACTTCGGACGAGCTTAGAGTCGTGCGCGGTCAGGTCTTGAGCCACGACATAAGTCTGGCGGTCGAGGCCGTAAACGAGAACGTGGTCGTGGTGGCCGCAGGCACTCCGCAGCGCGCCGACGAAGTCTCCAAGGCCGTCACGCTCGTAGAAGACCGCGACGTGGAGGCAAGAAGGGAAGAGACCCTGCCGGAAGCCCTCAGGGGCGTGCCCGGCCTGCGCGTTCAGCAGCAGGGAACGTACGGCGCTCTGACTACGCTACGTCTGCGCGGAGGCCGCAACTACGACACGGCCATCCTGCTTGACGGGCTCAGGGTGCGCGACGCCTCCGACATCAACGGCTCCGCCGTCTCTTTCATCCCAGACCTCTTGCCGGTTGACATAGAGCGCGTGGAAATCCTTCGCGGCTCGGGCTCGTCCATCTACGGCACGAACGCCATAGGCGGCGTCATCAACCTTGCGCCGAGAGCTGGCGCTGGCTCGCCACGTTTTGAAGCGGGCTTCGAGGGCGGCGCTTTGGGGCTCTTCCGCGAGAGGCTGCAAGGCTCAGGCGGGATAGGGAAAAGGGCCGGTTACAGTTTCGGTCTGACGAGGCTGGACGTGCGGCGCGGAGTGGATGATGAAGATGAATATGGCAACACCGCAGGAAGCGGGCGAGTCCAGTTTAGCCTGACGCCGAACATCACGCTGGCCGCCAACTTCTACGGCACCATCTCTAACGCGCGCCGGAACGAAAGCCCCGTGGCGCTGGCCGCTGCTTTCACAGGCGCGGAGCGTTTCCCGCAAGCCATAGAGGGCGTCACCTTTCATCCGGACTTCAACGACCCAGACCTTGGCCGACGCGTGCGCGTGCTTGTAGCCTCCGTGCGCTTTACGCAGAGCTTGAGCGACCGGCTCTCTTACACGGTCGCTTATCAGCGAGTCTCTACTCGTCGCCGCTTTTATGACGGGCCGCAGGTTGACCCGCGCTTTGCCGTCTTCACGCCCTTCGGAGATTTCCCGTACTACTTCACGAACAACGGCGCGACCGACACGCTCGACGCTAGGGCGAACCTGCGCCTCGGCCGCACTCACTTAATCACGGCCGGGTTCGAGCTAGAGCGCGAGAGCCTTTACCAGCAATCAACTTTTACCACCGATGCCACGACCGACAGGCAAAGGACTGCCGCCATCTTCGGTCAGGACCAGATTTTCCTGCTCGACGGCCGCTTGCAGCTTTCGCTTGCGGCGCGCGGACAGTTTTACCGTATAAGCGCGGCCGACCGTCCAGGCTTTCTGGGCAGCATAGAGGCGCGCTCTTCCGTTACAGGCGACGGCTCAATCGCCTACTTCATAACCTCCACGAGCACGAAGCTGCGCGCTCACATAGGCAACGGCTTTCGCGCCCCGTCGCTCTTCGAGCGCTTCGGCGAAGGCACCATCAGCGGCGTCTTCACGCGCTTCGGAGACCCGACCGTGCGCGCAGAGCAATCCGTCAGCGTGGACGGAGGCTTTGACCAGAGGCTCGCGCGAGACCGGCTGCTCTTCGGCGCGACCTACTTTTACACGCGGCTTCAGCGCGTGATTGACTTTGCTTCGACAGACCCTCTGGGCGCGCGTCTCTTCGGCGGCTACTTCAACCGTCCCGGAGGAATCGCGCGCGGCGTTGAGACCTACGTGGAGGCTGCGCCCTTGAGCAACACCAAACTCAGAGCTTCCTACACCTACACGAACAGCGACCGCTTCACTCCGGCCGTGGGACTTGAGACGGAGTTCGTCATCCCCGCGCACCTCTTCAGCATCAACGTCAACCATCGCTACCGCGCGTTCCTGATTAACTTCGACCTCAATCACACGGGCTCTTACATAGGGCCCGTCTTCGAGAGCGATTTCCCGTTCCGGCAGGCCAACCTGCGCTTTAACGGCTACACGAAGGCAGACCTGTTCGGCGCTTACGAGCGTGCGCTTTCAGAGCGCGTGACCTTCGTCGTCTTCGGCGGGGCAGACAATCTCTTCGACGTGGAGTACTTCGAGAACGGCTTCCGCGCGCCCGGCATAGTCGGACGCGGCGGCGTGAATTTCAGGTTCTAGAGATTAGTGCGCCAAAGCAGCAAATCCCGGCAGGGATGATTGAAAATAGCCCGGCACTTTAGGGATAAGGCAGGATAAAAGTAGAGTCCCGTAGGGACGGCTGAATGGTGATGCTCAGCCGTCCCTACGGGACTCTACTTTTATCCTCGCAATTTCTCCCAGCACTAAAGTGCCGGGCTATTTTCAAATGTCCCTTCGGGACAAAAGTTTGCGCTCTCCTTGACTTAATCCTAACCTTTACTCTTCGTGCCAATCTCAACCGCGTGTTAACCGCGGGCTCATCGAAAAGAGTTCTCAGTCGGTTACTCGGGCGACATCGGCTTTGGTGACAAGGCCGCCGATGAGAAAGACTACGCCGAGCAGCACGTGGACTATGTGATCCATGATGCCCAGCTCAAGATTGCCCGGCAGCACCTTCAGCAGGCTGGTGTCGTTGGCGTTGGGCATGTTCGGCATGGAGTGCGCGCCGCCCGAGCCCAGGAACCCAACCAGCCCGAGCAGCAGGTAGACCACGCCGAAGGCCAAGCAGAAGGTGCGCGCTCCACTCAGGCTACCGGCAAATCCGAAGTAAAGGGCGACTATCCCGGAGATGATGTGAACAAGGTTATGCACCATGCTCAAGTGGGTGCCAAGCAGGTCAGGGACGATAAATCCCATCACACCTACCAGTAAAAACACGACACCTAAGATTTTGCAGATGGTCTTTGCCATAATTCTCTCTTTCTCTCCTTTGCGAGAAATAGGTTAATAAGCGTGGGCTGCAAGGCCGCTTACGCAGCGGCGCGTGTGCCCTTAAAGCTTCTATGGCGATTAGAACGGATTTTACACTAAAGAAGCTCTTTCATTAGTAAAAGTTTTTCTTCCGCCACGCGGCCGGCTCAAATCTGCTCGTTTGAGAAGCCGTTTCAGCGAATGTTATACTTCTGCTCTCCCGGAAAGCTCTTGAGAGAGAA
This sequence comes from Pyrinomonadaceae bacterium, assembly GCA_035276685.1. Lineage (GTDB taxonomy): Bacteria > Acidobacteriota > Blastocatellia > Pyrinomonadales > Pyrinomonadaceae > JACVRN01. The sequence goes on along the minus strand of DATELK010000228.1, from coordinate 50,367 downwards.
CGACCGCTTTCGTTTGCAGGCGACCTATGTTTCACACTTCTAAATTACGTGGCGGCGGCCTGAACGGATTTATGGGGCGAATAAAACTTCTCGTTGCCTCGCTCGCGCTCTTGTTTCTGCTGCCGGTGGCGGCGAGCGCCTACACCATCATCCTGCTTACAGGACGCAGCGTAGAGATTCCCGCCGGTTTCAGTGTCACGAGAGCAGGGATAACCTACGAGCACTCGCCCGGTCTGTACGTAACCATACAGATGTCCACGATTGACGTAGCCGCGACCGAGCGCGCCAACAATGAGCCGCCGGGAAGCCTCCTGCGCCGTGCAGGCGAGAGAACGGGCGCGCAGGGAGCCGCCGCTTCACCTGCGAACGGGAAAGGCGCGAGGCGCACGTTGACGGATAAAGAGCTTGAGCCTTTGCGACGACGGCGCGAGGCGTCCGAGGCCGTTTACGAGCGAAGGCGAGTCGAATTAGGACTGCCATCGGCGGAAGAGATGCGCCGCCAGCGTGAAGAAGAGACGCGACGTATAAATGAAATGGCGGCAGAATCCGAGGCCGAGAAGGCGCAGTCGGAAAGCTACTGGCGCGCACGCGCCCAAGAGCTTCGCACGGCAATGGCCGTCAACGACTCCGAGATTAACTACCTGCGCTCAAGACTGAGTGAGGTGAGCAGTTATCCTACGGTCGCTTTCACTACCATCGCGCCGTTCCCGTTTGTGGCACGCGTGCCCGGCAGACCTCGCAGGGGCAGCATAGGATTTGGCGGAGGCTCGACACGCGGGCGGATTAGCTTTAACCCGCGCGGCTCATACACAGGCTACAGGCGTCCCACTTATGTCAGGCAAGGTATCGGCGTGTTGCCGCTCCCTGTTTATGCGCCGTATGGCTACGACCAATCCTATGAGCAGAGCGTGATTGCGGCGCGGCTGCGCGAGTTGGAATCGGAGCGCGCGGGGCTACAGGCACGGTGGAGGCTTTTAGAGGACGAGGCGCGACGCGCGGGCGCGCCTCCCGGTTGGCTTAGACCATAAAGAAAAGGAGTCAGAAGTCAGGACTCAGGAGTCAGAATAAAAGCGTTCTTATTCTGGATTCTGGATTCTGGATTCTGAATTCTCGAAACTTATGAAAGACGGTTGGGAAACAATCATCGGACTTGAGATTCATGCTCAGCTGAGCACTGAATCCAAAATCTTCTGCGGCTGTTCCACACGCTTCGGTGACGAGCCGAACTCTAACACCTGCCCGGTCTGTCTGGGCCTGCCGGGTTCGCTGCCTGTCCTGAACCGCCGGGTGGTGGAGCTGGGCGCGCGTGCAGCGCTTGCCCTGGGCTTGCAGATAAACGAGCGCTCAATCTTTGCGCGCAAGAACTATTTCTATCCGGACTTGCCCAAGGGCTATCAAATCTCTCAGTACGACCAGCCATTTTCCGAGCGGGGCGAGCTTGAGATTATGACGGCCGAGCGCGACGAGGGCGGGCATCCTAAAGAGTGGCGGCCCTTCCGTGTTCACATCACGCGGCTTCATCTTGAAGAGGATGCTGGCAAGAACGTTCACGAAGGGTTGCCGGACGTTGACCGCTACTCTTACATAGACCTCAATCGAGCGGGCACGCCCTTAGCTGAAATCGTCACCGAGCCTGACTTTCGCTCTTCTTGGGAAGCCTACGATTACGTTAACTACGTGAGGCGCGCGTTACAGTGGGTGGGGGCGAGCGAGGCGGACATGGAGAAGGGAAATCTTCGCTGCGAGGCCAACGTCTCTGTGAGGCGCAAGGGCGACGAGAAGTTCGGCACGAAGGTAGAGCTGAAGAATCTCAACTCCGTGCGCTTCATGCAGCGCGCCATAGAGTACGAGATTGAGAGACAGATTAATCTGATTGAGTCAGGCGGGCGCGTCACACAGGAGACGAGGCTCTGGGATGACCGCGCGCAGGAGACGCGCCCCATGCGCTCGAAGGAAGAGGCGCACGACTATCGCTACTTCCCAGAGCCTGACCTGCCGCCGCTGGTCGTCACGCAGGAGCTCATAGACACCGTGAAGGCCACCATGCCTGAGCTGCCGGGCGTGCGGCTGCGTCGCTTCGTAGACGAGTACAATCTCTCGCACAGCGACGCTTCGCTTCTGACTTCGGAGCGAGGGCTGGCGGATTACTACGAGCGAGCGGTCAAGGCTTCACCGAACGCGCGCACGGCCGCCAACTGGGTCAGGTCTGAATTGCTGCGCGAGCTTGAGGCCGCAAACCTCTCCGCGGAAGAGTCGCCGGTTGCAGCCGAAGAGCTTGGCCGTCTTCTTCACGCCGTGGAGGAAGGGAAGATTAACGCCAAGCAGGGCAAGGACGTGCTGGTGGAGATGTTCAGGACGGGCAAGGGCGCGGACGCCATTATTGAAGAGCGCGGGCTTGCGCAGGTGAGCGACGAGGGAGAGATTGACAGAATCGTAGATGAAGTCATCGCTGCGAGCCCTAAACAGCTTGAGCAGTACCGCGCGGGCAAAGAAACACTCTTCGGCTTCTTCGTGGGACAGGTGATGAAGGCCTCCAAGGGCAAAGCCAACCCGAAGATAGTCAACGAAAGACTCAAGGCGAAATTATCACAGTAGGGAACAGGGGGGACGTATGAGGCTTAATGGTAAGGCGGCGATTGTGACGGGCGGGACGAAGGGAATCGGCAGGGGGATTGCAGAGGCCCTTGTGCGCGAAGGCGTCAATGTCTGCATCAGCGCGCGAAACGAGGAAGAGATTGAGCAGGCCGTGAGTGAGCTGGGAGAGCTTGGCGAGGCAATAGTGGCGGGCGTTGTGTGCGACGTGCAGGACTACGAGCAGGTCAGGGCGCTCGTCCAACACGCCGTCTCCGAGTTCGGCGGCTTGGACATACTGATTAACAACGCGGGCATAGGCATCTTCGCGCCTGTCGAAGAGCTAAAGCCGGAGGATTTCCGGGCCGTGCTTGAGACGAATCTCTTCGGCGTCTTCTACTGCTGCCACGAGGCCATACCCGAGATGAAGAGGCGCGGCGGAGGCTACATCATCAACATCTCTTCGCTGGCGGGAGCGAACCCGCACCCGCGCATGGCCGCTTACAACGCCTCCAAGTTCGGGCTCAACGGTTTCAGCGAGGCCCTCATGCAGGAAGTCCGTCACGATGGCATTAAGGTCAGCTACGTCATGCCGGGCTCGGTCAACACGGAGTTCGGCGGAGACGAGCCGAGCGCGGAGAAGAGCTGGCAGTTGCAGCCGGAAGACATAGCGCGCGTCGTCCTTGACTTGCTTCATCACGACGAGCGCAGCCTGCCGAGCCGCGTGGAGATTCGCCCTAGCCGTCCGCCGAAAAAGTGATTGGGAGAGAGAAGAAGAATGATAAGAGCAGCCCTCGCCGTCTTCACCTGCCTGCTTCTGTTTATAACGCCCGGCGCTCGTGCTCATCTGGAAGCGCAGCAGGACGCGAGCGCCGCCAAGCCGCCGAGGAGTCTAACGGCGGAGCAGGCAGCGGAGCTGAATGAAGCGCACCAGCTTAACCTGAAAGCCGTTAAGCTCTATCAGGCGGGAAGCTACGACGAAGCCCTCGCGCTCGGAAAGCGCGCCCTAGCCATACGCGAGCGTGTCGTGGGTCGTGAGGACGACCTTGTCTTGCAGTCGCTGATAAATCTGGCCGAGATATACCTGGCGCGGAAATCCTACAGCGACTCTCTTTCGCTTTACGAGCGCGTGCTGAAGACGAACGAGAAGACGGTAGGGCGCGACGACGCGAGCAACGGGCCGCTTCTGAACGTCATAGCCTACCTGCACTACATGATGGGCCAGAGTTTCAACGCGGAGAACTATTACAAACGCGCTCTCGAAGTCAGCGAGAAGAGCACAGACCCGGACAGCGAACAGCTTGCCACGGCCGCCTATAACCTGGCGGAGTTCTATCGCTTCACCAGAAATTTTAAGAAGGCGGAGGCGCTTTACGAGCGCGCGTTGGAGATAAGGGACAAAAAACTCGGGCGCGAAGACCCAAGGCTCCTGCGAACAGTAGACCGCTTCCGCTGCCTCTATTACCAGAGCGAGCAGGAGAAAAAGCTGAAGGCGTTTGACGAGATGCGCAGCGAGCTATGCAAGACGGATTGTGTTAGCGCCGACGTAGTCAACGGCAGGGCAGTCAGCCTGCCCAAGCCGCCCTACCCGCAGGAGGCGAAGAGCATACGCGCCACCGGCATAGTCGTCGTCAAGGTCAAGATTGACGAGAGCGGGAAAGTCGCTAGCGCGGAAGACATGTGCGGCGGCAACCCGTGGCTGGTTAAGGCCGCGACGGACGCGGCCCGCGAAGCGCTCTTCACGCCCACCCTGCTTTCGGGTACGCCCGTGAAGGTGACGGGCGTCATCACTTATAAATTCGAGTTATAGCTTGACGGCAGTCTCTAAGCTCTTCAAATTCTGGACGGAAATTTAAGAGGTAGCTTATGGAAGCTAGCGATGCTGCGGAACAGATACTTGAGTTGAACGAAGAGGACGGCGGAAAGAGTGATGACGATAAGTTCCGCTCGCGCGCCGCGCTCCTGATAGCCTTCATGGCGATGCTGCTGGCGCTTACCAGTCTCGGCGGCGGCAACGCGGCCGAAGACATCATGAATTACAACATACAGGCGAGCGACACCTGGGCCTTTTATCAGGCCAAGACCATACGCAAGACGAGCACGGAGCTGGCCGCAGACGCCCTTGAGCAGCAGCTGGCCGCGTCGCAGAACCTCTCGCCGGAGCAGCGCGCCGGATTGGAGAAGAAGATAGCCGAGTACAGGGCTACGGCCGCGCGCTACGAGAGCGAGCCTGACAAGGGCGAAGGAAGGAAGGAGCTTTCGAAGAAGGCGCAGTCCCTGACGGAGCAGCGAGACCGCGCCATGGAGCAAGACCCTAACTTCGACTTCTCCGAGGCGCTCTTTCAAATCGCCATCGTGCTTGCGTCGGTCGCCATTCTTGCTACGTCAAGAAAGATTCTCTACGTGGCGCTGGTGGCGGGCGCGCTCGCGACGGTGCTGATGCTCAACGGCTATTTCCTCTTCTTCAAGCTGCCGTTTTAAGAGACGGCGAGGGGCGCTCTAGAAGCTATGCGAGCCGTGCTGCAACGCGTGACGCGCGCCTCTGTGCGCGTAGAGGGCGAGACCGTGGGCGAGATTGAAAAGGGTCTCGTGATTCTGCTCGGCATAGCGCAGGACGACACAGAGCAGGATGCTCTTTACCTAGTGGAAAAAATCATCAACCTGCGCATCTTCGAGGACGATGAGGGGCGCATGAACCTGTCCGTGCTGGACACAGGAGGCGCGCTGCTCGTAGTCTCTCAGTTCACACTGTACGGCGACACGAGGCGCGGGCGCAGGCCCAGCTGGATTGCTGCCGCCCTGCCGCAGGTGGCAGAGCCGCTCTACGAGTTCTTCGTCCGAGAGGTGTCTAAGAGCGTTCGGCGTGTGGCTACGGGCGAGTTTCGTCGTATGATGGAGGTCGAGCTTGTCAACGACGGCCCTGTGACTATCTTGCTCGACAGCCGGAAGTTGTTCTGAAGATAAAAGCGGGAGGCGAACCTTTGGTGAAAAGAGATGTGGCACGTAGCGCGGGAGCAAGCAGAAACTCACGCGCCCTGTGGCTGGTCTTCATCCTATCCTTTGCTCTGGCGCTCGTGGGCGCAGGCTGTAACAGGGGCAACAGCAATAACTCCAACTCGAAAGACTTTGACCAGGCTTTGACGAAAGACCCGCCCAACCTGAAGAAGGGAATCAAGCCTGAGCCGGATGCGGAAGTGGCCGTCATAGAGATGCAGAACCCCGGCTACGGTCGCATAGTCATAGAACTTTACCCGAACATCGCGCCGCAGATGGTCGCGCGCTTCAAGCAGCTTATCAACGAAGGCTTTTACAACGGCACCACCTTTCACCGCATAGACACCGAGCTTGGCATCATACAGGGCGGCGACCCCTTCTCTAAGGACAACATTCCCGGCAACGAGGGCGCGGGCGATTCTCCATACCCGAACGTGCCGGGCGAGTTCAGCGACATCCCTTACGAGCGAGGGACTCTCGGCGCGGCGCGAAAGGGCGGAGGCGGAGGCATGACCGAAGAGCAGGCGTACAACACCGCCAACTGCCAGTTCTTCATCACGCTCAAGCGTCAACCGGCCTTCGACAAACGCTACACTGTCTTCGGGAAAGTAATAGAAGGGCTCAACAACGCGGAAGTCATCATGGGCGCGCCGGTCGAAGCGGGAACCGAGCGCCCCTCCGACCCCATCATCATCAAAAGCATCACGCTGCAAAAAAGACAGTAGTCAGAATTCAGGACTCAGGAGTCAGAATAAAGAAAGAGAAGCTTTGCTTTTATTCTGACTCCTGAATTCTGAGTCCTGACTACTGCTTTTTATATCGAATCGTCGCTGGCTTTTGAGCGCTCGTCCAGCTCGAAGCGGTCGCGGTCGCGGCGGTCAATCTTATCTATCACGTCCAGTTCTTCGTTATCTTCAAAGGTGACGCCGACGGCCCGCGCGTTCTCTTCCACGACCGACTGGTCAGGCGTCGGGTTGTCGCCTGAGACCGACTCTGTGCCGCTGTCGTTGACATCTTCCCACGAGGCGTCAGGGTCTCCGCCCGCGTCCGAAGGGCTCGCGGCGGTGTTGTTGCGAAGGCGCTGCGCCAGCAGCTCAGGGTCTTTCGGAGCCCGCGCTATCTCTTCCTCCATGAACTCTTCTATGTCAGGGTCTGGCACGTAGTCCGGGTTGTTGCTCAGATATTCAAAATCTTCCGGCTGCTTCTTCGGCATCACTTGTCTCCTACTGTTTTGATTGGCAGGACTATAACATAATGGCTTGACGATTGGGCAGCGCGCTTTGTGGCGAAGTGGTTGCAAAAGCCTGCTCTTTGCCTTGCTTGACGAAAGGGCAACCGGAAACTACACTTGATGTTTGCTAAAGCGAGAATACTTTTATTTAGACTCAACCGTGCGCCTGCTCTGCCGAAAAGGCCTTGCGTCGCACTTCTCTCAGACTGTCTTGAAATACTATGCCACATAATCTTTTTCACACGCTCGATACCTTTCAGGCCGGTGGCAACGCCTCGGCGCAATTCTACTCTCTGCCACTTCTGGAGCGCGCAGGTATAGGCCCCGTCTCAAAGCTGCCCGTCAGCATTCGCATCGTGCTGGAATCGGTGCTGCGTAATTACGACGGCAAGAAGGTGACGGAAGCGAACGTCCACGCGCTCGCCAACTGGCAGGCCACGGCCGAGCGCGCCGAGGAGATTCCCTTCGTGGTGGCTCGCGTCCTCTTGCAGGATTTCACGGGCGTGCCGCTTCTGGTTGACCTCGCGGCCATGCGCTCGTGCGTGGCCCGCATGGGACGCGACGCTCAGCTTATCGAGCCGCTCGTGCCTGTGGATTTGGTCATTGACCACTCGGTTCAGGTTGACTTCTCTTCCAGCCCCGACGCCTTCCGCAAGAACATGGAGATGGAGTTCAAGCGCAACAACTCGCGCTACCAGTTCCTGAAGTGGGGCACGCAGGCCTTCAACGGCTTTCAGGTCGTGCCGCCCGACATAGGCATAGTCCATCAGGTGAACCTCGAATACCTGGCGCAGGGCGTGATGGAGAAGGACGGCATACATTACCCGGACACGCTGGTCGGAACAGACTCGCACACGACCATGATTAACGGCCTCGGAGTAGTAGGCTGGGGCGTCGGCGGCATTGAGGCAGAAGCGGGAATGCTGGGCCAGCCCGTATACATGCTGACGCCGGATGTCGTGGGCGTGCATTTAAGCGGAAAGCTCGGCGAAGGTGTGACGGCGACGGATTTAGTCCTGCGCGTGACGGAGATGCTCAGGCAGGCTAAGGTCGTGGGTAAGTTCGTAGAGTTCCACGGCGAAGGCGCGGCCAGCCTTCCCGTAGCAGACCGCGCGACCATCGCCAACATGGCTCCCGAGTACGGCGCGACGATGGGCTTCTTCCCGGTGGACGAGAAGACCCTTGAGTACTACCGCGCGACCGGAAGAACCGAAGAGCACATTGAGACGGTTCGCAGCTACTTCACGGCGCAGGGCATGTTCGGCATCCCGCGCAAGGGAGAGTGCGAGTACACGACGCTGCTTGAGCTTGACCTCTCCGAGATAGAGCCGAGCGTCGCAGGCCCCAAGCGCCCGCAAGACCGCATAGAGCTGCCCGACTTGAAGGACAAGTTCCTTGACCTTTTCCAGAAGCCCGCGAGCGAGAACGGCTACGGAAAATCGCTTGAGGATTTGAGCAAGCGATTTGAGGTCGGCACGAACGGCCACAGCCGCACGCTGCCAGTCTTGCAGGTCATGGGAGGCGGCGAGCAGGCCACCGAGACTGTTCCAGAAGGCGCGGGCAACGAGAGCTTTAAGAACACCTCCGCGCTGACGGAAATCGAGATGATGAATAATCGCCCCACGCCCGACCGCGTGGAGGAGATTCCGCCCGAAGAGTTCCCGGACAGGATTGACGACCTCGGCCACGGCGATGTGGTCATAGCCGCCATCACTTCCTGCACCAACACCTCTAACCCGAGCGTCATGATTGCGGCAGGCTTGATGGCGAAGAAGGCAGTCGAGCGCGGCCTGAGCCCTGACCCGTCCGTGAAGACCTCTCTTGCTCCGGGCTCGCGCGTCGTCACGGAGTACCTTGAGAAGACGGGCCTTCAGCCTTACCTGAATAAGATAGGCTTCAATCTGGTGGGCTACGGCTGCACGACCTGCATAGGCAACAGCGGCCCTCTCGACCCGCGCATAGAAGAGGTCATCACGGGCAACGACCTCATAGCGGCGAGCGTGCTTTCCGGCAACCGCAACTTCGAGGCGCGCGTTCACCAGAACGTGAGGGCAAACTTTTTGATGAGCCCGCCGCTCGTAGTGGCTTTCGCTCTCGCGGGCCGCATCAACATAGACATGACGAAGGAGCCCATAAGCCGCGACCGCAACGGCGAGGACGTTTTCCTGCGCGACATCTGGCCTTCGCTCGAAGAGATTGAGAGCTGCATACAGGCGGCCTACGACCCTGAGACCTATCGACGCCTCTACAGCAACTTCGCGGAGCAGAACCCGCTCTGGAACGAGATTCCGGCGACGACCGGCCTCGTCTACGAATGGGACCCGCACTCGACCTACATTCAGGAGCCGCCCTACTTCGAGAAGTTCAGCATGGAGCCGGGGCAGATTTGCGACGTGAGGGGCGCGCGTCCCTTAGCCATCTTCGGAGACTCCGTCACGACAGACCACATCAGCCCCGCGGGCGCTATCAAGCCAACGTCCCCGGCGGGCGTCTACCTGCAACTGCGCGGCGTGGCCGTGGAAGACTTCAACTCCTACGGCTCGCGGCGCGGCAACCATCAGGTGATGGTGCGCGGCACCTTCGCCAACGTTCGCATCAAGAACCAGATGGTGCCGGGCGTGGAAGGCGGCGTCACAGTCTTGCAGCCCACTGGCCAGCAGATGAGCATCTATGACGCCTCCGTGATTTATCAGGCGGCGGGCGTTTCGCTCGTCGTTCTGGCCGGGCAGGAGTACGGGACGGGAAGCTCGCGCGACTGGGCGGCGAAGGGCACGCGCCTTCTGGGCGTGCGCGCCGTCATAGCCCAGAGCTTCGAGCGCATACACCGCAACAACCTTGTGGGCATGGGCGTGCTCCCGCTTCAATTCAAAGAGGGCGTGAACGCACAGTCGCTCAATCTGGACGGCTCGGAGGTCTTCGACATAGTCGGCCTCGAAGGCAAAAACATACGCCCGCGACAGGACGTGACCCTCGTCATAAATCGCAAGGACGGCTCGACCGAAGAAGTCCCCGTCACGCTTCGCATAGATACGCCGATTGAAGTCGACTACTATCAGCACGGCGGCATACTGCCCTACGTGCTTCGCCAACTACTGGAACAATAGTGCTGAGAGAAGGACTGCTTTAACTCAGTACTCAGTACTTCTTTGAAGGAGATTGATTATGTCTACCGCGCAACCAGCCGCGACCGATACGGTGCGAAAGTACCAGCTTTTCATAGACGGGCAATGGGTGGACGCCGAATCAGGCAAGACTTTTGAGACCCCTAACCCGGCCACTGGCGAGACGCTCGCACAGGTGGCCGAAGCGGACAAGGCGGACGTTGATAAGGCCGTACAGGCCGCGCGCCGAGCCTACGAAGGCAAGTGGGGAAAGATGAGCGCGCGTGACCGTGGCCGTTTGCTCTTCAAGCTTTCGCAGTTGATTGAAGAGCACTCTCAGGAGCTTGCAGCGCTTGAGACGGCAGACAACGGCAAGCCCATACGCGAATCTCTCTACGTAGACCTGCCGCAGGTGGTGGAGAACTTTGAATACTTCGCAGGCTTCGCCACCAAGATTGAAGGCGAAACCATCCCCGTCCCCGGCCCGTTCTTTAATTACACCCTGCGCGAGCCCATAGGCGTCTGCGGCCAGATTATCCCATGGAACTTTCCGCTGCTGATGGCCGCGTGGAAGCTCGCGCCCGCGCTCGCGGCGGGCAACACCATCGTCCTTAAGCCTGCGGAGCAGACGCCTGCGGGCGCTATGGAGCTTGGCAAGCTGATTCAGGAAGCAGGATTCCCGGACGGAGTCGTCAACATCGTTCCCGGCTTCGGAGAGACGGCGGGCGCGTCTCTCGCGGGCCATCCCGGCATAGACAAGATTGCCTTCACGGGCTCTACGGACGTAGGGAAGATAGTCGCCAAAACGGCTGCTGAAAATCTGACGAAGGTCTCGCTTGAGCTTGGAGGCAAAGCGCCGAACATTGTCTTCGCCGACGCCAACATAGACCAGGCCGTGAACGGTGCCATGATGGGCATCTTCTTCAATCAGGGACAGGTCTGCTGCGCTGGCTCTCGACTCTTTCTGGAAGCGAGCGTCAAGGACGAGTTCCTTGAGAAGTTCAAGGAGAAGGCTTCGCGCATAAAGGTGGGCGACCCAATGGACACCACTACGCACATGGGGCCGCAGGTTTCCGAAGAGCAGCTCTGCCGCATCAAGAGCTACGTTGACATAGCAAAGGAAGAAGGCGCGACGGTGCTTGCAGGTGGCGAGCCGCCCTCGCTCGAAGGCAACTTCCAGAAGGGCTTCTTCTTCCAGCCGACCATCTTCTCCGAAGTCAAGAACCAGATGCGCGTCGCGCAGGAAGAGATATTCGGCCCCGTCGTCAGCGTCATCACTTTTGAGAACGAGGACGACCTAATCCGCCAGGCCAACGAGACCATTTACGGCTTGTCGGCCGGCATCTGGACGCGTGACGTGGTGCGGGCGCACCGCTTCGCGCGTGAAGTCCACGCCGGGGTCATTTGGATTAACACCTACAACATGTTCAACGCGGCCATGCCCTTCGGCGGCTACAAGCAGTCCGGCTACGGGCGCGAGATGGGCAAGCACGCCATAGACCTTTACACACAAATCAAGAGCGTTTGGGTAGACCTCTCCGACAAGCCCATCGGCTGGTTCGGAAAGTAATAAAGGCAATGCGAGACGGGCAGAGTGATGAATGATGAACGAAAAGCTTTTAACTCTTTAATTCATCATTCCGCACTCTGCCTTCCGACTTATTTTTGATGAGACGGCTTATCTCGTGTCTGGATGAAGAGTTTGCCGGTCTGTATGAGCGCACGCGCTCGCTCGTAGAGATTGTTCCGGCTGAGAAGCTTTACTGGCAGCCTGTAGAGTCCAGCGGCGCGTTCCCCGTCTACTCCTGCGGCGAGCACATACTTCGCAGCGCTGCCGCCGTGGAGCAGACCTTCGGCGGCATCAACGCTAATCTCTGGGACGACCCCTTTGAATGGACGCTGCCCGAAACTTTAAGAACGCCGGACAGCATCCTTGAATATCTGAAAGAGGTGGAGGCGACCAGACGCGCTGGCTTCGAGCGCTTCTCGGGTGACGGCGACCTTGTCAAAGAGATAGCCGTGCCTTCGGGCGAGAGGCGACCGCTCGCGTCGCTCCTGCTTGAGACGCTCGTGCGAGCCTCGCATCATCAGGGCAGGGCCTTCGCCATCTTCCGCCTCTTCTCCGATGCGCGACTGCCTATAGTTTGACGCGCCTCTAAAGGGGGAACTATCACACGCGCCGTTTCGTAAAGCGCTCAGGCCACAGGTCAGGTTGGGAGTTGACTTTTCTATGCACTGCCCGCAATGCGGACAACAACAGGTCTCGAACGAGCTGCGCTTCTGCTCGCGCTGCGGATTTCCGCTGGGCGGCGTGACGGAGCTGGTCGCAAACGGCGGCATTCTCCCGCAGTATCAAGCGCCGCCCGTAGCTACTGAAAGGCCAAAAGCCTCGCCTCGCCGCAAGGGAGTTCAGCAGGGCGCGGCGCTGGTGTTTCTCGCCGCAGTGCTGACGCCTCTCTTCGCAGTGCTGAACGAGTATGTAGGGTTCCCGGAGCTATTCATAGCGCTCTCCGCCGTCATAGGCTTCATAGGCGGCACGCTACGCATCATCTACGCGCTGATATTCGAAGAGGGCGCGCAGAAGGTGGTTTACCTGAACCCGAACGTGCAGCAGCCTCTCTTCACTCCGTATCAACAGCCCGCGTCCCAGCCGCGCCCACTCAATGACGCGAACCGCGCGAGGCAGCTTCCGCCGCAATCGGCCACGCCGCCAGCGCAGAGCTGGCGTCGCCCGAACACAGCCGAGCTTATCAACAAGCCGCCGAGCGTGACCGAGAACACTACCAAGCTTCTGGACAAGCAGGAGAAAGAAGAGCCGCAATAGTTTGCTTTTTCTCAGGTGACGCTTGGAGGATAAAAGCAGAGCAACGCTTTCCACGCGCCTGCGCGAGCACATAAAGACGTGCGGCCCCATCTCTTTCCATGACTGGATGCGTGCCGCGCTTTACGATGAGCGGGACGGCTATTATCGTCGCGGCGGCGTGAAGCGCTGGGGAAGAGAAGGCGACTACCGCACGAGCCCAGAGAGAAGCCCGCTCTTTGCCGCAACCTTCGCGCGCTTCTTCCACACGCTTTATGAAGAGCTGGGAAGCCCCGCGCGCTGGACTATATGGGAGGCGGGCGCGGGCGCGGGCCACTTCGCGGAAGGCGTGCTTGAGACGTTCCACCGCTCTTATCCGCATCTACTGTCCGCCACGCGCTACATCATTGACGAGACAAGCGCGGACGCCCGCTGCTTCATACAGGACAGGCTCGCACGCTTCATTCCGCACACAGAGTACGAGAGTCTTTCTGACAACTCCGACACGTTAGAGACAGGCATCGTTTTCGCGAACGAGCTGCTGGACGCTTTCCCAGTGCATCGCGTGACGGTCGAGGGAGGCCGCCTGCGCGAGCTGTTTGTGGCGACGGACGAGGCGGGGCGTTTTATCTGGACGACCTCCGAGCCTTCCACGCCTCGCATTGAAGAGTACCTGCGGCAACTGAATGTAGAGCTTGCCGAAGGACAACTCGCAGAGGTCAATCTTCAGGCCGTGGAGTGGCTAAAGCGCGCGGCAGGCCTTTTCAAACGCGGCTATCTCATCCTTGTAGACTACGGCGCGGAGGCAGAAGAGCTGTACAACGTGAGCCTGCGCCCGCGAGGGTCTTTGCGCGCCTTCGGTCGTCACAGGTTGATTGAAGTCTTGCTCGATGAGCCGGGCGCGCATGACCTGACGACTACGATTGACTGGACGACCGCGAGGCGCATCTGCCGCGAGGCCGGGTTAGAGATAGTCTCGTTCGAGAGGCAGGATAGATTTCTTCTGCGCGCGGGACTGCTTGAAGAGTTGGAGCGCATGACGACGAGCGTGGGCATAGACGCAGCATCGCTCAGCTTAAGGGCCACGGCGCGCGAGATGATTCTGCCCGGCGGCATGAGCGAGAGCTTTCAGGTGCTGGTAGCTAGAAGATAAGAAATTAACAGGGATGGACAGGATAGACAGGATGAAAGAGAAACTATTGCTTCTTCTTTATCCTGACAATCGCTGTCCATCCCTGTTTGAATCTTATGTTCGCGGGAGCGGGCCGAAAGTTAGCGAGTGACTTTTCGCTTGGCCGTGCGGGCGACTGCGCGCTCCTGTGTGCGGTAGGTGGCGACGCGCTTGGAGAGAGTGTTGCGGTGTATGCCCAGGACTGAGGCCGTGCGCGACAGGTGCTCCTTCTGCCGCGTGAGAGCCTTCTGTATGTAGAGCTTCTCAAACTCCGCCAGAGCCTCGTCCAGCATTATCTGGCCGTCCAGCATTTCGTCTATCAAAGCTTCAAGGCGAGCACGCATCTGCATTATTCACTCCGTTGTTTAAGTCTAGAGAGTACGAATACCGCCGACTCTCCAGACTCTCAAAGGCTCTCTCCCGTCAGCAGTCTGTATGCTTCCAGGTAGCGTGCGGTGGTGGCCTCTGCGACTTCCTCGGGCAGCGGCGGCGCGGGCGGTTGTTTGTCCCAGTCCAGTGATTCCAGATAATCGCGCACGTACTGCTTGTCGAAGGACGGCTGTGAGCGTCCCGGCTCGTATTCGTCCGCGGGCCAGAAGCGGCTTGAGTCGGGCGTCAGCGCTTCGTCAATCAGAATTATCTGGCCGTCACGGTCACGGCCGAACTCAAACTTGGTGTCTGCGATGATGATGCCGCGAGTGCGCGCGTACTCGGACGCCTCGCTGTAAAGACGAAGCGAGATGTCGCGCAGAGCATCTGCCGACTCCTGGCCTATGATGTCGCGCATCTGCGCTTCACTTATGTTCTCGTCGTGACCCTCTTCGGCCTTGGTCGCGGGCGTGAAGATAGGCTCGGCTAGCTGGTCGGACTCGCGCAGTCCTTCCGGGAGCCTGTGGCCGCAGACCTCGCCCGTGCGCTTGTAGTCTTTCCAGCCGGAGCCCACCAGATAGCCGCGCACAACGCACTCTACGGGAAAGACCTCTGCGCGGCGAGAGTACATGGAGCGTCCCCGCAGCACGTCGCTGTGTCTTTGCACGCTCTCGGGCATCTCTTCAATACGGGCCGTGACCAGATGATGCGGGACGATGTGGCTCAGGCGGTCGAACCAGAAGCGCGAGAGCTGCGTCAGGACTTCGCCCTTTCGCGGAATAGGTGTTGGCAGCACGCAATCGAAGGCCGAGATGCGGTCTGTCGCCACGATTAAGAAATGGTCGTCGTCTATGCTGTAAACGTCGCGCACCTTCCCGCGTTTGACTAATTGGAGGTCGCTGATTGAAGTTTCCAGAACTGTAGCTGCGGCAGTCATAGTGATTTGCTCGATTCTGATTTTATTAACAAGAGCCTGCTTGAGAGTGTGCGAAATTGTGATGTCGCCGAACCTTTTTGTCAAGGCAGATTCAAACAGGATAGACAGGATGAGCAGGATAAAAGAAGAACTGCTTTCTTTTCTTTATCCTGTCTATCCTGTCCATCCCTATTAATTGCTTCTTCTTATCCAATCGCCGCGCGCAGTCGGCGAATCTGCGAGGCGTGGTTGTGGGCGTGCTCTGCGTAGATTCTGAGCCAGTCCTCCGCCGTGTAGCTCGCGTGCTCCGGGTGAGAGCCTTCGCGTTTCCATTCCTCTTCCGTCATGGTGCGAAGAAGCTGAGCCGTGCTTGAGCGTGCGCCTTTGAAGGCATCCAGAGCCGGTTGGATGTCGCGCTCGTTATACCTGAGGCGCACGGCGAAGGCCGCCTCGTCGTAGCCTTCAATCGCGGGTCTGTCCTGCGCGATGAGCTTTCTGATGCGGATGGCGCTCGTCATCTCGCTGTCCGCTAGGTGCTGGACTATCTCGCAGGCGCTCCATTTGCCTTCAATCGGATGCGAGGTGAGACCGCTTTCGGGGAACCCTTCGAGGCTTCTCTGCACCTCTGCGTAGCCGTCTGCGTAGCGCTCAATCAGTTTTTCTCTCTCTTCGGGGGTCATCTAATCGTCTCCTTTTGCGGTGGCAAACCTATCGTTCAACAATACGCCGACAGCCCCGGTTAACACAACTGTTCTCGTTTGAGAGCGCGAGCCTGAAGGCACTGGCCGCCCAAGTTGCAGGGAAAGGGAAGTCATAAGGAGTCATAGAGTTAAACTTTCTGACGGGGAGGCTTTTATGCTCCTTTCCTGGCGGGCGCAAGAGCGCGCTCAAGTGCCTACGCATGTCCTCACGGCAGGGCTAAATGTACTAGAGCGTACCGACCCTCAGGCGAGATATGTGTAACTTAATGCTTGAGTTTCCCCGCGTCCCCCTGCTATATTCTTCTTTGACCGGGGCTCGGCCCTCGCCACAAGGCCGCCCCTTTGAATGGACACGCCATCCGTCCTTCACCTTATAAAACCACTGATGCCAACTTCCGTAGATAAAGTCAGAAGCAGAGAAGAGAGCGAAACGGCACAGCCAACTGAGCGTAAAACGACGCTGCTCGTCGTGGAAGATGACGAGAACATCTCAAGCGCCATCAGCGAATATTTTACGCGCGCGGGCTACATGGTGAAGACGGCGGAAGACGGAGTGGCGGGCGTGCAGACGGCACTTCACGACCACCCGGACGCGGTCGTGCTTGACCTGATGCTGCCGAAGATGGACGGACTCGCCGTCTGTCGTGAGCTGAGGGAGAAGGCTCCTTATATCCCTATCCTGATGCTGACGGCCAAGGACGACGTGGTTGACAAGGTGTTAGGGCTTGAGATGGGCGCGGACGATTACATCACCAAGCCCTTCTCTCTGCGCGAGCTTGAGGCCCGCGTGAAATCAGTCCTGAGGCGTGCGCGCACCAGCGTCAGCGCCGACGGAAACTCCGATGAAGCGCCTATCGTGCGCGGCCGTCTTCGCATAGACCCCTCTAAACGCGAAGTCGTGGTGGGCGACAGGCAAGTTGAATTGACGCCTAAGGAGTTCGACCTCCTGCGGCTCTTTGCATCGAACCCGGGGAGGGTCTTCCCCCGCAAGTACCTGCTTGAAAAAATCTGGGACTACTCTTATGAAGGGTACGACAGGACGATTGATTCACACATCAACCGGCTGCGCGCCAAGATTGAGGAGAACCCGGAAAATCCACAAATGGTCTTGACCGTCTGGGGCATAGGCTACAAGTTCAGCGACGAGCAATAACAAACCCCTTCTTGCTCCGTTCTAGCAAATCCACTCACGGCTCTGCTCGCTGAAAACTCGCTCCCGGACGCATCTTGCAGATGAACTCTTTTATTTGATTCAGAGGTGCGGGCGCACAAGAGAGCGTCCGTCAAATCCCTTCTTCAAACGACGCCGGGTTCCAACAACCTACCGAACCGGCGGCCTGCTAAACCCTAAGCTATGAAAAAACTATTGCCTGCTTCTAATGCGGTCGAGAATAAAGTCATGCGAAATACCAAGATGATGAAGAGAGCTATTCGTATCTCTGTCGTGGGCGCACTGTTTGCGGCCACGGCTTTCCTGCCTTTCCCCAATCCGCAAGCGCAGAAAAGGGAAGCGCCGAACGTGACGGGCATCAGCTCGCGCAAGACGGCGCGCGGACAGGTTATCACCATCACGACCGACGGGCCTGTCAGCGGCACGCAGACCTGGCAAGACCCCAACGGCAAGTTCAACATAGTGCTGCCGGGCTCAGGCGGAAGTCAGGTGAGCGGCGCACCCAACGGCTTGGCCGTGAGAAAGCTCGGCAACTCTCTAGGCATAGAGGTGCCCACGCGCCCCGGCTCGAACGTGACCGTTCAGCCTAGAGCCAACGGCGTGGACTTGATTGTCGAAGGCGAGCTGGATGCTTCAAGGAGCGCGGCGCAGGAGAATGAAAGAGCCGCTTCGCAGAACGGCGCGAGCGCTAACGCTTCCACAGGCCAGCGCACAAGCTCTTTGAGCGTCCCGAATCTGACAAGGCCGTATCCGGCTGTTGCTTCGTCAAGCGCGCCGCAGCAGTCAGCGCTGCCTGCAACAGCTTCAACTGCGCCCGCCAGCGCAGGGCAGCAGGCCGCGCCCTCAACGGCTACGGCTCAGCAGCCTGCCGCGTCAACCGACACGGCTTCGACGCCCGCGCAGCCGCAGCAGCCCGCAGCCGCGCCCGCCGCCACGACTCCGCCCGCACCGCCTCAGGAAGAGGAAGGGCTCCTTTCTTACGTCTTCTCTTTGACGGGGCTCTCGGTACTGCTGGTGTTGGGGCTCGTCGTCGCGCTCGTGCTGCGTCGCAAGGGGCAGAGCGGCTGGGAGAGCGTGGAAGACGAGAGCGCGGAGAAGGGCAAGCAGTCGGCAGCGGCTCCCGTGAGCGTGCTGGACGAAGAGACTCAGCGCACGGGCGAGCGCCGCAAGCGTGACCGCCGCAAAGGCTCCTTTGTTGGCGGACGCCGACAGGCGGACAAGCCGGAGGCTCTGGTGAAAGCTTCCGACGCCGCCGTGCAGACCGTGGAGGGACGCGAGGTGACTATGGAGACGCGCCAGAACGCGCTCGTGCCTTCGGCGCTCTTCGGTGCCTACCGCGTAGACCAGGAGATAGGAAAGCTTCTGCTGGGCCAGCCGCACAGGATAGACGTGCTGGCCTCTCGCGCGCCTGACGACCGCCGCGCCATGGAAACGTCGCTTCTGAAGGCGCTCGCGTCGCCCGAGATTGACGAGGATGGTCATCGTCGCGCCAGAGAAGCTCTGGAGGATTACGGATACGTTGCGCGTCAGAGCGCAGCGCTACTGCTTTCGACCGACGCTTACGAGCGAGCTTCTGCCGCGCGCATACTCGGCGAAGTGCAATCGGCAAGCTCTCTGCCGTTCCTGCTCGAAGCGCTCTACGACTCGGAGCATATTGTGCGGACGCAGGCCGTCACGAGCATAGGCGCGCTCAAGCTGCCTTCGGCAATCGGCGCGCTCCTGGACATGGCACGCCGCTACCCCGACATGCCTGCCAATCTCATCAGCCGCGCCCTGAGCGACTGCTCCGTCGAGAGCTTTGATTTCATGGACACCGTAGGCTCCGGCTTCATGCTCACGTCCGGCGAAGAGGGAACGTTCACGGGCGAGATAACGCAGCTCGTGCCTGCGACAGATTTTGAAGCTCTGCCTGAATGGCTCGAAGACGAGTCGCTGGCGGAAGCCCTTGAGCGACTCGCCAGCACGGACGTTGAAGCGCGCACTGCTGCTGCAACGTCGCTTGCACAGTATCAGGTGCAGCGCTCTGTCGATGCTTTGACGGCGCTCGCGAGCCATGACCCTGAGGCGAGCGTGCGAGCCGCGGCCGTCACCAGCCTCGGCGTCATAGACCACGAGTCCGTCTTCGCTCCCGTCCTGATTGCTTTCGTGGACGAGGCGCGAGAGGTGCGAGCGGCCGCAGCACGCGCTCTGTCGCGTCTGAACTTCAACCGCGCGGACGCCTACACGCGTCTGCTTGAGTGCGCGGACGCAGAGACGCTCGACCGCGTGGCTCACGCTCTAGTGAGCGCGGGGATGGCGAAGCAGGCCGTTGACAGGCTGTCCAGCGAAGACCGCAGGCAGGTCTATGAAGCCTTCACGATGCTATCGCTTCTGGCCAGAGCAGGTCAGGTCGGCCCCATCATGGAGGCCGTCAAAGAGCACAGGAACGAAGAGGTCAAGCTGGCCGCCGTCAAGATTCTCGGAACCTACGGAAAGCCGGAAGTCCTTCCGAATTTAAGAGAGCTGGCGGTCACCGACGGCATACCTGAACAGGTTCGCATGGCCCTGATGGAAGTGGTCTATAAAATTGACCAGGCCACGAACCTGCCGGAGGATTATTCAGCCGTCTCTATATAGCAGGTTCATTTGTGAAAAGGGTCGTGACAAGAGAGGCTTTTGCGTTGCATAATGCAGGGCGGCTCCAACGTCTTATCAGCTCAACTGACCCGGTGATATTCAAAATGCCCCGCTCACCCCAAAAAGTTATCAACTGGCGCGCTCTGACCTTTTTGCTTGCCTTAAGCCTCTTCGCCTCTTTCATGCTCGTAGAGGCTGGGGCGCAAGGCAGGCGTTCGCGTCCTGCACAGACCACGTCTCCATCTTTAAGCGCGCCGCAGGCGCAGCGCAAGAACATAGCCTCCGTCAGAAGTCTGGACACTTCCGACGGCTCGCGCGTCACCATCACTTCCGACGTTCCGCTCAACGACTACGAAGCCTACTGGGGCGGCGACCGCTTCTTCGTCATCATCCCGAACGCAGAGATAACTTATCAGAACGTGCAGACGCTTCAGGCTTCCTTGCGCGGGCGCGGCTTTCAAGACGTTCGCATAGAGAGGAAGGGCAACGACCTGGTCTTCTCCTTCCGCATGCAGGCGGGCTTTCGCGCCCGGCCTGAGCAGAAGTTCAACCGGCTGGACATCATCCTGACAGCGCCGCCGGGCATGACGTTCCCTCAAACCGGTAACAACGGGCAGACTGGAACGCAGGGAGGCGGCAGCGGCAGACCGACCGGCGGAGGCGGCACAACCGCCACCACAGGCGGCCAGCTCGGAGGCGGCACGTCAGGCACTTCTACAGGCGGCGGCGGTGGGACAAGCAGCAGCGGCGGCGGCTCAACTGCCAGCGCGGGCAGCGGCAGGCGCACTACGAGCGGGGGCGGCGGTCGCGGTCGCGGCAGGTCTGGCGGCTATTCCGGTTATAGCGGCGGCGGTGGAGACAGGGGCGGAGGCGGAACAGCGCTGAACATTCCTCTGCCGAGCGACATTCAGCAGCAGACACAGACGCCTACGCCGACTCCGCTCGCGACGGGCACGCCGTCTACTGCTACCACTACGGCCAGCCCTACAGCGAGCCCCGGGACGACTGAAAGCACGGCGCAGGCTAACGCTTCGCCAGCTACCTCTTTGTCCCCGACGCCGGAGCAGATTGCGCGCAACGAGCCGCCTGTGACGGCTCCGCCTGCTACTAGCACTTCAAACACGAATCAGCCTGCGCCAGCCGCTACCACGGGCTTTGCAGCAGCCATCAGAGAATACTGGCTGCCGCTGCTGATAGGCCTGCTGGTGCTGGGAGCGATAGTGCTTCTCATGGCTTCGCGCTCGCGCGCCGAAAGCGCCGAAGGCCGCGAGACGGAGCGCCTGCGAACAGGAAAGCAGGAGACGATTAAGGATAAGCCGTCTTCGCGCACGGGCGCTGCCATAGCGGGCGGTGCGGCGGCCGGTGCTGCCGCAGTCGCGGCCATGTCCAAGGAGTCTCGCGCAAAGGCTACGGCCCCTGCGGCGGAGCCTGTTAAAGAGCCCGTCAAGGACGAGACGACGAAGGCCGTCGAGCCTGTCCCTCCGGCCGTTGGCATGGAGGAGGTCGGGGCAGAGGTCAAGAGCCTGCTCGAAGGAAAGGATTACGACCAATCGGTCATAACCTCCACGAATCCAGACACACGTCAGATAGTCTCTACGGAGCTACTGGCGGCGCTCGCCAGCCGCAACCCTCAGAGACGGCTGCGTGCGCGCGAAGCCTTCATCAATCACGGCTTCTTCGACGAATCAACGAGAAGACTGCGCACGTCTGCTAATTCAGCCGAACGTGTCTCGGCCGCTCGCGCGCTCGGGCTCACGCAGGATCAGTCCGCGACTCCGCACCTTGTAGCGGCGCTCGAAGATGACGACCCGGAGGTCAGGCGTGCGGCCGTCAACGCGCTCGCGGAGCTGCGCGACCCGTCGGCCATAGGCCCCTTGAACGCGCTGCTTGAGCGCGAGAAGAATCGCAAAGTCCCGCACTCGCTCATACGCCGCGCCATAGAAGCGAGCGCAACCATTGACCTGCCTGAAGCCACGGCCCCGACACCTGCTGCGGCCACAGCGAAAGACCCAACCGCCACGAGTGCAGAGAAGAAAGATAAAGACGACGACGATCGTGAGGTATTCGAGATATGACGGCGAGCGCTTTGCTCACACAACTGCATGAAATAGGTGTGGTGCTCACACTGACGGGCGATGACCGTCTTAAGATAGATGCGCCGAAGGGCGCTATCACGCCTGAGCTGCGCGACGCGCTCGTAGGCAACAAGGCCGAGCTGGTTACACTGCTTCAACAGCAGGCGGCTCTGCCGGAGACGGCGGTAGAAGAAGAGGTCGCGACAGCGCCCGCAGTCGAAGAGGAAAGAAGAGAGAGCGAGGAAGAGGAAGAGCAGAGAGAGGCCGCCGAAGCTGCCGCGCGTGCTAAGGCTGAAGAGGAAGCAACTAGACAGGCCGCAGAGGCAGAAGCAAAGCGCAGGGCTGAGGAAGAGGAAAGGGAGCGGCAGGCGGCGGAAGAAGCTGCGCGGCTTGCGGAGGTGGAGAGGCTTGCGGAGGCGGAGCGTCAGGAGTCAGAGGCTCGCAGGACTGCCGAAGAGGAAGCCGAGCGTAAACGGCTTGAGCAGCAGGAGAGATTGCGCGCGGAGGCAGAGGCACGCTGGCGCGCAGATGAAGAGGAACGTGAGAGGGCTGAGACGGAGGCTGCTCGCAAGGCGGAAGCGGAGGCAGAGGCCCGGCGACAGGCCGAAGAGGAACGTAAGCGCGTCGAAGAAGAGGAAGCGCTCCGTGCTGAAGAAGAGGCTCGTCGTCTCGCTGAAGAAGAGAGCAGGCGTCGTGAAGAAGAGCAGTCAAGGCTTTTAGCGCTCAAGCAGGCCGACGAGGAACGCATCGCACAGGAGGCCGCGAGGTTACAGGAGGACGAAGCCGCACGCGCCTCCGCAGAGGTGGAAGAGTTACGTAAGCGGCTGGAAGCGGCGACCGCAGAGCGAGAGAAGCTCGAAGAAGAGCTGGCAGGTCTGCGCGGCGAGTCGGAGACGGCACGCCGTCGCGCGGAAGAAGACGCGCGCTCTCGCCTCTCGGAAGAGTCTCGTCGCCGCGCGGAAGAGGACGACCGCCGAAGAGCGGAAGAGGACGCCGCTCGCCACCGCGCCAAGGAAGAGGCGAGGCTTCGCGCGGAAGCTGAGGGGGCGCGTCGTCGCGCGGAAGAGGAAGCCACGGCACGCAAGCGCATTGAAGAGATGATGGCACGCCTTCAGGCCGAGCAGGAGTCTGCGCGAAAGCTCGCAAAGGCGGAAGCGAGCCGACAGGAGGAATGGGAGGCCGCGCGCCGCAAGCTCGTAGAAGATGAGAAGAAGGCGCGTGCGGAAGCCGAAGCCGCGCGTAAGAAGGCTAAGGCCGACGCTGCTGCGCGCAAGAAGGCAGAGGATGAGGCCGCACGCCTTCGCGCGGAAGCAGAAGCCGCCGCCAAGCGTGCCGAAGAAGCGAATCGTTTAGCCGAAGAGGCCAGAGCGCAGGCGGAAGCGAGCCGCGCTCAATTTGAGGCCGAAGCAAAGAAGGCTCTGGCCGAGACTCGTCAGCGTGAGGCAGAGGTAGAGGCCGCTCAGCAGCAGGCGGAGGCCGCGCGTCGTCGTGCCGAAGAGATGGCCAAGGTGGCCGACGCAGAAGCCGCCGCGCGTGCGGAGAGCGAAGCGAAGCTGCGCGCCGAATTTGAAGCCGCTCGCGGTCAGGCCGAAGCGGCTCTGCATCAGGCGGAGCTTCAGGCGCAGGCGAAGGCCGAAGAGGTCGCCGCCGCGCGAAAGCTTCTGGAAGAAGAGACGGAGCGCCGCGAGGCTGAGATAGCCGCCGCGCTCAAACAGGCGGAAGAGCTGAAGCGGCAGGCCGAAGAGGCAGAGAGCCGCGCGGCTGAAGAGGCACGCGTGCGCGCCGAATACGAGGCCGCGCGCCTTCAGGCTGAAGAGGCCACGGAAGCCCTGCGTCTCAAGGCCGATGAAGAGGTCGCGCGTCTTCGCGCGGAGCATGAAGAGATACGCAGGCAGGCCGAAGAGTCTGCGCGTCTACAGGCCGAGGCGGAGTCGCGCGCAAGAGCGGAAGAAGAGACTGCGCGACAGTTGGAGGCCGCGCGTGCTCAAATCGAAGCCGAAGCCGCGAGCCGCGCCGAAGCCGAGGCCGCACGTCGCGCAGAGGAAGAGGCAGCGCGTCAGCGTGCGGAAGAAGAGGCACGACGCAGTGCTGAAGAAGCCGCAGCCGCGCAGGCACAGGTAGCTGCTGCACAAGCGCAGATAGCAGAGGCGCAGGCTCAGGCGGAAGCCGCTCTGGCCGAAGCACAGGCGCGCGTAGAAGCCGTCAGCGCAGAGGCGCAGGCCGCGCAGGCGAGGATTGAAGCGGAAGCTGCCGCGCGTCGTCAGGCCGAAGAAGAGGCCGCGAGGCTTCGCGCAGAGCTCGAAGAGGCGCGCAGTGCAGAGGATGCGCTTCGTCTGGCGGAACAGGAAGCTGCCAGCCGACAGGCGGAGCTTGCTGAAGCCAGACGAGTCGCGGACGAGGCGGCACGCCGCGCCGAAGAGGAACGTGAGCGCGCTCTGGCCGAAGCTCGCACGCGCGCGGAAGAGGAAGAAGCGCGCCTTCGCGCTCAGCTTGAGGCGGAGCAGCGCGCATGGAATGAGCAGCGGCGGCAGGAAGCCGAAGCTGCCCGCAGCCGCGAGATAGAAGCGGTCGCGAGCGTTGAAGAGGTAAAAGCCGTTGAGCCCGTGCGTGACATAGAAGCTATCATGGCTGACCTTGAGTCAACCGAGATAGAAGTTGCCGCGCCGGTCGAGACTTATGATTACGCTGAGCCTCTGATAGAGCGCAACGGCGGCACCGCCTCCGGCTGGGTAGAGATTGACCTCAGCGAGCCTGAGATTGTTCGTCACGCTCAGCCCATTCGCACAGGCTCGACGCCGGAACCTGTTCAGGAAGAGAGAGAGACTTTCATCCTCGGCAACTCAGAAGCCGAGCCTATCATGGTAGAGCCTGAGTGGGCAGAGCCTTACACTCCTACTGCACAGGTGACTCCCGAGCCTGTCTCTCCCGTCACGAGCGCGCAGCCCGAGGCTTCGGTCAAAGACATAGCGCCGTCCATAGAAGACAAGGGCATAGCTCTTGTCGGAGACGAGTTCTTAGGCGTGCCGAGCGCAGTCCTGAAGCGCTTGAGCAGCGAGGATGAGACCGAACGTGCCCAGGCCGTCACAGACCTTGCGCGCGTAGGCGGCGACGACTCCTTCCGTCAAATCACAGCGGCTTTCGACGACCCGTCCGTTGAGGTTCGCAACGCCGCCGCTCGCACGCTCTACCAGCTAAACACGGACAGGGCCGCCACCTTCACAAAGGCTCTCAGGGAGGCTCCGCCTGAGCGTCGCCGCCAGATTGGAGCGGCGCTCGCTTCGTCCGGCCTCGCCAGCGAAGCCATAGGCCACCTGATGGGCGAAAGCCGCGAGAAGACCTACGACGCATTCTCGCTGCTCTTTCTGATGTCCAAGGCGGGCGAGGTGCAGCCGCTCATGCGCGCCATAGAAGAGCATCCCAATAACGAGGTGCGTTTGGCGGTCGTCAAGCTGCTGGCCCTCTCAGGCCAGCAGGAAATTCTTCCGGCTTTCCGCCGTCTGGCAGTGCGCGGCTCTCTTCCGCCGGAAGTGCGCTCTGCCGTCATGGAGGCCATATATCAAATCAGCAGTCAGGCTTCGGAATCATCCTCGGCTGCCTGAGATAACAAAATAGCCTTAACTTTCCCGGAGGCGCGCGATGCTCATTTGCGAGTATCGTGCGCCTCTTCGTATAATCATCTTTTCAGATAAGTGGCCTTTTTCTCCCGAAGAAAGACTGAGATAGATGGCTTTTCAACTTCGTTCGGATTTCAAGCCGCAGGGCGACCAGGAGCAGGCCATAAGCGCGCTCGTGCGCGGCCTCGGCGAGGGCGCGAAAGACCAGGTGCTCTTAGGCATCACCGGAAGCGGCAAGACCTTTACCGTGGCCAGCGTCATACAGACCGTGCAGCGCCCCACGCTCGTCATGGCGCACAACAAGACTCTGGCCGCTCAGCTCTATCAGGAGTTCAAGACCTTCTTCCCTGAAAACTCCGTAGAGTATTTCGTCTCCTACTACGACTACTACCAGCCGGAAGCATACGTCCCCGCCTCCGACACCTACATCGAAAAAGAGGCGACCATCAACGACGAGATAGACCGTCTCAGGATGTCCGCCACGCGCGCTCTCTTCGAGCGCCGCGACGTGATTGTGGTGGCCAGCGTCTCCTGCATCTACGGTCTCGGCGACCCGGACGCTTACTACGGGATGCTTCTGTTTCTTGAGCCGGGCGCGAAGCTCGCGCGCGAAGCGCTGCTTCAAAAACTGGTCGAGCTGCAATACGAGCGCTCCGACATAGAGTTCGAGCGCGGCACCTTCCGTGTGCGCGGCGACGTGGTGGAGATTTATCCCAGCTATCAGGATCAGGCCTATCGCGTAGAGCTGTGGGGAGACGAGATAGATTCCATCTCAACGATTGACCCGCTCCTGGGCGAAGTCCTGCACAAGCACACTTCTCGTCTTCCAATCTACCCGAAGTCGCATTACGTGATGTCCAAGCCGACCATCAAGCGCGCTATTAAGACCATACGCGAAGAGCTTGAATGGTGGGAGCCCAAGCTCATCGGCGAAGGAAAGCTCGTCGAGGCCCAGCGCCTTCACCAGCGCACCATGTACGACCTTGAGATGATTAAGGAGATGGGATTCTGTCGCGGGATAGAGAACTACTCGCGCCACCTGACGGGCAAAGCGCCGGGCCAGCCGCCGCCGACGCTTCTCGATTACCTGCCGCGCGACACCATCATAGTCATAGACGAATCGCACCAGACCATCCCTCAAATCGGCGGCATGTTCAAGGGCGACCAGTCACGCAAAGGCACGCTCGTGGAGTACGGCTTTCGTCTTCCGTCCGCGATGGACAATCGCCCGCTCAACTTCGCGGAGTTCGAGGAGCGCATAGGCCAGACCATCTACGTCTCCGCCACGCCCGGCCCCTATGAGCTGACCAAGTCCGGCGGCGAAGTCGTGGAGCAGATTATTCGCCCGACCGGATTGATGGACCCGGAGGTCGAGGTGCGTCCCGTCAAAGGGCAGATTGACGACCTGCTGGAAGAGTGCCGCGTCCGCGCCGAACGCAACGAGCGAGTGCTGGTCACGACTCTGACGAAGAAGATGGCCGAAGACCTCACGGAGTACTTCGCGGAAGTAGGCGTGAAAGTGCGCTACCTTCACTCTGACATAGAAACGCTTGAGCGCATCAAGATACTGCGCGACCTGAGGCGCGGCGAGTTCGACGTCCTCGTCGGCATCAACCTGCTGCGCGAAGGATTGGATTTGCCTGAAGTCTCGCTCGTGGCAATCCTTGACGCTGACAAGGAAGGCTTCCTGAGAAGCGAGCGCTCGCTGATTCAGACGATTGGCCGTGCCGCGCGCAACGCCGCAGGCAAAGCCATTCTCTACGCCGACAAGGTGACGGACTCCATGCGCCGCGCCATCGAAGAGACTGAGAGACGCCGCGCCATACAGGAGTCCTACAACCTTGAGCACAACATCACGCCTAAGACCATCATCAAGCCTGTCGAGGCGACGCTCGTCACGGCTTACGAGGCGGACTACTTCAAGGTGCCTGTCAACCTTGAAGAGTACGACGAGTACACGCGCGAGAACATAGACGCCACCATAGAGCGCATGGAGCACGAGATGCGCGAGGCCGCCCGCCGCTTCGAGTTCGAGCGCGCCGCAGAGCTACGCGACCGCATCAAGTACCTCAGGGAGCGCGAGCTTCAATTAACGTAATTAACAGGGATGGACAGGATGAACAGGATAAAGAATAAATGCTTTCTCTTTTATCCTGTTCATCCTGTCCATCCCTGTTAATTTATTGGTTTGAGCCGGGAGAGAATTGAGAGATGAGGGAGCCGAATTGTCCGAAGGCCGAGCGCGTCCTTCTCTCGAATCCGCCTTCGACCAGATTGGTCTCTGTGACGGTGTAAGGCAGTCGTTCAAGGGCGCGCATGGTCTCCTCTTCGTTGAAGGGACGCGAGCGCGCGGCCGATTCGGAAGCGATTGCCGTGACGAGGGCCAGAGCCGACGCGTCGTCATCCGTGAAAGTAACCACGCCGGGGCTGGCGGAAGCGCGGCGCAGCGAATCCTGAAAGGGAGCGCTTGCGTCGAGAGTTCGTCCTTCGGAGCGTGCCTCCAGGCAGCGGCGCACGTTATCCACGGAGCCCAACATCAGGCTGCCCGCGACGAAGCTGGCCGCGCCTCGCTCTTCGTCTCTTGAGATTAGAAGCTCTGCATCTCCTACTTTTTCAACCGTGGGCTTCGGGCCCAGTCGCTTCGAGACAAAATCGCGCAGCGCCTTTTCGTCCCTCACTTCGACGATTGTCACAGTGCCTGAGCTGCCGTTATCAAGCCCGACCGTGACTATCTCCGTCCCGATTGCGTTGAGAAAGGCGTCCGGCTCTTCTATGCCGTAGGGTTGGAGCGCGGCCTTGAGAAGGATGCTGACCGAGACTGCGCCTAGCGCGTCCAGCTGCGAAGAGATGGCCGCGTTAAATCCACGCCAAGCCTCGGACGGATTGCGATAGTTGTAGCGCGTGAGCCTGTAAGTCTCCTGAGGCATCAGGCGGCTTGCACTAATCCCTGACGAACCGGCTGCGGGCGTAAGCGGCTCCTTCAAACGCGCGGCCACTCCGTTTTGAAGCGCAAGGTAATAACGGTCTTCCACGACTCCGCTCACGAAACGCGCGCTCCAGCCAGCGCC
This sequence comes from Pyrinomonadaceae bacterium, assembly GCA_035276685.1. Classification (GTDB taxonomy): domain Bacteria; phylum Acidobacteriota; class Blastocatellia; order Pyrinomonadales; family Pyrinomonadaceae; genus JACVRN01. The sequence goes on along the minus strand of DATELK010000228.1, from coordinate 21,969 downwards.
TCCCAGAAGCTTGTTGGCCAGCTGCGGTAATCTTGAAGCTATTGCCCCTTGAATCTGAGGGTTGTTCGAGATTTGTCCAGCGTAAGCCGCCACTCCCAGTTCAAGAAGCTGCGCCGCGCCCTGCGGCGACACGTATCCGAAGGCCGCGCCCGTCTGAGCATCCACGCGCTTACGCATCTCTTCCATGCCGGGATTGCCAAGAAGGCTAGGCCTTTCGCCGCGCTTGACGGCCAGAATTGTGCGGACTGAATTTTCGTCCGTGCCTATGACGGCGATGCTTCCCATGACGGCCGCTACGATTTGACGGTCGCCCGCAGGAGCCTTCCAAGTGACGAACTCTATGTCGTCAATCTTCTTTCTCTCGACTGTGGGCGTCTTGTAGGCGCGCTGTGCGAAAGCTCCTATGCGCTTTTCGACAGCCGAACGCGTGCGCCACTCGCTCGTGTGCGTCTCTGCGACGACGCCGTATCTGGGCTTAATCTTCAAGGTCTCCCCGGCGTCCGCAGCTTCGAGGCTAAGGACGGCTATGGCTATCTGCGCGCGTGAGAGCACGACCGTCTCAGCTGAGCCTATGCCGGTCAAAGCTGGCACGCGGCTCAGCCACCCGACCTCGCCTATGTAAGAGCTTATTCCGGCGGGAGGCGCTAAGGCTTTCCATGCGTCCGTCTGGCTCAGGCCCTGAACGATTTCGGGAAGGTTGTTGGCCTCCAGATAAACGAGCGCGTCCGCAGGAACGTAGGCAGCCATGTCCACCTTCTGCGGGCGATTCCACCAGAGCCACAGCGCCGCCGCGACTGCGAGCGCGATTGCGAATGCGATTAACTTGCGAAGGGAAATCATTACAAACTCATCCTAACTGCATAGGCTTGCGCGAAGCAAGAAAGCATGAAAACGCAGTTGACCCTCGCGGGCTATGACGAGCGGCACAGACCTTTTAGATTGCTGGGCTCTGAGGTCTATGATAATTTGGCTGCTGTCTTTGGGACTAAAAGAAAAAACTTCTATTCATCTTCAACGGATCGAGGTCTACACTCTTTATGTTTTACCGGGAGCTGCGCCCGCAGCCGCAGGCCGAAGCAGACTTTGACGAGTTCCTGAGCTCGCTCTACAGAGACCTGACCGACGGGCGTCAAGACCCGAACGACGTGGTGCGCGACACGCTCTACGAGCTTTACTTCGGTGCGGGCAAGTTCGGCGAAGGCATAGGGCGCGCACCCAACACCTCGAATCTCTCTCCCGCCGCCCGCGCAGTCATTCACAACTTCGACCCGCGAAACGTCACCACCGAGCCGGAATACTACACGGACATAGACGGCAAGGCTTATCAGCAGCGCAAGCCCTTCATCTGGCTCTGGCAGATGTACGACCGCTCGCCTCTTGGGCAGAACGCATTCCTGGGCCACCGCTTTCGTCGTATGCTCGCGCCGCTCATCTTTCGCAGCGTGGGCGACAACTTCAAGTGCTGGCATTTCGTGGAGTGGTCTTACGGCTACAACCTCTCCTTCGGAGACAACGTGGTCGTGCATCGCCACGTACTCCTGGACGACCGTGGAGGGATAGAGATAGGCAACAACGTCTCCATCTCGGACTACGCCAACATCTACTCGCACACGCACGACATCGACGACATACACACCGTCTACAACCGCACGACCCGCATAGGCGACGGCGCTCGCATCACCTATCACGCGACCGTCCTGGCCGGGACGCAGGTCGGCGCGCACTCTATGGTTGGCACGGGCGCGGTCGCCACCAAGGACGTTGCGCCCTATCACATAAAGGTCGGCATCCCTGCGAAGACGGTCAAGATAAAAGAGAGCGGGGAAGAGCCTGCGGCGCGGGATGATGACGAAGAGCCTAAGACCGTCAGCGACCGCTGACAGCAGCCCGCGCGGGATAAACGGAGAGATTTACCATGATTGTCGTCATGAATCGCATAACGGTGGCGGAGGGGCGCGAAGAGGAGTTCGAGCAGACGTTTCTCACACGCGACCGCGCCGTCGACCAGATGACGGGATTCATAGACCTACAGGTTTTGCGCCCCTCGGAAGGGCGCACCTACATCGTCATGACCCGCTGGAACTCGCGCGAGGCCTTCGACACCTGGACTAGCTCCGACGCCTTTCTCTCGGCCCACAGAAAGCCCTCGCCGGGCCTCGCTGAAAGCCGCCCCGTCCTCGAAATCTACGAGGTTTTCGTCTCCTGAATCTCTGGAACATATACGTAGGAGTTCCAGAAAATCCGCCCGAGAGAGCCGGATTTCGGTCAAATTGAACCCCTATCTTGTTGTTTAATCATAAGTTAAAACAACAAAAATACTGGTTGACATCGTTGTGATAGTGTTGTAATCTCCTCTCTGACGGTGGAGGAATCCGCCCGTCCCGTATCAAAGGCAAGCTTGCTTTTGATTCCACCAGGCAGGGTCGAATTGGTTCGTGACCCGGCCTTCTTTGAAAGTCAACCGATAAAGGCACACCCCGTGTGAGCGGGGGCCGCAAAGCCTACGGAAGTCTGCGGAGCAAAAAAGAGAGTGTGCGGCTCTTCTTGCTTCTACCTTGGACTTGGCCGGGTTGCCGAAGTGACGGGCAAACGCCTTTAGGAGAAAGCGGCTCTGGTGGGAATCTCCTGACTCCCTGAAAGAACGCGGCCCCGAGTGGTTCCGAAAGCGTTTGTCTTCCTGCTCTTCTTTTCGTGTTGAAACAGAAACAGAGGCGCTCCCGTCCAGGCAGTTTTCCGGCCGTAAGAGCATTCCCTTCTTTCCTTCGAAGAGAGGTCGGCTGCTGGCTTCGTCGGGGAAACAGAAGAAAGCGCGCTTCACTGTGGCTACATTGAAACCCGCAAATCCTACACCGAAATATAAACCCATGCGCAATCGACTCCACAGGGCACGCAAGGCCCGCGTCCGTCTACGGCGCATCAACCGCATGCGATCATCTCTCAAGGTCGCGAGGAATCAATAAGAATCATGCTGAAACGAGCTAAAAAGAATCTGGTCGGATTAGACATCGGCTCAAGCTCGGTCAAGGCCGTCGAGTTGCAGAACAAGCGCGGACAGTTCGAGCTGGTCAGCCTGGGCTGCGAGACCCTCCCCACCGATACGATTGTCGACGGCCAGATTATGGAACTCAACAGCGTCTCGGATGTGGTCTCCAGCATCTTCCGCGAGCACCAGATAAAGTCGGACAAAGTCGTCGCTGGCGTCTCCGGCCATTCCGTGATTGTCAAGAACATCATGGTGCCGCAGATGAGCGAGGAAGAGCTTGAAGAGTCCATCGACTGGCACGCCGAAGAGCACATCCCGTTCGACATAGCGGACGTCTCCCTCGACTATCAGATTACAGGCCGCACACACGATGCCTTACAGGTTCTGATGGCCGCCTGCAAGCGCGACAAGATAGCCAACATCAAGCAGGCCATACAGCTCGCGGGCAAGCAGCCGGTCGTCATAGACGTTGACGCCTTCGCCTTGCAGAACTGCTACGAGGTGAACTACCAGCCGCATCCCGGTCAGGTCGTGGCGCTGCTCAACATAGGCGCGGCGACGATGAACATCAACATCCTGAACGGCACCAAGTCCGTCTTCACGCGCGACGTATCGGTCGGCGGCAACCAGTACACGGGCCTCTTGCAGAAAGAGCTTGGCCTTCCCTTTGAGCAGGCCGAGGGCGCGAAGCGCGGTATGCCGCTTCCCGAAGGCACTGAAGAGCGCGACATCCAGCCCATCCTTGAAACGGTCTCGGACATACTTGCTCTTGAGATTTCAAAGACGATGGACTTCTACCGCGCGACCGCCGAAGAGGGCGAGGCAGCGGTGCAGAAGATTCTGGTTTCGGGCGGCGGCTCCAAGCTGGCGGGTCTCATAGAGTACCTGACGCAGCGTTTCGAGATTCCTGTGGAGGTCTTCGACCCCTTCAGGCAGATAAGGGTGGACGCCAGGCGTTTCGACCCGGATTACCTTCGCGAGGTCGTACCCGAGATGGCCGTCGCTGTCGGGCTAGCTTTGAGAGGAGTTGACGCGCGATGATTAAAGTCAATCTATTGGATTCTGTGACCGACCGCGCTCGCGGCGTGGCCGTGGTAGAGCAGAAGGTCACTAATCCCGCCATGCAGACGCTCATGATGGGCGTAGTCGTCCTGGTGCTATTGATGGCCGGGATGGGCTACGACTACGTGAGCGCGGGCGCGGCCAAAGCCAAGGCCCAGAAAGACCTTGAAGAGCAGCAGCGCATAGCCGCGCAGATGGCCGCCATCAACAAAGAGCAGGCCGAGCTTGAGAAGAAGACCAAGGACATACAGGTTCGCATAGATGCCATTCAGAAGCTTCGCGCCTCGCAGCAGGGGCCGGGCAACGTGCTTCGCGAGATAAAGGAGCGCGTAGACAGCATACAGGGTCTTTATCTTGAGAGCGTCGAGCAGACCGGAAACGAGCTTATCATCAAGGGCGACTCGCCTAACGAAGCGAGCGTGACCCGCTTCGGCCAGAGCCTTGAGTTTTCACAGGGGCAGTTCTCGAACCTGAACATCTCTACCGAGCGCAAGCAGGTTCAGATTTCAGCCAAGGACGCGGGCGGCGCACAGCTTGACCCGAACGCGCCGAAGCCCGAGATAGTGAGCTTCACCATCAAGTGCAACTTCACGCAGTCGGGCAACGCTCAGCCTGCCGCTCCGGCAAGCGCTCCCACTAATCAGGTCGCTCAGAAATAGAAGGATAACGAGATGAACTTAGGCAATCTTAAGGAACAACCCTGGTACTTGCGGCTGACCATCATGGGCGTGGTCGCGGTGGTCGTATACGCGGGCTTCTGGTACTTCATCACCAGCGGCACGCGCACCGAAGCCAAAGAGATAAACACGCAGGTCGAAACGCTGATGCGCCAGAACGAGGGCGCACGCATCGCTTCGCAGCGCCTCAACGAGTTCAAGGTCGCGTACCAGAACAAGCAGCAGGAGTATGACGAGCTGAAGGCTTTGCTGCCGGAGCAGCGCGAGCTGACGAGCGTGCTTCAGGGCGTGCAGGACAGAGCCCGCTCAAGCCGCCTCTCGCTGATTCGCTTCTCTCCGAGGGACGACATACAGCAGGACTTTTATAGCGGAAAGCCCATACAGGTCGTCGTCAACAGCAGCTTCCAGAACCTGCGCTCCTTCTTCGACCAGATGGCGCGCTACCAGCGCATAGTCTCCATCACGGACTTCAAGGTCAACCGCATCAGGGAAGATGAGATGAACGCTTCCAAGACGATTGACGCGCAGTTTATGATGACGGCCTATTACGTCTCTGCCGAGAAGCTTCAGCAGAGCGCTCCGGCAGCTCAGCCCGCCCCGGCCAACAACGCGCAGCCTGCTCCGGCCAAATAGCCCGGAACCAACATGAAGAGAGCCGCGCTTCCACGTGCGGCATGCTTAACCGAGAAGAGACCATGAAGCACTACCATATGAATCTAAGATATATGACGCGCACTGTTTTCTTGCTGGTTGCGCTCGCGATAAGCGGCTCAATCCTCTGCGTCTCCGCGCAGCAGCAGCAGCGCGGCCCGCGCGACCCCTTCGTCCCGTACAAGCCTGTGGTTAAGACCAAATCACAGAAGCCTGTGGCCACGCCTGTGACGCCGCCTCCCATACAGGCGCGCATAGACAAGTACAAGGCGCAGAAGCTTGAGGCCATGCGCGCGCAGAAGGCCGCGCCGAAGCCTACGACCGCGCTCCTTCTGAGCGAGATGCAGGTCACGGGCATCTTTCGCACGCCGCGCGGCTACGCCGCTATGGTTGAGGCCACGCCCATCAAGCTCTCTTACGTTGTTTATCCCGGAGAGCAGTTCTACGACGGCCAGCTAGTAGCCATAGAAGAGAACCGGCTGGTCTTCCGCCACGAGACTCTCTACACGGACGGCAAGAGCCAGACGACCGTAGAGACCAAGCCCTTACGACAGGCCAACGCAGTCACAGACTCTATGGCCGCCACCCGCTCTGGAGAAGAGAAGACTGCTACCGCTCCTGCCACGACCGCAGCAGCGACAGCCGCCTCTTCAGACCAGCAGCAACAGCAATAGCTTTCCACGGTCTGGCACCAAAGAAGCGTTTGGAGGAAGCCTGAGCCTCCGGTCGCTTTCATCCACGGGCCAGACCTTTCACCAAAGCGCACTCATTCTCATACGCCCAGCCGCGCGCTCATGAAGAGCAATCGTCTGGAAAAGTTGGGATAAAAGAGCAAGCGCGCTTTCATTGACAATAAGCTGCCGCCAAAAGATTGAATCCCGCGTTGTGCGGCGCGCGCTTTAGCCAGTCCTAGGAAGTAGGGCCGGACGAGCGCAGCGCGTGGCGGGCCTAAAATTCTCAGGAGCGGCAATTCCCTTAAAGGAGGGAACACATGTCTGATTTCTTTAGAGTCAAGGCGGGTATCAGAAGAGGCGCGCTCGTCCTCATGCTGATTCTGTCTATTTCCGTATCGGCTCTGGCCATTCGCCCGAACGCTGTTCCCATGGCGAAGAGCCTGAGCGCGTCCATCAGCGGCGCAAACACCCTCATCACCATAGAGGGCACAGCGCCTATGCCTTATTCCATCTCCAAGCCGGATGCGCGCACTGTTCTGGTAAGACTGCCGGGCGTGGACACCTCCCGCCTTGAGCAGATTTACAACGTGAACTCGCCGCTCGTGGCGGGCGTGCGCGTCGAGCGCGTGCTGCGCCTCGGCGAAGCGCCCGTCCCCGTTGTGCGCGTCCTTCTGCGCGAGCCTGCGCGCGACCGCTCCAAGCTTTCAAGCAACAACCTGATGCTTGAGCTGATGCCTGCGGCCCAGACCGAAAGCTCTTCGCAGGTCGCGACTCAGCAAACAGCGACTGCTCAACCGAGCGCACTGAGCGAAGCCAACAGCGGCGCGCTCATGACGGCGCAGGAGCAGCCGCAGCAACAGGCACAGCCCACTCCGACACCCGTATCCCTGCGTCCCATGCCTACGCCGCAGTCGCAGGTCAGGGTCACGCCGGGAAACCCGGCCGCGCAGCAGAACTCGCAGGGCCAGCAGTACGGCCAGGCGGGCTTCGTGGGCGAGCCTATTAATCTGAACGTCGTCAACGCGGACATACGCGACATACTGAACTACATCACAGAGCAGTACGGCGTGAACTTCGTCATAGACAGCTCCGTCGGCCCAGTGCCCGTGACGGTGAACGTGACGGACGTGCCCTGGAACTTCGCGCTCGACGCCATACTTCGCGCGAACCGTCTGGGCATAGACGTTGAAGGAAACATCCTTCGCGTGGCGACCTCGGAGGTTCTCGCTTCAGAGGCAGCGGTGCAGGAGAGAATCCGCGACGCGCAGCTTAATAACGCGCCGCTCGTGACCGAGTTTATACGTCTTAACTACGCTCGCGCTTCGGGCACGCTGGCCCAGGCCGCAGGCTCTACCGGCGGCTTCGCCGGAGGCTCAACCAACGAGAGCTTTTCCGGCGGCTCGGGCGGCGATGCCACGGGCGGAAGCGGCGACCAGGGAATCCTTCCCATCATCGCGCGCCGTCTCTCAAGGCGCGGCTCCGTCGAAGTTGACGGGCGCAGCAACACGCTCATCATCACGGACGTGAGAGAGAACATAGACGCCATACGACAGCTCGTCACACTGCTTGACCAGCCCGAGCCGCAGGTCGAGATAGAGACGCGCATAGTCATAGCCAACCGCAACTTCAGCCGCGACCTGGGCGTGCAGCTTTCCGCTCTGGCTACTAACCCGAGCCGTCTGGGCGGAGCCTCCTTCAGCACCTTGCCGGGCGGCATACCTCCCGGAACGACGCCCGGCCCGCAGCCTTCGACTCAGGGAGCCACGCTCGGCGCTAACCTTGCCAACACGGTCATAGGATTGACGACCGGCATCTTTGGCACGGCTACGATTTCAGCAGCCATCACGGCGGCCGAAAGCCGTGGACAGGCGAAGATTGTCGCCACGCCGCGCGTCACGGCCCTTAACAACCGACCGGCGCAGATAGAGAGCGGCCAGCAGATTCCCGTTGTGACTCCGCAGGCCGGAGCCACTGGCGGCGCGCTGCTCTTTACCACCACCTTCGTCTCCGTCCCGCTTCGTCTCTCGGTCACGCCGCAGATTTCGGACGCAGGCACGGTTGTGCTTCGTGTGACGGCTGAGAACAACTCCGTCAACACGACCATCGCGGTCAACGGCACCCCCGGCATAGACACGCAGCGCATGCAGACAGAAGTGCTCGTGCCGGACGGAGGCACGACCGTCATAGGCGGTGTACTCGCAGATAACGAGACGGAGTTGCAGAATCGCACTCCGGGCCTCGGCAGCATCCCCGTCCTGGGCAATCTCTTTAAGCGCAAACAGACCACGCGCCAGACGAACGAGATTCTGTTCTTCATCACGCCGCGCATCTACAGGCCCGACTACGCGGGACGCCCGACCTCCGGCACGGTCAGCACGGGCACTCGCACGGCCACGATTCCGCAGCCTGTGCCGCTAGGCAATCCGCCTACGAATACGCCTACGCCGACGCAGTTGCAGCAGCAGCCCGCCGTGCAGCCTCAGACCAACGTGCCGCCGCCTGCCAACGTGCCTACGACTCAGCCGCAGACGGCCACGCCCGCGCGCCCTAGCGCGACGACCGGCCAGCGCCCGTAATCTTTGGAAGGAGGGACGCAATCCGATGTTCAAAGAGCCTTTGAAGGCCATCATAGAGCGAGCCGACGGCAGCATAGGCGCGTGCATCATGGGCACGGACGGCATCAGCGTGGAGAAGGTCATGACCGACGAAGCGCGCGAAGCCAACCTTGACGTGGCCGCAGCCGAGTTCACCTCTCTCGTGCGCAACGCACAGCGCACGGCAGGCGACACCGGACTCGGCAGCCTGCGCGAGCTTGTGGTCTCGCTCGAAGGGGCCGTCGTCATCATGCGACTCTTCAGCCGCGAGTACTTCGTCGTGCTGATGATGAGGCCTGACGGCAACCTCGGCCGTGGACGCTTCGAGATACGCAAGGCCGAGCTTGAGCTTGCACGCGAGTTCGTCGTGTAAGACCGAGAGAGCGTTTTAAGAGCGAGCAAGGGGCGGGAGAAAACAGTAGTTGCCGCCAGTGAACGGACGGGTGCTCAAGGGGGAATTTCCTAAGGTCTGTTCACTGGCGGTTTTTCATCTTGATAATAACCGGATAATGAGATGGCAAAATTAGACGAGCTTTTGACATTTGCGAAGCAGAAGCAGGCTTCAGACCTTCACTTGACGAGCGGCTCCTCTCCGTACCTGCGAATACACGGCGAGATGATTAAGCTCAATTACCGGCACGTGTCGCCGGAGGTTTGCCACGGCCTGATTTTCGAGATTCTGACAGACCATCAGAAGGAACAGTTTGTAGAGACCAGAGACCTTGACTTCAGCTACACGCTGGAAGGCGTGGGCCGCTTTCGCGTCAACGTCTTCATGCAGCGCAACGGCATCGGCGCGGTCTTTCGCCACATATCGGAAGACATACTGACCGTAGAAGAGTTGGGGCTGCCCGAACAGCTGCTGGATTTGATTGACGTTTCGGAGGGGTTGATACTCGTCACTGGCCCCACGGGCTCGGGCAAATCAACCACGCTCGCCGCCATGATTCACGAGATAAACATGAATCAGCGAGCGCACGTCATCACCATAGAAGACCCTATAGAGTTCGTTCACACGAACCAGCAGTCACTGATTAACCAGCGCGAGGTAGGCAATCACACGGAGTCTTTCCACAGCGCGCTCAGAGCCGCCTTGAGAGAAGACCCGGACATCATTCTCGTGGGCGAGATGCGAGACCTTGAGACAATCTCGCTGGCCATCACTGCGGCAGAGACGGGCCATCTGGTCTTCGCCACGCTTCATACAAACTCTGCCACGAAGACCGTAGACCGCATCATAGATGTCTTTCCCGACAGCCAGCAGTCGCAGATTCGCACCATGCTTTCAGAGAGCCTGAGAGGCGTGGTGGCGCAGGCTCTTCTGCCGCGCGCCGACGGAGAGGGGAGAGTCCCCGTGGTGGAGATTCTGGTGAATCTCCCTGCGGTCGCAAACCTCATACGTGAAGGCAAGACCTTCCAGATTGCCTCGGCCATGCAGACGAAGCGAGCGCAGGGCATGCTCACCTTCGAGGCTTCAATCAACGACCTCGTAAGACAGGGCGTCATCACTAGACAGGACGCCATGAGCTTCCTCGGACGCCGCTTCAACAGCATGAGCACGAGCGGCAACGGCTCGTCAGCCCCGCACGCAGCCTCTACCAGAGAGCTTAACCCCGCGTCGTATTAAAACGGGATGCGCGACCCTGTTAAGACAGCCGTAGCGGCGCTTGCGTCCGGCTATTTCCTGTGGGCCGCTTTTCACCCGGAGGATTGGAGGTTCGTTGACAACTTCAATCTGGTGATGCACGAGGCCGGGCACATTCTCTTCATCCCCTTCGGCCAGTTCATGACTATCGCCGGGGGCTCGCTCTTTCAGGTCATAGTCCCTGCGGTCTTCGCCCTATACTTCTATCATCATAAGAAACAGTTCTCCTGCGCGCTCCTGCTCTTTCTGGTTGGGGAGAGCCTGGTGAACGTCTCCGTCTACGCGGGCGACGCCGTGCTGATGCAGCTGCCGCTCCTGGGCGGAGACGATTCCATCCATGACTGGAACTGGATGCTGGATAGACTAAACCTGCTGGCCCGCACGCGAGAGATTGCAGGCGCTATTAGAGCGATGGGCGTGCTGGTGATTCTTTCCGCTTCCGTCCTTTCGTTCATACACGCGCGCAAGGATATGAAAGCGGAGCCGCTCGATTAAGCTTCTTCAGCCGGTGCCCTGCGGCATCTTCACAAACGGCATCCCGCGCAGTATGACTTTCTGGCGGCGCTGCACGCGCTTGAGGTTCTTCTGCGGGTTGAAGACGTTGAGCGGGCTTGGAATCATGGCTGAGAGAAAAGCAGCCTCGCGCTGCGAGAGGTCTGCGGCGGACTTTTTGAAGTAGTACTGCGACGCAGCTTCAGCGCCGTAGATGCCGTCGCCCCACTCTATGACGTTCAGGTAGATTTCCAGAATCCTGCGCTTGGACAATTCCCGCTCAAGAAAGAACGTGATGACGGCCTCGCGCCCCTTCCTCAAAAAAGAGCGCTCGTTGGAGAGATAAAGATTCTTCGCCAGCTGTTGAGTGACCGTGGAAGCGCCGCGACGGAAGCTCGGCAGGTTCCAGTCCCAAATCGAAGGGTCTTCGCCCTCCGCCTTTGATTCCTTCTCGGCCTCGCGCTGCGCCTCTTCCCACGCTCGCTGAATCGCCACGTAGTCGAAGCCGTTGTGCGTGGCAAAGTTCGTGTCTTCGCCTGCCAGCACAGCCCTTTGCAGGTAGGGCGAGATTCTGTCAATCGGAACCCACGTCTGCACTCGCTTAGGCTCCTCTCCGCGCGCACGCGCCTCCTGCATGCGAAAGTCTATCAGCGAAGTCGAAGAGGGATTCTGGTCGCGCAGCTTCGAGATGGTGTAGGTGTAGGAGATGAAGACGTACGCCAGCGCTACTATGAGCCCCAGCAGCATTCCCAGAAAGATTCGTTTAATCCAACCCCACATAATCCAAGTATACAGAATAAGTCAGGTCAGTACCGCCTGCGGTAGCGGGCGGGTATCACTTAACCTAGAGTCATGATTAGTGACAGACCCGCCCGCTACCGCAGGCGGTACTGACCTGCGCTCTCAGAAAGACGCTCTGTGCGGCCCTGATAGTGTTCGCGTGAATCTCTACTGTGTCTCGTATGTCGGCAGCATAGCCGCCCGACATGACCGTGACGATTGGGATGCGGCGGTCTCTGCAAGTTGTCAGGACAAGCTCGTCGCGTGCGCGAAGCCCTTCGATTGAGAGCGCGAGTCGCCCCAGCTTGTCGCCCGCGAAGGGGTCTGCACCGCCCAGATAGAAGACAATGTCCGGCTCGTGCGCCATCACTTGCTCAAGTTTATCTTCCAGCGTTTTAAGATACTCTTCATCGCCTGTTCCGTCGGGCAACTCCACGTCCAGCGTTGAGCGCTCCTTGAAGAGCGGGTAGTTTTTAGCGCCGTGTATGGAGAAGGTGAAGACATTAGCATCGTCGCGGAAGATAAAGGCGGTTCCGTTCCCCTGATGAACGTCGCAGTCAACGACGGCCGCGCGGCGAATCCGCCCGTCGCGCCGTAGGACACGAATCGCAATCGCCACATCGTTCAGCACGCAGAAGCCTTCGCCGCGCTCAGGGAAGGCGTGATGCGTGCCGCCCGCCAGATTCGCGGCCACGCCTTCTCGGAGAGCGTTGCGCGCGGCCATGATTGTTCCGCCCGAAGCCAGAAAAGAGCGCCGCACCAGAGCCTTTGACCACGGAAGCCCTAGCCTTCTAAGCTCGCGCGCGGTCAGAGAGCCGCTGCGAAGCCGCGTCACGTAATCCAGAGTATGAACCAGCAGCACGTCATCAAGCGGCGCAGGCTCGGGCTCTACTACTTCAGAAGGCGAGAGAGTGCCTTCCGAGAGCAACAGGTCTCTGACCAGCTCGAACTTGCGAATCGGAAAGACGTGGCCCTCGCCTATGTCTGCGTAGTAACGCGTAGTGTATGAAACAAGCATTGCGATTCTGGATTTTAGATTTTAACACATCAATTAAAATTCAATATTGAATCAGGCTGCCTTCGCGCTTGGCGCGGCGAATGGCGCGCGAGAAGACCCAGAGGGAGAAGGGAAGCAGGACGGCCAGAAAGAGCATGAGCGTGAGCAGAGGCTCCTGCACTTCCGCGAGTCCCTGTCCTTCTATCAGCACGCGGCGTATGCCGTCGAGGCCGTAGGTAGGAGGCAGTATGCGCGAGACGGTGCCGAAGCCTGCGCCTAAAAGCTGTGTCGGAAAGAAGACGCCGGAGAAGAGCGCCGAGCCCGTGCCGAGTAGAACCGCGAACGGGTCGCCGCGCTTGAAGACCATGGCGAAACTCGCGGAGAGAATTCCAAGGCAGGCCAGCACCAGCGTCGTCAAAACCAGAAAGAGAAGCGCCAGTAGATAGCTTCCACGGAAATGCACGTCGTAGAAGAGCCAGCCGAAGAAGAGATAGAGGAAAGAAAACAACGTCGCTTGCACGAAGTCCCAAGCGGAGCTTGCCACGACGACAGTCGGAACGTTAATGGGTGTGAGCAGCACGCTTTCCAATGTGCCCTGCGTCTGCTCTGCGCGAATCGCGTTAGCGAGGCTGGAAAAGCCTGTCATGAAATAGTTGAGAACCGCGAGGCCCGTAATCCATGCCGCCAGAGGGTCTCGCCACTGCGTAAAAGGGCTCTCGGCGCAGGGGCAATCCGAGCGGCCCATGAAGGTTCTTGAGATGAAGAAGAGCGTCGTCACCATCAGCAGAATCGTCAGCACTCGCAGGAAGAACTGTAGACGGTAAGAGAGCATCAACTGGAAGTCGCGCACGACGAATGCCCACACGCGGCGAAGCAGAAGCTTGATGGAGCGCAGCATTAGACTTTCACCTCCCCTTCCTGCTGAAAGGCAGTCAGCACGTCAAGGAGCGTCGCACGCTCGGACTCGACATTGAGCACCTCTGCGCCTCGCTCGGCCAGCGCCTTCAAAGCCTTATCAAGCAGGTCGTCATTCATCTCGCGCCCGAAGGCCGCAAGAATCGCGCCCGGCTGCTCAGTGATTTCAAGGTCGCTCACAACCGATGAGAGGGAAGCTTCTACAGCCTCTCTGCCTACGCCGCGCAGCGTGAGACTAACGCGCTCGGTCTGCTTGTGACGGGCGCGCAGGCTCCGAGGAGTGTCCACGGCGCGTATGACTCCCTGGCTTATGATGGCTACGCGGTCGCAAAGCTCTTCCACCTCGCTCAGGTTGTGCGAAGTGAGAAGGACGGAGACGGGCGGGTCAAGGCGCGCAAGCTGGCTGATGACGGAGCGCAGGCGCGCTGCGGCCAGAGGGTCAAGCGAGCGCGTGGGCTCGTCCAGCAGCAGCACCGGCGGCTTAGGCAGGAGCGCACGCGCAACCGCCAGCCGCTGCTTGTTGCCGGTCGAAAGCTCTCCGAAGCGGCGACGGCCCATCGCCTCGTCAAACTCAAACAGGTTAAGTAGCTCAGCTATGCGACGACGCGACGCGCTCTCTTCCATGCCGTAGAGCCGCGCGAAGAAGAGCAGGTTCTGCAAGGCCGTCAAGCGCCAGTAGAAGCTTCGCTCCTCTGCCGTCGCAAGACCTATAAGAGCGCGCACCCTCTCTTCATCGCGCACGCTGTCGAAGCCCCTGACCGTGACAGTCCCTTCGGTCGGCTGCACGAGCGTGGCGATGATTTTCGTGAGCGTAGTCTTGCCAGCGCCGTTCGGGCCTATGAGGCCGAAGATTTCTCCCTCGCGCACTTCCAGAGAAACGTCTCGCAGCGCTTCCACGGGCGGCTTCCCCGAACGGCGGAAAAAGCCCTTGAAGCGCGCAAGCGGCACAGGATAAGTCTTAGAGAGATGCTCGATTGAAACAGCTACGGCGCGGCTTGCTTCCATGTTAAGAAAGGGAATTAACAGGGATGGACAGGATAGACAGGATAAAGAAGAACTGATTCTCTTTTTATCCTGCTTATCCTGTCCATCCTGTTTGAATCTCGCTTGATTTACTCATCCCGACTCAGCGCTTGCGTTGTCGCGGGTCTAGGTACTCGCGCAGCCCGTCGCCTATGAAGTTGAAGGCCAGAACCGTGAGCGCTATGGCTATGCCGGGGAAAATCAGGACGTGCGGGGCAGACATCAGGGTGTTGAAGCCGCGCGCTTCGTCAATCATCACGCCCCAAGATGGAGCGGGCGGCGGCACGCCAAGGCCCAGAAAAGAGAGCGAGGCTTCGGAGAGCACCGCGCCTGCCATGCCAAGGCTCGCCTGCACTATGAGCGGCTGCACGGCGTTCGGCAGTATGTGGACGAAGAGTATGCGCAGGTCGCTTGCGCCGAGCGCGCGTGCCGCCTGCACAAAATCGTACTCGCGCACCTTCAAGACCTGCCCGCGAATCAGTCGCGCGTAGCCTACCCAGCCTATGATGCAGAGCGCAAGGATGAGCTTGTTGAGGCCAGAGCCCAGGAAGGCCACGAGCGCTATCGCCAAGAGCAGCCCCGGGAAGGCCAGAAAGACGTTGAAGACGTAGCCGGAAACGATGCGGTCAATCCAGCCGCCGTAATATCCTGCGAGCGCGCCTATGACAGTTCCGACAACCGCAGAGACGACCACGACCACTATGCCCACTTGCAGGGAGATGCGTGCGCCATAAATCACACGCGAGAAGACATCCCTCCCGGTGGCATCCGTCCCGAACCAGTGCGCGGCGGAAGGCTCTCTGTAAATGTTAGACAGGTCGGTCGCGCCCACTTTATGCGTAGCAATCCACGGCGCGAAGACGGCCACCACGACCAGCAACGCCACAACAACCAATCCGAATATCGCAAGACGACTCATATCAATTTTGGATTTTAGATTTTGGATTACCGCTCAAAGGTAGATTCTTTGCTCGCAAAGTTTTAATTGATGCTACTACCATAGCGATAATCTCGTTTGTCTCCGACATTAACTCCGCCAATCTGGCCTCAGGAATTAGTCCTGCTTCAATTAGTAGCTCCATCCAGTAAAGGCACTCATCTCCCTCTTCCTCTACAATGCTAAGCTTGTTTATGACATCAGCCGAAGATTTCCCCCGGCACGCCGCCCGATAGTTGGCTCCAACAGAGGTGGCAGCATGAAGTAACTGTCTACCAATCACATCAGCCGCCTTCCCTTGCGGCAAAGCTTCAACAAGCCTGATAACTCTCAAGGCGAGCTTTTTAGTTCGAGCTTTGAACTCTTGCTCATCCACGGATACTAATCAACTACAATCCAAAATCTAAAATCTAAAATCCAAAATCACGAGACTCTGATTCTTGGGTCTAGCCAGCGGTAGACCATGTCCGTGAGAGTGTTGGCGAGGATGTAGGTGACGCTGATGACAAGCACGCAGCCTTGAATGAGGCGATAGTCGCGCTTGTTGATGCCATCCTCTACCAGCAGGAGGCCCAGACCGGGCCAGCCGAAAATCTTCTCCGTGATGATTGCCCCGGCGAGCAGCACGCCGAGCTGTAGACCTAAGATTGTGACCACAGGAATGAGGCCGTTCTTCAGCACGTGCTTGTAAACGACCTTGCCCTCGCTCAGGCCCTTGGCGCGGGCCGTGCGAACGTAGTCTTCGCCAAGCTCTTCTATCACGCTTGAGCGCACCATGCGCGTCAGTATGGCAGAGAGAGCCGCGCCCAGTGTGATTGCGGGAAGCAGTATGTCTTCGGGGTAGAAGCGACCGGATGCGGAGAGCCAGCCGAGCTTCACGGCGAAGATGTAGACGAGCATAGGGCCTATGACGAAGCCGGGGAGGCTGATGCCTACGAGCGCGAGCACGGACGAAGAGCTGTCTATCCACGTTCCCTTGTGTCTTCCTGCAAGCACGCCTAAGGGAATCGCAATCGCCACGGCTATGACGAGCGCGGCCACGGCCAGCTCAATCGTCGCGGGATAGCGCGCGAAGATAAGATTTATGACGGGCTCGTCCGTGCGGAAGGAGCGGCCCATGTCGCCGTGCAGGAGCCGCCACCAGTAGTCAGTGTAACGATTGCTTAAGCCGTGCCACTCAAAATGCCTGCCGCCCTCGGCGTCGCTCGGGAAAGAGAAGAAGAAGGGCGGCCTGTCCAGCCCGTGCTTTTCACGAAACTGCGCTATCTGTTCGGGCGTGGCTTGCTCGCCAAGGATGGCTACCGCAGGGTCGCCGGGCACAAGGTCTATGAGCAGCGTGACCAGTGACACGACTGTCCAGACGACCAGGAGCAGAATGGCTATGCGACGCAACGCGCCGAGCAGCTTGTATTTCATCACCAATGAGACCCGTGTGGAAAAAGCTCTCTCTAGCCTGTGCTTAAATTTTAATAGTGCTTACGGCTCTTGAATAATAACAAATTGAAGTGACGAGCGGTAACCTGAACTGACCCGGGGGCGGGGCAGGAGTTTCTTAACCGCCGCGCCGCACAATCAGCAGGCGCTCAGTCGAAGGGCTGCGAAGCAGGTCTGAAGTTATCCCGCCGTGGCCCAGCGTTTCGCCTTCGGCCAGCACGCGCAAGGGAATGCCGACGGCCTTCAGGCGCACGTACTCAGCCTCGTTGATGAGCGCCACGACGTCAGCATCATCTCTTAAAAGCTCCTGTAGCTCCGTGCCCTCCTTGTCATTGATAAGCCGCGTGACTTTTGTGCCCTGCGGCAGGTGAAAGGTTAAGGTGTTAGCCCAGTTGCTCGCGCCGTAAGAAGTGTAAACGCTGCGGCTCTCGTGGGGGACGACCGCCGCTAATCTTTCCAGCGGGTTATATCCGGAGAGCGCGGGCAGAAGCGTCAGCCCGTACAGCATGAGCACAGTCCAGATGGAGAAGCAGAGCGCCCACACGATGCGGCGCGGAGCGCCCCTGTAAAGAGAGTAGGGTATGAAGAGAAACGCGCCCAGGGTTAAAGCCGCGAGCAGCCAGGCGAAGGCCGTGCCGGACATGAGCGCGGCCGAAATCCCGGCAGAGGTGAAGGCGACTACTATCATCACGAAAGTGAGAAAAATCGTGAGAGCATAAGCTATGGTTCGCGCCGGTTTTGAAAGCTCATCCAATCGCGCATAGAAGCCAGCGACGACAATCGCGCAGGCAGGCATGGAAGGCAGCAGGTAATAGTCCAGCTTGAAATGTGAGAAGGAGAAGAAGACCAGAGGGAAGAGGAGCCACAGGTAGAGAAGCCTTCTCGCTCTTCTTGCTTCAGTCGAAAGCTTGCGCTTGGGTTTCCAGTCAAAGTAGATGGCAGGGATGAGCAGCAGAGACCACGGGGCGAAGTCTCCTATGAAGGCGAGCGGCAGACGCCACAGAGGGACAGTGGCGTATCCGTAAATCTTGCCCGTGAATCTTTGCAGGTTCTCGCCAATGAAAAAGGAGCGTAGCGGCTCTGCGCCCTGATTCAGGTAGAGCAGCAGAAAATATGGCCCGGCTACGCAAACGACGACGAGCGCGCCCACGGGTATCCTCAGCCTCTTCAGCATTGAGAAATCGCGCGAGATGAGAAGCTCAAAAAAGAGAGGCCCGCCCACCAGCACAATCGCCACAGGCCCTTTGGCCAGCACTCCGAAGGCCACGAAGAGATGGCCCAGAAGCGTCAGCAACGTTTCTCGCCCGCCGCTCTTTCCAGTAAGCGACAGCATGAAGCAGGCGAGCGCCGCCGAGACGCAGAGCGAGAGCAGCATGTCGCTCATGGCCGTGCGAGAGAAGGCGTAGAAGATGTAGCTGGTCATCAAACAGGCGGCGGCCAGCAGCCCCGCGCGATGGTTGAATAGCCTCGCGCCGAGAAGATAGACGACGAGCAGGACGCCCAAAGCGGCAAGCCCTGAGGGAAGCCTTGCCGTCCAGTAGCCGTAGCCGAACAGCTTGTAAAAGAGTCCCGTCAGCCAGTATTGAAGCGGCGGCTTGTTCAGCACAGGCTCGTCCGGCGCGTGGGGGCTTAGCCAGTCGCCGCTCTCTACCATCAACTGAGAGCCGAGCGCGAAATAGCTTTCGGCGCGCACGAAGTCTTTAGGCAGGCCCAGGTTCGAGAAGATTGCAAGGGAAGCAAAGATGAACAGAAGCACAAGCTCTAATCTCAGCTTCTGTCTAAGAAAGGGAATTATCACCGCAAGGCTACGAGCTTAACGAAGCGCGAAAGATTCTTTAATCAGGAACGAGCTTTGACTATAGCACGCGCTCCATGCGGGTGTAAAAAAACGTAGCCCGAACGATTCCACCGTTTGCGAAAGGTGCGTGTAATGGCCCCGACAACCGTCACACGCTTTTCGCAAGCTCGACTGAAATCGTTCGAGCTACGTTTCTACAGGTTGACGGAACGCTTAGCCTAAGAAATTACGCTGGGCAGAAGCGCCGCAACCTTAAGCTTAAATCGTCTAACTTTGCGCGGGACGGGTGCCCATGTGCAGGGCAGCTATCCCGCCCGTCAGATTCCTGTACTCGACCGCGTCGAACCCTGCTTCCTGCATCATTCCTGCGAGCCGCTTCTGGTCTGGAAAGCGAGACACAGACGCCGGAAGATATTCGTAAGCGCTCGATGAGCCGCTGATGATTCCGCCTATGCGCGGCAGCACGCGCGTAAAGTAGAATTGAAAGAGCGTGCTGAAGCCCGGCACGACGGGCTTTGAAAATTCCAGAATGCATGCCCGGCCGCCTGGCCGTAGCACGCGAAGCAGCTCGCTTAAACCTTTCTCCAGGCTAGACAGGTTACGCAGCCCGAAGGCTATGCTCACTGCGTCGAAGGTCTCGTCTTTGAATGGAAGCCTGAGCGCGTCTCCTTCTATAAAGATGCAGCTGCGGCCAGCGCCGTCCCGTGCTTTACGCGCCGCGTGCTCAAGCATCGGTCGGCAGAAATCCAGCCCTGTGACGCGTGCGCTTGTCGCGGCTGCCAGAGCGAGCGAGAGGTCACCCGTGCCGCATGCTACATCCAGCGCACGCGCCTCCGGGGAACTCAGGGCCGGTTGCAAACTCTTCGCGACAAGCCTTCGCCAGCGCTTGTCAGTGTTCGCAGACAGGAGATGATTCAAGAGGTCGTAGCGCCCGCTGATGCGCGCGAACATCTCGCGCACCCTTGTAGCGTGATCCTCATTTGTTCTTGTTCTCTTGTCCTGCACGAGGTTTAGCCGATTACTGTGGGCCAGTGGTTGCGGGCGGATTGCGATTCTCTTGTGAAAAGCTTACGGGGTCTTGCGTGTGGCGCTCCCGGGGCTGGCGGCTTTGGGCGTGGGCGGCGGCGCAGCCTCTTCCGCCCCGCCTATGACTTCAACCTTCATGCTGCGCTCAAGGTCTGACTTTAACTGCGAAGCGCTGCCGACTACGACAGAGACGACTCCGGAGTTGGCTGTCTTGCTGGCCGCGCTTGCGGCAGGTGTTGAGAAGAGCTTCGCGGCCACGCGCTGAACGTCCGAAGCCGTCACGGCACTAAAGGCGCGTGCCCTCTCGCTTATAGAAGCGAGCTTGTAGGTCTCCGCATCCAGCCACAGCTCCGCAACCGAGTCTGGCCTCTCCATCTGCCTGTTGAAGGTGGCTATGGCTTCGCCCCGCGCCCGCTCAAGCTCGGTGGCGGTCGGCGGTGTTTTGGCTAAATCCTGAATCACTTGTTGGGCCGTTTGTATAGCGCGCGTTGCATCGCTTGCGCGCACGCTCGCGCCCATCAGGAAGATGCCCGGAAGCACGTGCGCCTCGTGCCGCACGAAGAAGGCGGTCTGCTTTAGCTCAGGCATGGCCGCCTGCCAGCGGTCGCGCGCAACGAGCGCAAGCACGCTCGCGGCTGCGTAATCACGGTCGGAGCGCGCAAGGCCGCGCGCGGCGACCCTGACCTCGGCGGACTCAGTGCCGGGAAAGTCCACCAGCAACGTCTGAGTGCTAGGGGCTTCGGGCTGTTTGAAGGTGGAAGGCACAATGCCTTCGCTTTTACGCCAGACGCCCAGAAGCTGTCGCAGGGCTCGCATGGCGCGCCCGCGCTCGATGCCGCCCACTATGACCAGCGTGGAGTTGTTCGGATTCAAAAATCGCTCACGCGCATACTGCACGTCCGCACGCTCTATGCGCGCCAGGGTGGCCGTGGAGCCTTCCAGCGGTCGGCCATACGGGTAGTCTCCGAAGAGTCTGGCGGAGACGGCGCGGTCGGCTATGAGCGTAGGGTTGGTGCCGGATTCGCGCACAAGCTTCGCACGCGCCTCGCGCAGCTCCGCCACCCTGTCGGCCGTGAGCGAGACGTTGACAATGGCCGTGCGCAGCACCTCCAATAGCCGCTCGAAGTCCTGAGTGCGTGCCCCAAGGGTCACATTGATGGCGTTGTAGTCGGTCGTGACCTCAAGCCTTCCGCCAAGCTCCCCCGTGATGTACTCTCGCGTGGTGGGGTCTGCGAAGAGGGCGTCGCCGAGGATGGCCATGGTGCCAGCCTTGCCCGCCAAGTCAAATGCCGAGCCACTGTTAACGCGAAGCTTTATCAGCACGTCTGGACTACCGGGACGCTCCCAGAGCAGTATGTTGAGGCCGTTTAGAAGCTGCTCGCGGCGCGGCTCAGGCGCGGTCTGCCCGAGCCCTGTGAGGCCGCCAAAGCATATTTGCAGGAGTAGAGCCGCCGCGAGGAGTCCCGCAAAGCGAGCGCGAAAAGGGTTCCGGTTTAAGAGCATGGTCTGTACAATTAACTGAATGGAAGAGACTTAGGGCCTCAGAGCCATATCCGGTGGCGCTTTTTCCCCTCTTCTGAATCATTTGTATGGGGAGCGACAAAACAGTTTAGATGCGGCTCAAAGGGCTCGTCAACCGTTTGGCCTTTAGCTGCATCAAAATGTCTGCGACCGGAAGGTTTAGCGTGAGCCGCGCGGCTCGCTTCACAGTTTAACAAAGAGTAGTATAATGCGGTTTGAGCCTGAATGAGCCTGATGGGTTGCTTTTCTCAGAAAGCCGCTTGACCGCATTCGGGATTGAGGATACGGGGCCTTGCGTCGAAGCCCTTGAAGTTGTAGGGAAGCCCTTAGACACGTCTAGAGAATTCCTGTTTAAATAAATCGTCTCCAGCTAGAGGTAGAAGAAATGAAACAATGCAGTGTGTGCCAGGAAGAGTTTGCGGATAAGTTCAGCTTTTGCCCCGTAGATGGCACGCCTTTAAGCGCACCGGCAGCCGCGAAGGCTGTAGAGGCTGAGGAAGACACAGCGACCATCCCCGCCCAGCCGTCCCCCGATGCTGCGGCAGCAGAGAGCAGCCCTGTCATCCTACAGCAGACAATGGCGAGCACGGACGCCGCAGCCTTCTCCGGTGAATCCCCGTCCGGCGAGACCGAAGCCCCCGTCCATGAAGATTCGGAAGCAGTCGGTTTCCCCCACTACGACAACGAATTTCACCTGACTATCATAGAAGAGCGCACCATAGTGGGACGCCTCTCGGAAGAAATACGAGAGTTCGCACAC
>DATELK010000227.1:0-19773 GCA_035276685.1 Pyrinomonadaceae bacterium | reverse complement strand
GAATTAGAAAGTTACCGCCTTGCCGGTTCGACCAGGCGGTGACAGCGCAGGCCACAGTCGCCAGACAGGTGGCCCCCACCAGAACCAGGAGAGAGAAAAGAATGAATAAAGCATTTCCTTTGCTGGTCATCTCGTTGCTCTTGCTATTGTTCCCGGCCCTGGCGCTTGGACAGACGAGCGCCTCCACGTCCGCTGTGACGGGAGTCGTGTCAGACCCTACGGGTGCAGTTATTCCCGGCGTGTCTGTCAAGCTTACCGATACGAAGACCGGACAAGAGCGCACGGCGACGACTAATGATCAGGGAGTTTATCTGTTCGCCCAGGTTCCGCCTGGACGTGGCTATACGCTCACCTTTACAAACACAGGCTTCCAGACTTTATCAATCACGGACGTCATACTCGGCGTGGGTATTACAGAGACCCAGAACGTCCAGATGGTCGCCGGGCAGGTTACCGAGCAGGTGACCGTCACATCCGGCGGCGAGACGACGTTGAATACCACGGACGCCTCCATAGGTAACGTGATTGACGAGCGTCGCCTGAGGGAGCTTCCGATTCAGATTCGCAACTCGCCCGCAGCGCTCATAGGCTTGCAGCCGGGCGTTGTCGGAAACAACGTCGGAACAGGAACCGCCACCCGCGTAGGCTCGGTGACGGGCTCTCGCGCCGACCAGGGGAACATCACGGTTGACGGTATAGACGCCAACGACCAGACGACGGGGCAGTTCGCCTCGACGGTCGGCAACGCTCCTATCGATTCGATTCAGGAGTTCCGCGCCGTCTCTACCAACCCGAGTGCGGCTGAAGGTCGCTCTTCGGGCGGTCAGGTGGAGTTGGTCACGAAGTCGGGCACCAACGACTTCAGCGGCAACGTTCGCTGGTACAACCGTACCTCCGCGACCGCGGCCAACAACTTCTTCAACAACAGGCTCGGCCGCAACGCCGCGGGCAACCCGGTCGTTCCGACGCCGAAGCTCATTCGTAACCAGTTCGGCGGAAGCTTGGGCGGCCCCATCAAGAGAGACAAGCTCTTCTTCTTCCAGGACTATGAAGGCCGACGCGATATACAGGAAGTCTCCTACCTGCGTATCGTCCCTCTTCAGAACTTCCGCGAAGGCCGCCTGGCATTCCTGAACAACACGGCAGGTTGCCCGACCAACGCTCGCCAGAACACCCTTCCGGCGTGCATCAGCTTCCTGACGCCCGCTCAGGTTGCGGCTCTCGACCCGAGAGGCGTGGGCGTGAATACGGCTCTGCTTAACTTCATCAACGCGCGTTTCCCGCTGCCGAACGACTTGACGGCAGGTAACGGCGTCAACACGGGCGGCTTCCGTTTCAACGCGCCTTCGACCAGAAAAGACAACACCTTCGTCACGCGCATTGACTGGAACGCGACCGACCGCCAGAAGCTGTTCGGGCGCTTCAACATCGCCCGTCGTCTACAGACGGACACCGTCAACACCGTGGCGGCGCAGTTCCCCGGCGACCCGGAGAGCGGCACCATCGGCGTTCGCGATTACTCATGGGTAGTCGGCCACACCTGGGCCATCACCCCGTCTGTCGTCAATCAGGCGATTGTCGGCGTGTCGCGCTCCGGACTGTTGTTCGAGTCCCCGTTCCAGCCCAGCTTCCCGAATGAATATACGTTCGGCGCTGGCCTGTCGAATCCCTTCGCTGGCATCGACGAGCAGGATCGCTTCGTCACCGTGCCGACGATTCGCGACGACGTAACGTGGACTAAGGGAACCCATACACTGTCCTTTGGCGGCCAGTTCAAGCCTATTAAGCAGGTCTCTGGTTTGACCAACGACTTCAACTTCCTGACCCTCGGCTTGGGCGGTCTCAATTCGGGCCTCAGCGCGGCCCTGCGTCCGGCCACCATCGGCACGGGTGCCACGCGCGCTGCCAACTACGACGCCGCGTTCGCCATGCTGCTGGGACGCTTCGCGCAGATTCAGACCAACTTCGTTTACGACGTGAATGGCACGGCGGCTCCTCCGGGCACCGGAAAGACGCGTGACTTCCGCTATAACGAGTACGAAGCATACTTCCAGGACAACTGGAGAATGCGTACAGACCTGACGCTGACCTACGGCGTGCGTTACCAGTACTACAGCCCGCCGTACGAGAAGAACGGATTCCAGGCTTGCAACGACATAGATTTCCGTCAGTTGACTGCCATCCGTTTCAGCAACGCGGCCAAAGGTATTGCCGGTGAAACGGCCGAGCCGTTCCTCCGCTATGACCTCTGCGGCAAGGGCAACAACGCCCGCGCTTTCTACGAGCCGGACTTGAACAACTTCGCCCCGAGGTTCGCTGTCGCGTGGAACCCCTCCTTCAAGGACGGACTTCTGGGCAGCATCTTCGGCGACCGCAAGACGGTGGTTCGCTTGGGCGGCAACGTGCAGTATGACCGCGTCGCCGGTGCCGTCACCTTCATTCAGGATCAGGTCTCGTACCTGTTCGATAACACTGTGACAAATCCGTTCGGTGCCACGAGCGCCGTGAACGCGATTCGAGACGATCCGCGTTTCACGGGTCTCAACGTGCTGCCGTTAGTGCTTCCGGCTCCGGTCATCACCCGTCCGCTGACTCCTTTCGTGGACGCTGGTTTCCCGACCGGCAACGAGACTGGCGAGACCAACTACGCCATAGACCAGCAGTTCAAGGTGCCCTACTCCATCCAGTACAGCTTCGGCTTCCAGCGTGAGCTGCCCGGCAACTTCCTGCTCGACGTTTCTTACGTCGGTCGTCAGGGACGCCAGCTCTTCTCGCAGGCGGACGCGGGGCAGGTTCTGGACTTCAGAGATAACGCCTCCGGCCAGACCCTGCAGCAAGGCTTCAACGCCCTGCAGGCGCAGCTTCTGGCGGGCGTAGCCCCTGGCGCGGTCGCCAACGTTCCGTTCTTCGAGAACCAGGTGAACGCCGCGGCTCTCAACTTCTACGGCGCGAACTGCGCGGCGCTGGTCGGTACAAGCTGCACCCGCTTTATCGCTACTAACCTTGGAAGCCTCGTCAACATCGGCGACCTGGCCGACACGGTTCAGGCGCTGTACGGAAGCTTACTGCTTAACCCGAACGTAGGATTGAGCGGTCAGTTCTCTACGAACGCCTACATCACCAACCTGGGCTCTTCGAGCTACAACGGCATGCTCTTGAGCGTTCGCCGTCGTTTCGCGCAGGGACTCCAGTTTGACTTGAACTACACGTGGTCGCACTCGATTGACAACCAGTCGGCGATTGCGAACACGGTCTTCGGCGGCCTGGTCTGCGACATACGCGACCTGCGCGTCTGCCGTGGAAACTCCGACTTCGACATTCGTCACCTCTTCAACGCGAACTTCATTTATGAGCTTCCGTTCGGCAAGGGACGCATGTTCGGCGGAGATTCCGGCGGCGTCCTTGACGCAGTCATCGGCGGTTGGACAGTTACCGGCATCGTCACTGCTCGCAGCGGCCTGCCCTATAACCTGACCACCAACTCGTTCCCGGTCGGCTTCGTTTTCAACTCTCCTGCGGTCATCACCGGGGCTAACGCCGGTGTCCTACAGGGTCGTGTTCAGGATACTGCCGGTGGGCAGATTCAGTTCTTCGATAACCCGACGCAGGTCTTCAACGCTGCGAACCCGCTCGCGGGTGCGGTGCGCAATCCGGTCGGCGGAGAAATCGGAAACCGCAATGCTCTTCGCGGCCCCGCTTTCTGGAACGTTGACATGGCCGTCCTGAAGAACTTCAGGCTGCCCTGGTCGGAGAACCACAGGCTACAGTTGCGCTGGGAGATGTACAACGCATTCAACCACACCAACTTCGCCCTGCCCGCGACCAACATCAACTCGACTACGTTCGGGCAGATAACCGCGACTGCTAACAACTCGCGTGAAATGCAGTTCGCTATCCGCTACGAGTTCTAGTCAATATTTAGTTTAAGTACTTTGCGTCTTTAAGGACGGTTGGGCTTTCGGGGAATACCTCGGAAGCCCAAATTTTTTTCCGAGCAAAGCAGGCCGGTCAAAGCCTGTATCTTCTCCCCGCGCTTTTTGTGTATCATGTTCCGACCGAGAGCTTCTGAACTCATTATGAGGGACTTCACGGACACACAACTATCGCTGGTTCCGCTCGGCGCGGGCGACCTGATTGACCGCTCCGTGCGTCTCTACAGGCGTCACTTCATGACGCTGGTGAAGATTGCCGCGCCGCCCGTGCTGGTCTCGTCGCTCGGCTGGGTGCTGCTGTCGGTCGGATGGCGCGAGGCGCTCGTGACGGCCGACGACATGGCGCTTGCGCTATACGTGCTGCTTGCCTGCGCGGGCTTCCTGCTCTGGATAAGCGGCCTGCTCTTAAGCGGCGTAGTTCTGGGAGGCGCGACGCGAAACCTCGTGGCGCATCTTCTGTCCGGAGAGCCCGTGAGCGTTCGCACGACCTATCGCAACGTGAGAGCGCGATTCGGCGCTCTTCTGGGCGCGACGCTGCTGGTCGGCCTGCTTATCTTCGTCTTCGCCATGCTGGCCGTAGTCGTCCTTTACATAGTCGTTCTCTTCGCTATTCTGGCGACGTTCGCCTTCGCGCAGGTCGCCGCCTGGCTGGCCGCCGTCGTAGGAGTTCTGGGGACGCTGCTGGCGATAGCCTGCGCGCTCTGGGTCTTCTTCTTTCTGGCCGGTCGCTTCGCTTACGTTCCGCAGGCGATGATGGTGGAAGGCAAGGGAGTGTTCGATGCAATCAGCCGCAGCACTCAGCTGGCCTCGGGCAACGTGCGACGCCTCGCGGCCATGACTATCTTCACGACCTTTGCGACCTACTCGACGCTGATGATTCTTCTCGTCCCGCTAGGGTGGTACGGCTACTTAAACGGCATCAGTCCGTGGAACTCCAATCAGTGGCCCGCGTGGTACTCCATAGGCTACAGCGTGCTCTTGCAGTCAAGCTCTATGCTACTGACGCCTGTGTGGCTGCTTGGGCTCTCACTTCTTTACGTGGACGAGCGCGTGCGTAACGAGGGTTACGACGTGGAGCTGATGGCGTCGCGCAGGCTCGGAGAGATGCCGCGACTGGCCGGAGGACGCGCCGCGCCCTACGCGCCCGCGCTTGTGACGGAGGAAGCGGCAATGCTTCAGGGGCAGCCGCCTGCGGGCAAGTGGTCGCCCGGCTCCACGCTCGGACTCGGATGAAAAAAGCGACTCGACATTCTTTGCCTCGTCTGCGAAGGGCGTGCCTGCTCGTCCTTCTGGTCTTGTCATGCGCGGACGCTGCTGCTGCGGCCGTCTCGCTCGCCGATTATCACGAGCGCGTGCGCCGCGCGCTTGTAGCCGTAGGCTCTATGAGCGCGTCGCTTCACGGCGCTGAGGTTGCCAGAACCAACGTCATAAAGGATGTGCGACAGCTTCTTCCCGCGAGCGAGAGCGTGGAGTGGCAGGGCGGCCTCCTTCGCGTGGACAACAGCTGGCTCGTGGAAGCGCTGGATAATTACGAGCTGCTGCCCGTGGGCGACAAAAGGCGCGTTGAGGCTATGGCGCGCATAGCCGAGCGGCTTCAAGCCATAGACGAGCGCCTTTCGGAGATGGAGGGCACCGCGTCGTCCGGCAAGACGATTGATAAAGATGCGGAGAAGGCACGTCTCGCCGCCATCCTTCGCCGCGAGGAATACAGTCGTCAGGCTTCTGAAGGTAACGCGCTCACGCGCCTCATAAGGCGCATCAGGGAATGGTTCCGAAGCCTCTTCCCCGAAAGAGAGGAAAGAGACGAGCCGATTAGAGAGAGCCGCGCAGTCAACAACACCGCTCAGCTCGTAGTGATTCTACTTTCGCTGGCCGTCATCGCTTACGTCGCGTGGCGGTTCCTGCCGCGCCTGCTTGGGCGCGAGATGCGTAAGCGCAAGCCTCGTGAGCGCGGCGCTCGCGTAGTTCTGGGCGAGCAGCTTGCGGCGGACGAAACCTCGGCAGACCTGCTGGACGAGGCTGAAAGACTTGCTCGCTCGGGCGACCTGCGCGCGGCGATTCGCAAGGGCTACATAGCGCTCTTGTGCGAGCTTCACGACCGCAAGCTCGTGCGGCTTGAACAGCACAAGACCAACAGGGACTACCTGCGCGCCGTCGAGCCCAACCGCACGCTCTACGAAGAGATGAAGCCCATGACACGCAGCTTCGAGAATCACTGGTACGGTCTGACGCCTGCGACCGAAACCGACTGGCACGACTTCCGCGCTCGCTACAGGAACGCTCTGAAATAGCACCGAGTTTATGCGCCAGTACGTAGTCATCATCAGCACGGTTGCTCTCGTCATACTGTTGCTCGTAGGCATCAACGCCGCGAGCTACGTGGAGATTGAAGAGACGCCGGACAACGAGTACACGCCCGACCGCTCGACCTACAACGCGCGGGCTACGGGCACTCGTGCGCTCTTCGATTACCTACAGGAGTCAGGCTACAGCGTGGTGCGCTGGCGCGACGAGCCGGAAAAGCTGCTCTCGGCCGGAACTGCAAGGCCCCGCACCTTTGTCATCACAGGCCCTACCCGCATCGCGTTCGAGCCGGAAGAGATTCAGAATATCTTGCAGTGGGTCAGGGAAGGAGGCCGCCTCGTAATCGTCGACCGCTCGCCTGACCAGAGGCTTCTGCCGCCGTCAGGCAGTTGGCACATCACGCTTGAGCTGCTGAACTATCCGACGCCCGACGCGCGCTCTTCCAACGTTGACGAGATGACGGCGGGAGTGCCGCTCGCACGCGCCTCGCAGCCGACGCCGCTCACCGTGGGCGTGGATTCCGTCCTTGCCTCGCGCTTCGCTTCGGCAATCAAAATCTTCGCGGTCGAAGGGCAGGGCGCGGGGCCGGGTAAAAAGAGCGAAGACGACGAGTTTGATTTAAGCGGAAAGAAGAGTAGTAGCGCGGGCTCTCTTCAGGATGAGCCGCCGCCGCCCGCCGCCGCTCCGCCTGAGACGGGCGCGCCGCCTGCAATCCCTCAGGTCTCCGCCGCGCCCGTAGTTCACTTAGCCGACTCTCGTGCGGCGCTTCTGGCCGACTACAGGTACGGAGCCGGGAGCATAGTCATCCTGAGCGACCCTTTCATCATAGCCAACAGCGGCATCAACCGCGCGGACAACCTGCGCCTCGCCGTCAACGTGATAGCGGGCACAAGCGGCCTCATAGCCTTTGACGAATATCATCACGGGCGCTTCAGCACGCACAACCAGATTATCTCTTACTTTGCGGGCACGCCTGTCCTTGCCATGCTGGGCCAGCTCTGCCTGATAGTGCTCGCGGCCGTCTGGACGAGCGGGAGCCGCTTTGCACGTCCGCTTCCGCTTCCCTTCGTTGACCGCCGCTCGAAACTGGAGTTCGTGGCCTCTATGGCAGAATTGCAGCAGCGCTCGCGCGCCTACGACCTCGCGATAGAGAACATCTACGCGCGCACGCGCAGGGTGCTTGCACGTTACGCGGGGCTCGACAGCAACGCTCCACGCGCTCTGATTGCGGAGCGAGTGGCGGCACGCTCGGCCCTGAGCGCGCACGAGCTTGAAGCCTTGATGCGCGAGTGCGAGGACGCTATGGCGGGCGAGCCACTGAGCGCACGCCGCGCCCTCCAACTTGTCTCAAGGCTCAGGGACGTGGAGCGAAGCTTGGGCCTGCGCATGCGCTCGCGCGAACAGAAGCAGGCGAGATGAAAGGGCCGGTCACCGTGCTTTGCCTTTTGCCTTGTCTAACGTAATATCTTGATGCTTTTCCATTACGAAGATGGAAACTTTCAATGCCGCTGGAATACGTCTCCTCTACTACTGAGCACATACGCACGGAGCTAAGAAAGGTCGTCGTAGGACAGGACGAGGTCATAGAGCAGATTCTGATTGCTCTTTTGGCGGAAGGGCACGCGCTCATAGAAGGCGTGCCGGGCACGGCCAAGACTTTGACGGTCAAGACGCTGGCGCGCATCATCGGCGCGCAGTTCAACCGCATACAGTTCACGCCAGACCTTATGCCCTCGGACATCACGGGCACGAACGTCTTCAACGTCTCGACCTCGGATTTCACACTCAGGCGCGGGCCCGTCTTCACGGACATACTGCTCGCGGACGAGATTAACCGCACGCCGCCGAAGACGCAGGCCGCGCTTCTCGAAGCGATGGAAGAGCGGCAGGTGACGATTGACGGCGACCCGCATCCCCTCTCGCCCGTCTTCACGGTGCTCGCCACGGAAAACCCTATTGAGTACGAAGGCACCTATCCTTTGCCGGAAGCGCAGCTCGACCGCTTCCTGCTGAAAATCCTGCTGGACTATCCCGCCGAGCAGGACGAGCAGGAAATCATAGCGCGCTGGGACGCAGGCTTTAACGCGCGCCGCCTTGAGCAGGTGGACATTCTGCCTTTGAGCGACGCGGACGCAATCATGCGCTGCCGCTTCGAGGTCAGGAGCGCGCGAATGGAAGAGGGCGTGCGCCGCTACGTCGTGGACATAGTTCGCCGCACGCGCTCGCATCCGTCCGTGCTTTACGGAGCGAGCCCGCGCGCAGCCGTCGCCCTACTGCTCTGCACCAAAGCGCTCGCGGCCTTACGCGGTCGAGAGTTCTCCACGCCTGACGACGTGCGAGACATTGCGCGCCCCGTGCTGCGCCACAGGCTGAGCCTGAGAGCGGAGGCCGAACTGGACGGAGCGACCGCCGACGCCGTCATCACAGACATCCTTCAGAGCGCAGAAGTTCCGCGATGACGGGTATAGCTTTTCAGTAGCATGCGTTTTGTTTTCACAAGACTCTTTTACATACTGCTCTTCGCGGGGCTCATTCCGCTTTCGCTTTCGTGGGGGCGGCCCGCGCTCCGCTGGCTGACGCTCTTTTACGACATGGCTCTACTGGTAGCCGTACTGGTGGACGCGCGCATGAGTCGCCTTCCGCAGGGCTTTACCATCCGTCGACATTTCGGCAGCCGCTTTGCCGTGGGCTCTGAGACAGAAGTGCACGTGCAGCTACTGAATCACAGCTCTCGCTCGCTGAGCCTACAGGTGAAGGACGAGTTCCCGCCGCAGATGACTCTGCGCGGCGAGCGACGGGCGCAAGTGCGCGTGGACGCTCAAGGCTCCGCCACACTCATCTACAACCTGAAACCCCCGAAGCGCGGCCGCTTCGAGTTCGGCAGGACGGCCGTGCGTTACCTCTCACGACTGGGCCTCGCGTGGGTGCAGACCTCGCTCGGCGAAGCGGAAAGCATAAAGGTCTATCCGAACATAAGACGCGCGAGAGAGGCTGAGTTGAAAGCCCTGGGCGCACGCTCGCTGGTCGCTTCGCACCGCAAGACCTCTTGGCGCGGCGAGGGCAGGGAGTTTGAATCTTTGAGGGACTACGTGCGCGGCGACGAGCTGAGGCACGTTTCGTGGACGGCCACCGCGCGGCGCGGCAAGCTCACCACGCGACAGTACCAGATAGAGCGAGACCAGACCATAGTGATTGCGCTCGACGCAGGCCGCCTTATGACAGCGCGCATAGAGCAGGAGACGAAGCTTGATTCGGCCGTCCACGCGGCGCTCGCTTTGATGAGCGCGGCGCAGCGCGGCGGGGACAATTCCGGCCTGCTCGTCTTCGGTCGCCGCATCAAGAGCTACCTGCCGCCGAAGCGCGGGCGAGAGCACATGGACGCAGCGCTCGAAGCCCTTCACGCCATAGAGCCCGAGATGATAGAGCCCTCCTACGCACGCGCCTTCGAGTTCATAGCCATCAACTGCAAACGCCGCGCGCTCGTAGTAGTCCTCACAGACCTTGTGGACGAAGAAGGCTCGCGCGAGCTGCTCACCTCTTTGAAGCTGCTGCGCCCGCGACACCTGCCGCTCGTGGTCACGATAGGCGATAGAGACCTGCGCGCGGCTGTGCGCGACGAGCCCGCCAGCATCCCGGAGCTTTTCACACAGTCTGTCGCGGAAGAGATTCTGCACCAGAGAGAAGCCGCGCTCCGTCTCGTAGAGTCACAGGGCGGCCTTGCCCTGGACGTAACTTCCGCCACGCTCGCGCCCTCGCTCCTTGAAACCTACCTGCGAGTCAAAGAGCACGGCTTGTTGTGAGAGAGAGTCAGGCGACCTCTACTTCCACTTTCACAACTCTTGAGCCGTTGTTCTCGAACCAGCAGACGTACTCGCTGACGAGGTCAAATTCCAGAATATATTTTCCTGCGGGCGGGGCGGGCACCCGCGCCTCAAGGCTTACAGTCTCGTTGGGCTCAATGGGGCGTCCTTCGCCGGGTGTGAGGTGATGACGGGAATAATCGCGATTGATTAAGAGGCCGTCCGCGCCGAGCAGGTGAGTGCCAAGATGCACTGGCCCCTTCGGGCTTGAGGTAGGAAGCCAGATGCTCGTGCCAATGTTCTTCACAGTCACGCGGGCCGCGAACGGCTCTCCCTCTTTCGTCCGGCTCGATGCCATCTCAACCGTGATTTCGGCCGAGAGGCCCGAGCGCTGGCGGCTATCGAGAAGTCCCGCTTCGCCTTTGTGCAGGAAGAAGCATCTGTGATGCTGCATGAAGGCGCGCGTCTCTGCCGCGTAGCGCGAGTCCATGCTTTCCCCATCCATAAACTGGTCAAACTCGTGCATGCTCAGCAGGAAAGTTTTGGGGCTGAAGACGGAGAGCTTAATGTCCGTGAAACCTGCCGCACGCGCCGACTGCCAAATCTCTCTCACGTCAATGTCATTCTCAATCACGCGGTTCATACGCATCTCGTACTGCGCCTGCGGAGTGTGAGAGTGACGCGGCCCCGGCTCGTAGAAGGCCGCGATGCCGCCCTGTTTAAGCACTCGCGCCATCTCCTTTAAGACCTGTTCGGTGTTGGCTACGTGATGAAAGGCGTCTACGCAGACGACTCTATCCACGCTCTCGTCGTCGAGGTCGAACGCGTGGCCGTCAAAGTGTAGAAACTGCGGCTCCGGCTGGTTGCCGAAGGGAGGATGGCGTTTGTATAGCTCTCTGCCGATTTCAAGCGCGGTCTTTGACACGTCAAGCGCAGCGACTTCGCATCCCAACTGCGTCAGCAGATACGACGACCAGCAGGAGCCCGCGCCGAAGTCCAGCACCGTCATGCCGGGAGAAAGAGAGAGTCCCTGAAGCAGGTGCGAGAAAGAGACCAGCAATTCCGGCGTCTCTATGATGTCCGCGAAGGGCTTCGCCAGATGATGCTCCCAGGCGTTGAGCTGCGCGAAGTATTCTTCGGCAGACTTGTTAAGCTCTTCGACGCTTAAAGCTTTTATCAGTTGCCGCACGTCTATGAAGTCAGGCGACGCGCTCTTAGCAGGAGCTTCTTCAGCAGACGGCTTGCTCTGATTCAGCTTCTTGAAAATCTTCATCATGTCGGTCGGATAATCGTGTGCTTACTTGCTCGCCGCCGTTTCATCTTCGCGGCCCATCAGCAGCAGGTAAGACCAGAGCGCTATTCCTGTGACGATGCCTATACCGAATTTGATTGCGGGATTGGCAGGCACGGGCGAGATGAAGCCTTCTATGAGACCGGCTATGAAGAGTAGCGGCGCGCAGCCTGCAATGAGTCGCACGGCCTCAAGCCCGCGCGCCTTCAGTGCGTCCGCACGCGAGAGGTCGCCGGGCACGAGTATGGCGAGGCCCAGCATCATGCCCGCTCCACCGGCTATGAAGATGCACGACAGCTCTATTACGCCGTGGCCCACCATGAAGGTCACCAGGTCGTTGCCGAAGCCCGCCTGGTAAGTCAGCGCCAGCACAGCGCCTATGCTCGCGCCGTTGAGCGCCATGATGTAGAGCGTGCCGACGCCGAAGAGCGCGCCGTAGGCGAAGGCCAGAAAGGTCACGCCTATGTTGTTCGTGAGGATGGCGCTTGAGCCAATCTGGTTCCCCTCGTTCAACGTCTCCCACCAATGATTGCGCGTCTCTATATTCATCTCACGCCAGACGGGAGAGATGCCCGCAAGCTCAGAGAACTCCACGTCCTGCCACGTGCCGAGGAAGCCTATGAGGGCGAAGCCCATGAATACCACGAAGCTCGCGGCCGTGTAGCGCCACGTCCTGCGAAAGGTGCGCGGGAAATCGCGCGCGAAGAAGTTGCGAAGACGACGAGGGGCCTGCGCGTCGGCGCGATAGATGCGACCGTGCGCGCGAATCACGAGGCTGTTCAGGTAGTTTATGAGGCGCGGGTCGCGCGACTCCGCCCGCGCAATCGCAAGGTCGGAAGCCGTGCGGCGGTAGATGCGCCCAAGCTCTCGCACCTCTTCGCGGTGAAGCCTTCTTAAGGAAGAGCTATCGAGCAGCGACAGCAAATCTTCAAGGCGCTGCCACGCTCCCTTACGCTCCGTGATGAATCTCTCCTGTATCCTGTCCGGCATGACCAGCTTCCCCGGGAATTTGATATTTCAAATTGTAGCATTACATGAAAGAATGCTGCATAGAGGATACAACAAGGCGATGATGATTTTCAGACGGGCGCTTCTTTTTCTTCCTCTTCTGGCGCTTGTGAGTCAGGGCATGAGCAACACGGATGATAGCCGCAGGCCGCGTGCGCGCGAGCTTGGAGTGGTCGTAGGAGTTCTCCCTACTGGCCGTCTCAACGCCATCACGGACGTTAAGGGCGTGCGCGTGGGCCACTCGACCCTGATACGCGGCGCAAGCGTGCGAACGGGTGTGACGGCCATCCTCCCGCACGAAGGCAATCTATTTCAGGAGAAGGTTCCGGCGGCCGTCTTCGTCGGCAACGGCTTCGGAAAGCTCATGGGCTCGACGCAGGTCAACGAGCTTGGAGAGCTTGAGACGCCCATACTCTTGACCAACACGCTGAACGTGCCGCGAGTGGCCGACGCGCTTCTCGAATGGATGCTGGCGCTGCCCGGAAACGAAGAGGTGCGCTCCGTCAACGCGGTCGTGGCCGAGACGAACGACGGATTTCTGAACGACATACGCGGGCGTCACGTGGGGCGCGATGAAGTCTTCGCGGCGCTTCGCTCGGCCAAAGACGGCGCGGTTGAAGAAGGCTCCGTGGGCGCAGGCACGGGCACCGTGGCCTTCGGCTTCAAGGGCGGCATAGGCACCGCTTCAAGAGCCTTGCCTCAATCACTCGGCGGCTACACTGTAGGCGTGCTGGTGCAGACGAACTTCGGCGGCGTCCTCACAATCAACGGCGCTCCCGTGGGCCGGGAGCTTGGCAACTACTACCTGAAAGATAAGCTTGAGGCGCGGAAGGAGATGCGTCAAACAGCCGGGCCTCAGTTACAGCAAGACCGTGCGGACGGCTCCATCATCATTGTCGTGGCGACGGACGCGCCGCTCGATTACAGAAACCTGCGGCGGCTAGCAGCACGCGCCATGCTCGGCCTTGCTCGCACGGGCTCACCCTCCACGAACGGGAGCGGCGATTACGTCATAGCCTTCAGCACGCAGAACCGCGTGCGCGCTGGCGACGAGCGCGGCGCAGTCCAGCTACTCGGAAACGAGGCCGCGTCGCCGCTCTTTCTGGCCGTGGTGGAAGCCACGGAAGAGGCCATCTACAACTCTCTCTTTCGCGCCACGACCATCACGGGCCGGGACGGCCACCGCGCAGAGGCTCTGCCCATTGACCGCACGCTTGAGATTTTGAAAAAGTACAACGCGCTCAAGCAGGCTAAGTAACATTGCATAAGCGAGTCCTGCCGCCCCTGTCGCCTGTGGCTATCCACATTGATTGCGCGACGAAGATAATGGATGTTAGACCGCAAGGATTAGTGATAGGATTCGTCCAGGACTCGACAGCCTATTTGAAGGATTCGCCCCTGAAGCTTTTATGTCAATTCTGATTGCCGAAGACAACGTGGCGCAGCGCCACTACCTGAAAGAGGTTCTTGAGCGTGAGTTCTCGGGCCACTCGCCCGTGATTGAGGCGGGCGACGGCGCGAAGACTGTTGAGCTGGCGCTGAGGCACAGGCCGTCGCTCTGCGTGCTGGACATACAGATGCCGCAGCTGTCGGGCGTCAAGGCGGCGCGTGCCATCTGGCGCGAGTATCCTGCGGCGCGCATCATCTTCTGGACGCAGTTCCCGCACGAGATTTACATCAACGAGATTAGAAAAATCATACGCTCGGTGGAGCCGCCGCCCGCCTACGGTTTTATACACAAGAACAATCCAGAGTCCCGTTTCCTGCGCTTTGTCGCAGCCGTGCTGGAAGACGGAGCAGACATGATTGACCCTGCGTTTAAGGACTCCTTCAAGCGGCCCCTGCTGACAGAGTTCGAGGCAGAGGCGCTCTATTACCTCGCGCTCGGGCTGTCCAACTGGGCCATAGCTAGAAAGTGCAGCCTCTCCCTGCGCGGCGTCGAAAGCCGCCTCGCCACTCTCTACGAAAAGCTCTTCGCCTTCACGCCCGAAGGCACGCCGCACGAGGCTTACGAAAAGCTTGCCTATAACACGCGCACGCGCGCCTTCTTTGAAGCTTTAAGGCGCGGCCTCCTGAATAGCGACGAGCTTGAGAAGGCCGCGAGCGAGCTGGAAGGCTGGATTGAGCGCGACCGTAAGAAGTACCTTTACGAAGAGACGGGCCGGGGCGGCAAGCGTTGACTGACATTGAACATAGGTCAGTACCGCCTGCGGTAGCGGGCGGGTATTACTTAGACTAGATTCACTATTAATGCTAAACCGACCCGCCCGCTACCGCAGGCGGTACTGACCTGCTTTGTCTGCGGTGAAATGAGACTCTCTTTCGTAACGTTTCTCTCTCGTTTGACTGCGCTCGCCGTCTCTGCGCTTCTCTTAAGCTCGCTCTTCATCTCGTCTGCTCAGAAGGCTGCGGAGGAAGCTCCGGGCTTTACGCCTAACAACCTTCATCAATGGGGCGCTGTGACGCTCTTTCATGGTCTCCCTTCTGACCGCGTGCGCGCGATTGCCCAGACGCCGGACGGCGCGATGTGGTTCGGCACGGACGCTGGGCTTGCGCGCTACGACGGGCGGCGCACGCAGGCGATGGTGGCCGAAGGCTTGAAGCAAGGGCGCGTGCTGGCGCTTCGTGTCGATTCGGCGGGCACGCTCTGGGTAGGCACGGAAGAGGGCGCGGCCGTTTTCACGGGCACGAGTCTACGCCTCATCAAGGAGACCGAAGGCAGGACGGTGACGGCGATTATTCATCCCGAGCCGGGCCGCGCCGTGCTCGCCACGAACGAGGGGCTGGTCTTCGATTGCCGCTCGCAGCAAGACGGCTCGCTCGCGGTTAAGACCATGCCGAACGAGCCGCTACAGTCTGCGGACGAGAATCGTCGCGGGCCGCTGGAACTGACAAGCCTCGCCAGTGCAGGCGAAGAGATTTTGGCTGGCACGCACACGCGCGGGCTCTTAACGATTAACGCGGAAGGCGCGCGAAGCCTTGAGAGCCGTCCTCGCGCCTTCTTCGTAGAGGCTCTTGAAAGAGATGCTCAAGGGACTCTGTGGATGGGCGCGCGTGCCAAGGCAACGGAGAGCGGTCTTTATCAGGCCAGGGACGGCTTACACGCGTTGCGAGTGGGCGAGTCGCTTGGAACCGTAACGGCGCTTGCGTCTGACGGCGCGGGCGGCGTCTGGGCCGGGACGGACGGGCAGGGCGTCTATCATTACCAGCCCAACCTCTCTGCCTCGCGCGAGCGCTTCACTTTCGATAACACTTCCGGCGGCCTGCGCTCAAACAGCATCTATGCCATCTTCATAGACCGCGAAGGCGTCATCTGGTTCGGCACTGACAAGGGCGTGTGCCGCTATGACCGTATGGCCCTGCGCGTAGAGACAATCAGCGAAGAGCGCGCGAGCAACTTTGTGCGGACGCTGTTTCAGCCCGACGACGGGCGCGTATTCGCAGGCACGAGCAGAGGTCTCTTCATAGCGGACGCAGCGGGAACCGGCTGGGGTCTGGTCAATAATCTGTCGCATCAGGCGGTCTACGCGATTGACGAGAGCGCGGACGGGAGACTACTGGTAGGCACCTCCGTTGGTCTTTACATCAGCAACGCTGCTGTGCGCGACGTGAGGGCCGACACGGCGTTTACGCCCGTCGAGGGCGAGAGCATAGAGGGAAGCTCTACGGACAGCGTGCGCTCCGTTGTAAGGTTCCGTGGGCGAAGCTACGCCGCGAGCTTCAGGCGCGGAGTAGAGCGTGTGGACGATAATCGTCGCACTCTGCTGTGGCCCGCGACTGGCTCGGCGCAGGGCGCGCGCGAAGTCGTGAGCCTTTACGCAGACGGCGACGCGTGGCTCTGGATAGGGACTGCCGGAGGCGACGTGCTGCGCTACGACGGCGAGCGGGTCGTGCCCGTCGCGGGGCTCGAAGCCTTAAAGAGCGCTGCCGTCTGGCAGATTCAAAGAGCGGGCGATGACTTCTTCTGGATAGCTTCGGCCAAGGGTCTTTACGCGCTGCGCGAAGGGAAGCTCGTCAACATAGTCTCGGGCCTCGACGTGCGTCGCGTTCTGCCTGATTCGAATGAGGCGGGCGCTGTCTGGTGCGCCACCTCCGGCGGCGGGTTGATGAAGGCTCTCATCACGGAGAGCTTCGGCGCTGTCGTCTCAAGGCAGGACGTGGAGCAGGGCCTGCCTTCGCAGAACGCCTTCGCGCTTCTCGCTTCAAGCTGGAAGTACGGCACAAGAGGCTTGCTCGTTGGGACGAGTCGCGGGCTTGCGCGCTACGAGCCGGGACAGGTTCAGCCGGTGCTTGCGCCCACACGCATCATCAGCCGCCGCGTGCACCAGCCGGAAGAGCTGCGCGCGGGGCTGCGTCTGGAATACCCGCAGAACAGTCTTGTGCTGGACGTGCAGGCCATAGGCAGCCGCACTTTCCCGGAGCAGTTCCAGTACGGCTTCATGCTCTTTGACGAAGCGGGCCGTCTAGTCAAGCAGAAGCTCTCGCGCGACGCGCAGCTAATGATGGAGGGCTTAAGGCCCGGCCGCTATAGAGTCGAGGCGCGTGCCTACAACGCGGATTTGATTCCTTCGGAGCCTTTGCGCTTCGAGTTCTCTGTGGCGGGCGCTCCTTTCCCTTGGACGACCAGTGCGCTCGCCGTGCTACTGCTTCTGGCGCTCATAGCGCTCTACTGGGGATACTTTCAGAACCGCCGCATGGCGCGCACGAGCCGCGACCTGCTCGAAGCGAACCGCAACCTGGCGGACGCGCGTCTTCAGGTGGCGAATCAGGCGGAGCGCGAGCGCCGCCGCATTGCCAGAGACCTCCACGACCAGACGCTCGCGGACTTGAGGAACCTGATACTTCTGACAGACCAGTTGCCAGCGAAGGAGGCAGAGAACGGCCACGCGCGCCTTGACCCGGGGACGTTCCGCTCCGAGATAGAGGCCATCTCGACGGAGATACGCCGCATCTGCGAAGACCTGAGCCCTTCGGCCCTTGAGAACGTGGGGCTCTCGGCCGCGCTCGAATGGGCGCTTTCGAATTCAGTCGCGCACGCGCCCGCAGAGTGCCGCTTCGAGTACGAGTTCCGCTGCCCTGAGGATTTGGAGGAGCAGATTAGTCTCGCGCCCGGCGAGCGCATGCAGATTTATCGCATAGCGCAGGAGGCCATCAACAACATCTGCCGCCACTCGGGAGCAAAGCACGTTCGCCTCGAAGTGAAAATTGGTGAAGAGAAGGACTTCCTGCTTGAGCTTGAGGATGACGGGCGCGACTTTGACCCGAAAGAGAATAAGCGTAAAAGGAGCGGTCGCGGCCTCTCTAACATACTGGCGCGCGCCAGTCTCCTTGAGGCGGAAGTCTCTTGGCGAAAGCGACGCGCAGGCGGCACCGTCTTCACACTCCACAAGCCCGGCCAACATGAAAGCGTAGAAATAAATTAACAGGGATGGACAGGATAGACAGGATGAAGAAGAAGCAATACTTTCTCTTTTATCCTGTTCATCCTGTCCATCCCTGTTAAAATCTTCCTCTACTTAAAGCGGAGGCTTTTCGAGAGTGGAACGAATCGTCGAGTGCGTGCCGAATTTCAGCGAGGGCAGAGATGCCGAAACTATTGAGCGGCTGGCGAAGGCCATTGAGTCCGTTGATGGAGCGGTCGTGCTGGACACGCACATGGACAGCGACCACAACCGCTCTGTCATCACCTTCGTCGCTGAAGAGAGTGTGGTTGTGGAGGCTGCCGTGCGCGTGGTGCGGCTGGCCTCTGAGCTGATTGACCTCACGCGCCACACGGGCGAGCATCCACGCCTGGGCGCAACGGACGTGCTTCCCTTTGTGCCTGTGCGCGGCGTGACTATGGAGGACTGCGTGAGGCTGGCGCACGAGGCCGGTGAGAGAATCGCGCACGAATTGAACATCCCCGTCTACTTTTACGAGCGCGCGGCTTTAAGGCCGGAGCGCACAAATCTTGAGGACGTGCGGCGCGGGGGCTTCGAGCTTCTGCGCGAGGAGATTGAAAAGATAGCCGCGCGCTCGCCAGACCGGGGCGCTCGCCGCATACATCAGACCGCTGGAGCAACGATTGTCGGCGCGCGTCCCTTCCTCATCGCCTACAACGTCAACCTACAGACCAATGACCTCTCGATTGCGCGCCGCGTGGCGAGGGCCGTGCGCGGTCGTGACGGCGGCCTTCGTTACCTTAAAGCGCTCGGGTTCGAGCTTGCCACTCGCGGGATAGTGCAGGTCTCCATGAATCTTGTCGATTACGAGAAGACGCAGCTTCATCACGCCTTTGAAGCGGTGAGGCGCGAGGCCGCTCGCTACGGCGTGCAGGTCGCGGGAAGCGAGATAGTGGGCCTCATCCCGCAGGCTGCGCTTGACCGCTCGGCAGAGTACTTTCTTCGGATAGAAAATTTCGCGCACGGCGTAGTGCTTGAGAATCGCATAGAGGCGGCCATACGCGCCAAGGGCGAGGAGAAGAGCGCGAGCGAGTTCGCGGAAGACGTGGCCGAAGGCTCGCCTGCGCCCGGCGGTGGCGCTGCCGCGGCGCAGGCCGCAGCCCTCGGAGCCGCGCTCGGCGAGATGATTGGCAATCTGACGGCGGGAAGAGAAAAGTACAGCGACGTGGAATCGGAAGTGACCGATGCTCTAAGCGAGTTGAAGCCTTTGAGGGCGAGGCTCGAAGTCGCGGCCCACGACGACGCGGAAAGCTTCGCCGCCGTCATGGAAGCGCGCTCTATGCCGCAGACTAACGAAGATGAAAGACTCGCTCGCTCAAGCGAGATTGAGGCGGCGCTTAAGGGTGCTGCCACGGTGCCTCTGGAAGTCGCTGGCGTGTCCGTGCAGGTGCTTGAGCTGCTTGAGACCCTCGCGGAAATCGGCAACCCGAACGCTCTCTCCGACGCGGCCACGGGCGCGCAACTGGCCCTGGCGGCGGTCGCCTCAGCCCGCTACAACGTCCTCGTCAACACCGCAGGCATAGAGGACGAAGAGTTCACACACGAGCATCGCTCCCGCGCCGACGACCTCCTTGAGAGAGCCAGAGAGATTGCCTTCCGCGTCGAAGCCATGTTTCTGGACGCAATTAAATAAGTAAACTCTGCTCCTTTGTCCCACTCGGCCTCGTCTTCATTCAGAAAGACCGATATTTTCATACAGTGCGTGGAGAGTTTCGCGTGGTGCGTGACGATTTTTCAGCGGTGCGCGACAACTTTCAGGCGGTGCGCGGACATTTTCACTTGGTGGGCGGGCATTTTCACTTGGTGGGCGGACACTTTCAGCCGGTGCATGGAGGTTTTCAAGTGGTGCATGGAGGTTTTCAAGTGGTGCGCGGAGATTTTTACCTGGTGGGCGGCACTTTTCAAGTGGTGCGTGGACATTTTCAGGTGGTGCGCGGGGATTTTCAGAGCGAAAATGTACGTTTTTAAGTCGGAGGCGGCTGCTTGAAGCGGTTTTT
>DATELK010000226.1:0-2106 GCA_035276685.1 Pyrinomonadaceae bacterium | reverse complement strand
AGGCCGGAGGCCGTGTAAGAGTCTTGTGCTTTTACGCGGCCTCTCTTCTTTTGTCTTTCCTCTTTATTGTGTATCTTCGATAGCATCAGCTTTTACCTAAACCGGAATAATCAGAGGATGAAAAGTATGCAACTTCGTTTTATCTCGGCGCTGTTGATTGCCGCCGCTCTTCTTCTATCAACCGTGGGCGCTGTCGAACAGTCTGCGCTCGCACAGACTCGCGGCGCGAGCGGCATAGGCCACGCCAAGATGCGCGTCGGACGCACGCGCATCACGTTTCCCAGACTGACCCGCTACCGCGACGCGCGCGTCATGCGCGAGGTCAATCGCCAGATAGCCGAGGCGACGAAGGATTTCGCCGTCGGCTGTACGGGGAAAAACAAGT
This sequence comes from Pyrinomonadaceae bacterium, assembly GCA_035276685.1. Lineage (GTDB taxonomy): Bacteria > Acidobacteriota > Blastocatellia > Pyrinomonadales > Pyrinomonadaceae > JACVRN01. The sequence continues at coordinate 1,721 of DATELK010000226.1, read as the reverse complement.
ACTTCACAGTGCGGTCAAAGGTGGCCTACGCGGACAGGGACATTTTCAGCATCTACGCTTCGTCGCAGTACTGGTGCGGCGGCCCTTACCCTACCAACGACGACAACATCTCGCAGACCTTCGACCTCAGGACGGGAAAGCTCGTTGCCTTCTCGGAGCTGTTCAGGAATTACGAGGCGGACAGGCAGGAGATACTGAGGACAATCTTCGGCGCGAGGATAGAGGCGGGAGAGCGCGTGAAGGCTTCCGGCAAGGAGGACGACAACTGCGACGGGCCCTACGCCATGGATCAGCTTGAAGGCACCACCTTCAACTACAACTTTTCCGCCACGGGCTTGCAGATACAGCCTAGCTGGCCGCACGTCATAGAAGCCTGCGCTGACATAGTCACAGTCCCCTACAGCAAGCTTCAGAGATTCGCCGCGCCAGACGGCATACTCGCCCGCATGAAATAGAAGCACCAAGGCAAAAGTCCCATGACTCAAGTCAAAACTGACTTGAGTCATGGGACTTTGAATTTGAGACGCTTACAGTCTTAGTAGCCCCTGTAGCCGTCCGTGTAGCCGTTCTCGTAGCCCTGCTGGAAGTAACGGCGGTAAAGCTCCCTGTCGCCGAGGCGCGAGTTGTAATCCTTCGTTGCCTTCTGGAACTCGTTCTTGCCGTAGAAGTCAAAGCGCCTGTTCTTGCTTCTGTCCTTGCGCCCTTCCTTGACGCCTTCGTTGTATCCGGCGTTCAGCGCCGTCTGCCTCAGCTCGTAAGAGCCGCCCCACCTGCCGTAACGATCCCAATCGCGGCCTCGACGGCGGCGTCCCCAATCGCGGTCTTCGCGGTCACGGTCACGATTGCGGTCCTGGCCGCCCTGATAGTAACCGTCGTTGCGAGACTGCGCCTGTGTCGCCGTGGCGGGCGTAAAGCCTACGCCGAAGATGATAGAGATACCTAGAATTGCTCCGCCAAGTTTCTGTTTGAAGTTAATTGATGTCATACCGACCTCCCTTGCTTCCAAAGAGCTAACAACTCTTGTGCCAGTGCAGAGGACAATGAAACTTTCCGCTTTTTGCCTTCAAAGCAAGCGCTCCTACCCGCTTATCATACACTATATCGTGTTTGCTTAAACGACATCGGTAGTCGATTCTATTTCCGATGCCGGGGCTGGCCGAATTGATTAGAGAGCGACTATATTGAGTATAAGAATGGAGCTTGAAGAGATAAAAACTCCCTGCCTCGCGCTGGATATTGAGCGCGTGCGCCGCAACGCCTCTCGCATGAGCGAGCGCGTGCGCACCCTTGGCGCTCGTCTTCGCCCGCACGTCAAGACGCACAAGTGTGTGGAGGTCGCGCGCCTCCAGACCGAAGGGCACACGGGCGCAATCACCGTCTCCACGCTCTTTGAAGCACGCGCCTTTGCGCGGCAAGGCTTCAGGGACATACTCTACGCCGTCCCCATCGAGCCCGGAAAATTTGACGAAGCGATTCAGCTTTCGCGCGAGTGCGAAAGCTTCGCTCTCATCACTGACGACGCAAGTGTTCCCGCAGAGCTTAACGAGCGAGCGCGGCGTGAGAATGTGCGGCTCGACCTCTTTTTGAAGATTGACTGCGGCTATCATCGCTGCGGCGTGGAGCCCGACTCGAAGGAAGCCCTTGAGATTCCGCGCCGCATAATGGACTCTTCCCACCTGCGCTTCCGTGGAATACTGACGCACGCGGGCCACTCCTATCAT
>DATELK010000225.1:0-13062 GCA_035276685.1 Pyrinomonadaceae bacterium | reverse complement strand
GATGGTCATGCCTTCGGCGAAATACTGTCCCGGCACCTCAATCTTCTTCTTCACCTTCCCCTTCTTCAGCTCCACCCTGCGTAGAGATGACTCGCCGTACTGGCCCGTGCTTTCGTAGAGCATCCCGTCGTAGAAGACGAGCCCCTGCGTGTAAGCCTTCGTGTCGTGCGGGTATGTCTCTACTATCTCGTAGGTGTAGACGGGAACGTCCTCGACCGGCGTGGCGGAAGAAGCGGCGGGCGAGGGCGATGATGATGCGGGCGGCGCGGAGCTATTGGCCGCGCTGCCACGGTCGCCGCATGCGGGAAGCGTCATGAAGAGAAGAAGCGCGAGTGTCGCCGCCGAATAAGTTCTCATTTAAGCCTTCATGGAAATCGGATTATCTGGCAGCCGACGGCTCAGGGCTTCTGGCCCGCTCGCTCAAGCGCGCGGTCAATCGCAGCCCTCATAGAGCCCTCGCTCAAATCAAGCAGGCGGACTCCGTTGACGAAGATAGTCGGCGTGCCCGTTATCCCGTAAGACCTGCCTTCCGCCACGTCCTTCGCAACTTCGGCCGCGTACTTCCCGCCGTCGAGCTCCGCGTCGAAGCGTGCGCGGTCTAATCCTAAATCGCTCGCGTAGCGTTTGAGCGAAGGAACATCGAGCGCCTGCTGGTTCCTGTAAAGCACGTTTATGTACTCGAAGAACTTGCCCTGCGCGTTGGCCGCGCCTGCCGCCTCTGCCGCCTTTCGCGCGTTCGGGTGCATGTCCAGAGGAAAGTCTCGCACGACTAGACGCACGCGCGTCCCGTACTTCTTGATTACTTCGTCCAGCACAGGATGCGTCGCGGAACAGGCCGGGCATTGAAAGTCCGTGAACATGACTACTGTGACGGGAGCCGTCTGCGGCCCGCGCGAGGGGTCGTCGTCCGCGCTGACTCTCTGCACGTAGCCCGCGGGCTCCGGCAGCAGTATGCGAATCTGTGCCGTGGAGCGCAGGCGGTCTGTCAACGCCTGCTCAAGACGGCTGCGCTCCATCGCTTCCAGAAAGGTTGCTATCTCGGTGCGGCGTGCTTCGAGCGTGCCCTGTATGCGCGAGCGGTTCTCTTCGTAGAACCTGGCCACGTCCGCCTCGGTCGGACGGCGCAGCTTGTCGAAAATCTCCACGCGTATCAGGTCGTCGCGCGTAATCTTGCGGCGGCCCGCCTCAGCCTCCATCAGTATCTCGTTTATACGGTCGTCAATGGCCTGTCGCTCGGCTTCATAAAGACGTAGGCGAAGGTCGCTAATCGCGGGCTTCAGCTGCTCGTTCAATTCGCCGTAGGTGATTGAGCGGCCAGAGACGGAGGCCAGCACGGCGTTCGGCGCAACGCCCGAGGCGTTCACGTCGGCCGTGCCCCACTCCACGACGTACATCATGCGAAGGCGCTGGGCCAAATCTTCAATGAGCGAGAGGGCGCGCTGCTCGCGCATGGCCGAGACTATGCGCGGGCGTGCTTCGTCCAGCGTGAGCGGGCCTATCTGGTCTCGGTTGGCGTCGTAGATGTACCTGATTTCTTCTTCGCTCGGCGGAGGGATGCGGCTGTAGATTTCCGTATTAAGAAACTGCTCCAGCGTCTGGTTGCGCTTCTTGGCCTCGGCCTCGAAGAGATAGGTGTTGACCTGGTCAGTCAGGGCACGGCGGCGCATGTCGCCTATGTTACGGTCAAGGTTGTTGATGGCGTCGCGCACCTGCGCGTTTATATCCTCAAAGGTCACGAAGCGCCCGTTGACTATGGCCAGCGTGTTAGGCGGAGCCTGTGCGGGCGTCATGGGAGCGGGGGTGGCGGCAGGCCTTGGCGGCTGCTGCTGAGCGCCCGTGGTGCCGCGCCTTGTGCGCTGCGCCTCTGCGCTCGCGCAGAAAAGGAGCGCAAATGAGATTGCTAGAATCAGTCTTATACGTCTGGTCATCAGGAGTTTTCTACTTTCGACTGCGCGCGTGGCGTGTTTCATTATGCAAAGCGATGATATTTGATTTCCGCCCGCAGTTACAAACAAGGAAGAACTATCTGGACTCCTGTGTAATCTCTGTGAGACGCTTCGTGCATCAAAAGCCCAAGGGGGGAAGTTGGAAGATGTCTTTATCACGGCGCAGGTTTTTAGGCGCTCTTATCATGACGGCACCGGCAGTCATGGCCGGAAGCAGTCAGGGCGCGGCGCGCTCTCAAATGGAAGCGGGCGCGCCCCTGGTTACCAATTACAACGTGACGGGCAGCCCCGTCATAGTCGAAGGCCGGACGCTTTTAATAGCGCTCGCCTTCTCTTCGGAAGTTGAGATTCTGGGCGGCAGTCTGCCCGTCGCCATCCAGCCGGAAGCGGCGGGCGGCCAGCAGTTGATAGAGCCGCAGGAGCTATACTTTTATCCGGTTGGCGGGCGAAGAACCTACCGCGCGATACTTTCCGCGCCGCTCGATTCGGTCACGGGAAGCCACACCTTGCGAGTGCGCGTGCGCCCCGCCGGGGGCAGCGTGCGCGAGTGGACTTTCGCCTACCTTATAGAGCGCGGCCCTTATCGCTCTACCTCTCTGACACTGGATGAGGATTTCAGCGCGCCTCCGCCGGAGGTGGCCGCGCGCATGCGCCGTGACTTCGAGACGGACGTTGAGATTCTCAGGCGCGTCACGGCTCGCAAGTGGACAATGCCTTTTGTGCGTCCCGTGTCGGGGCGCGACAACGGCAACTTCGGCGTGCGCCGCACGGTCAACGGGACGAAGCGCTACCGCCACATAGGGCTCGATTTCCGCGCCTCGATGGGCACGCCCGTTCAGGCCATCAACGACGGAGTGGTCGCTCTCTCGACAGAGCAGTGGACGCCCGGGCAGACCATCATCATAGACCACGGCGGCAGCGTCTTTTCCAAGTACAACCACCTGTCGGAGCGTCGCGTGCAAGTGGGGCAGAGCGTCACGCGCGGCCAGATAATAGCCCTCTCGGGAAGAAGCGGCGGGCAAAAATCTCCGCCCCACCTTCACCTTGACACCTTCGTCAACCGCACGGCCGTAGACCCGGAGGACTTCATGCGGACGGCGGCGCAGCTAATCTCGGTTTGAGCGATGGGGAAGCTATTCCGCCAGCTTCCTGACCGTCTCAAGGGTGTCTATCTCTTCGACTGTCTTGTCGTCGCGCAAGCGTAGGATTCTGGGAAAGCGCAGGGCGTAGCCGCTCTTGTGTCTTTTGGATTCCTGCACGCGGTCGAAGGTGACTTCGAGGATTATCTTCGGCTCGACAACGCGAACGCGGCCGTGCGCGAACTCCTGAACCGTGTGCGCCTTGAACCACTCGGTCAGCTCCGCCAGCTCCACGTCCGTCAGGCCTGAGTAGGCTTTGCCCACGTTCAAAAGCTCCGCGTCCTCTTCGGAGCGCCTGACGGCGAAGGTGTAATCCGAGAGCAGGTGTCGGCGCTTGCCGTGCCCGACTTCTACGGCGGTGACGACGACATCCAGCGTCGCTATGGCGCGCTTGAGCTTCAGCCACTCGCGCCCGCGACGCCCGGGCTTGTAAGACGAGCGCGGGTCTTTAATCATCAAGCCTTCGTTGCCGCGCTGACGCGCCCGGTCGAACTCTTCGTCCAGTGCCGCCACGTCCGCGAAGCGCTTCGCTTCTGATTGCCGGACGACTCCTTCCTTCGGCACGATGCTTTCCAGCAGAGCGCGCCGCTCCGTCATGGCCTCGTCAATCAGCACTCGCCCCCGCGCGTAGAGAATGTCGTAGACTATGAAGACCACCGGGATGGAACTTAAAAGCTCCGCTCCGACGGTCTTTCTCCCCAGGCGCTTCTGCAATTCCGCGAACGGCAGTATCTGACCGTCGCGCGCAGGGACTATCTCGCCGTCCAGAATCACGTCCGACTGCAACAGGCCGAGCGGCTCGAAAAGCTCTGGGAAGCGATGCGTTATCTCGTCCATCGTGCGCGAGTAGAGCGCTATGCGCTTGCCGTTCTCGACGGTCACGGGCGCACCTTCGGCTTCTTCATCAAAGGGCTGCACATGCGCCTGTGCGCGTATGCCGTCGAACTTGTCTTCTACGAAGAACTCCCCGGGCATCGTGCGCGCTATGTCCGAGAGGTCTGCGGCGGCTGTGGCGAGCATGAATTTCAGAGGATGAAAGAGGCGCATGGAGACTTCATGAAGCGCGCCTCGCCTTGCACGCACGGCCGTCTCGCCCAAATCGCCGAGCATCATGTTGGCCGTAGAGACCTGCTGTAGCGGCTGGGCGAAGGCACGCGCGGTTGCGTCTTCCACGAGCCCCTCTTTCAAGCCTATGCGTAGGTCGCCCGTGAGCAGCTTGACGAGGTACTTGGCTTCGAGCGGAGTCGTGCGCTTGAGCACTTCCGTCAGAAGACTCTTCTTCGTCTTCGTGCCGCGCATCTCGCTCAATCGCTCTATGAGAGATTCGGTCTCCGCGAGCGTGAGAGCAGGCTTTGCGCCTTCGCCCCTCGCTTCCAGCACGGCCTCATAAGCCACCTCGCCGGAGTCGCCGAGCCGAACGTAACGCGGGCGCAAATCTTCAACAGGGATAGCGGTCGCTTCGCTCAGGGCGTCGCGCAGAGTGCTTGTGCCCACGTTGGTCGTGCGAACGTCGCTCAAAGGGAACTGGTGCCCCGCGAAGTACCTCGCCGCGCGCGCGAGGTCTCTGTCGTCCAGCGTGTGAAAGTAAGCCCCGAGGCGCGCAGCCTTCTCAAGCTTCTTCGTCGTGGCCGCGACCTCTTCGGCCGCCTCTGCGAAAGTTTGCAGAAGCCCGCCCGGCTCGGTTGATAAACTCTTTCGCGCCATCTTTTCTAATGAAGAACAGAATTAACAGGGATGGACAGGATGAACAGGATAAAGAAGAAGCATTACTTTCTCTTTTATCCTGTCTATCCTGTCCATCCCTGTTTGAATCTCACTTTACGAACGTAACAACTCTGTTGGAACGCGAACGGCTTCCGCTTCAGAGGGCTGGCCGAAAATCTCGGGGTGTAGGATGCGCGCGAGTATCTCGGCTCCTTCGACTACGCGCGGGCCGGGGCGGCTGAAGTAGCTGGTGGCGTCCACGGCCCAGACCTCTCCGCGCTCTACGGCCGGAAGCTCTCGGAAGCCTTCGGGCAGGCGCGCGTGTGGCAGCTGCCGCAGTATGTCCTCCTTGTAGTAGCCGCAGGGAATCATGACTATGACCTCGGGCTGATACTCTGTTATCTCTTCGGCCGTGGTCGTGACGGATTTTTCGCCCGCGCGACCGAAGCCGTGCTCGCCTCCCGCAAGGCGCACCTGCTCCGGCACCCAATGGCCCGGCGCAAACGGCGGCTCAAGCCATTCGAGCATGAGCGTGCGCGGCCGCGTCTCGACTGTGCGGGTGGCGTCTTCCAGCCGCTTGAGCCGCGCCGCGAGCTGCGAGATTAACTCTTCCGCGACGCTTTCCGTTCCCGTCAATTGTGCGACGGTTCGTATGTTGTCGAAGATGTCGCTGATGGTGCTCGGCTCAAGCGAGACTACGCGCACCTCGGTCTCGAACATGCGCGCGGCCTGCCGGACGGTCTTGTAGCTGACGGCGCAGACTTCGCAAAGCTCCTGCGTGATGATGAGGTCTGGCCGAATCGCGCGCAGTTGCTCTTCGTCCAAGTCGTAGATTGAGCCGTGGCCGTCCAGTTGCGAGCGCACGGCGTGGTCAATCTCGCTGCTCGTCATGGTCTCGTGCGAGATGCGGCTTCTGGTCAGGCGCGGCAGGCCTTCGACGCCCGGCGGATAATCGCACTCGTGTGTGATGCCGAAAAGATGCTCTTCGAGTCCGAGCGCGCAGACAATCTCGGTCGAAGATGGCAGAAGTGAAACGATGCGTTGACCCTCCGTCATGCTCTCTCCTTAAAGATTTCAGGTTGGCTGTAGGTTGGCGCGAAAGCTTCCCGGCTGTCAAGAATCGCGCGGAGAAGAAATTAACAGGGATGGACAGGATGCACAGGATAAAAGAGAAGAGCTTGCTTCTTCTTTATCCTGTCTATCCTGTCCATCCCTGTTTGAATCTTCCGTGCCTTTGGCTTTTTTTCGAGCGGCGTTACAATTCGTGTATCAAACCAGGCGCAATCAGCACAAAGGGGGAAGGTTATGCAGGAGCAGATGGAGCCGCGCTTTGAGTCGGCGGTGCTGGATCACATAGCCGTCAAGTCCGAAGACATAAAGGGCGACGTGGCGGAGTACAGGCGTATAGGCTTTCGCGTGGAGAAGCTTTATGACGACTGGGCCATGTTGAGGGACGCGCGCGGCTTCGGCATAGCGCTGCTCGGGCCGGGCTCGAAGCACCCGCCGCACATGGGGCTGCGCGTAGAGTCGCTAGAAGAGCTGGAAGAGTTCGCGCGCCGCGAAGGCCGGCCCGTCAAACCGCACCGCGACCGCTCCGTCTCCTTCTACACGCGTGGCGTCAGCGGAAGCGCCGTCGAAGTCATATACTATCCGCCGGACTATCAGCCCGAGTGATTGATAAATGCTGAAGCTGAAAGAGGCTGAATCACCCGCCGAGATAGCGGAGGCGCGCCGCCTCTTCGAAGAGTATCAGGCGCAGCTTGAGATTGACCTCTGCTTTCAGAATTTCGAGCGGGAGCTGCGAGAGCTTCCCGGCGCTTATGCCTCCCCGCGCGGCGGGCGTCTAATCCTGGCTCTCTACGACGAAGAGGTGGCGGGCTGCGTCGCGCTCAGGGACTTGGGCGAAGGGGTTTGCGAGATGAAGCGGCTCTTTGTGCGGCCGCAGTTTCAGGGCCGTGGGCTCGGGCGCATACTGGCCGAGAAGATAATCGCGGAGGCGCGAGAGGCTGGCTACAGCCGCATGCGGCTCGACACTCTGCCCGAGAAGATGGGGCGGGCCGTCTCCGTCTATCGCTCGCTTGGGTTCGAGGAGACGGAGGCCTACTACGGCAGCCCCGTGGACGGCACGCTCTACATGGAGCTGAAGCTATAGCCTCTACCTTCTTTCCTCTTGCGGTGTGCGGCGCAAGTGTGAGAAAGTCCGAAGCGAAATTCATCCCTTAAATTTGTTCAGGAGCAAACGAGAACCATGCCGAAGGTTGAAGCGGAAACGGCTGCTGGTGTGAGCAGTTTCGAGGCGCAAGAGGGACGCAAGCTGGTGCTTGCCATAGAGGACGCGGGCATTGACATACTGCATCGCTGCGGCGGAAACGCCCGCTGCACCACCTGCCGCGTGGAAGTGATGGCCGGAGACCCCGGCGAGATAGGAGAGCTTGAGCGCAACCGGCTGGCAGCCGAAACCGGGCTGGCAGAAAACGTGCGCCTCTCCTGCCAGGTGCGCGTCATAGACGACCTCAAGGTCAGGGTCGTCAATCAGGCAAGCGTCAAGGGCATAGACCCTGGGCCGCGTCCCGTCGAAGATTGATTCATCGAATCAATCAAGTTTATTGCGCCTGCGGTTTCTCTGGTGTAATCTCTGGCGCGTAAAAATTTTTTTCCAGACGACCTGAACTTACAGCTTGAGCGCGCGGGCGTGCGCGACGGAAGAGCCCGCATGGAAGCGCTGCTTTCCTTTGCCGGCTAAGCTTTACGGCTTCACAAGACCAACATGGACGGAGGACGTATGCTGAGCGAGTTTCTAACTCATCTCCCTGTTAGCTTCGGATTCTTGCAGGACTTGGTGCATGCTCCCACTTCCGGCGCGGACGTGGCGCGAGCCATCCTGCGCTGGACTCACTTCGTCGCGGGCATCACCTGGATTGGCCTTCTATACTTCTTCAATCTGGTCAACGTTCCGGTGCAGAAGATTATGGACGCCGACGCGAAGAAGAAGGTCAACCCTGACCTTCTTGGCCGCAGCCTCTGGTACTTTCGCTGGGGCGCGGTCGTCACGGTGCTGGCGGGGCTGACCTACTACGCCATGTACATTCTGGCGAGCGAAGCCAGAAACGCCGGCGTCAACCCGTGGGCTTATCTGGGCATCTGGCTGGTCATCGTGCTTGTGACCTACGCGATTATCTACGGGACGTACATGGTGCCTGCGCTGACAAAAGACGGGCGCGTGCTGGCCGTCGTGATAGGCATCATCGTCATACTGTTTTCGGCCGTGATTGTTTACGTGCTGGGGAACGCGGGCGGCGAGGGCGGCCGCTATCTGGGCAACAAGTCCGTCTCCATAGGCATAGGCGGCGGCCTCGGCATCATGATGATGCTCAACGTGTGGGGCATCATCTGGAGAGTGCAGAAGCGGGCCATAGAAGCCTTCAAGGGCAACGGGCAGGCACCTTCGCCCGAAGACGCGCGCAAGGCCTTCTTAGCCTCGCGCACCAACGCCTGGCTCAGCTTACCCATGCTCTTCTTCATGGGCACCTCGCACGGCGACTGGATTCTGTTCGGAAAGTAATAAGTCAAAGTAATTGAATTACCGGCTCGTTGTTCAATGAGACGATGAGCCGGTAATTCAATTATGTCCGCCTTCCGTCCCGCCATACTAAAGACGAATCCTCTCAATGGATTCGCCACACTTGAGCGTAAATATTAAAAGCGCTACTTTCATTAAGTATCAATTCACCAGGCAATAATTCAGGAGGTAAAAACAGGATGGGTTTCAATAGTGTCTATCAGCCCAAGCAGTTCGACCTGTCTGGGCTCAACGGCATCTCAGACCAGACTCTTGAGATGCACTTCAAGCTCTACGAGGGCTACGTCAAGGAGACGAACAACCTGACGGCGAGGATTTCCGAGTTTCTAAAGGACGGCAAGGTGGATCAGGACGAGATGCCTGCCTACTCGGAGCTTACCCGCCGACTGGGGTTCGAGTACAACGGCATGGTTCTGCACGAATACTACTTCGGCAACATGAAGCGGGGCGGCATCGGCGACCCCGAAAAAAGCTCTCGCATCTACAAGGCGGCGGAAGAGAGCTTCGGCAGCTACGAAGTGTGGAAGGCAGATTTCGTGGGCGTGGGCAAGATGCGCGGCGTGGGCTGGGCCATCTGCTACGAGAACCCCGCCAACGGCAGGCTCTCCAATCACTGGATTACGCTTCACGAGGTAGGGAACGTCTCGGGCTTTAACCCCGTGCTGGTGATGGATGTCTGGGAGCACGCGTTTCTTCTGGACTACAAGCCCGCCGAAAGGCCCAAGTACATAGAAGCGTTCTTCTCCAACATCGACTGGGACGCCGTAGAGAGACGCCTGACGGCCCCCGCCGACAACTCCGCGAGCCAAACAGCATGAAAGCTAATGGAGGACAGATGAGATTGTTAAAGCATATCTCCATCATCACAACATTGTTCTGTGCGCTGGCGCTGTCGCTCGCGGCCTGTGCGCCTGCGGATAACGCGAACTCCAACACTACGGCGACGACGAACACGAACGCGCCTGTGGCTTCGGCTACGCCAGCCGCGCAGAATCTGACGGCCAGCACGGAGCGCCCGCAGGGAGTCAAGGACAAGGCTGCGGCGCTCGGCGAGGCAGACACGGCTTCTCCTAAGCTGCGAATCGCAGAGCCGCGAGAGGGAGCCACCATCGCGGGCTCGACCGTCCGCCTGAAGCTTAATCTGACGAGCGATAAGGGATACAAGCCGGGCAAAGACCCCGCGACGGGCATGGGGCCGCACATTCACGTCATACTGGACAACCAGCCCTACGAGGCTTATTACAGCCTCGACCAGCCGTTCGAGCTTCGCAACGTCTCGGAAGGCAAGCACACGATTCGCGTCTTCGCCTCGCGCCCCTGGCACGAGAGCTACAAGAACGACGGCAGCTTCCAGATGGTGACCTTCACGGTCAAGGGCGGCGGCGACGCCTCCAAGCCCACGACCACGAACACGGGGCAGGTGATGGCGAACACTAACGCCGGGAGTAACGCGAACGCTGGCGCGCAGGCACCGGCCGAAGGCAAAGACTTCGCGGCGAGCACGGCGGGCGACGTTGACCCTAAGAAGCCTCTGCTGACCTACAGCCGCCCCAAGGGCGAGTACAAGGGAGCGGACGCAGACCCCATCATGATAGATTTCTGGCTCTCTAACGCTAAGCTGGCGGGAGACGGCGGCGAGTACCGCGTGCGTTATTCCGTGGACGGCGGCGAGGCTAAGATGCTGGACAAGTGGCAGCCCATCTGGCTCTCCGGCTGGACAAGCGGCAAGCACACGGTCAAGCTTGAGCTTGTTGACAAGAGCGGCAACGTAGTTGCCAACGGCGACTACAACTCCACCACGCGAGAGATAACCGTTCAGAAGTAGATTCAATCAGGTTGAAGAGAAGAAGAAATTAACAGGGATGGACAGGATAGACAGGATAAGAATAAAACAATAGCTCTTCTTTTATCCTGCTTATCCTGTCCATCCTGTTTGAATCCTCCTGACCTGAACCTCTACTGATTCGTGCTTTACTTTGCGGCGCGCTTTTTTGTCGCTCGTTTCTTGCCGGCTGTTTTTTTCTTTGCGCCTGTCTTTCTGGGCCTCCTGCGTGTCTCGCGCTTTTCAGTTGCTCCGCTTGTCAAACCCAATAGCTGCTGCGAGAGGTCTACGCCGAACACGTCCCTGATTTTGTTGGCGACTGCCGGGAGCACGAACGTCATGCCCACGCGCGAGAGGCCGTCGAAGAAGTTGTCGGCAGGCGACGCGGAGCGCGAGCGCCTGCGCGAAGAAGGCTTGCCGTCATCGTTGCGTACGACGGCTATGCTGTAGCCTATGATGAGCCCCACGCTCATCGCGCCGAGGCCCCAGACCACTGGGTTCTTGCTGAACTCTTCGTTCCAGCCTATCACGTCGGACACCGTCTCCTTGACGGCTTCGTACTGGTCTGTAACGGTCTCCTTAATCTCTTCGACCGTCTGCGAGATGGACTCGCGCGTCTCTTCTATGCGTCTTTGAAGCTGTGCTTTGCTGGGCTCTTCCGCGTCGCTCGCCGCCGCAGCCGTCCTGCTTCTCCTCTCAGCCATAATGCCTCTCCCTCCCTTTCAAATGAAGACCAGATGTTTGTATGCCTCAAGTGGCGCGCCCGCGTCAACGAATCAATCACGCTGGAATCGCGCCTTTCGGCACGCGTCTGTTAAGATTCCCCGGAGCCATGTCCCTGCACGATGCACGTCAAAACTTTTCAGAGCTTATCCTTGAGGCCGCCAGTTGCCGCAGGTGCGAGGCCATGTGCGGCCGGAGCGCAGTCCTGAGCGAGAGAAACGGAGCGCCCGGCGCGTCCGTCATGTTCATAGGCGAAGCGCCGGGCCGACAGGGCGGAGACCGCACGCGCATACCCTTTTACGGCGACCAGTCGGGCCGGAACTTCACGCGCTTCATAGCCTCCATAAATCTTCCGCGCTCCCGCATCTTCATCACCAACGCCGTGCTCTGTAACCCGCGCAAGGAGTCGGGCGCGAACCGCACGCCTAGGAGGGGCGAGATTGAGAACTGCTCTGAATATTTGGGACGGCAGATTGAGGTCATAGACCCGCCGGTGATAGCGACGATGGGTCGCGTCTCGCTTGAAGCGCTGCGTGCCATTGAGTATCATCAGCTAAATTTAAGAGAAGCGGCGGGAAAGGTTTTCAAGTGGGGCGGGCGCTTGCTTGTTCCGCTTTATCATCCCAGCCCGCAGGTGCTGGCCTCGCATCGACGCGAGGCGGAGCAACTGCGGGACTACAGGGCGGTCAGGCGTGCGCTATCAATGAGCGCTAAGAAAGGAAATTAACAGGGATGGACAGGATGCACAGGATAAAGATAAAGACAAAAGCGCTCTTTTTTATCCTGCTCATCCTGTCCATCCCTGTTTGAATTCTCTTTAGATGAGTGAAGTAGCTGAAAGAGACGCGATTCATAAATCGCCGCTAGACGAAGCGCACAGGCGCGCGGGCGCTTCCATGCAGGAGCAGGACGGCTGGCTTATGCCTGCTTCTTACGGCGACGTGATGGCGGAGTACCGCGCAGTGCGCGAAGCGGGCGCAGGGCTCATCGACCTCTCCTCACGCGGGCGCATAGAGGTTGGCGGCTCGGAGGCCGTGCTGTTTCTGAACGGGCTTATCACGAACGACGTTAAGGCTCTCTCAGACAATGCATGGATGCTCGCGGCTTTCCCGAACGTGCAGGGGCGTATGCTCGCCACGGCGCGCGTGCTGCACGAGGGGGAAACCTTTCTCTTCGACACGGAGGCCGTGACGCGAGAGCAGATTATGAAGACGCTAGGGCGCTTCACGCTCGCGGGAGATTTCAGCGTGAGGGACGTGACGAATGAGACGGCGCTCGTTTCGGTGCAGGGCGGAACTGCTGGCGAGGTTGTTAGAGCCGTGCTCGGCGAAGAGGCTGCGAGTGTAGAGCGCGGGCGAATTGTCCACGCAGAGCATGAAGGCTCACAGGTAAGCATCATGCGCGCGACGCACACGGCAGAAGACGGCTTTGACCTGTTCACGAGCGCCGAAGGTTCCGTCCCTCTCTGGGAAGCGTTATCGAAAGCAGGCGCGAGGCCCGTGGGCTTCGACGCACTTGAGCTTCTGAGAATAGAGGCGGGACTGCCGCGTTACGGAATAGACATAGACGAGACGAAAGTAGTGCTTGAGACGGGGCTGGACGATGCCGTGAGCTTCACCAAGGGCTGCTACATAGGTCAGGAGATAATCGCGCGCATACACTTTCGCGGCCACGTAGCGAAGCGGCTGGCGGGCGTGCTGCCGGACACGGAAGCAGAGGTGCGCGTGGGCGACAAGCTGAGAACCGTTGAAGGGAAGGAGATAGGATGGATTACCTCTGCCGCCCGCTCGCCGCGCCTGAATCGAATGGTCGCGCTCGGCTACGTCAAGTACGACTATCTTAAGCCTGGGACGACGCTGCGCGTCATAAGTAATGATGCAGAGATAGAGGCGCAGGTCTCCGAGCTTCCATTCGTGCGCGGAAGCTGGCACGCCGAAGAGCAGGCGGGGGAATCCTGATGAGCGAAGAGTCTTCAGAGAACCCCGGCCCGCGCGACCTCGATTACGAGCAGGCGCGGCTTGCCTACTCCATCATAGAATCCCTGCTTGAGCACACGCGCGTCGTCAGCGACCTCATCGCGCTGATGGCACAGGTGCTGGACGAAGACGCCACGCGCGCCCTGACCAACACCCCGCACTGGAAAGCCTA
>DATELK010000224.1:0-24483 GCA_035276685.1 Pyrinomonadaceae bacterium | reverse complement strand
GCTTTCATTATCCTTTTCCTCCTGCTCGTTCGGGTTTCGTCTCTCTGTGCGCGTCCGCGCTTGAACTTCACGCCTCACTCTTTAACAAGGCGCGTGCCACGAGTCGGGGGATGACGAGAAAGCAACAAACAGAGGGTTTTCGTGATTGAGGCGAGCGCGCCCGTGTCGCCCGCAGTTAACAGAATAAGATGATGGCCGGGCGCGTCTTTGAGGCATAGGGCGGCGCGAAGTAAACGGCTGACAAAGACTTAATCGCCTGTCGCCCGTGGTTGACAACTATTCTCAAGGCATTTAACCACGGGGGACTAATGCGAAATGCGGAGCGGGGCGCGGACAAAAGCGGAAGCGGCGAGCAACTTCGGTTCAGTCACTCGCCGCTTCCGCTTTCTATTCTTTACTACCTACAGCTTCTCTTTCATCGTCTAACTAAGACTATAGCCTGACCGTCCTCAAAGGCTTTGCTCCATCCTTCCTCTTTCATGAGCAGACCTGCCAGAGGCGAGTCCGGCTTAACTATGACGGTTCGTATGCTGTTTCGCCGTAGCGGCTCGCGCCAGTCGCCCTGCCCCTTCGTGGCGCGCAGGAACTCTTCGAGAAACGCGTCGCCGTAAACGTCCGCGCGCCCGTCTATGTAGATGCGTCTCTCCGGGTACAGCTTCCAAATCAGATAGCCGCCCCAATCGTACCAGTTGAAAATAGGGTCTGGCAGATTCTGCTCGCGCAGGAACTCTACGGCCCTCGCAGGAAAATGCTTCTCTTCAGAGACTGCCTGCTTGGCTACGACGTGACGGACGTTCATCAGGCTTACTATCAAAGCTACTAAGAGCACGGCAAAGCGCAGAAGAGTCTGCCGCCTTGATGCAATCTTTTCCGGCGCAAACAGTCTCTGAGACCAATCCTGACTCTTAACCCAGAGCGTGGCATGCTCTGCCAGAAGCGGCACGGCCGCGAACGCAAAGATGGGCAGGTGACGGCCCGAGCGAAGCACCGCGTACGCGGTCGCGCAGAGCATCAGAAGCTCGCTCACCCTGAGCCGCTTCGTTGACAGAGCCAGCGACGCGAACGTGGCAAACATCAGCACGGCGAGCGGAATAAATCTCGCCTGATGAAAGTTGGGCGAGAACCATTCTTCTATGTGCTCCTGCATGGCAGAAGACGCCAGCGTCTCGAACGGATAAGTGAAGAGCCGCGCGCCGTTCGGGTTAAGCGGCACAACTGCGACGCAAACGAGCAGGACAAGCAGGAGCGGGCGCACACGCCTGAAAATCTCTGCGGGCGTTCTCTTCTCCATAAGTCCGTCCAAGGCTGTTCCGAAGAGCGCGATTGTTATCAACACAATCCCGAGCACGTATCCGCCGTGCAGGTTCACCCACAGGAGCATCAAAAGCGGCAGCCACCACACGGAGCGATTAACTTCACCTCGCATCCGGCCGGTCAAGATAAAGAGAAACAGGCTCGCCAGCAACAGCGAGAACATCTGCGGCCTCACGCCCCAGACCGGCGCAGTCGCAAGCGCTCCTAAAAGTACAGCCAGCCACGAAGCTATGGGGTGCGCCCCGCTCTTTTCGCAACTGCGATGAGAGAGCGCGAAGGCCGCCGTGATAAGGAGCGCGAAGCCCGCGACCAAGCCGCCCCATCCGAGCCACCTGAAGACAGCATAGATTACAAGCTCCGAGAGCCATTCATGCGTAACCCACTCGCGCCCGTCGAAGGTGAAGGAGAAGATGTCCGTGTGAGGGATGCTGCGAGTCTCGAAGATGTACTGGCCCGCTCGCAGGTGCCACCAGAAGTCCGGGTCTGTCACCTCGCGCGTGGCCAGGAAGAAGAGCGCCAGCATTAGAACCAGAAAGAAGAGGCGGCCGATTGAAAGACGCATGGCAGTTAATCTCAAATGTAGTGCCTGAGCTTTGCTATAAAGAAGAGCGCGCTCAGCGCGCCTCCCGCGATGGTGAATGTCCACTCGACCAGCGCATTGCGCCGCTTGAGCATGGCGCGCAGCATAACCATCCCGCACTTCCAGCCGTCCTGCTGATAGATAGGCAGAAGATTTGTCGCCGCCAGTATCAGATTCACAAGCGCGAACTTGCCCGCCCCGGCCATAGCCGCCGCTATAAGGTTAACGATTACTCCGGCCAGAAGGACGAGCGCCTGTTGGCTCAACGGGCGTCGCTGCAACTCTTCAATATCCAGACGCACGTAAGCGCCAACGGGCAGCAGGTGAAGCTTGTACTCGACTTCGCCAGCGCGAAAGCCGAAGACTTTCGGCCCCCACCCGAGACCGAACTCCGTCGCAGGCACGCCGCACGCACGCGCCGCCAGAAGGTGCCCCAGCTCGTGAATGATAAGGGCTACGAACAGACATAGAATGTAAGAGAGCATAAAGAGGTGTCGTAGAGTTTCCTGAAGACCCGTCGGTTGAAGAGAAAGAGAGGCAAGTCCGTTAGCACTGTTTTCATCAGCGCTCGGCCCTGAGTTGAAGACCCGGCTCCGTGTCCTCCTGTAGAAAATTGCCTACATCAATCGCCAGCCGCTTCAGCTTCTTGTAGAGCGTCTGCCTTGAGCCCAGGCCCAGCGCCGCGCTCGTGCGCGCGACGTTGTAATCGTTGCGCCTGAGCGTCTCCGTTATCACACGCCGCTCAAAATCTTCCAGCATGTTCTCCAGATTGGCGTTCGACTCTTCCGCATGAATCCCTGCTCTTACTTCCTTAGGCAGGATGCGCGGGTTCATGTGCTCAAGCCGGATAAGCGAGCCTTCATCTGCGTAGAGCACCAGCCGCTCTATCTCTGCCGCAAGCTCTCGCACGTTCCCCGGCCACGAATAGTTCTGAAGCGCGCCTATAGCCTCAGCCGTGATGCCCGCAATCTCGTGGTCGTTGCGCCGCGCGTAGTGAGTAAGATAATGAGAGATGAGTAGCCCTGTATCTTCAGGGCGCTCGCGCAAAGGCGGAACGTGAATCGAAAGCGACGCGACGCGATAAAACAGGTCTTCTCGAAAGCGCCCCTCGCGCACCTCCCTCTCTAAATCCTTGTGCGTGGCTGCGACGACTCGCACGCTCACCTTGCGAGGCGCACGCTCTCCAAGTGTATGCACCTCGCTCTCTTGCAGGAACCTGAGCAGCTTAGGCTGCAAGGCCAGAGGCAGGTCTCCTATCTCATCAAGGAAAAGCGTGCCGCCCTCGGCCGCTCGAATCATCCCTTCGTAATCCGAATGCGCGCCCGTGAAAGCGCCCTTTCGATGACCGAAGAGCATGCTCTCAATCAATTCCGCAGGCGCGGCTGTGCAGTTGAAGGGGATGAACTCGCCCTGAGAGCGGCGGCTTAGACGATGAATCGCACGCGCCACAAGCTCCTTGCCCGTGCCAGACTCTCCCGTAATCAGCACGGTCGATTCTGAGTCCTTGATGCGCTCTACTGCACGCGCCACGTTCGTCATGGCGCGACTCATGAAGACCATGCCGGGCAGCGTTGCGCTCGTGACGGCGGCTGCGGCCTTAACCTTCTCTGCCGGAGTTTGCTCTGCGCGAAGGGCCACGTGAGCGTGAGCCAGTTGCGCCACTTCGGCCAGCATGCTCAACTCCTTCGCCTGCCTCTCGCTCAGAGGCCGCACGCAACGGCCATAAATAGCCGCGCCTTCATGCTCCCTGGTCGTAGTCGTCAGAATCATGCAGATGGCTTGGTCGCCCTCGGAAATCTGCGTGGCCTTCTCCGGCAAGGAGAGAGAGGTCATGACCACCGCCTCCGCCTCCGAAATCTCTTCCTGATTCAGACCCTCTACCCATTTAAGATGGGGACGCTCGCCGGACTTCTGCGTCCAGGTCGCCAGCCCGTAGGTCTGCGCCGTGGAATCCACCATCAGCGTCAGCTTTAGTATGACTTCGTAGAGAAGGTCTGGCCCGCGCGTAGCAGCCTGACATAACGCTCGCACCATAGCCGCGAGCGGGAGGCTGAAGGCCGTTTCATTCCTGTGTTCCTGGCTGCCCGGTAAAGATTGAGGCACGTTCGACATAGAAAAGCTTACCCCTGGTAACTCCTGTAAACAATAGTGAGACTTAAATTTAGCGTAAAACGTACGAACTGCTATGAAGAGGGGCAAGTCTGAAACGGACGCTTCTTTGAGCCGTCGCGTATGGTCAGACCCGATGAGAGGGGTCAACCTAGTGCTTGCAGTCTATAGATGCGGGAAATCAGTGTCAACACATTTTAACGTTGTCACAAAAAAGCTCGATTTAAGCCCGCCAGCCATGCTTTAGAGATACTTTTCTGCCACCTCATTCCAGGATGAAGAACAGGCTCCTGTCCTTTTCCACACCTGTGATTGAGATTTCAAACGGCTATCTCAAGCGTCCAGAGGACATCTAAGCGGGTTGCCCAAATCGCGGATTTCCGTTCGCCGTGCGTTCGCCGCTTCAAGGGCTTAACCGGGCTTACCTCAAGTAAACGTTGAACTTAGCGCCACAAATCATTGTAAAGAAAAGTCTTTACAGTGAAAACTCCACATGTTACAGTCCCGCCACTTTGCCGGTAAACCTTTGACAGGCAAAGGATTGAAACGGTTTTCAGGCACACTCCATTGTGGTGCAGGCCCCCCCCGGCACACCATCTTGGGGTTAAACGGCAAAACAAGCACGAAAATTTGAAGGGCAGCCAGCGGCGCTTCGATTCCATACATCAGGCCAAGCAATCATAGCCGGTTGATTTTTCCAGAAACACCCGTCGCTGAATTTGCCAGAAAATCCCTTGAAGGGGTCGGGCCGGAGTCGCAGAGAGCCGTTCACGAGCTTTAGCTGAGGACATAAATCAAGACTTTTGGAGGTGTCACTTGAACAAGGCCGCTAATTCTTACTGGGTTGACGAACGACTTCGCGCGCAGCGTGTGGCGGCGCGCACGCTTCCGGCAGTTTCTTCGGCGCTCGATATACCGCGCGAAATCATAGGCACGCGTACAGAGATTAGACGGCGCGGCGGCATAATACCTTCATGGGTGCTCTTTGCGACGATTATCCTGGCCACTTTCGCCCTTTGCGTGACGGCGATTTCTTCCGCACACGGGCAGATGCGCGCGGCCAGCGACCAGTACGAGCGCATCAATTCTGATGTAGAGAAGTTGCGTGGCGCTAACGCGCAGCTGGAGATGGAAGTGCAGCGGCTTCGCACTGACCCGCGAGCCATAGAGGCGGCTGCACGCGCGCGGCTGAACATGGTGCGCGCCAACGAGATTATTGTGCCAGTCGAATAAGCCATGATGGGCGGGACTTATTCGACGGTGGCTGCAAAGGATGTCTACCCTGCCATGTCACTTCCGCTTGCTTCCCGCTCCGTTTCTGCTGTTCTGGTTCCTGCCGTAAAGTACGCGGCTACGGGCTGCCACTCGTAGCCGCGTCCCACTCCTCTCAAACACACTCTTCAATCGCGTCGAAAGCGCGCGGTTGACACCTGTGCAAACGCTCAACTAATATCGAATTCTCTTTATAAACATTAGAAAAATAGATGGCCGCGAGGACGAGAGAGAAGAGGGGTTTATGCCGGATACAAAAGAGGTGACATCAAGAGAAGAGGCTGCGGTAGAGCGCTGGGAGCAGGAGACGCTTGAGCCTGTGCTGCGCAAGCGGCCCGAAAGACGCAAGCGCTTTGAGACGGTTTCGCTCGAAGAGGTCAAGGGGCTTTACACGCCTGCCGACGCTGCCGGCGTTGATTACGAGCGAGACATCTCCTTCCCCGGCGAGTTCCCTTACACGCGCGGCATACATCCTACGGGCTATCGTGGAAAGCTCTGGACGATGCGGCAGTTCGCGGGCTTCGGCACGCCCGAGGAGACGAATGGTCGCTTCAAGTATCTTATGGCGCAGGGGCAGACGGGGCTCTCTGTCGCTTATGACCTGCCTGCCCTGATGGGCTATGACGCAGACTCGCCTCTCTCGGAAGGAGAGGTCGGGAAATGCGGCGTGGCGGTCTCTTCTCTCGCGGACATGGAGATTCTCTTTGACGGCATCCCGCTCGAAGAGGTGACAGTGTCGCAGACTATAAACGCCCCGGCCTCCGTGCTGCTGGCGATGTATCTGGTCGTGGCAGAGAAGCAGGGCGCGGACTGGAAGAAGATTTCCGGCACGCTTCAGAACGACATCCTGAAGGAGTACATAGCGCAGAAGGAGTGGATTTATCCTATTCGTCCTGCGATGAAGCTCGTCACGGACACCTTCGAGTTCTGCACACAGCATGTGCCTAAGTACAATCCCATAAGCGTGAGCGGCTATCACATAAGAGAAGCCGGGGCGACCGCTTTGCAGGAGCTTGCCTTCACCCTGCGCGACGGCATCGAGTACGTGGAGTGGGGCGTGCGCGCGGGCCTGGACGTTGACGAGTTCGTGCCGCGCATCAGCTTCTTCTTCAACGCTCATAACGATTTCTTTGAAGAGATAGCGAAGTATCGCGCGGCCCGCCGCATCTGGTCTCGCGTCATGCGTGAGAGGTACGGCGCGAAGAGCGAGCGCACCCTTCAGCTTCGCTTTCATACCCAGACGGCCGGAGTCTCGCTCACAGTCCAGCAGCCCCTGAACAACATCGTGCGCGTAGCCATACAGGCTCTCGCGGGCGTGCTCGGCGGCACGCAGTCTCTACACACGGATGCTTATGACGAAGCGCTGGCTCTGCCGACAGACCGCGCCGCGCTGATAGCGCTTCGCACGCAGCAGATAATCGCGGAAGAGACGGGTGTGGCCAATACGGTTGACCCGCTCGGCGGCTCTTACTTCGTGGAAGCTCTGACGAAGCAGATGGAGGACGGGGCGCTAGATTACTTTGCGAAGATTGACGCGATGGGCGGGATGGTCGAAGCCATAGAGAAGGGCTTCCCGCAAAGAGAGATTCAGGAATCGGCCTACCAGTATCAGAAGGCCGTGGAGCGCGGCGACCAGACAATCGTGGGCGTCAACAAGTATCAGATGGAGGACGAGCCTGCTGAGGTTCCTATTCTGGTCATCAACGAGGGCGTGCGCGACCGGCAGGTCGAGAGGCTTGAGCAGACGCGCACACGCAGAGACGCAGGGGCCGTGTCGAACGCTCTGGAGAAGTTGAAGCAGGCGGCGAGCCGCGACGAGAACACCATGCCCGCGACCATTGAGGCCGTGCGCGCCTATGCTACGCTCGGAGAAATCTGCGACGCCCTGCGCGACGTTTACGGCCTCTACGAAGAGCCAGCCTTTTAACCGAGGCTTTCAGTCTCGTTTACGGAATAAGCCGCCGAGTCATCCCGGGCGGCTTATTCTATTGCGAAATGTCTCACTAAAGCTTATCATCATTCGCCCCTGTCGCCACGGGGACAGAAAATCTAAAGTATGAGGAGCACCCCCAAACTATGCGGTTACAAGGCAGATTAATTAAGGCAACGCTGCTTGCCTTCACGCTTGTCCTGTCGAGCTTCGCCATTACCTACGCGAGGACTTCACAGGAATTCAAATTCAAAATCTTCAACAACACCAACCAGCGGATGACGAAAGTTCTGGTGGCCGAGCCCGGCCAGAAGAAATGGAGCTATTTCGACATCGGCAAAGGCATTCCTGCGGGCGCGACTGTGGAGTTGGTCTGGGACAAGTCTACCAACAGCGAAGAGTGCGTGCAGTGGTTCAAGGCCGTGTGGGCTAACGGCGAAGAATCAGAGGCCGTCAAGTTCGATTTCTGCGAAGAAGACCTCGTGTTGGAATTTAAATAGCCGTCTGAACTTCTCTCCTCCTGAACAGCTAAGGAATGGGCCGCGCAAAATCCCGCGCGGCTCATTCTTTTTTTGCCCGTTTAATAAGGGTCGGCTGATACACACAGGGCGCTCTTTTGTGATAGGATTTTTTGTGTCTACAGACATGAAGGATGAAAGCTATCGGAACCTTCAGCGAGTGATTCATCGTTGATGCTTCGGAAGGGGAATGACTTGTCTTCGGAAAGAAAGATTCGCGTTTTAGTCGCCAAGCCCGGCCTTGACGGGCACGACCGCGGGGCCAAGGTAATCGCACGCGCTCTGCGTGACGCCGGGATGGAGGTCATCTACACAGGGCTCAGGCAGACGCCCGAGATGATTGCCGCCGCAGCGCTTCAGGAGGACGTTGACGCCGTCGGCGTTTCCATCTTAAGCGGCGCGCACAACACTCTCTGCCCGCGCATAGTTCAGCTTCTGCACGAGCGCGGGATGGACGATTGCCTCGTGCTGGTGGGCGGCATCGTGCCGCAGGAAGACATCACGCGCCTGAAGGAGCAGGGCGTGGCGGAAATCTTTCTGCCCGGCACGTCCACGGAAGATATAGTCCGCTTCCTGCGCGAGAACGTGCGCCCCAGAGAGTGATGCTTGGCGAAGAAGCCCCGGGCACGGAGGCGGTCGTCCTTGAGCATCACGAAGACGCGGCCGTCGTACGACTGAACCGCCCCGGCGAGCGCAACCCGCTATCCATCTCGACGATTGAAGCTCTGCACGAAATCTTCTCTGCGCTCGCGGCGCGCTCCGGTGTAAACAGAATCATCTTCACAGGCGCGGGCGACGTGTTTGCTTCCGGGGCGAACATACGAGAGGTGGCTAGTCTCTCGCCCGAGCTGGCGCTCAAGTTTGCCCTGCGCGGCCAGGAGCTGATGCGGAAGATTTCAAACTCTTCCGCCTTAACAATCGCAGCCGTCAACGGCTACTGCATGGGAGGGGGCCTTGACCTCGCGCTCAGTTGTCGTCTTCGCTTCGCTTCAACGAAAGCCGTGTTCGCTCATCCGGGCGCGCGTCTTGGGATTATCACCGGCTGGGGCGGGACGCAGAGGCTGCCGCGATTGATTGGCGCTGCGCGCGCGCTGGAGCTTTTCACGACGGCGCGGCGCATGGAGAGCCGTGAGGCTCTTGAGGTAGGGCTGGTTGACCGCATCTGCGACCCTGTGCTTGAGTGCGCGCTTTCGAGCGCGCTATAGTCCTCTAAAACTTATGAGCAACCGTTCCATAGATAACGTTGACCGTCTGGCCATACGCGAGCGCCCCAAGGGCTTTCCCATCATGCACCAGAGCTGGGGCAAGCTGCTCTTCATGCACTGGCGCATTGATGAAGAGTTGTTGCGGCCTCTCGTTCCGGAGCGCCTCAAGATTGATACCTTCGAAGGCGACGCGTGGATAGGCGTGGTTCCCTTCACCATGTGGAACGTGCGCCCGAGCTTTACGCCGCCCGTGCCGTGGCTGAGCGAGTTTCACGAGCTGAACGTTCGCACCTACGTTCACTACGATGGAGTGCCGGGCGTTTGGTTCCTCTCACTCGACGCGAACAGCTCTGTCGCCGTGATGGGCGCTCGAACCGTCTTCAACCTTCCCTACTTCAACGCAGACATAGAGCTTGAGCAGGAAGGCGAGCGGATTGACTACAGCTCGACGCGCACGGACGAGCCGCCCGCAGATTTCAAGGCCTCGTGGACAATCGGTAAAAAGCTCGGACAGTCAGACCCCGCTTCGCTGGACTTCTTTCTCACGGAGCGCTACTGCCTCTATTCCGTCAAGGGCAAGCGCATGAACCGGCTGCGTATACACCATCGCCCGTGGATTTTGTTCGACGCCGAGGTCAGCTCTTACAGCTCGACTATGGTTGAGTCACACGGGCTGCCCACGCCTGAAGGCGAGCCGCTCCTGCATTACGCGGAAGAGATTGACGTGGATTTCTGGTCGCCGGATGAAGTGTGAGGTTCCCGGTTACTTCTTGAGAAAGCGCGCTATTCCCCGTTGGCAATCTTCGGTCATGCGCGCTATGGCGTTTAAGTCTGCGCCGGATTCGAGCGCCGCGTCGAAGGTCATGCCGTCTATGTGATAGAGCAGGTGTTTCGAGAGCGCTATGGCCGAGCGGCTCATCTTTTCAAAAGCCGCGACGTAAGAGTTAACGTTCTCTTCAAACCCGTCTTCGTCAAACACCTGATTGATGAGACCGAAGGAAGCGGCCTCGTCAGCGCTTATCTCCAAGCCGCGCGTAATCAACTCGAAGGCGCGTTTCTCCGTCACGTTGCGGCGCAGGATGGCCATCACCATCGCCGGAACAAAACCTATCTTGACTTCCGGGTAGCCGAAACGCGCGCCGCTTGAAGCCAGCACGAGGTCGCAAGCCGTGGCCAGCCCGCAGCCGCCTGCCAGAGCCCTTCCGCGCACGGCTGCCACCACGGGCACGCGCACGCGACGCATGAGCGCGAAGAGCTCCATCAGCGAGCGCGCGTCCTCAAGGTTCTCCATGACAGAAGCCTGCGAGATTTTATGAAGCGCGGAGAGGTCTGCGCCCGAGCAGAAATCCGCGCCCGCGCCTGTGATGGCTATGACACGGACGCTTTCGTCATCGTCCGCGCGGCGCAGGCTCTCCTTGAGACCGCTTATGACCGCATCGTTGAGCGCGTTCCTCTTCTCGGGGCGGTTAAGCGTGATGAGCGCACGCGCGCCCTCTACACTGTAAAGAACCTGTCCGTCTTCTTCTTCTTTCATCTTCAGAGTGTTGAAGGCTGCGCGTCCAGAAAGGTCTCAAGCTCGGCGTTGACTTCATCCGGCGCTTCGTTCTGAATCCAGTGGCCGTAGCTCTTAAAGCGCGCTTCACGATAGGGCGCGTCAACGAAACGGTTCAGGTCGCGCAGGGTTTCCGGCACGATGAATTTGTCGCGCTCGCCGTAAATCAGGAGCGTGGGCACGCGCACGCGATAGTCTCTAAGGTCTTCGCTCTCATTCTTCTTCTGCTGTTTGAAGAAGAGAGAGACGAAGTTCGCCCTGTAGTAGTTGATGGCGGAGGTCAGCGCGTTCGGCTCGCGCAGCGCCTTCTTGTAGACGGCGATGTCCGTCTCGGTGAAAGCATTCCTGTTGCCGGGCGTGTCCTTGAAGGAGCGCTCGATTGAGGCGAAGTCGTTGAGGCTTATGAGCCATTCGGGCAGAAGCGGTATCTGGAAAAAGAGCATGTACCAGCTTCTCAAAGCCTGCTTCAGAGTCATGTTCGCGCGCCACGCCGCGGGCGGTGGAACCTGCATGGCTACCAGACGACTGACGTACTCCGGGTGCTTGAGCGCCACGCCCCACGCGACGGCCGCGCCCCAATCGTGGCCCACCACGACGGCCCTGTCCTTGCCGAAGTGGCGAATCAAGCCGGTCACGTCGTCAATCAGATTATCCATGCGATAGTCTTCGACGCGCGGCGGCTTGTCGGAGAGGTTGTAGCCGCGCATGTCAGGCGCGACAACGTGATAGCGCTCGCCGAGATGCTTTAGCTGGTGCCGCCACGAGTACCAGCATTCGGGGAAGCCGTGCAGCATTATGACAAGCTCGTTGCCTTCGCCGCGCTCGGCGTAGTGCAGCCGCACGCCTCCTACTTGAGCATAGCCGTGACGCAGAGCGCCTTCTACGGGTTCTAATTCCTCGCTCATATTGCTTTCACCAAAATCCGTGTCGAAAGACTAAAGCGCTCGTGCTTCGTCCTCCGTCAAATCAATTTCCATGCGCAGCAGGGCGTAAGAGAAGGTCTTGCCCTGCGCGTCCGTCATCAAAGAGAGCGTGCCGCCTCCACCCAAAGATTCGTGCAACAGAAAGTTCAGGGCGTGAAGATTCGGCAGCTCGAAGCGCTCGACCTCGCCGCGACAGATGCCCTCGAAATGCTGCCTGACGCGCTCCGTCGTCACTTCACGAACCAGCAGCGGGTAGTACTCTTCCTTTAAAGCTATGAGCCCTACGTTGGCCGTGTCGCCCTTGTCACCTGAGCGCGCGTGCGCCAGCTTCAACAGTTGTACTCGCATGATTCTCGAAAGCGCTCTTCTTCTTTTAAGCAGATGATAGCAATTCCTGATGGTAAAGAGATAGCCAGTGAAAGGCCGCGACGACGAGCGCGTGCGTGATTGCGCCCTCGGCAATGAGGCGCGGAATCTGCGCGAGCGGCACGAGCCTGACGACAGTCCATTCGGAAGAATCGAAGACGGGCTCCTGCTCCGGCTTCACGTCGCGCGCCAGAAAAGAGTAGAGCCAGTTATTCTGAATCGCGGGGTTAGGGCGCGTGCGGCCAAGCAAGCGAACTTCCCTTGCGCGATAGCCTGTCTCTTCCAGAAGCTCTCGCCCGGCGGCACGCTCCGCCTCTTCACCTTCGTCAACCATCCCGCCCGGAATCTCAAGCGTCACTTCGTCCGAGCCGTGGCGGTACTGCTCTATCATCACCACCTCATTCGCAGCCGTGAGAGGTATGACGTTTACCCAATCAGTGGCCTCTATGCAGTAGAAGTCGCGCTCCGCGCCGCCTCTAGGGTTGAGCGAGATGTCGCGCCTGACTTGAAAGACGCGGCAGTCGGCCACGCGCTCTGAGCTGACGCGCTGCCAAGCGAATCCTTCGCGGCCCGGAAGAGAATAAAGAGCCTCCTTCTCATCTTTGCCGCTCACGCTTCCGTCACCTCCACGCGCGGCGTAATCTCCGTCTTCGGGATGAGCGCGGGCCAGTAGGCGACAATCTCTTCAACCTTGGGCCGGCCGCCCGCGAAGCCCGTCACGCCCGGCGGGCCAGTCAAAATAAGCGGCGCTATCTCTTTAGTGAATCTCTCAATAGCTTTTTTATCCTCGCCGCGCACGCCTACGCGAAGCTGCACTTCCGCCAGCTCTCTCGAAGGCTCTCCCGCGAGCGGGCCGTGAGTGGCATTGGCTCCCACGAACTCCGTCAGTATCTGGTCAAACCTGAGGCCGAGTCTTTCAAGACGCGCGCGAAGGATGCGGTCGGCGGCCTGCGCCTTATCGAAAGCGTCCGGCCACGAATAGACAAGCGTGCCGACGGCCTTGTAGCCAGCCGTGTAGCTGATTGAGACTTTAAGGAAATCCGTCGCGGGCTTGCCCCCTATGCCGAAGACGCGCACGCGGTCTCGGCCAGCGTCTTCCAATCGAATCGTAGTGAAATCAGCGACGCAGTCGGGCGTGATGTACTCGTGCGGGTCGCCCATCTCGTAAAGAAGCTGCTCCTTCACGCTCGGCACGTTGACCCAGCCGCCCGTGCCTTCGTGCTTGGTGACGATGAAGGTTCCGTCGGGCGAGGCTTCGACTATGGGGAAGCCCACGTTGGCAAGGTCAGGGATGTTGCGCCAGTCGTACTGGCAGTTGCCGCCCGAGCATTGCGCGCCGCACTCAATGATGTGGCCAGCGATGGTGCCAGCGGCCAGAAGGTTCCAGTCGGTCTGAGACCAGCCGAACTCGTGAATCATGGGAGCGAGCGTGAGCCCCGTGTCAGTAGCGCGACCCGTGATGACTATCTGCGCTCCCTTGTTCAAAGCTTCGACCATAGGCCACGCGCCAAGATAAGCGTTCGCGCTCTGAATCCTGTCTCGAACGGTGTGTAGAGGCTCGCCCGTGTCCATGTTGCGAAGCTCAACGCCGCGCTCAAGCAGCTCGTCTATGCGCGGCATGATGTCGTCGCCCGTGACTATGCCTATGCGAAACTTTCCGGCGAGGCCAAGCTCTGCGGCCTCTGCGCGCACGGCCTCCGCGCAGCCTTCCACGTTGACGCCCCCGGCGTTGGCCGTGACCCTTATGTTGCGCTCGACACAGGCGGGCAGAATCTGTCGCATTAGCGGCACGAAGTCACGCGCGTAGCCTGCGCGCGGGTCACGCGCACGCTGCTTCTGCATGATGGACATGGTGACTTCGGCCAGGTAGTCCAGCATCAGATAGTCAATGGGGCCGCCCTCCACCTGCCTGACGGGCGCGTCCAGCTGGTCGCCCCAGAATCCCTGACCGCTGGCGATACGAATCTTCTCTCTCATTACTTAGAACAGTCCGGTTTTGAAAAGTAAGCGACGCGGGCAGCGCTCATCTCTTGATGCGCCGCCCGCGTCGCGCCGTCTACAACAGGTCTCGCGTGGGCCGTACAACATGAAGCCTCTTTGAGCGATGCCTGTCCTTCAAGTCAGCTAGCGATTCATGTTCATGTTGCCCATGCCGCCAGAGTTAGCGTTGCCGTTGGAGTTGGCGCTACCGCGACGGCCGCGACGACGGCGTCCCGTGCCGGTGCCCGTAGTAGTAGTCGCGCCAGCGTCGGTCGTGCCCGCTGTCGCTGTCGTGTCGGTAGTGGTAGCCATGCCAGTGCTCATGCTGCGGCGGCCACGGCGACGGCGTCCGCCCATGCCGGAAGCACCGGCCGACGAGAACGAGCAGTCACTGGTCGCAGTGCCCTGAACGCCGCTCAGCGTCAGGCGGTCTCCGGCGCGTCTGGCGCGCAGAGAGATGATGATGGGCGGTGTTGATGTTTGTCCCGGAGGAGGCGCACTTGAGTCGCCGAACTGCATGGCGACGGCAGTGTAGCCGCGTGTCGTGACGGCAGCGACGCGACCGCTGGCGGAGGCCCCGCCGCCCGTAGGCGTAAAGGTGAACTGGTTGCCGGTAATCGCGAGCGTGCCCTCGCCGCTGACGGGGATGCCCGCGCAGGAGAGCGTTCCCGTGTAGCTGCCGGAGAGGTCTGTCTGCTCGCTCATGGCGATAGGAGTCGTGGTTGTCATGACGCCTGTGGAAGCGGTCGTTCCGCCACCGCCGCGACGACGGCGACGACGACCGCCCTGGCCGGTACTCATGTTCATGTTGCCGCTCATGTCGCCAGTGTTGCCCTGCATGCTGGCGTCTGTGGTTGCGTCGCCCGTGTTGGCGGTGCTGGCCGCTGCGGCAGTTCGGCCGCGACGACGGCGACGGCCGCGCCCGCTATTCGTGTTCTGCATGTTGCCGTTTGAAGTCATTTGGCCGCCGCGTGTTTGGTCGTCCTGCGTGCTCGAATTGCTGTTCTGAGCGAAGACGACTAGGTCAGCGGCGACGAGAGCGACGGAAACGACGAAGACGAACAAAAGGATTGTACTACGCTTGATGGTGCTGCTCTTGCTCACGGATGTTTCTCCTTTTGCATTGTATCGCGCGCCTTTTCCAACAAAAGCGCGGAATCAAGTTGCTTCAAAATGGTTTTCGGTCGCTCAGTCCGTGTGCGAACCACCCTTTGGGCAGAGTGACCGTGTTCAGATTCTCAAATATGCTGGCGCACACTGTTTCCCAGACCGGCCAGGCCCTTTACTTCAAGGGAAGCCGGAAACCACGGCTCTAATCTTGAGCATGGTCGAAGACAAGGGGTTAGAACCCGACTTGGAATTTTAGAGCTAAACGTGCCCAAGTTTCTCACAAGACGCTGGTTTTGTGTACTAAAAATTTCGCCCGCAACCGATTTGTAACACCGCCAAATTAAAAAAGGGCTGGCGGCAGAACGTACTGACCCAGGTGCGGCCCAGAGTAATTGAGCCCCGTCCGCAGGGCCAGTTCCAGCGCGTCTCTAGTCTCCTCAGGCTTGATGACGGCGTCCACAAAGCCTCGCGCCGCAGCATACTTTGCATCGAGCTGTTGCTCGTAGGTTTCGCGCACGCGCTCCATCTCGGCCTTCAACTGCTCGTCAGGCTCTTTGCCTTCCCTCTTCAGCCTGTCGAGCTGCGTGCCGAAAGTCGCCTGCACGGCCGACTCACCCTCCATCACGCCCATCCTGCCCGTAGGCCAGCTGAAGATGAAGTCGGGGTCGAAGCCCTGTCCAGCCATGGCGTAGTAGCCTGCGCCGGAAGCGTGATTGATGGTCAGCACAATCTTGGGCACGACGGCCGTGGCCATGGCTTCCACGAAACGAGCTCCCGCGCGAATGATGCCTGAATGCTCTGCCTCGGCCCCTACCATGAAGCCGGACACGTCCTGTATGAAGAGGAGCGGCGTCTGGTGACGGTTGCAGGTCTCTATGAAGTAGGCGGTCTTCTCTGCGGACTCTGTGTAGACTATGCCGCCGAAGCGCGGAGGCTGGCCCTGCTCACGAATCATGCCGCGCGCGTTGGCTATGACGCCGACCTGTATGCCGCCGATTCGGGCGTGGCCCGTTATCATCTCTCGCGCGTAGTCTGCCTGAAACTCGTCGAGGCGGCCTTCGTCCAGCAGGCACTTCAGGACTTCGCGCATATCGTAGGGCTGTCGGTGGTCTTCCGGCAGTATCTCGTAGAGGTCTGATGCGGGGCGCGCCGCTTCCACGCTTTCAGTAATTGAAACAGGGCTTGCAGGTCTGATTGGAAGCTCTGCAACGAACTCCCTTATCTTTGCCAAGCAAAGCTCGTCCGTTTCGATACGGTAATGCGCGACGCCTGAGACGGCGTTGTGCGTGCGCGCCCCACCCAAAGTCTCGTTATCAATGGTCTGCCCCGTAGCTCCCTTGACCAGATTCGCCCCGCCCAAGCCCATGAACGAAGTGCCCTCGACCATGATGATGATGTCAGAGAGCGCAGGAAGGTATGCTCCACCGGCTATGCATGGCCCCATGACGGCTGCAATCTGCGGCACCTTCAGGTAGCGACGCATAATGGAGTTGTAATAGAAGATGCGCGCCGCGCCGTATTGACCCGGAAAGACACCGCCCTGATATGGAAGATTCACGCCCGCGGAATCTACAAGGTAGATGATGGGGACGTGCGAGCGCATGGCAATCTCCTGCGCCCTCAGAATTTTCTTTATCGTCTCGGGCCACCACGAGCCCGCTTTGACGGTCGCGTCGTTGGCGACGACGACGACTTCACGGCCGCCGACGCGTCCCAGCGTAGTGACGACGCCAGCCGCAGGAGCCTGCCCCTTGTACTCGTCGTAGGCTACGAGCAGGCCTATTTCCTGCGAGTAGGAATCTTTATCCAGAAGAAGCTCTATGCGCTCTCGCGCCGTGAGCTTTCCCTGCTGGTGCTGCCGCTCAATCTTGTCGGGGCCGCCGCCCCTCCTGAGCTTGGACTCCAATTGCTCAAGCTCTTCCTTCAATTCGCGCAGACGACTGTGCGAACTGGTGGAAGCCGCTCCGAACTCAGACTTCATCCGTAACCTGCGAACGACCACGCCTATAGCCTACTCTCCGAAAAGACTCTTTGCCCTGCGGCGGCGCGTCTGTCTTTTGAATTATTAAAGCTCCTGTTGGGCCACAACATAGCATAGTATGTCGAGTCAAAACAATGGGACTCGTGATTCAGATGAGGCGGAGTGTTAGCTGCAAAAGCAGGAATCTGCTATCGTCTCGGCATAGCTCCCCAACTTTCTAAATAAGGAACATTCAAGAGTTGAGAAACAAAATCAATACGCATTCTGCATTAACGCTGCTGCTGTTGACGCTTGCCTTCTGGGTCAGTGCCGCCCCTGCAAAGGCGCAAGGCGACGGCGACACGAGTTTTAAGGGCATCGTGGCGCAGGCCAGGTTCGAGATGACCTTGAGGCGCGAAGGCGGCAATCTAAGCGGCAGCTATTTTTACGCCAAATCCGGCAGCGCCAACAGGCTCTCCTTACGAGGGGTAATTGACTCGGGTGGGAACTTTACCATAGGGGAGTTTGATTCTTCCGGTAAGCAAACGGGTGAATTCAAAGGCGCGTGGAAAGACGGGCCCAATCAGGCGGGCGCATACCTCGAAGGCGAATGGAAGAGACCGGGCGCTAAAGAGGGCCAGAGCTTCTTTGCTTACGAGCAGATGCTCTTCTTTGCTAACAGCGCGAAGGTAGTCAACAGGCAGATAAACGAAGCCGTGAAAGCCAAAAGGCTTGAGCTGTCGGCCGAGTACCCGGAATTAACCGGCGGCACAAACGCGGCGGGCTTTAATCAGCTCGTCAAATCACGCATTACAAGGGAGCTCGCCGAGTTCAGAAAACAGATGACAGGCCTGAGCGCCGCCGACCTGAAGATGCTTCCACAGGGCGTGAACAATTACATAGACATAGGCTACAACATCGAGTACGCGGATAACGACCTCATCAGCGTCAGTTTTCTGGAAGGCAATTTTACGGGCGGCGTGCATCCGAACTACAATTCCTTCACCATCACGTATGACCTGAAAAACGGCCGGGAGATAAAGCTCTCTGAGCTTTTCAAGCCCGGCTCGAAATACCTGGAAGCGATTTCGGCTTATGCGACTAAAGATTTGCAGAGCCGTAAGATGCCTGACAGCGACGAGAACATGGGGCTGGCGCAGGACGTATTCGCCGAAGGCGCTACGGCAAAGGCGGAAAACTATCAGAGCTGGAATCTGACGAAAAAGGGGCTGATGTTTACCTTCGACCCCTATCAGGTGGGGCCGTACGCCTACGGCTCGCATACAGTCATAATACCCTACGCCGAGCTTAAAGAGCTGGCCAAACCTGACGGCGCTTTAGTGAGAATGATGAAGTAAGCTACTACGCGCAGGAAATCAAAGGGGCTCAGGATGAAGCTAAATCTCTTTAGCCTATCCTGAGCCCCTCCGTTCAAGCTGCGTACCTGGATTTTAACCCCAGACTTTCTTCAACAAGGCGGCAGCGTCCGCTTTGTCAGGCAGCCCTTCGAGTATCAGGACTCTGCGCCCGCGCAGCTCCATGTAGACGCGGCCGTCGCGCGGCGTGCGCCAGCCTTTCATGCGTGTGGGCGTGTTTATAGAATCTGTCGTTGACTCTACGACGGTGGCCCCTGTGTAGCGCGCTTCGGTGCGGCGCTCGTAGGCTTCAAAAAATTCGCGCGCGTCCGAGTCCGTGTCCCACAGGGTCGCCTGCGTGATGAAGACCTGTCCGCTCTTGGGCTCTTCGTAAACCGCGAAGCGGTCGCCGCCCCAGCCCGCAGCAGCCTGCGCCGCGCCCTCCTTCAGATACTCGTTCAGCACCAGGTAGCAGCCCCACTCGCCGTTGACATCGTAATCTATGCGCTTCCATCCCGCGCCCAAACTATCATGAATGTCCGACAGCTCTATTTTCACGGGCGCTTCGCGCGAGAAGTATTTGTCGGGGTGAAGAATCTGCTCGGTTGATTGCGGCAATTCCGTGTAGGCCTTTGAGACCAGCGGCCAGCCGCCGCGCCTGAAAAGATTCGTCACCCACTGCGAGCCCTGCTCGTACGGGAAAAGAAGCGACTCGCGTATGGCGCGTGGGGCCTTCTCAATCTGCTCCGAAGAGCTGTCGCCCGTGCCGATGGATTTGGCGAAGGCAGCGGCGCGTCTCAAATCGCGTGTGACATAACGAATCATGGCGAGCGTGGCGTCGCCTTCTATCAAGGCGTGCGCGGCCATCTCCGCGTCCGAGTCGCCTTTCGGCCACTTCTCGAAACGGCGCAGGTTGAAGTGCTGGTCTTGCAGGGCGTGCGTCAGCTCGTGGGCCATGACGGGCTTCTGTCCGTCGAGGTCAATCCAGTCGGCTAGATAAAACTCCTGCGCCTTGGGGTCGTAGTAGCCCGCGACCTGCTCGGTCAGAAGCTTCACGATGAAGGCGCGAAACTGGAAGTCTTCAGGCACGAGCCCGAGCTTCTTCAGGGCAAGCTCCGAGGCGCGAGTCTCTTCGGGCCGCGTCTCCTCGTTCATGTTCTTGATAATCATGCGCTCGATTTCCGCGCGCGACTGTGCGCCGGACTTGACGGGCCGCAGGATGGGAAGCTCTCTTATCTCCGAGGTCTCTTTCAAGACTTCCGTGGTGGCGGCTACGACCGCCGCGCTCTTGGCGTTGGTCGGCGCGACTCCCGCAGCCGCGCCCTGCTGAGCGCTCGTGCGCAAGGTGGGCGCGAGCGCCGCCAGAATCGAGACGACGGCCAGAAGGGCAACGGCCCGCAGGCTGAAATTCTTTGACATCACTTACCTTTCGCTCTTATAGTCCGCCTAATCGGCGGAAATTTCATCAAGCTCTGAACGTAAAAAGGGGAGGCGCGAAATCCTTCTGATGACCCCGGACGTGGATGATTCATTGTTCGACCAGTGGCACGAGACCCTTCTTCGTGTGCGCTATTCCGAGACGGACAAGATGGGCGTGGTCTATCACGCGAACTATCTGGTCTGGTTCGAGATTGGCCGCACGGAGTTCTGTCGGGCGCGCGGCTTCTCTTACCGCGAAATGGAAGAGAACGAGCGCGCGTTTCTGGTCGTGGCCGAAAGCTACTGCCGCTATAAGGCCGCAGCCTACTACGACGACGAATTGATAGTCCGCACTCAAATAACGGAGCTGAGACGCCGTAGTTTGCGCTTCGGCTACGAGATAGTCAGAGTCTCCGACGGCGTCGTCATAGCCGAAGGCGAAACGGGCCACGTCGTCACGGACGGACAGGGCCGCGTGCGCTCGCTGCCCCCGGCCTACACCCAACTGCTCAGAGGCGCGGCCGCAGAAGACGCCATACACCTTACAGAGCCTCCGGCAGGCAGAGTCCCCGAAGGAAGCGGCCCGGCATAAGAAATCAGTTCTTATGATTGATGCGGAAGAGAGAGGCGTGTGATTTCCCTGGCGCGTCCCGTCTCTTCGTCTATGTCAATGGTGACGGCGCAGATG
Organism: Pyrinomonadaceae bacterium; assembly: GCA_035276685.1. GTDB lineage: Bacteria > Acidobacteriota > Blastocatellia > Pyrinomonadales > Pyrinomonadaceae > JACVRN01. The sequence goes on along the minus strand of DATELK010000224.1, from coordinate 4,202 downwards.
CGCACGTCGCCCGTAGAATGCTCCGCGCGGCGGTTGATGGCCGAAGTGAAGCGAGCTATCACGTCATCCTTGTTCATGCCTATGACGCCCGCGTAGCTTCCCGTCATGCCTATGTCACTGATGTAGGCGGTGCCTTTCGTCAGGATTCTTTCGTCAGCCGTCTGTACGTGCGTGTGCGTGCCTACGACGGCAGAGACGCGCCCGTCCAGATACCAGCCCATGGCGGTCTTCTCTGAAGTGGCCTCGCCGTGCATGTCCACGAGCCGCACCTTTATGGACGGGTCTATTAAGCTGACAGCTTCGTCAGCCGCGCGGAACGGGTCGTCCGCAGGCGGCATAAAGACTCGTCCTATGAGATTGACTACGGCCACGCGCACGCCACGGACTTCGCCCGTCCAGAGTCCTCGGCCCGGAGAGCCCGGCGGGTAGTTCATGGGACGCAGAAGCTTGGGCTGCTCTTCTATGTAGGGGATGACTTCGCGCTTGTCGTAGATGTGATTGCCGGAGGTCATCACGTCCACGCCTGCGTGGAAAAGCTCGTCGGCGAGGCGAGGCGTGATGGAAAAACCGCCCGCCACGTTCTCCGCGTTCATGACGACTAAATCAATAGCGTGCTGCTCGCGCAAATCCTCTATGCGCTCCATCACGGCCAGCCGCCCCGGCCTCGCCACCACGTCGCCTATCATTAAGACTTTCATATCTAAAAAAAAGGTGTGACAAGTAACACTAGTCACAGGTGACAAGACTTAGAAAACCGCTCCTTTTCTTGTCACTTGTCATTAGTCGCTTGTCACACTCGAAGAGATGGCTAGAGGGAAATCCGCCGTGGCCGCTCCGAAGCCGTAATTGAACCTGCTCTCACAGGTGGGTGACCTCTGTTAAGCCGTGGCCTCTGGCAATTCCTTAACTTTGAAGGATTGCACTGGCCAAGAGCGGCATCGGTCTCCCTAATTGACGGCATAAGGCTCAATTATCTTAACTCGGTGGCGAACCCCGCAGATTGTTTCCCTCTGCCACGAAAGATACTAGCATAGGAGGCAGTCCTGGAAAAGTGGATAGTTCTGGAACTGGCCCGGCTCGGCTTCGTGTTTAGCTGACAGACTTCGTTGAGGAGGCAGACGATGAAACGTAAAGCATGGTTGATGCTCGCGGCGGTGCTGGTCTTAGGCTTGATAGGCTGGACGGCGAGCGGTCAAAGGCAGCGGCCTGCGCCGACTGCGGAGTGGGAATACAGGATTGTTTACGTGCCCGGAGCGCGCGGTTCATCCGAGAAAGCGCTTAATGATTTGGGTGCAGAAGGGTGGGAGCTTGTCACCTTCCAGCAGCTGAACCGGGAAGGCGTCACGATAGGCGCGGGCAACCTGTACCTGAAGCGATTAAAGCAGAGGTAGTCGGGGCTACGGAGCTTTTAAGTGAAGGCTATGTTGCCTGCGGAGCTGTTCTGTTGCTGCTCGACGTTGCTGCGAACCTTGAGCAGTCGGTCGAGCATCTCTGCGCACTCTGCGCTTCTGGAGGCCAGCTGCGAGTCGGCCTGCTCGTGCAGCCGCTTCAGCCGGTGAAGCTCGTCCGCTATGTGAAGCGCGGCGAGGATGGCTACCTTCAGCGAATCGACCGTGAGAGTGCCGGAAGAGATTTCGCGCATGCGACCGTCAACGAACTCCGCCAGCTGAGTGATGTACTCGCTGTCTCCATCGGAGCGAATGTTGTAGGTCTGGTTATAAATCTCGACTCTGATGGTGGGAGTCGAAGCCTGATCCATATTGCCTTTATTAAAAGTCATAGAGCAGTAGTTCTCTTCTTTATTTACGCATGGCCTCGACCATTTCCGGGTCGAGGGCGGCGATTGCATCGAGCATGGCTTCGACCTTCATGCGAATCGTGTCGCGCTCGGAAAGCAGCCGCTCGACCTGAGTCTCAAGCCGCTCCTTCTCATTAAGGAGCGTGCCAAGCTCACGCCTCACAGAGGCTATCTCGCGCTCCAGCGCTTCCTTTTCCTGACGAAGCGATTTTGTTAACTCGATGGTGCGGTAAATTTTGTCTTCGAGATGAGAGAATTTTTCCAGTCCAGATAATCCGACCATCGCCATTTTCCTTTACACAGCAGGGGGGCTATCAGAAGAGCCGTAAGATTATGCGACTAAGCGCAGGAAAAGTCTAGAGAGTAAAATCAATGCAGAAGGCAGAGTGCAGAATGATGAATTAATAAGCTATTCAAGCTCGAATAGTTCTTCACTTCTGCATTCTGCACTCTACCTTCTGCATTTTCCTTTAGCTTCTTTGTTCCGCACCGAAGGTTTCCGAGAGCTTATGGACGACCTTCGCGTGCATCTCGTCCGCTTCCTCGTCGCGCAGCGTTCTGTCGTCCGCGCGGTATTCCAGTCGCAGAGTGATTGAGCGCTTGCCTTCGGGCAGGTTCGCGCCCTCGTAAACGTCAACCAGTTGAGCGCTCTGTAAGCTCTCAAGCCCGAGGCCGCGTATGGCCGCAAGCATCTGAGAGAGGCTGACGCGGCGGCTCGTGAGCAGCGACACGTCGCGCACGACCGAAGGAAAGCGCGCGAGCGGCGTGTAAAGCGCAGGCGTCTCTTTAAGCTCAAGCAGAGAGGTCAGGTCAAGCTCTGCGACGTAGACGGGCTGGCGGAACTTGAGCTCCGCCGCAATCTCTTCGCTCAGCCTTCCAGCGGTGCCGATTTCCAGCTTGTCAATCATTATCACCGCCGACTGGCCTTCGCGCAGGTGCCGCGCGCTTACGGGAGCAAACTCAAGGGCGGGCAGCCTCATGGCGTCAACAGCCGATTCAATCGCTCCCTTGAGGTCGTAGAAATCAAGCTCGCGCGCGTCGCCCGCGCGGCCCTCTTCGACAGCGCGCCCGGTGACAATCAGCGCCAGCGCTTCCCTCTCAAAAGGCAGCGCGCCTTCCTCTGCCTGCGCCGCGAAGACAATCCCCGTCTCGAAGAGGCGCACGTCGCGCGTGCCGTAGTTGAAGTTGCGGCGGACGGATTGCAGCAGGCCCGGCAGAAGCGTCGGGCGCATGCGCGTCACGCCTTCGATGATTGGATTCGTGAGCGTGACAAAGGCTCGCTGCTCCTCTTTCGCCTCCGCGTCAATCAGGACGGCGAATCTAGGAAGAGGGTCTATGCGGTCTATGAACGAGCCGTCTATGAAGCTGAAGTTGATGGCCTCGTCGTAGCCGAAGGCCGTCAGAGCGCGTCGCAAAGCGCGCTTCTTTATCTCGCGCGGCTGGTACTCGCCCGCGCCAGAGTTAGGCGGAAGAGACGACTCAATCTGTTCATAGCCCGTGTGGCGCGCGACCTCTTCCACAAGGTCTTCCTCGCGCTCTATGTCCACGCGCCACGTAGGGGCGGTGAACGTGAGCGCGCCCGTAATATCGGCAGACACGACTTCAAGCACGCCGTCCCTGAGCGAAGGCTCCTCTTCAAACGAGACGGGCCGGGATTGCTCCGTGAATCCTAGCGCGGAGAGTATGCGCCGCATCTCGCCTGTCTCTACGCTTAATCCTGTGAGCGTCTCGACTCTGGAAGGGCGAAGCGTCGCGCGCCTCTGCTCCATCTTTCGCGGGTAAACGTCTATGGCGTCTTCGCTCGCGGTGCCGCCCGCGAGATCGCAGATGAGAGAGACGGCGCGCTCCTGTGCCCGCAGGACTCCCTCGTAATCAGTGCCGCGCTCGAAGCGGTAGGAGGCTTCAGTGTGAAGACCTAGAGCGCGTGCCGTGCGCCTGACGGAAGAAGGGTCGAAGTAGGCGCTCTCAATCAGCACATCCGTCGTCGTGCTTGAAATCTCCGTCTCTTCGCCGCCCATGATTCCGGCCATAGCCACGGCGCGCTCGGCGTCCGCTATGACGAGCATCTCTGTCGTCAACTCTCTGTCTACACCGTCCAGCGTGCGGAGCCGCTCGCCTGCGCGTGCGCGTCGAACCACTATGCGACGGCCCGCGAGCTTCATCAGGTCAAAGGCGTGAAGCGGCTGTCCCATCTCGTGCATGACGTAGTTGGTTATGTCCGCCACGTTGTTGATGGCGCGCTGGCCTATGACCTCAAGTCGCTTGACGAGCCAGTCGGGCGACGGCGCAATGCGAACTCCGCGCACCACACGGCCCGCGTAGCGCGGGCACAAGTCCGCGTCCTCAATCTCAACGGCCGTGAAATCGCCAGCGCGCCCTTCCATCCTTGAAGGCGCAGCCGCGG
>DATELK010000223.1:0-11207 GCA_035276685.1 Pyrinomonadaceae bacterium | reverse complement strand
CAGGTTCAGATAAAAGCTCTCCGGCCCACCCTGAGCGTTAATGATAGTCGCCTCCAACCCCAGCCTCAGATTAGGATTCGCTGCCAATGCGGCTGCCAGCCTTCTCTGTGCCTCGGCATCCAGCCCGAACATGTAATCTGCCGTGCCCTGTCCGTTGCCTAAAAGCGTCAAAGTCTGAGATTGAATTAATTGTGCTGTGAAAACGGCATTGCCATTCTGGTCATAAGCAGTCAGCACCATGCCAGTGACGGTCACTGGGTCTGAACCTGCGCCGCCAGACGGCTCGTTGATGTTAAAGCCAATCAGCACGTTGGAGTTGGTGGCAGACAGTCCAAGCTCGCTTGCCAAGACGGTGTTGTTTGTGCCGCCTCTGGTGGCGTCTCCGAAAATCTGGTCGCCGGAGCCAGTCCAGCGGACACCGCCTGATTCGGTGGAAGAGCTACCGGGTGACTGGATGGAGAGGACAGTTCGGATGCCTACTCCATCGGGCCTAAGTTCGTTAGAGCCGACGAAGACGATGCCGTCGGCGTAGGCGTTGCCCGTCGAGAGGCTCAGAAACACGAGCGCTCCTGCGACGAGAGCCATCGTAGAGAAGAATTTTTTCACGGTTCTTATTTCCCCCATTTCTAGAGTTCTAAGTGATTGTTTTCCCTGCCGCACGATAAAAGGGCGTCTAGCCAGCATAAATAGGGAATTTGGCGGACTCTTTCTGGGGAGCCCGACAATTTTTTTGGAATTCCTACCCCCAGAAATATAGACAATCCTGCGGAGTTTCCAGAAAAAAGCGTTGGATTCAAAATTCGTGCGGGCATAATGTAGCAAACGGCCCGCCCGTGTCAACATTTTTAAGAATTTCCTTAAGGCTTCAGGCCTTAACCTGTACTAGCTCAGACGGAAAAGATTACAGCTCGTATTCCTTGATTTTGGTGAGAAGCGTCTTGTAGCTGACGCCCAGAGCCTCGGCCGCGCGCGTCTTGTTGCCTTCGGCCTGAGAGAGCGCCTCTTTTATCTTTCGCCGCTCGACGAAGCGCACGGCCCGCTCCACCGACTCCGAGAGCGTGCCCGTCATGTCGAGCGCGCTCCAAGCCCCGGAAGCTTCCGCCTCCCTAGGCCCCAAGCCGAGGTCGTGCGGCTCAAGTGTGGTCGAGTCCGCCAGTATGCAGGCCCGCTCTATGGCGTTCTCAAGCTCGCGCACGTTCCCCGGCCAGCCGTGCGCGCGTAGGGCGCGAAGGCTTTCGTCGCTAAGAGTGGCGGCACGCCCGCGCGTCTCGCGCCCGAGCTGCGCGGCGAAGTGGCGGGCCAGAAGCTCTATGTCGTCGCCTCGCTCGCGAAGCGGCGGAATCTCCACCGGGAAGACCGCCAGCCGGAAGAAGAGGTCGCGGCGGAACTCTCCCACCTCGGCCGCAGAGCGAAGGTCTCGGTTCGTGGCCGCCACCACGCGAACGTCAACAGGGATTGGGCTGCGGCCGCCTATGCGGTCGACTGTCTTCTCTTCTATGGCGCGCAGGAGTTTTCCCTGCACGCTGAGCGGCAACTCGCCTATCTCGTCCAGAAAGACCGTGCCGCCCGAAGCAAGCTCGAACTTGCCCTGACGGCGCTCGCCCGCGCCCGTGAAGGCTCCGCGCTCGTGGCCGAAAAGCTCGTTCTCTATCAGCGTCTCGGGAATGGCGGCGCAGTTGATGGCGACAAACGGCTTGTCGCGCCGCGTGGAGAGATGATGAACCGCTCGCGCGAAAAGCTCTTTGCCCGTGCCCGATTCACCAAGGAGAAGGACGTTGGCTTCCGTCTGGGCCACTCGCTGGGTCTCCGTCACGGCGCGCTTGATTGCCTCGGACTCGCCTATGATGCGCGGGAAGCCGTAGCGCTTGGACCACTCGTCCCTGAGCAATATGTTCTCAGTCCTGAGACGCGACTGTTCAAGCGCACGCTCGACCAATATGAGCAGGTGGTTCGAGTCTACGGGCTTCTGTAAAAAGTCCTGCGCGCCGTCCTTCATGGCCTGCACGGCTTCGTCTATGGAGCCGTAGGCGGTCATGACTATGACGGGCACGTCAGGGTCGGCGCTTCTGGCTGCGCGCAGCACGTCGAGGCCGGAGCCGTGCGGCATGCGTAAGTCCGTGAGCACAATCCTGTGAGGCGTGCGCGAAATCTCGGAGGCCGCGGCCCGCGCGTCTTCGGCTTCGGTGACGGTGTAGCCCGCCGCCTCCAGCGTCATGCGTAGCACGCGTCTCAGGCTTTCCTTGTCTTCTACGAGCAGAATATCCGGCATCACGAATCAGCGCGCGTCAGGCGCGGGAGAAGTAGTTGTGGGAAGGTGCACATGTTTACGGTAGAGCGTAAGCCAGAAACGAGCCGGATGGTAGCCAGACGCGCGCTCAGGTGTCAAGCACTTTACACAATGGGACAATTACAAGAAATAAATTAACAGGGATAGAGAGGATGAGCAGGATAAAGAAGAAATGCTTCCTCTTTTATCCTGCTCATCCTGTCTATCCCTGTTAATTCTTCCTTACCGGAAAGCCCGCTATCTCTCGGCTATGCCCGTGACGACGCGGCCGGTGGTCTCCTTGGCTTCGTCTTCTACTTTCGAGTGCGACTGAATGCTGGAGTTGCCAGCGCCGGAAACGTCGAAGTAGGGAGCAAGGAAAGGATGAGCCTGACCGTTTTCGGATGAAGGCCAGGTGCGCGCAAACTTCGCCACCATGAAGGAGCCGAACTCGTCAGAGCCGCCGCCGCCGCTCTTCGTCACCCTGCCGTTCCCGAGCACCAGGATGAGCCCTTTGAAGTCAACGCCTCCGTTCAAAGTCAGATTGCCCGTGACAATCAGCAGGCCAGCGCCTCCGTCCAGATTGACGTTGCCGTCAACGAAGGTGAACTTCGGCTCGTAAGGCGTAAGGCTTCCCGCGTAGCCGGAAAGGGAGGTGTAATAGCGGTCTTCCATCTTGGCTATCAGCTCCATCTTGTTCAGGAAGGCGCGGGCCGCATCTGCCGACACCAGAAAGTCCGGCGTCTCGGACAACGATGTCACGGAGATGTTGATGGCCGGGTGACTACCCTGGCCGGGCGCAGTCGCAATAAGAGGAGACGAGGTAGAGGCGGAGAAGGGCACGGTCGCTGAGTTGTAATCCATGATACCGAGCTTCTTGGTGCTCGTATTGGGGCCGTCCGTGACTGCGACCGCCGCTACGTTGCGGTCATGATAGCTGACGATGCAGGTCGGGCGCTGGGCCAGCGCGCCGTAGGCGTCGACGCCCGAATAGGTACTGGCGTTGCTGTCGCCAAGATTGAAGGTCATGTTCGAAGTCCCGTCGTCAGCGCCTCGGATGACAATCGGAGCGGGCACGGGGATGTTGTAAGCCATGCGGTTGACGAACATACGCAGCTCTTTCTTGGCTCCCTTCGGGCCGTAGCCCGTGACTACCGCGAGCAGGCGGTAAGGCGTCTCTGTGGACGGAGTATTGTCCGGGTCGTAGAGCTTAACGTCGAAGCTCGTGTTGGTGCCGAGCGAGACGCGAGAGCTGTCGCTCGTGTAGGTTCCGTTGACCGTGTAAGAGAGCCAGCGCGAGAGACGAGGCACCGTCGAGGGGTCGTTCTGCCTGTTCGAATAGTAGTTGTTGTCGAGCGTAATGGCCTTGCGGAAATCCAGAGTGATGGTGCCCGTGGGATTCGCCGTGCCGTTGCCCCGCAGTATATTAAGAGTCTGCTGTAGCCCCGCTTCCGCCGCGTAGTAGGCTTGCGATTCGGCCGTCGAGTCTATGGCGTTTGTCGCCGACAGCGATGTCGTCAGTATAAGAGCGCCTCCGGCGGCCAGAAGCAGCAGGGAGACCAGCAAAGAGGTCACAAGCGCCGCGCCGCGCTCAGCGGGCCGCGTCTCGTAGGCAGTAGGCATGCTGGAAAATTTCTGCATAGCAAGTATTCCTCGCGCTTATTGTTTTGTGGCAGGCCGCGTCAATCAGTAGCGGCCGAGCATGAACGGCGCATTACGCAGCGTCACGTCCGAAGTCAGCTGCACAGTAGCCGCAGGCTGGTTGCCGACGGCATCCAGAGTGACGCTGACGGTAATCCTCACGCGCCCGGTGTTGACGGTCGGCGCGTTGTTCGGCCCGCTCGTCACGAGCGTCCCTGAGGAGTCGTAGGAGTAGTCGTAGTACTGAAGCTGAAGCGAGTTGATGCGGCTGGCCAGAGAGACGGTCGTAGGGCTGGCCACAGGGTCATAGCGCACTATGGCGTTGCTGTTCTGAAAGACGTACATCACGTCCTCGTCCTGCCCGTCCGTGGCGTTGCTGTTGACGTTCAGCACGTTCGCTCGAATGCGTATGGCGGTCTGGCCGGAGTCGGCCGTGACGATGCCGTTGTAGTCCAGGCCGAAGCCCGCGTTGGCTATGTCGCGCGACATAATGTTCAAGGCTCGCTGCGCGTCGGCCAGCGCGTCCGATTTCTGGTTCTCCCTGACGCGAATCTTGAGCGAGCTGGCGAGAAGCGTTGTCGCGGCAGTCATCACTATGAGCGTCACCGCCATGGCTATCATCAGCTCTATGATTGAGAATCCGGCCTCGCGCCTCTCGTCCCGTTCTTTCATACGTTCACTTTTAACTCTCATTTTCTAAGCTCTCCGGCCTGACGATTAAAGCTAGTTCATCCTTGTGCGCTGGGTGATGATGGTCACGGCGCTGAGGGTGGAGTTGGCAGCCCACGTCGGCCCGCCCCTCGTCGGCGTGACAGTAATCGTGATGCCCTTGATGGTCGAAGTCGTGTTCGTGTCCACCGTACTGGTGCTCGGGTCGTCGTCGATGACGGTGGTGACTGTGTAAGGGCGATTGTCTGTTCCGGTGACGGTCGTCGTGGTGGTGCCTGCCGCCAGTACCGCGTCCGTCTTGGAGACGCCGCTGACGGGTGCGTTGAACTTGGCCGCGCGCAGAATCTCCAACTGCTGCTGCGCTATGGCAACGGCCTGAAGGCGGTTGCTGCCGCCAGCGTTGTAGTTGACCGAGTACATGAAGACAGACACGACTCCGAGCGAGGCTATCATCAAAATCATGAAGGCGATGACCGTCTCAAGCAGCGTGAAGCCGCGCTCGTCTGTGGCCGCGACTCTTTTGCTTACGGCGTTAGGTTCTCTCCGATTCAACATCTCAGACTCCATCCTTCAATAGCCTTTAGTATGACGAATTGGTATTTGTCTCGGACTTGACGTTAGAGTTTGTGGCGACCGTTGTGCGCGTAGGCGTGGTCACGTTGGCGGCTGTGCCCACGGAAGCGTCGCCCATGCTCGTCAGGTTAAGCACCGTCGTGGAAGAGGTGTCGCCCATGGTGTTGACCATGGTGAAGAGGGGGGTGACGGAAGCCCCGCCCGACTGCGTGGCGGTTGCGCGCCCGCGCCAGTCAAAGCGAGTAGTCATGGGCAGAGTGATTGAGCCCATGCTGAACTGAACCGAGTTGCCCGTAGGGATAGTGACGGTGCGTACTTCCGTGCTGGACATTGTGCCGTCGTAGTTAAAGTCCAGGGCCACCTGGTAGGTGTTGACGCCGGTGATGGTGACGGTGGCCTGGTCTGTCGTGGAGGTCGCGTGGCGTCGTATGGAGTCAATGCGCGCCTTCTCAAGATAGCCCTTGAATTCCCTGATGGCATTCTCGCGCCGTAGCTGCTGTTGCGCTTTGGAGATGCTGATTGTCGCCATGGCTGAGATAATGCCAATGATGGCTATCACGACCAGCAGTTGCAGAGCGCTGAAGCCACGCTCCGCCCGCCGCCTCTCATTCAGCACAGTCACTTTGCTGTTCATCTAACGACTCCCGTAGATAGAGTTCATCCGGCCATAAAGCCTTGCACCGGGGTGAATGGCTCACGCCCTGTCCGCACTGCTCTAGTCAATGGCAAAGCCCGTGCCGCCACGCTTTCCAAGGAAATTCAAGGAAAAGCTTCACGATGGAATGCTCACGCGGCACGCCTTGCGTAACCTTCAGTAACAGGCAAAGGAAATCCATTTCACAGGGGAAGAGGAAGGGAAGCGCCTCCTCTGGAAACGCACGCGCGTTACATAGTCCCGTCACCATTAGAAACAGTTTGCGGGCAAGAGCAGCCAGGAGGAGCGCGGCCTTTATGACGGTAGAACCTCGCGGCAGCTACTGAAACATTGAGGATTATGGCCGGACGGGTGTGATGGGAAGGCATCGGCGCGTGGGTTGCAGTGAAGTGCGTGCAGGACGGGTCTCTGTGTCTCTGCTTTCGCAGAGTCTCTTTGGCCCGTCGTCACGCAAGGATTGCAGGAGCGCGCCATTGGTCGCGCACGAAAGCGATAAGAAAAAGCGCTTGCCGCGCTAAGGACAGTGATGCGGCAATTCCCTTCGAGGCAGGCGGTCGCTTTTTTGTCGGGCCATGCTCCAAAGCAGTCTCGGTCTCGTCCCAGTGTGTTGCGGTGCCGCACTCCGCGACATCACGCGGGACGGAAAGCGCCCCGGCGACACTCAGGCCGTCGGGGCGCGTTTCATTTAAGGAAAGAAGAATTAGCAGGGATGGACAGGATAAGCAGGATGAAGAAGAAGCAACACCTTGTCTTTCATCCTGTGCATCCTGTCTATCCCTGTTAGTTTTCTTCCTCCTGCCTTGCGCTCTGTCGGGCTTCGTGCGTACACTCTGCCGCGTTCAACATTTCATTGGACTGCCGCCGGTTGATTGATGCGCAAACAGAATCTTCCTTCGTCTTTGCTGGAGCGCGCAGCACGCCTCCCCTTATCTCGTCTTCTCATAGCCGCCGCGATTCTTCATCTTTCATTCGCGGTCTTCCTGACGGTCGCGGGCCGCTACGAGCTACTGCCCGGCAACCTGAACAGAGACGGCATAGGAATCTCTTTCGCGGCGGATTCCAAGGACTATCTAAAGGCCTGTAGGATACTCGTGGAAGAATTGCGTACGGGCGGGCTGTCCGCGTGGATGAAGTTCGAGATAGGCCTTCACATAAAGCTTTACTCTATATCTTACGCCATCTTCGCGCCCGTCTTCGGCTTCACCATACTGGCCGCAGAGCCGCTCAACCTGCTCTATTACCTTCTAATCCTGACGCTCGTCTACAGGCTCGGCAGAGAAGTCTTTGACCACGCGGCGGGGATAGTGGCGGCAGGGATGGCCGCGCTCTGGCCCTCTCTGCTGCTGCACACCACGCAGCTCTTAAGAGACCCGCTCTTCCTCATACTGTTTCTGACAATCATACTCGTCTCTGCGAGTTGGTTAAGGAGGACTTACACGTGGCCGCGCGGGTTGCTGGCGGGCCTTCTGGGAGGCGTGGCGAGCGCGCTGGTCTGGCTGGTGCGGAGCCAGATGTGGGAGGTCATGCTCTGCGCCTCGCTGATAGGAGCGGCCTTTCTCGTCTTCAGACAGTTTCGGGAAAGAAGGTTCCTGTTGGGGAACTCTATCGGTGCAGTGCTGCTATGCGCTTTCATGTTGGCGGCCCCGGCCGTGGGAAAGGCTTTCAACATCTACAGCTATCCGGGCGAGCGTGGAATGACGGCAGGCAATGCCGGAAGCGAGACGAACGCTTCCACTACTAACTCGCAGCGTGCGCCGCGCATCTTGCCGCCGGGAAGTCCATTGCCAGCGAGGATAGGCTTCCTGCGTCACAAGTTCCTGTTCCTATACGAAAGCGCGGGCTCCAACATAGACACGGACGTTGAGTTCGAGAGCCTCTGGGACATACTGCTTTATCTTCCAAGAGCCCTGATGATAGGTCTCTTCGCGCCTTTCCCGAACATGTGGTTTACGAGCGGCGTGCAGGTGGGAATTGAAGGCAGGCTGTTCAGCGGCTTCGAGACCCTTCTCAGCTACCTGATAGAAATCCTCGCGGCCTTTGCGCTCTGGCGACATCGCAGGAGCCTGCGCCCTTGGATGCTCTGGCTGATAGTACTGATGGGAGCAATCGCGCTCGGCCTAGTCGTAGCCAACGTCGCGGCCCTCTACAGAATGCGCTTCGGCTTCTGGCTGCTGCTGATAGTCCTCGGCGCGGAAGGCTTACGTCAGCTCACTCAAACTCACCGGCCCGTCCAAAAATCGGAAGTCAATCGGTAGAGGCGCGTGCGCGGCGCACCGTCTTCAAGAGCAGGGGCGTGAAGACCAGAAGCGCGAGCGCTATCGCAGCAGGTCTAGGCGCATCGAGCAGAAGCGCGCCCAGGCCGCACGCGAAGGCCAGCACCCCTGTGAAGAAGGGCGTCACGAGCGTCTTCAGGGGAAAGCTCATGCCTATGCCGCGCGAGAGCAGTATGCAGAGCAGCGCCAGCAGCGCGTCCGTGGAGACCTTCGCAAAGGCAATCCCGACGTAGCTCCAATGTATGGTGAAGTACATGAGTAGGAAGAGGCGCGGCAAAAACGTCAGTCCCAGAAGATAGATGATGAGCTTGTTTCTATTCGAGCCTGTGACGGCAGAGATGATGGGGATGCTGATAGCAGAGCAGACTAGGCTCGGCGTCATGAAAAAGAGCGCGGGCGCGGCCAGAGAGAATTTGCGCCCGAACAGTAGATGCACAATCATCGTGGGGGCCAGCATTATCGTGACCACGACCATCGCTGAGAAGAGCGCGTAAGTCCACATCATGGCCCGGTTGAAATTCCTCGCCTGCTCGCCTCCGCGCAGCGCCACTCTGGCCGAAGCCGGAACCAGCAGGTACGCCACGTTCGTAGGAATCCTCAGCACCGCATGTATGATTGCCACGGCAGAGAAGTAAGAGCCGCTCACTTCCGGGGCCATGTACATTGCCGCGACCCACCTGTCCGACCACGCCGAGAAGATTGTGAAGAACATGAAGGTCGCGGACGGCGCTACGTCTCTTAGCACGGGCTTGATTCGCCTCAGAGAAGGAAAGCCCACGAGCCTGTCGTACAGCACCTTGAAGATTGCCACGAGCCCCGAGCAGATGTAAGAGGTCGCCACTGCTCCCCACAGGGGCAAAGGCACGACCGTTATGCTCAGCAGTATGTAGATGAACATCACCAGCGGGCCTGAGACGGCTATGGCTATGACGGAGCGCGGACGAAACAGGCCGGAGTAGATTCCCTGTACGCCCTCGGCGAGCATCGCAAAGAGCAGGATGGGCGCGTAGGCTATGGCGAAGCCACGGCTGATAGTGAAGTTCAGGTAGCCTTCGATAAAGGGCAGGCCGACAATCATGGCTGCGCCGCAGATGACGGAGATAATCGTGATGAGCAGCAGTACGGCCGCAGCGGAATGGCGCAGCTCTTCGTGCCGCCCCTGCTCCTCCATGCTCGCCACGTGCTTGGAGAGCGCGAGCGGCAGCCCGCACGAAAAGAGAATCGCCGCGACGTAGACCAGCATGTTCGAGGTGAAGAAGACCGCGTATCCCGTGGGGCCGCTCGTGCGCGCGACCGTGATGTTGACGAGCGTGCTGACGGCCATCGTGAGCGCGGAGCCAGCTCCCGTCAGAGAGATGACGGACGCCAGTCGGCGCGGACGCCTGAGGGCCGGAAATATCTTTGATGAGTTGGCGGGCTCGACCTCGCGGTCGGCTGGCAATGAGGATGGCTTCTCCGTCTCCAACAATTCTAGTGGCCCTTAAGATGGACTTTTGCTTTCGGAACCCCCGATTCTAACAGGGATGGACAGGATGTACAGGATAAAAAGAAAGCAATAGTTCTATTCTTTTATCCTGTACATCCTGTCCATCCCTGTTAAATTCTTTATCTGGTTCCGGGCTCGTACTCGTCAGAGAGGGCCGTCATGGCTGACTGCTCTGTGTCGGCGAGCCGCATGGAGAGGGTTTGCGGCCTGTAGTCGAAGGCTGCGGGGCCGCCGCGCTGGTTCTGTAGCTGCGTGACGAGCATGTCCTGTGATTCGCGGAAGCGAAGGAAGCTGCCGCGCTGGTTGAAGATGACAAACAGTAACGTCTCGCCGCGCGCCGTCTTCATCTGGCCCACCAGTGCGCTCACGCCGCCGTCGGTTCTAATCAAGGTTCCCGTCTTGGCTATGACGCTTCCGCGAGAAGGATAAGAGGTGTATCGCTTCTGAAGTGTCCCGGGGTCTATGCCTGCCACGGGCATGATGTCCGAGGGCGAGAGCTTAGCCTTCGCAAGCTCTGTTCTCAGAGCGCGGAAGATTTTCATCATGGCGCGCGGCGTCACGCGGTTGACGCCTAGCCCGCTCGTTGTCGCCAGCGAAATCTCCGCCGGATTGACGCCCGCGTCGCGTATCGCCACGCGTCTCACGCCTTCGGGGCCGCCCATAGTGTCGCCTATGCGCTCGGCCATGAAGTTGTTCGAGTAGCAGAGCAGCACCTTCAACACGTCAACCAGCTTGCTTGAGCTGTGCGTCATGATGGGCTTGGCTCCCTTAGGCACGGCGTCAACGTAGACCGCTCCCATGACTGCCACGCTCGGCACGCTCTGAAGGCTCGCAGTGTCCCTCAAGGCCGTGCGCTCGTCCATCCATGCGCGAGAGGCTGCGGCAGGTCTTCGCGTCGCGTCCAGCGTGTCGTAGAAGGAGTCGCCCGAGCGCTGCGCCGAGAGGTTGAAGTTCATGGTGAAGCGCGGCGCGACAATCAGGTCTCCGGTCACCGTGCGAATCCCCATGCGGTTCAGCTCGCGCGCAATCATGACGGCGTGCTCGTAGTGAAACGAAGGGTCGCGGCCGGAGATAATCAGGTCGCCGTTGACGGTGCCCGTGGCTTTATCAATCGTCCCCGTAGTCCAGACGGCCGTCGTAAAGCGATGCTCCGGGCCGAAGGTGCGAAGCGCGGCGAGCGCCGTCGCAAGCTTCACGGCCGAAGCAGGATTGAAAGCAAGATTGCCAAGCTGCTCCATCACCATCTGGCCTTCGAGCGTCTCAACGAGTATGCCCGTCATCCCTACGGACGGGATGGCGGATTCGTCAAGAGAAGGCGCGGCGATGCCTGATGCGGGGCGCGAGAGAACCGTGGGCCGCGTCAGGTCGGGCGGGGCTTGTGGGGTCTCTGTTGTCTGAGCGTATAGAGCAAGGGGAGAAGCGATTAGGAGTGCGAATAATCCGAAGAAATGTATAAGGCCCGGATAAAACTTTGGTCGAAACATTAATACCTCCAACAAACTCTTTTTCAGGGGAGGCGCATCATAGCACGAAGAGCGCTTTTGATACTCCCGAATTTTTGTGAGGGGAAACGGGTGGGCGCACGCTTTGATGCTCCCAAGTACGAAACGGATGTCAAAGGTCAGTACCGCCTGCGGTAGCGGG
>DATELK010000222.1:0-1281 GCA_035276685.1 Pyrinomonadaceae bacterium | reverse complement strand
ATGCGCGCAGACCGCGAAGTCGAGATTCGCGCGGCCATACGCTTTGCCGAAGAGATGCGCTTTCAGCGGCCAATCATCTTGGGCGGCAACGACGCCTGGAAGATTGCCTCGTTCCTGCGCGAGCGAAACGTCTCCGTGATTTTGACGGGCGTGCTCGACTTGCCTAACCGCGAGGACGATTACTACGACCAGCTCTACGCGAACGCGGCAAGGCTTCACGAGGCGGGCGTGCGCTTCGCCATCTCGACGGGCGACACCGGCGCGCAGGTGCGCGACCTTCCCTATCACGCGGGGATGGCAGCGGCCTTCGGCCTCCCGCGCGAAGAAGCCTTAAAGGCCGTCACGCTCTACCCGGCGCAGATAATGGGCGCGTCAGACCGGCTGGGCTCTATTGAGCCGGGCAAGCTCGCCAATCTGGTCGTCACGGACGGCGACATGCTGGAAGCGCGCACGCACATACGACACCTTTTTATAGCGGGCCGCAGCGTCTCTCTCGCCAATCGCCAGACGGAGCTTTACCAGCAGTTCAAGGACAGGAAAATAGAGGGCGGAAGCAAGCTGGACTAACTTTTCTTGGAAAACGACCCGGCTTAGCTCTATAAATAAGGCAGGGTTAAGAGAAGTGCGGAAGACTCAAAAAACCGCTAATTTGGTCTCGCAAGGGAGAGTCAGGTAGTGAAAAGAATCTTATCGACATTCGCGCTGATGGCAGGAGCGCTCGTGTTTCTGAGCCTCTCGACGGGCAACGCCTACGCCGACGGCATCGTCTTCGTCGGCTCTAACGAACTTAGGCCCGATGGAGTAGGCATCCGAACTGTCCTCTCTATCCAGTCACCCGGTAGCTCTTCTACAGAATCAGGCGGTGTCCGCTGGACTGGAAGCGGCGACCAGATTTTCGGAGACGCCACCAGAGGCGGCACCAATAATACTGTGCTGGCAAGCGAGCTTGGACTATCGGCCACCAACTCCAACGTGCTGATTGGCTTTAACATCAACGAGCCGAGCGGCGGCGCAGGCTCAGACCCTGTGACAGTGACAGGCATGGTCTTAACTGCTTATGACCAGAATGGCAATGCAGTCTTCACGGCACAGCTTATCCAGTCGCAGACGCTGACTCTGTTAGGTAATGGACAGGGCACAGCAGATTACATGTTCGGGCTGGATGCCGAGGCACAGAGAAGGCTGGCAGCCGCATTGGCAGCGAATCCTAATCTGAGGCTGGGGTTGGAGGCGACTATCATTAACGCTCAGGGTGGGCCGGAGAGCTTTTATCTGAACCTG